>CAIJNI010000001.1 GCA_903821995.1 uncultured beta proteobacterium
GGCACATATTCGCGAGCCCTTGCTCATAGCTTTCATCATTAGCCCACGCAGTAGCTGTTTCAGTCATATCACTCAAACAGATGACACGTGGCTTAATCACTTGCTTGCTAAACACTCCTTTAGACAGGTCACATTGAGCATGCGAGGCATTTGAAGCACTCCCACCATTTCCGGCCGTCCACAAAATTCCACCCCTATTAAAAACTTTACGAATTGACTCAGCGAATGCAGATATATCTTCAGGCTTGACTGTTCTTAGTGCTGAATCATGTGCATCTACATAATCTTTGAAGTTAATCATGTTACGAAGTGTAAATTACATGAGAGCCATTTGTGTCTAAATTCAATGTCAAAGTCAAATATTCTTTAGATAAATGAGTTTTGGCAACTACGGCCTCGCCACCGACCATGAGGAGGTATCCGTTTCCTCCAGCTCCAAGTAATTTACCCCCGTAAAACCCTGCGCCTATCAATTTTTGGTAAATAAGATCGATTTCTTTATTCGAAATTGAAGAAGACAATTTCTTTTTTGAATTCCACCCTTTATCGAGGAGTTTGCCCAATTCCTTCGCAGAAGTTTTCCATGCTTCAATTCCATAGTCAACCAAATCTTTAATACTATTGAGGTTTTCAATCACTTCCTCTTGGTGCATCGTGCTTCTTTGTTTCAATAGTAGTGCACTCGCTGAGCGTTCACCTTTGACTCTAACAAGAAGCATGTTGGAGGACAAAATCTTTAACATTTGTTCTTCGGGATAAATTGGCTGAACAGCAACGTCATATTGTGAATTAAACTCAAAGATATTTATTCCCCCGAAAGCCGCTGCAAACTGATCCTGAATCCCAATTGGTTCTTTAAGCATATCCAATTCAACAGCACATGCTTTATTCGCTAAATAGCGCTTTGAAGGTTTTTTCCCAAGATATTCTTCAACTAAATGTATAAGGCCTACCGTAAACGCTGAAGAACTCCCTAAGCCTGTTCCAGCAGCAATATCGGAACTGATAGCTATATCGATACCCTTTAAATCATACTCTTCTAAGACTACACGAAACACTTTGTGTTGGATTTGTTTTGGTTTGCTAACACGTTCATTTATCGAATATTTCAGCATCACATCTTGAGACTCTACAAGTGGGTGAATTGAAAGATAGATGTACTTGTTTATGGAAAAGCTCAAGACTTTCCCCCCAAATTTTGTCATATAAGGGTCTATGTCAGTTCCGCCTCCAAATAGACTGACTCTGAGGGGCGTCCGCACAATAATCATCGAATTGACACCACCTGGTGTAGTGCATCCCAAGTATTGGTGCTTTGATTCTGAAGCCCATCATGGCCTAGGTGTACTTTTATAAAGCGCATACCACTGGCTTTGGCAAACCCGGCATCTGCGTCAGTGTCTCCGATCATTGTGGACGATTCTAGATCAATTTGATAGTCATCTGCAGATTCTCTTGCAAATTTATTTCCAGGTTTCCTACATTCACACTCCATTTTGAGCGCATTTATCTCATTTGGATAACCCGAATCTGGATGATGGGGGCAAACAAACCATCTAGATATGTATACATTTTTTTCGCTCAAAACTGATTCAAGGCGACATCGAAATTGGTTGAAATCGTCCCAGGTGAAAAAGCCTTTTGCTATGCCTGGCTGATTCGTTACAATAAAGATGGGGACATGTGCTTCGCAAATCGCGGACAACTCATTTAGGATCCTAGGGCTAATCTCGATATTTGAATTTCTGGTTTTAATCTCTTGATTTTCCAGAATCGTCCCATCCAAATCTAGAAAAATAACACGTGATGGGCTCTCACTAAATTTAGTGTCGATTCCCTCTGCTTTTACGAGTCGATCAATTGTTCCAACATCCATGATAGTGTCAAGTACTGGCCATACCTTTATATCTGATACGGTTTCGCTGGAGTCAAAAATTGCTTCAATAATTTCATTCTTCGTAGTCTGTAGTGAAGCTAATGACTCTCTTTTGATTAGCAATAAGCCCGCTAATGCCATATTTCCATCTGTGATGCTTGCCAATCTTTTTTTGGGTAACAAGTAATTTGCTTTTAGGGATGTTACATCGTAGGAAATCAAGTCTGAATCATACGGGTGGCTGTTAGGATGA
>CAIJNI010000002.1 GCA_903821995.1 uncultured beta proteobacterium
ATGGATGCAGTGCATCGGCAATGAGGGTTTCGTTAGTGTGGGGGCCATATGCATCGGCGGTATCAATAAAGTTAACGCCGCTTGTAACTGCCTGGCGTAGTAGTTTTATGGCATTGTCGCGGTCTTCTACGTCGCCCCAAACGCCGGGGCCGGTTAGTTGCATGCCGCCGTAGCCGAGGCGGTTAATTTCGATATCGCCACCTATTTTGAAGGTGGTTGCGGGTTTTGTTGTTGATGACATTGGTTTATGTTTTTTTAATGAACAGGAGTTGGGGGTGAAAAGTTTATGGGACAATTGCCAGAACCCGCTTACCGTGTTTGAACGGGAGGAAATAAATGCTGAAAATTATTTAAAAAGTTGATAAGCCGGTACGATACCCGGATGAAATTTAATACCCAAAACTCTTTAAATCGGCCAAAAAACTGTCAGGGTTTAAGTAAAATCCTCCGTATATCATAGCATCGCCTACTACACAATTATATTTATATCCCAATTGGTTAGAAAGGAAGTAATAATGTGGTTCAATCCAGTCGGATGGAAATATTTCTATCAGGTGACAATTTAACGGGTAGCGAAATATTAAATTAATCAATCCGGCGCCGTGAATACCCACTACTACTGCAGCTGATCTATAAAGATTAAGCTGCTCTTCAAAATTTAGCAGACCATTCTCAACTATTTCGAAACCCAGTGCCTCCATTAATTTTTCTATCTCCTCCGCATTAGAAATCATTCTACCCTGATCAACTGACCTCTTTAAAAATATTTTTCTTCCAACATGTGTACCAGGTTCATCATTTTTTATTTCTAATAAGTCCAGTATACCCGTGAAGTTTTCCTTTGTACTAGGAAGGTTTTTAGCACTTATTATTGTTTCCGCTTCAATAATCGTATTTGGTTCATGAGCAATCCATTTCCTGTTTCTTAATTTGGCGCTTCTGCCAATTATATCTTTAACATATGGTATATTCAAAACATCAGCAGGAACCAGGAGTGGCACATCCTGATCTTTATCAAATTTTTCAATAAATGCAATTTGCCCAAGTATATCGTTAATGAAATGATACTAATTTTTGAAATGATATTTTAGAGTAATAACCTTTTTCAACTTCAAAACTTTCTTTTTCTTTACCTTAATAGCATAAAAAGATGGTGGCCTGTGCAAGTTCTTAAGGTAATTATATGGAAATGAGCAGGTATAATATCTTCTCTTATGCTCATCCAATATCCAACCGCTTACATCTACAACCGGATTTTGATCTGTTCCACAATTTGCAACTACCATTTCTGCGTATTCACAATCACCTGAAGGGCCGTTCGATATTTCAGTCACCGCAAGTACGCCTTTGCTTGGTGATTCATATTGTACTTGTAAAGAAAAATTGGCATAAACACTATCGGAGTGATAGGTAGTGTCGTGAAGAACCGTATTAACTGTGTCGTAAGTCACTATATGCGTTACGGTATCGGTAACAGAGTCAACATAAGTCACATTGACACTGTCTATTAAAGTATCTACATGAGCGCCAGAAGTGAGCTGCCTGAAATGTATCGTTTCCCATGGCATTTGTCTACCATCTGCATCCGGAAGCAATCTGAATTCCAGATTTATAGGATACACGCTATTTGCAGGCATGGTTATGTTGTCCAGGCGCACAGTATTGCTACCATCAAAAGTCACCGACTTTTCGTTGGCGTCAGTTGCTGTATAAGTCCCCAGGCTACCGCCGCTAGTCCAAAGTGTGTAGAGATCACCGAGCAAAACTTTGATACTTACATAATTAGAAAGGGTACTCGGCCCTGTTCCGGGTTGAAGGACATG
>CAIJNI010000003.1 GCA_903821995.1 uncultured beta proteobacterium
TGGGCCTCAATTGCACCGGGGGTGAAGCCACTTCCCCACCACCAGAAGAGTCTGGCGCGAACTCATTTAGGCCTCGCAGATGAAGGAGTTCTCTTTGGTTGGTTGGCTCGAATGTCTTTGGTAAAGAATCCTGCATTGTTATTACGGGTTGCACAGTTCTTACCTTCTGTGAATTTTGTCATGGCAGGTGGCGGAGAACTCTTGGAGCAAATTCGAAAAAACGCTCCCTCAAATGTCACAGTGATTGGTTGGTCGAAGGCCGATGAATTCTGGTCAGCTATCGATTGCGCTCTATCCACATCCGATAATGAAGGCATGCCAATCGCGTTGATTGAAGCGCAGCTAGCAGGTCTTCCCGCGATTGCAACTGATGTCGGTTCGAGTGGTGAAGTTGTGCAGGATGGTGTTACCGGAATTCTGACATCTAAAAATGTTAAGGAGATTGCTCAGGCTGTACAACGGTTGAATTCCGACGCCAAATTAAGGAAGTCCATGGGAAACAGCGCTAGAGAACGAGCTTTAAAAGAATTTAGCGTCGAAAAAATGTTAGGGAGTCATAAAAAAATCTACGCCAATCTCACCACTACGATTAACTAAACTGGGAAGATCTCGCCCCCGCGAACTAATGCATTGTGACTCAAATGCCTGTAGGAAATCGTTGGGTCGATTCCTTGATGGCTCTTCCAGCCACCAAACGCTTTTAACGCTACGCCCAAAACGGGCAGATCACCCCAACGATCCTCTAGAGATAGTTCTTGAGACGCGACTCCCTTCAAAAAATCTTGAACGTCTTTTCGTAACCAAAATTCAACTCTCGTCGCATAAACATTCGTATACGGAAACTTGTGGTCATAAAAAGCATTTAAGCCAAATGATTCCAAATAAGGAAGCAATGATTCATTAGTTGGGAGGTAGGCTTCCTCAGAAATAGCTCCTGTTATCAAAATATCCTTTATATCTGAGTTTTGAAATTGCAGGAGCTCGCAATCCTCGTCAATGCGAATTGCAGTACCGTATCCTTTTAAATACTTCCACACATGTAAATAATTAAAGCGACACATCAGAGAGTACCCAACCCCAAAAGGATTCATCCCGCTCCATATCAATCCAGGCGGTATCCGAAAATCTTCGCTGATATTTACAAATTGAATCGAAAAATCATTTGAAAAGAATTTGATCAGGAATTGATCGAATGCACCAATGTTGCCTTCGTGAAAGAGGATTTGGTCATATACATGTGGCCCATAAAGTAAAACTTTTTTTAGAGCCAAATTGCGGCGAATAAGAAATCGGTAGCGGTATTTGCGTAGCCAGCCGTACCCACGCGTCAACGTAAAAATCACATCACGACCATTCGATATATTTTCCTCCAAAAATGCACTTCCCATCAAATTTGAAATTTGCGAAAGTTAAAAAACGTTCTATATATATCAAGAATCATAAAAATTAGAAGAATAAAGAGGGCAGTATTACCGAATGGTTCTAATGACCAAACATCGTAATTCATCCACGCTACACCAACTACAAGTAATGCGAAAATATATTTTTCCTTTCTAGAAATTTGGCGAATCTGCAGATAAACGATAGATGCAATAAAGAAATAAATAAGGCGATAATCAAAGTTATTTGATGTGATAAAGCAAGAGATAGTGGCCCCAGCGGTAAGCAAATAAATCCAGTTTCTAGTGTCAATACGACCTTCAATTGAAGTCGAAGTCGTTCTCGGAATAGCCAACCAGGATCTCTTCACAAAAAATATTGCCAAAAGAAGACCAACGACAAAGCAAGCTAAACCAAAAATATGCTCCGTGGAGTAATTCAGCTGAATCTTATGATCAATCTTTTTTAAGTAACTTCCATAGACAGGAGTTCCAAATGCAGCGAATGCACCTATGTGTGTGCCGCTGAAGATTACCGAACGATCAAAATAGATTGTTAATAATGAAGCCACAATTGCAAATCCTGATGCAATCTTCACCGATATTTTTTTTACTAAAAAGATTGGTAAGAACAAAAGAGGCAGCGTGTAAAATTTGAAGAGGGTTGTAATGAAAATAAGAAGTATGCCTGTAAACACTTTTTCTTTCCCGAATGAATATCCCGCAAGACAAACAAGGCACACCATTACCGCATCAAAATTTCCACGTTCTAGCAGAAGAATTATCGGGGGAGATGAAAATATGACTATATAGAAAACAAGGCTGTATACGTTCACTTCTTGGCCGATTGTTATGATGAGCAAAAGCAAAAGACCAATGGTTACAATCAGCAGCCATCCAATTGCGTTCCAATGCGCTAGGGGAATCGGGATAATCTTTAGAAACCAGCGGAGAGATGATCCGTACGGGAAAATACAGAGTTGATTAGTTCCCGGATAAAAGCTGCCTGGTTTGCATCGAGCAGACTCAAGAATCGCATAAAAATCTTCAAAATTACGACCGCCACGAAGGCCCATGTGACGTAATAGAGGCCAACCCGATACAACTTCAGAAAAGTAGTAAGAAAGAAAAAATATCGGAAACGCAAGTTTCAGTTGTCTTTGCCTGATTGCTTTACTCTTGTTCACAAGTACTCCCTTTTAGATGGACACAATCCTAATGCAACTTGGAAAGCTAGCTAGGCAAAACTGCGGATCTTCCATTTAATCTTCTCAGCCATGTCGGCAAGGGATGTCATCCCGAGTGCATATGGGCCAATTCTGAAGAGTAGAAATTTAAGTACGCTTCTTCTTTGAAAGAGTGTGCTCGCTATGAATAACCTCTCGAAATCAACGATGCACTTGCGGCTGGTACCTCCACCGATTTTTGCCAAGCGTATTCCGTAGAGAGATTGTAAAATAAGTTTCAGGAACGATATATCTTCTACAAGTTCTCGATTTTTGTCCAAGATTTGAAACCTGCAGATTGCCGATAATATCGGCAACTCATATCGCATGCGAGGGTTTTGGGAATCTTGTTCTTCGTGCAAGTTGTAATTTATGATGGGATTTAGCGAATCATAAACAAGACTCGATTCAACTCTAGAAACTTTCCGTGAACAAATAGCCATTGCAAAATAATAATCACCTGCGAACCCAGTTTCATTATTTGGTATGCATAAATACTCTGTTCGAACCGCGATAGCAGAGAAAGGCAAAAGCGATCCGACCTTAAATTGCGCGAGTAAGAAATCTGAGCATCTATATTGTAGTTCCTCTGTAATGCCAGATCTCGCGATTCGATTTTGGTAGCCAACGTTTGCGGATGAGTCAACACTCAAATTGACGATTGAAGATAATCCACTTATAAATCGAACTTCAGGGTTTGCATGATGGTTCCGGAATAATTTGCCAAAATGTGGCAGCAGTTCGTCATCATCATGAGTGATGCAACTCCACTCAAATTTCGATTCGGCAACTATATATGCAAAGTGCGTGTGAGGATCTAAATTTTGCTCTCGATTTCTTATCTCCCACTTGGTCTCATCCACGTCGATCAAAGGTGCGCAAGTCGCAGAGTTATTCGAAATGACCAAATGTGCGGGGACGCCAAAGTCAATCTTTTCTATGGCATCCATTGCTTTTCTTAAATATTCAGGCCGATCCCGTGCCATGATTACAATCTCAATACCCGGTGTATAGGTCATATGATTAATTATTGCTCATTTACCGCAAATCAGACCAGATCATTTGTCTTTTTTGATAGATTTGTAGATAAGGAGGGGAAATTGAATCTGCAGATTTCGAGCTACATAATTGCCGTTGACAGTATCCCTCGTAACTCGTCTTTGATCTCTGATCTTGATTTGATCAAGGGGATTTATCACCACGAAGTAATAAGTGCGATTACCCCTTCTACAATTCTAGAAAGTGTATTAAAAAAGAGATTAATTTGCGGTCAGTTACTTTTGGGAAGAAAAGTCACCCCCACCGAAGTTTGCGTTACTGAAAGTCACCAAAAGTGTTACAAAAATGCTCTCCTGCAAGGGGCGGAAATTGCGCTCTTGGTAGAAGATGACGTCGTCATACAAGATCAAAAATATTTTGAGGGGGTGATTGAATCGATTGTGCCCACATCAAGACCTACCATATGGACATTCTATTCCCCGGCTTGGTCTTTATGGAGGAAAACAGGCTTGGATAAAAAAGCGATTATTCCGCCCGCGTATGCTGCTTGCTACCTCATCAACAAAGAAGCAATGGAAATCGCCGTAGCACATGAATCTGTTGGTGTTGCAGATTGGCCCTCTTGGGCAA
>CAIJNI010000004.1 GCA_903821995.1 uncultured beta proteobacterium
AAAATCTGACTGGACTGTAGGTGGTACTGTCAAACGTGTCGGTCCTCAGTGGCTTGATAATGGATCTACTAATCAGTGGGGACAAATTCCTGAGATTTACTTGACTGGTTTATATGCAAATTACGAGTTTAAAAATTTAGGTAGTTTCGCTAAGTCCGCACGTGTTCAATTTGGTATTGATAACGTCTTTAATAAGATCTATTTAACATCTTATTCTCCAGCAGGTGTTAACTCTGACCCTAATAATCCAGGTCTAAATAAAGATGGCGTAACATTAAATAATGATACGGTGACTTACAGTGCAGGACGATTTACCTCGTTATCATTTTTCTTGAATTTCTAATTAGTTAGTTTAAAAGGGAGAGAGCTTCTCTCCCTTTTTACTAGCACAGAATGTTTTTCTAGTGAGTTTTCTTGTACTTATTTAAGTGCAATATCTAACAAAATTTTATCTATTGTGACCCACTAATGAGTTTTATCAATCCAACTGTCAAGTCTTCTAGTTCCATTGTTGTTATATGTGCTGCAGTACTTGTTCACTTGCTCATCATTTGGCTTTTGGTTTCAGGGTTAGCACGAAAAGCGGCAGCATTTATATCAGAGCCGATGAATGCAACATTAATCGAAGAGATTAAAAAGGTTCCTAAACCAGAAATCCCAAAGCCAAAAGTTATTCCTAAGGTTTATGTTGCCAAATCAGAAGTAACACCACCGATATCAACTTCGAGTATTCAAGCAACAGTGACAGCTCCACCTGAGCCGCCAGCTCCAAGTGCACCACCAGCCATTGTTAATTCAGCTAAGTTAGATATGAGTGGTGGTTGTCAAAAACCAATGTATCCGGAAGCATCTAGGCAGTCAGGAGAAGAAGGTGCGGTTGTGGTTGGGTTCTTAATTGCAGCTGATGGAAAGATTAGAGAAAGTAAGGTCTTAGGATCGAGTGGTCATCGTCGTTTAGATGTCGCTGCTCGTGAAGCACTTGGATTATGTAAGTTCCAAGCGGGTACTGGAGAAAATGGTCAACCCGTAGAGTCCTGGGCGCGCATTAAATACGTTTGGCGTTTAAATTAAAAAGGAGTTTTCAAATGAAAATTAAATATGTAGCAAGTTTATTAATAATGGCTATTGGCCAGGCTATTAGTGTAAATGCATTTGCACAGGATTTAAATAATGCAACTGATAGCCCCGCAAATCCTTATGGATTGATGGCAATCATTGATCAAGGTGACTGGATTGCTAAAGGGACACTGATCATTCTTTTGGTGATGTCGGTTGGCAGCTGGCTAATTCTGTTTAACAAGTACTTAGAGCAAAGTAAATTGTTTAGTAATGCAAAAAAAACTAGGATTGAGTTTTGGTCAGCTCCTAATCTTGAATCCGCTTTACAAAGCATGGACGAAGACAGTGCATTTAGATACGTCGCTGAAACAGCCATCGCCGCTAAGAATGAGCATCATGGTGATTTAGCTGCCAAAATACCACTCAATACTTGGGTGGAAATCTCATTTAATCGTTCCATTGAAGAGATTCAATCTAGGCTGTCAGTTGGCTTGGCCTTTTTAGCTACGGTAGGTTCAACTGCTCCTTTCATTGGTCTTTTTGGAACTGTATGGGGCATTTATCATGCGCTCACAGCGATCGGCATCGCAGGTCAAGCTTCGATTGATAAAGTTGCTGGACCCGTAGGTGAGTCATTGATTATGACTGCATTGGGTTTAGCAGTAGCAGTTCCGGCAGTTCTTAGCTATAACTGGCTTGTTAGAAGAAATAAATCAGCGATGGCGCAAGTCGGTTCATTTTCTGCCGACCTAGAGAAGGTCCTACTGGGTGGTATTAAACCTCAGTAATTATTAAAGAAAAATATGATAAAACTGCCTTCACAAAAAGAAGAGGTCATGGCTACGATTAACACTACGCCATTAGTGGATGTGATGTTGGTACTCCTTATTATCTTTTTAATGACAATTCCAGTTGCGGTTCAAACGCATTCGGTAGTTTTGCCTAAAGAGAGTAATCAGCCAAGAATTACAAAGCCTCAGGATATTAATATTTCAGTGAATAAATCAGGCGATATTTTTTGGAATTCTTTTCAAGTTAAAAATGATCGAGACTTAGTGGCTCGGCTAAAAGAGGTGTCATTGCAAATGCCGCAACCGGAAGTTCATATTCGGGGTGATCAAGATGTTGAGTTTGAATCAATCGCCAAGATTCTTTTGGATTGTCAACGCGCGGGGATTGCTAAGGTGGGCTTTCTTACTGAGCCTCCAGCAAAAGGATAAGAATATGGCATTTAATCTACACTCCAATGAAGATGATGTCATCATGGAAATTAATACGACACCTTTGATTGATGTGATGCTAGTTCTGCTGGTGATGTTAATTATTACCATACCACCTCAAATGCATGCTGTTGCCATGAATATGCCAACGACAACACCGCCTCAAGTGATCAAATCTCCAACGATCATTTATATTGAAATCAATGAGCAGGGACGCACTTCTTGGAATGGACAAATGTTAAGTCGCGAAGAGATACAAGATAAGTTAAATGCATTAAAGACTAGTAATATTGAGGATCAGCCTGAGTTTCACATTAAGCCGGGTAAAAAGACACCTTACAAATATTTGATGTCAGTCATGGCGATGACTCAAAAATCAGGATTTAGCAAAGTGGGTATTATTGGTAACGAGAGATTTGTACAATAGTAAGTATGCAAAAGTAACTATATAAAAGTAACTTTACAAAAGTCACTATCAAGAGTCACTATCAAGAGTACCTATACACGTGCCACTCTTGAGAGTTGAACAACCGAAATTAACCAAAGTATTAATCAAATCGTTCCAAGTTGTCCGCCATCTACTCGCGTGATGGTGCCAGTGATATAGGAGGCAGGCTGACTGACCAAATAGGCCGCTGTATCACCATACTCTTCTGGAGTTCCTAATCGACTCATAGGAATAGCTTTAATACTAGAAGCGACAATTTCTTCAATGGGTTTACTTTGTCGTTTTGCATTGGCTTCATCTAAAACCCGAATGCGATCTGTATCAATTCTTCCTGGAACAATAATATTTGAAGTAATACCAAAGGCCGCGACTTCTCGCGCTAATGTTTTTGACCAAGCGTGAAGTGAAGCGCGCAAAGTGTTTGAAATCGCAAGATTAGGAATTGGAGCGATGGCGCCAGAAGACGTACTAAATAAAATACGACCCCATTTTTTTTCTTTCATAGCAGGTAGTGCGCGGTCGGTAATTGCGATCAGCGATAAAACCATTTCCTGAAATTTTTCGAGCCACAAGGTTGTACTTTGGCCTGCCGCAGGAGTAGGAGGTGGCCCACCTGTATTGTTGACTAGGATATCGACTGAACCGAGTTCCTTTTCAATGGCAGCAAAGTTTTTTTCGATATAAGAAAAATCTGCTAAATCCCACTTAATAGCTATGGCTTTTCCGCCATTCTTCTCAATTATTTCTTTTGTAATGTTTAAGGTGTCTAGGTTGCGTCCAGCTAAAGCGACTTTGACGCCTTCTCTTGCAATTGAGACGGCCATAGCTCTACCAAGCCCGCTTCCTGCACCAAAGACTAGACCCACTTTATGATTGATTCCTAAATCCATTTATAGCTCCTTCAGACGTTTTTCTTGTCGTGTAATAAGACGTTCAATATCAGCAATATCTGCGGGTGATAATTTGGGGCCAGGTGCACGTATTGCTGCAGAAGCGATGACCCCGCGTTTAGCCATAATATATTTTCGAACAGCTAGACCAATATTATTCTGTTGCTCATACTTTGCAAGGGGCAAGTAGGCGTCAAAAACATCGCAGGCTTGTTCAATTTTGTTTTCAGAAAACAATCGACATACATCGACCATCATCTCTGGGTAGGCAAAGCCTGTCATGGCGCCGTCGGCCCCGCGTATCATTTCTTCTGTTAAAAATAAACCCCCGCCGTTACCCGTCAAAATTGAAATGCCTTCAATGTCATGATTAGATATCGCTTTTTTAATGATAGATAGCTTATTTAGGCCTGGGCAATCTTCATGTTTGAGCATGACGCAGTATGGCGATTTTTTTAGGATATTTAAAATGACAGAGGCTGACATTTGAACGCCAGTGGATACAGGATGATCTTGTAAACACCAAGGTGTTGTGTCTAAGACTGTATTGACGCCATCAAAATAGGCAAGGATTTGATCATCAGTTCGTAAGTTTGACGGTGGTGCAATCATCACGCCTGCTGCTCCCATTTCCATCACAGACAATGTGAGTTCCTTCATGGCAGCAAAGCCATTAGATGATGCGCCAACAACTACAGGAACTTTTCCGGCCACACGGTCAAGGACGCGCTTTACAAAAACCTTAGATTCGTTCGCAGTTAATTTAGGTGCCTCACCCATAATGCCAAGAATAGTCAGACCTGTAACACCACATTTGAGATAAAAATCCACCATCGTGTCTGCACTCTCTAGATCGAGGCTGCCATCTAGATGAAAGGGGGTGACTGCTATGAGGTAAACACCTGAGCTTTGACGATTAAATTCATTCATAAAATTTATTGGAATTACGAAGTTATTGGAATTACGAAGTTAATGAGTCACTAGCTTAGCAGTTTTTTTATGTCGAATATATTGTGTGAAGAGCACTACTGCAAATCCAATAAAACCAGATAAATCTGCCCAAGGATCTGGATAAGCGAGGAGGACTCCTGAAACTATTAATATCCAGCGCTCGATCAAGTTAGTTTTAACAATGAACCATCCTTGTAGTCCGCCGGCCAAAGCAATAATACCTACGATGGCTGTTACTGTTGTCCAAACAATAGGCCACCAGTCGGCTCGCATTAAAGCGCTGACTGAACCCATCAAAAGAAGGGCTGAGCCAGATTTATCGAGAACAAACATAAAGGGGACTAAGATCGCTGGAGCGACATACTTCCAGCTTTGTAAGGTGGTTTTATAGGGATTTCCTTTGCAAATTGCAGCTGCCGCAAAAGGAGAAAGTGCTGTTGGAGGAGATACCTCTGACAAAACAGCATAATAAAAAATAAACATATGAGCCGCAAAAGCAGGTACACCTAAATTGATGAGAGCCGGTGCTGTGATGACAGCGCAGATGATGTAAGAAGCTGTCACTGGAACGGCTAGGCCTACAATCCAAACAATTAAAGCTGTATAGATTGTAGTTAGGAGTAGTGAGCCATGAGCCATATCGATAATGATTGAGCTGAACTTTAGACCTAATCCTGTAAGTGTGACTGTTCCTACGATGAGTCCAGCACTTGCGCAGGTAACTGCGATGCCCAATACGCTTGTTGAGCCATTAGCCATTGCCTGGGTCAAGCGAGATGAGTATAGTTTTTTAAGAATATCTTTAGGCGACTTAAATAAGTCCCAGGGAAGAATTGCAGTATCTGAGCGAATCATACTTGTGACTGCTGATAAAACTGTAGCCCAAAATACCGATAGGACAGGAGAAAAACCGAGCAACATAAAAACCACAATAGATATGAGTGAGAAAAAGTGGTACCAATATTTCTTCACTAATTCCCAGGTATTTTCAATAGCATCAATGTGGGTATCTTTCATTGAGTATTTACGGACATCAATTTCAACCATCACAAACAACCCAAGATAAAAGAGTAAGGTTGGAATACAAGCCATGAGTAGTACGTCGAGATACGATATTTTTAAAAAGTCAGCAATTAAAAATGCAGCGGCGCCAAGTACTGGTGGAGAAATAATTGCGCCTAAACCCCCAGCAGCTAAAAGGCCACCGGCAGCATTACGGTCATAACCTACTTTCTCAAGGAGTGGTGCTGCTACAGAGCCAACGGTGACTGTTGTGGCGACTCCTGATCCAGAAGGTCCACCGAGTAAAAAAGAAGATAAAACAATGGTCTTTCCAACACTTGAGGATTTTCCGCCCATGGCGCTAAAAGCAAAATCAATGAAGAACTTACCAGCATTTGTAAATTGTAGAAAAGCGCCAAAGATAGTAAACAGAATAATGAGGGTTGCGGAGACATCAACGGCTGTACCAAATACACCTTCTAGCGTCATGTACATAAAACCAATGAGTCGTGGTATCTCGTAACCTTTATGAGTCCAGGGGGCTGGTAAATAATTACCAAATAATGCATAGAGCAAAAATGCAGAAGTAACGCCCACTAAAATCATGCCATTAGTTCGTCGAAGTGCTTCTATGACTAATAGAATAAACACAACTCCGAACCACACATCTGTGGACGTTGGTGCTGTATTACGATCCGATAAATCATCACCACCAATGAGGATATAAATTGAGCAAGCAATGGCTAATAGAGCAAAGACTACGTCCCATAGCATGACTCGATTTTTAAAGCGTGCAAAGGCAGGGAAGGATAAAAAGACGAGGAAAAGTACTATACCTACGTGAAGAACACGCAGGGCAATTGTCGGGACTATTGAATAGGCTGCATACAAGTGAAAAATCGACATAACTACAGCCGCTAGCGTTAAAAAGATAGCAAAAGTACCTTTAAACTCATGGGAATCACCCTCTTCTTGCCTAATGAGCGAGTCTACTTCTTTTTGGGTGTTTTCATCCATAAAATAATACTTCTAATCAAAGTCAAACCAAAAGGACTGTGATTAGAATTTCACTCCTTGTTCTTTTAGGTATTTAATGGCTCCTGGATGAAACGGGACGGATGAATTGACCAACTTTTGACTTGCCAAATTAACATTTGAATATTCAGTGTGTGTGGCTACCAATTCTTTTTGGTGATCAAAGATTGCTTTAACTATTTTGTAAGCCTGATCATCTGGCATAGTGGCATTAACAACTAACATGTTGGCAACTGCAGAAACTTTATTATCTTTTTGCATTCCTGAGTACATACTTTTAGGAATAACGTCTGTGTAGTAGAGGTTGCCATATTTTTTGTTCATAGCAGCAACTTCGTCATCATTGTCGATCATGACGATTTTATTTCCTGGGGAATTGGCAAGGTCAGTTACACCTGCTGTAGGGAGGCCGCCAACCCAAAAGAAAGCATCAATCTTACGGTCTTTAATCGCATTTACAGACTCTGCAACACTCAAACGTTCATTTTGGTAGTCGCGACCTTTTTCAAGCCCCGCAGCCTCAAGGACTCGCAGAGCCATCACTTCAGTAGCACTTCCTGGGCTACCTGTACTAATTCGTTTGCCTTTAATATCTTTAATCGTTTTGATTCCAGTAGATTCGACAGTCACAACGTGCATGCGGTTAGGATAAAGTACTAGTAGATTCCTGATTTCAGTTTTACGGTTAGTAAACTTTCCAGTTCCTTGAATAGCATCAAAAGCAGCGTCTGCCATCGTAAAGCCAACATAAGGTTTACCTGTGCCGATTAAATTGAGGTTATCAACTGATCCTCCAGTAACTTCTGCAGTAGCACTCATACCGCTGACATATTTAGACAGAATTGACGCAAGACCTCCGCCCATTGGGTAATAAACACCACCTGTACCACCCGTACCCACAGAAATATTTTGAGCAAAGCTTTGAACAGAAAGACACAACAATAAAGTTGCAATATATTTAATCATTCTCATGGAAGTCATCCCCGGATTTATTTATTAATAATTGGCTTAAGTTAATACTAAGCACACTTTGAAAGTTAGACTTATTTTAACCCCTCTGGTGAGGTATTTATTGGTATTAAGGGTTATCACTAAGAGGGGAGGATGAATTCTACAATGAAGAAAAGCAGAAATCATATTAAATTCAAAAAGTATTGTCGTGAAAGGTTGTTAACGTGAGTCAAAAGCAAATCAAAGTAGTTGTTGTTGGTGGTGGCACCATGGGCGCTGATGTCGCAGTCGTAGCGGCTAGGGGTGGATGCTTGGTTGAAATTATTGAAAGTAATTCAGACAGGGCGCTTCAATTACCTCAGTACACAGATAAATTAATGGATGAGCAGGGTTTTTCAGATCGGGCGAGTTTAATTGCGGTTACAAATTCGATTGATAGAATTGATTGGCAAGAGATCGACCTTGTGATTGAATGTCTACCTGAAAAAATTGAAATTAAACAAGAGTTATTTAAAACTTTAGATGAGCGTTGTGATCCGAAGACGATATTGGCCAGCAATAGTTCGAGTTTTCCAATTAGCCAAATCGCAAAGAATCTAAATACCCAAGACCGGATGATTGGCTTACATTTTTTTATGCCAGCGCACCTTATTCCCTGTGTAGAGGTAGTCTGTGGCGCTAACACCAAATTAGATGTTGCTGAGCAGCTCATACGGATGATGACTATGTGTGGCATGGTGCCGGTTCTAGTCAAAAAGGATCTCCCCGGATTTTTAGCGAATCGTTTGCAACATGCTTTATCTCGAGAAGCTTTTGCGATGATTGATGCAGGGATAGCAAGTCCCGAAGACATTGATAAGGCAGTTAGATTTGGATTTGGTTTTCGCTATCTTGCTGCAGGTCCTGTGATGCAGCGTGACCATGCGGGGATAGAAATCCATGCGGCTGCAGGGGCAAGTATTTATCCATCATTAAATAACTCACCCAATATTGCAAACAGTTTGAGTGATAAGGTTGCAAACGGTAACCTGGGCATGAAATCAGGATCAGGTTTCTTTGAATGGACACCTCAAAGTATTCAAGAAGAGCGCAAGCGTTATGATGACTTACTTAAAGAGGGGTTAAAAATTCTTAAAAAAGAATTACCCCAAATTAAATAATCTTAGTCGCCTTTGATATTGTTATCTCTTATCAATTTAGAATAGAAAACTTTTTCGCTTTCTATAAAAGTTTTAAACTCTTCTTGTGATGTCATTGTTGCGTCAACGTCTAGGTTATTAATCTGTTTTTTAACCTCTGGGTCATTCATGACTTTCATGAAGGTGCTTTGGTATTGATCCACGATTGGCTTAGGTGTGCCTGCAGGTAGGAACACGCCCCACCAGTTAAGGGCAACTAATCCTTGAACTCCAGCTTCAGCAAAGGTTGGGACGCCAGGAAATAGATTGTTTCGTTTTGCACTTGTGATTGCTAGAGGGCGAAGCTTATTGGCTTTTATAAACTGAGCAGCAGGTAGGCCATCGGAAATAATCATATCGATATGCCCAGCAAGAACATCATTAATTGCTAGTCCACCGCCTTTATAGGGGACATGAATTAGGGTCACACCGGCTTGGCGCATGAGCATTTCAGTGCTAAGGTGCGATAAGCTGCCTGGACCACTACTTCCAAAGCTAATTTTTCCAGGATTCGCTTTAGCTGCAGCGATTAAATCAGCCAGTGTTTTGTAGGGAGAATTTTCTGAGACCACTAAGACATTAGGCCCTGTTGCAATTAAGCCGACTGCGATAAAGTCTTTATCCATATCATAGTGAACTTTTGAGAGTAGGGGATTTACACCTGCGGGTCCCATATTGCCAATAACAAAGGCATAACCATCATTTGGTTGTTGCTTGGCGTATTCCATGCCAATCGAACCGGCAGCACCAGGTTTGTTTTCAATGACGACAGCTTGATTCCAAGCAACGCTGAGTTTTTGACCAATCACGCGACCCATCAGATCTGAGCTGCCACCCGCTGGATAAGGGGTTATCAATTTCACAGGTTTACTCGGAAAAGCTGCAGTTTGAGCAAGTGCATATTGGCTGGGCAGAATCAAGCCAAATAAAGAAGCACTAGTTAGGGCTAGTAAAAATAGCTTTTGGCAATTACTTCGGAAGTTTAGTCTCATTGTCTTTTTCTTTAAAATGATTAATACGTACAATATACTAAATGTAACTAAACAATTGTATAAAATTTGTCAGAATCATTCATTTAAGGAAACGCTATGTCAAGTATTGCTACACCAGCCTCAAGGCCTGATCAAACTCTTTCTCACAATATGAAGCTGATTGCTCAGCATGAATTAGAAGGTTTTGGCGGTTTGGGTGAAGGAATTTCAATGCAGATGACCAAAGATGGTCGTCGCATTATGTGGTTAGCTCATGAGTCTGCCCCTAAGAATTTTTCAGGTGTAGATGTTACTGACCCCAAAAATCCAAAGCTAGTTGTCCAAACAGAATTACCGCACATGAAGTTACGTTCTAACTCGCTAGACGTGGTTGGAGATGTCATGGCAGTTGCTTATCAATGTGCTGAAGTGGGTATTAAACCTGCTGGCTTTGATCTCTTTGATATTAGTACTCCAGAAAATCCACAGTTGATTTCACATTTTGATTGTTCAGGTCCTCATTCAAGGGGGGTTCATGCGCTATGGTTTGTAGACGGTAAAACAATTCATATGGCCTCAGGCTCGGGTGATTTTGAACCGACTCATCCTTTAGATGATCAGTTTTATCGCATTATTGATGTGTCTGATTTAAAGAACCCAACTGAAGTGGGTCGTTGGTGGTATCCAGGGACTCGTAAGGGCGATAAAGAAGCTCCACCTGAGCGTTTGAAAGGTATTTTTGATACTGGATTTAGAGCGCATAATACGAACGTTTTTCCAAAGCAACCCGATCGTGCTTATGTTGGATATATCGATGGTGGCGCTTTTGTTTTGGATATTTCTGACACCAAAAATATTAAAGTGGTCGCGCATTGGAACCACTCCCCACCGCTGAATGGTTTTGTTCATACTGTATTACCTCTATTTGATCGTGGTTTATGGATTGTTAGTGATGAATGTGTGCAAGATAATGGCGCTGACTGGCCTAAGTTGGTTTGGGTCATTGATGCCAGAGATCTTAATCATCCTCTTCCCATTGGAACTTTCCCAATGGCGCCAGTTGACGTCTTCGGTAAGCGCGGGGGTCGTTACGGTGCGCATAACTTGCATGAGAATTTACCGATTCCAACTTCATTTCATTCTGAGACGATCATTATTGGTACATTCTTTAATGGTGGTGTCAGAGTGTTTGATACATCCGATCCTTACCGGGTTGAAGAAATTGCTTACTTTGTACCTGGTGCTCCAAAGTTATCTCCTGCGGGTGCGATTCAGATCAATGACGTTTACGTTGACGATCGTGGATTAGTGTATGCAATTGATCGTTTCGGCGGTGGATTGTATATCTTGGAGATGACGATTTAATCCATAAGGATTAGGCTTACCTATGGTATTTGTGCGAGACTCGTTAGCAGGAAAAATACCTATTACTGTGATCACAGGATTTTTAGGTAGTGGTAAAACGACTTTAATTTCTCAGCTCGTCAGGCATCATGATATGAGACGAGTGGCCTTAGTCATTAATGAGGTTGGAGAAATTGGTATTGACCATGATCTTGTGACGATGTCTTCAGAAAATATTTCCTTACTCGCTAATGGATGTATTTGTTGTTCAGTGAGAACTGATATGCAAGAGACACTTCGAGATCTATTTGCGAAGAGGCGGGTGGGAGAGATTTTTGATTTTGACCGGGTCATTATTGAAACAACGGGTTTAGCAGATCCAGCTCCTGTATTGCAAACCCTCGTGAGTGATAGCTTATTAGAAGCGCAATTTCGACTAGACGGTGTTGCAACTTTGGTGGATGCTGTTAATGCATATCAGTTATTAAAAGAAATTCCAGAGGCAGTCAAACAAGTCGCCATTGCAGATCAACTATTTCTCACAAAGACTGATTTAGCGACTCCTGAAATGATTCATCAGATTACCACTGAGCTACAAGCGCTTAATCCTCAGGCTCCAATTGAGCAGGTATTAAACGGGAATCTCGAACCCCAAAAACTGATGAATATTGGTATGGGATCTTCAAAAGTAAATTCATCAAGCCAAAGTTTTTTATCTGGGCTAGATGCTTTTAATGAGGGGGAGGCAGACAAGCACCAAGAGAAATATTTAGGAGAATTTAGGCGCCACTCGGGTATTAATACGCTTTCGTTACGATTTGATGAGCCATTTACTTGGAAAGCTTTTTCTTCGGCACTTGAGTTACTAACGGGTTTGCGTGGGAATGACCTGCTTCGAGTCAAGGGGATTGTGAACGTTGAGGGTGATCCCGTTGTGATTCAGGGTGTACAGCATATCTTTCATCCGCAGGTGAAGTTAGATCGCTGGCCATCGCAAGACCATACGTCCCGTATTGTTTTTATTACTAGAAATATGTCAAAAGAAATGATTACGAATCTCTTTAAAGCCGTGGGAGCGATCGCATAGCAAAGGGTGTGGCATGGGTCGGTTGATTGACAAACAGTGGTTTTTGTTGGGATAGTTCAAGTAGTTGAAAATACTCACATAATTAAATAAACATTGAAAAACGCATGTTTTTTTGGGTGTTGACATGCTTCATGTATATAATTCAATATTACCTACAGAGCGATTGCGATGACCAAATTTGTCTTCGTTACTGGCGGTGTAGTTTCTTCCCTAGGGAAAGGAATTGCAGCCGCCTCGTTAGCTGCGATTCTTGAATCCCGCGGTCTGAAAGTCACCCTCTTAAAATTAGATCCTTACATTAACGTTGATCCTGGAACAATGAGTCCATTTCAGCATGGTGAGGTGTTTGTGACTGAGGATGGCGCTGAAACTGATCTCGATCTTGGGCACTATGAGCGGTTTGTTTCTGCCAAGATGCGTAAAAGTAACAACTTCACAACGGGTCAAATTTATGACTCAGTCATTCGTAAGGAAAGACGAGGGGAGTACTTGGGTAAAACTGTTCAAGTGATTCCGCATATTACTAATGAGATTCAGGCATTTATTGAGCGTGGTGCTGCGGCTAGTCATCATGGACAGGCTGATGTTGCCATCTGTGAAATTGGTGGGACAGTTGGAGATATTGAATCACTTCCCTTTTTAGAAGCAGCGCGTCAGATGAGTCTACGAAAAGATCGTGGTGAGACTGCTTTTATTCACTTGACGCTTGTTCCTTGGATTTCTAGTGCGGGCGAATTAAAAACCAAGCCAACGCAACACTCTGTTCAAAAATTACGAGAGATCGGTATATTACCAACAGCGCTATTGTGTCGTGCTGATCGTCCTATTCCGGAGGAAGAGAGAAGCAAGATTTCACTCTTCGCGAATGTAAGAGAACATGCGGTTATTTCTGTGTGGGATGTGGATACGATTTATAAAATTCCGCAAATGCTCTATGAACAAAATTTAGACGATATTATTTGTCGCGAGTTAAATATTCAACCTGCAGAAGCAGATTTGTCGATTTGGAGTAAGCTCGTTGAGCGAATGGAAAATCCAAAATATCATATTACTATTGGGATGGTTGGTAAGTATGTGGATTTAACAGAATCTTATAAGTCTTTAATTGAGGCTTTGCGTCATGCCGGTATTCATAATGAAACGCGGGTGGATATTCGTTACATTGATTCTGAAATATTAGAGCATGGTGATATCTCCAATTTAGAAGGCTTAGATGCTATCCTCGTGCCAGGTGGTTTTGGAAAACGGGGTACTGAAGGAAAAATCAAAGCAATTCATCATGCTCGGGTTAATAAAATTCCTTATTTAGGAATTTGTCTTGGTATGCAATTAGCAGTGATTGAATTTGCAAGGTCAGTGGCGGGACTAACTCAGGCAAATAGTACGGAGTTTGAACCTGACATTGAACACCCCGTTGTAGCGTTAATTACTGAGTGGAAAAATCGTGATGGTGCACTAGAAAAGAGAGATGATGGCTCGGATTTGGGTGGAACCATGAGGCTTGGATCTCAGAGATGTCCTGTAAAACCCAATACGATGGCAAGTTCTATTTACGGGGCTGAAGTTAATGAGAGGCATCGTCATCGTTATGAAGTGAATAATGGCTATGTTGAACAGTTAGAAAAGGTAGGTTTAATTATTTCTGCGCGAACACCTACTGAAAATCTTCCTGAAATGATGGAATTACCTAAAACTTTGCACCCTTGGTTCTTTGGCGTGCAGTTCCATCCGGAATTTACATCAACACCTCGTGATGGACATCCATTATTTAATGCCTTTATCATCGCTGCGCTGACGCATGCTGGCATTGCTCCAGAGGTTGCTAATAACCCTATAGCTTTTGGAGTCAAAGCAAAGACTGAGGTAGCTTTATGAAATTGTGTGGTTTTCCTGTAGGTTTGGAGCACCCCTTTTTCTTAATCGCTGGCCCATGCGTTATCGAGTCTGAGCAAATGGCTATGGATACTGCTGGTGCTTTGAAAGAAATGACGACTCAACTGCAGATCCCTTTTATCTATAAATCATCGTTTGATAAAGCCAATCGATCATCTGGGAGTTCATTTAGAGGTTTGGGGATGGAAAAAGGCTTGGAAATTTTGGCTGCTGTTAAAGCAAAACTCCATGTGCCTATACTGACGGACATTCACGATATTTCTGAAATTGAGCCGGTATCAAAAATAGTTGACGTCCTACAAACTCCAGCCTTTTTGTGTCGGCAAACTGATTTTATAAGAGCGTGTGCCCAAAGTGGTCTGCCAGTGAACATCAAAAAAGGCCAGTTTTTAGCACCTCACGACATGATTCATGTGATTGATAAAGCACGGGCTGCGGCTAAAGAAAAGGGTCTTGAGGTTGATAACTTTATGGCGTGTGAGCGTGGAGTAAGTTTTGGATATAACAATCTTGTCTCTGACATGAGGAGCTTAGCCATTATGAGACAAACTCATGCGCCAGTTGTTTTTGATGCGACACATTCTGTGCAATTACCTGGAGGTCAGGGAACCACAAGTGGTGGCCAGCGTGAATTTGTTCCGGTGCTTGCAAGAGCAGCTATCGCTGTAGGAATTAGTGGAATTTTTATGGAGACTCATCCAGATCCGACGAATGCCATGTCTGATGGTCCCAATGCAGTGCCGCTTGACCGGATGAAACAATTACTTGAAACGCTTAAGTCGATTGATCAACTTGTTAAGCAGCCTGGATATTTTTTAGAAAATAATTTTCAATTAAATCATTAAGGAATAGAGATGGCCTTTGGATATGTGGTTGCTAATGTGAATGTTACGGACCCTGTGCAATATGAAGAATATAAAAAATTCTCATCTATTGCGATGCAAAAATACGGCGCTGAAGTGTTAGTTCGTGGTGGTAAAACGGAGCTGATGGAGGGTAATCTTCATTCACGCGTCATTATTTTAAAGTTCCCTAGTTTTGATGATGCGGTGACTTTCCATCACTCTGCAGAGTATCAACTTGCCAAATCTAAACGAGATGGTGCAGCACAAATGAACATGATTGTTGCTGAAGGTATTTAAACCTTATTAAAATAAGAATGAATTAAGGAAACATCCTTGATAATCATTTAGGTATTGAATTAAATATAGAGAGAAATTAATGAGTGCAATTGTTGACATTATTGGTCGTGAAATTCTTGATTCCCGTGGAAATCCTACGGTTGAATGTGATGTTTTACTTGAATCTGGCGTAATGGGACGGGCTGCTGTGCCGTCCGGAGCTTCAACAGGATCACGTGAAGCCATAGAACTTCGCGATGGTGAGGCAGCTCGCTATATGGGTAAGGGTGTGCGCCGAGCAGTTGAGAATATTAATACTGAAATCGCAGAATCAGTGATGGGACTTGATGCAACGGAGCAAGCTTTTCTAGACAGGACTTTGATTGATTTAGACGGCACAGAGAATAAGGCTCGTTTGGGCGCAAACGCAACGCTTGCGGTATCTATGGCGGTTGCTAGAGCAGCAGCTGATGAGGCAGGATTGCCTTTATATCGCTACTTTGGTGGCTCTGGTGCAATGCAAATGCCTGTGCCCATGATGAATATTGTCAATGGCGGTGCGCACGCGAATAATAGTTTAGATATTCAAGAATTCATGATCATGCCTGTGAGTATGACAAGCTTTAGAGAAGCCTTGAGATGTGGTGCTGAAGTATTTCATGCGCTAAAGAAAATTCTGCATGATTTGAATATGCCGACATCTGTGGGCGATGAAGGTGGCTTTGCGCCTAATTTTAAAAGCAATGAAGAGTGTTTAAACACTATTTTGCAAGCGATTGAAAAGGCCGGCTATCGCCCTGGTGAAGATGTTTTGTTATCACTAGATTGTGCGGCGAGCGAATTCTATAAAGACGGTAAATATCATTTATCAGGTGAAGGTTTACAACTCAGCTCTTTTGAATTTGCAGATTATTTAGGAAATCTTGCTGATAAGTTCCCGATTGTATCGATAGAAGATGGTATGCATGAGAGTGACTGGGACGGTTGGAAGAACTTGACTGATCAGTTGGGTAAAAAAATTCAGTTGGTTGGAGATGACTTATTTGTAACGAATACGAAAATCCTAAAAGAAGGAATTCAAAAAGGGGTTGCAAACTCTATTTTGATTAAGATTAATCAAATTGGAACTCTGACTGAGACCTTTGCTGCGATAGAAATGGCCAAGCGTGCTAATTACACAGCAGTGATTTCTCATCGATCAGGTGAGACTGAGGATAGTACGATTGCTGATATTGCTGTGGGCACCAATGCTGGACAAATTAAGACTGGATCCTTATCGCGTTCAGACAGAATCGCTAAATATAACCAATTACTTCGTATTGAAGAAGACTTGGGAGATATTGCAACTTACCCTGGACGTTCAGCGTTATATAACTTGAGATAAACAATATGCGAGTCATCGTTTATGGTCTTTTACTATTACTGATTGGTATTCAATATCCATTATGGTTAGGTAAAGGCGGATGGCTGCACTTATACCAGTTAGACAAAGAAGTTAAAGTACAGCAAATTAAAAATGAAGAGTTAACTTTGCGAAATGCAAAAATTGCAGGTGACGTAGACGATTTAAAGCAGGGGACTCGTGCAGTTGAAGAGCGCGCTAGGACTGAGCACGGTATGGTTAAAGATAACGAGATTTTAGTTCAAGTTCTCACTGGTAATGAAAAGGCGCCTGTGACTGAAAAGCCATCTAAGTCTTCTGCAGATAAAAAGTCTGATTCCTCGAAGGATGTACCGAAGGCAATTGATAAACTCCCTAAATCAAATCAAGATAAACCCCTAAAGATTGATCAGTAAAAGGATTGGGGTCTTGGCTTTGATTGCAAGGGCTGAGTGCTAATGTTTGCCTATCTGTGGTTTAGCTTCTATGGCATTCTTAGTTGCAAATAATTGTTTGCAATCAACCGTGTCAAAGAGATATCCTAAGCCACAAAATTCACAGATAGTTTCTACATGACCTAGTTCATTTAAGATACTCTCTACTTCATCAGCACCTAGCATAAGAAGCATGTCACCAACCCGGTGGCGAGAACACTGGCATGAAAATTTAATAATTCGTTCAGGAAAAGTTAGTACTTTCTGAAACTCAGTCTCAGTTTCAAATAAACGTGTCATTAATCTGGCGGGCGGGGTGTTCAGTAACTCATCATTTTTAACAGTGTCCGTTAAAAACTGTAAACGTACCCATGCATCATCTAATTCTTCTGGAGGTAAATGGTCTTTAGATTTTTTCCCACCGAGAGAAGGTATTTTTTGCAAGAGGACGCCACTTGCAAAATGCTCATTACTAGCAAGCCAAAGTCGAGTTTCTAATTGTTCTGAGTGCTTCATGTACACCATAATGGCTTCTGCGATCGTCTCTACTGGACGGCCATCAATGACGAGTGGCACGATGCCTTGATAAGCTTGTTGCCCCTCACCGCGGGCGGTTGGATCAAGAGTAATGACTAATTTTCCTTGGCCATCTGGGTTGATGAGATCGGCTAAAGTTGTTTTGTCGGATAGCTCAGCAGCATCAAAGCCTGGGGAGAGCTTAATCGTTGCACGAATACCCATTGTGGCAGTGCATTCGACTACTAATAACTGAACTAGGCCAGAGCCTTGAGCTTGGATGATTAAAGTACCATCAAATTTAAGGGTGGCGCTCAGTAAAACTCCTGCAGCTACCATCTCGCCCAAATGGCGTTTGATGACCAGAGGATATTCCCGCCGAGATTGAATCACTTGCCAGGAATTTTCTAGACGGACAATTTCACCTCTGACTTGACTGGCTTCAAACAGGAAAGTTTGTAAAACATCGCTAGCTGTAGGTAGATCTTGATCTGAGGAAATTGGTAAAGAGGTCATTTAGAAAAAATTAGCTATAAAGTGAAAATGTAGTCGTATAAACCTTGGAAAGACTAAATTATTTGTTATTGTATTGGTAAATGAACACATCGGTTGATTTCAATTTACGCTATCCCATACTGACGGCACTAGCTTTGGCTTTAGGTTCTGCTATTTCCTTGGGAATTTCACGATTTTCATATGCATTATTTTTGCCATTAATGCGAGCTGATCTTCATTGGTCCTATTTTACAGCTGGGAATATGAATACCGCTAATGCCATTGGCTATTTAATCGGAGCCTTATCCTGCGGATGGTTATTTAAGTATTTCAAATTAAGTCATATTTTCTTAATCGGAACTTTCTTTACAATCCTTTTGATTGCTTTGCCTGGGCTATTTATATCTGATCCTTTATTTTTTATGGTTCGTTTGCTCGTGGGGTATACCAGCGCGATGGTATTTGTTGGGGGTGGGGTCTTAGCAACTCAACTTGCGGCTGAACATCCAAAACAGTCAGGCATTATTTTGGGGATATTTTATGGTGGTGTTGGTTTAGGGATTATGTTATCGAGCCCGATTGTTT
The DNA here is from genome assembly GCA_903821995.1 of uncultured beta proteobacterium. Classification (GTDB taxonomy): domain Bacteria; phylum Pseudomonadota; class Gammaproteobacteria; order Burkholderiales; family Burkholderiaceae; genus Polynucleobacter. The sequence continues at coordinate 18,562 of CAIJNI010000004.1, forward strand.
ATTTTGTAGAACAGCTAGGACAAGAGGCTCATATTGGGCATCCCTGGCAGTGGGCATGGCTTGTTTTAGGGTGCCTGGCTCTCATCTTAGCTTTCATAATGTATGTTCCAACGAGTCAGTTGAATTCTCCAAAAAACCATAATGGACAAACCCAAAAGCTTTCTTTATATCCCTCTTTATGGATGATTGTTGGATATTTTTTGTATGGCCTGGGTTATATAGGTTATATGACTTTTGTTGTGGCGCTGCTTCGTCAAATGGGAATTAGTCTTGTGGTCGTTAATATTTTCTATGCTGTATTAGGCTTTGCAATTATGTGTTCATCTCGGATTTGGGCTAAACCCTTAGATAGATACCACGGAGGTCAAACTTTAACAATGGTTAACCTGATGATGAGTATGGGTTGCTTGATTCCAACGGCTATTGCTTTAAGCATTGAAGATGGTCAGGTCACATCAATACAGGTCGCACTCATATTTATATCTGCCCTTACGTTTGGGAGCTCATTTTTAACAGCCGTGTCATCGACAACTGCTTTTGTAAAGCATAACTATGAACCTACTCAGTGGGTCTTTGGAATTAGGGTATTTACAATAACTTTTGCTTTAGGTCAAATTATTGGACCAATATTAATTGGATATATTTCTGACTATGGTGGTGGCTTGGCAATTGGACTTTTGATATCCGGAGTGATCTTGCTTTTAGGGAGTATTACAGCTTGGAAGCAAAAACCACTCCATGCTGCAGCTTAAAGCGATCATTACCCTTCAGCTTATACCTCTTGTAAACAGCAACATGGGATAATAAGATTTATTTTCAATAAATCATTAAGACAATGACTCAAGTAAGAACACGTTTTGCTCCCAGCCCAACGGGCTATATCCATTTAGGAAATCTAAGAAGTGCACTTTATCCATGGGCTTTTGCACGCTCAAAAGGAGGGGTATTTATTCTTAGAATTGAAGATACAGATCAAGAGCGATCTTCTCAAGAGGCTGTTGATGTGATTATCGAAGGAATGCAATGGTTAGGGCTTGATATTGATGAAGGTCCTTTTTATCAAATGCAACGAATGGATCGATACGAGCAAGTTCTGAAGGAAATGTTAGATCAGGGCTTAGCCTATTATTGCTACATGAGTGAAGCAGAGCTCAATACGATTCGTGATCAGCAAATGGCTAATAAAGAAAAGCCACGTTATACGGGTGTGTGGAGACCTGAAGTGGGTAAGACTTTGCCGCAGATTCCGCAAGGAGTTAAGCCAGTGATTCGATTTAAAAATCCACCAGATGGTAGTGTGGTGTGGAAAGATGCAGTTAAAGGAATCATCGAGATCTCAAACGAAGAGTTGGATGATTTGGTCATTGCGAGACCTGACGGTACCCCAACTTATAACTTTTGTGTTGTTGTTGATGACTTAGATATGAAAATTACGCATGTGATTCGTGGTGATGACCATGTCAATAACACGCCAAGACAAATTAATATTATTAGGGCATTAGGTGGAGATGTACCGATTTACGCTCACTTACCAACAGTACTCAATGAGTTGGGCGAGAAGATGAGTAAGCGTAATGGGGCTATGAGTGTGCGAGATTATGAGCAGGCTGGATATTTGCCACAGGCTGTATTAAATTATCTTGCGCGCTTAGGTTGGGCTCATGGGGATGCTGATGTATTTACCAAAGAACAGTTTGTGGGGTGGTTTGATTTAGATCATTTAGGAAAATCTCCTGCGCAACATAATCCGGAAAAACTACTATGGCTCAATCATCAGTATATTCAGCATGCGGATCCTGAGGAATTGGCTAAGCAAGTCATGCCCTTTGCTCTAAAGGAAGGGATAAATTTTTCTGTTGGTCCTGACTTTATAAAAGTAGTTGGGCTCTTAAAAGACCGGGCTAATAACTTGATAGAAATTGCGCAGGGCGCAAAGCTCTTTTATAACGCCGCGCCGCAACATGACAAAAATTCAGAAGATTTTAAGAAAAATGTTCCAGATACGGTCAATCAAGTGGTCAAGGATTTTATTGTTCTTTTGCAAGCAACTGATGGAAGTAAAGAAGCGATTGCTGCTTCAATGAAGCAGGTTCTTTCTTCACATAGCTTGAAAATGCCAGCACTTGCAATGCCTGTAAGGTATTTAATGTTTGCAACCACCCAGACTCCCGCGATTGATGCAGTGATGGCAATTATGGGAATTGAAGAGGTTGTCAAGCGACTGAGTATTTAACCCCTAATAAAATAAAGGCTCTAAGGTAAAAGTTGGACTGTATTTGCCTTTAGGTAATAAAGTAGGCTAAAATACTAGATTGTTTTGATTGCTAACAATCGGTCGAAATAGCTTGTATCGATCGGGGCTATAGCTCAGCTGGGAGAGCGCTTGCATGGCATGCAAGAGGTCAGCGGTTCGATCCCGCTTAGCTCCACCAGTGGTTGCAGAACGATTTTGTTTTAGATGTAGAAGTGACTAGGTCCCCATCGTCTAGAGGCCTAGGACATCACCCTTTCACGGTGAGTACAGGGGTTCGAATCCCCTTGGGGACGCCAAGCATTAAAACTGGAGCGGTAGTTCAGTTGGTTAGAATATCGGCCTGTCACGCCGAGGGTCGCGGGTTCGAGTCCCGTCCGCTCCGCCAATTACAAAAAATTAAAGACCAAATATGGTTCTTTATTTTTTTCGCTCAATAATACTATTGAGAAAGGGTG
>CAIJNI010000005.1 GCA_903821995.1 uncultured beta proteobacterium
TATGAATTCGAAGAAATAAATTTTGGTGGCTTAAGAGGTAAGGGTCTTAAAACTAAATTGATGTTACCCATTAATCTTTTAAAAGCGATATATCAAAGTGTTTTAGTGTTGAGGCGTGTTAAGCCTAAAGTATTGCTTGGTATGGGCGGTTATATTACCTTTCCTGCAGGCTTGATAGGTGCTGTAATGGGTTTTCCCTTAGTCCTTCACGAACAAAATTCGATAGCAGGTTTGGCTAATCGAGTTTTGGCTAAATTTTCAAAAAGAGCCTTGTGTGCATTTCCCTCAGCTCTGCCTAATGCTGAGTGGGTTGGTAACCCGCTACGTGCAGAGGTATCAGCAGTGATTTCTCCAGCACAGCGGTTCGCAACACGGACAGGCAATCTTAATGTGCTCGTTGTTGGTGGGAGTTTAGGCGCTACTGCACTCAACGAATTAGTGCCTAAAGCAATTGCTTTAATCGAACCTTCAAAACGCCCCTCCATTACTCATCAATCGGGTGAAAAACATGTTCGGGCCTTAGAGGCGAATTATCTAAATGCAGGAGTAAATGCAACAGTAGTTCCATTTATTGAGAATATGGCACAAGCCTATAGCCTTGCTGATGTCGTCATTTGTAGAGCAGGAGCGATGACCGTTGCCGAATTAGCGGCTTGTGGGGTTGCATCATTATTAGTTCCCTTTCCATTTGCTGTTGATGATCATCAAACTTCTAATGCTAAATTTTTGGCAGAAGCAGGTGCTGCAGTTTTGATACAACAAAAAGATTTACAACCTGAAAATTTATCTCAATGGTTATCCTCATTAAATCGAGAAGAACTTCTCAAGATGTCTGAGAAGGCTTTGTTACAAGCAAAGCCTTTAGCTACAGCGCGAGTTGCTGAAGTATGTATGGAGGTTAGCAGCATATGAAACATATTGTTCAGCAAATACATTTTGTAGGGATTGGTGGCGCGGGAATGAGTGGGATTGCTGAAGTACTGCTTAATTTAGGGTACAGAGTATCAGGATCAGATTTGCAGGAAGGGCCAGCGACCCAAAGACTAAAAGAGTTTGGTGCAGAAATCCATATTGGACATCGTGCTGAAAATATTGGTAAAGCAGAGGCTATTGTTATTTCGACTGCAGTTACTGGAGATAACCCAGAAATTCTTGCGGCTCGTGCTGCTCATGTACCGGTGATTCAAAGAGCAGTGATGCTTGGCGAGCTTATGCGTCTTAAACAAGGAATCGCAATTGCAGGTACTCATGGAAAAACAACGACAACAAGTTTAGTAGCTTCGATATTAGCTGAAGGGAACTTTGATCCAACTTTTGTAATAGGTGGGAGATTAAATTCTGCAGGAGCTAATGCTCGACTTGGCACAGGTGAGTTTATCGTCGCTGAAGCTGATGAATCAGACGCCTCATTTTTAAACTTACTACCCGTGATGGAAGTCATAACAAACATTGATGCAGATCATATGGAGACTTATCAGCACTCCATGCCAAGACTAAAGCAAGCATTTGTTCAATTCACACAAAGAATGCCTTTTTATGGAATTGCTATTTTATGCATTGATGATGCAAATGTAAGAGATATGATTCCATTTGTTTCGCAATCGGTTTTGAAATATGGCGTATCTGCCGATGCTGACGTTCGAGCAACAGATATTATCGCGCTAGCAGGAAAGATGACATTTAAAGTAACAAGAAAAACTATTCGTCGGCATGGGTCAACACCGCAGCCACTGAATATTGAACTTAATTTACCAGGCGAACATAATGTCCGTAATGCACTAGCAGCTATTGCTGTTGCAACTGAACTTGGCGTGAGTGATGAAGCAATCATTAAGGCTTTAGCGGAGTTTAAAGGAGTAGGTAGAAGGTTTACGAGATGTGGGGAACTAGCCTGCCCAGATGGTGGTCAATTTACATTAATTGATGACTATGGCCATCATCCGGTTGAAATGGCGGCAACATTAGCAGCTGCTCGCGGAGCATTTCCAAATCGAAGATTAGTTTTAGTTTTTCAACCTCATAGATATACGCGAACAAGAGATTGTTTCGGAGAATTTGTAAAAGTATTAAAAGACTTCGACGCTGTTTTACTAACAGAGGTTTACCCTGCGGGTGAGCCAAAAATCATAGGAGCTGATGCTAAAAGTCTTATTGGTGCGATTAAAAAAGGTATCTCAACACCATCACAAACTTTAAGCTCTCAAGATCTTTACTATGAAGCAGATATAAAAAAATTACCACAAGCTATATGGTCGATGGTTAAAGATCAAGATGTCGTCATTACTATGGGCGCTGGCTCAATTTCCTCGATACCTTTAAATTTGTTGGGGGGCGACCATGACTAGTATGTCGTCTACTAATTGGGCAAATCAGGTAAAGCAGGAGTTAGCTGGATTTGATCCTAAGTCACTGGGTAAGGTCGGAGTACTCATGGGCGGAGTTTCTGATGAAAGAGAAATTTCCTTGTTATCCGGTCAAGGTGTTTTAGCGGCACTTAATTCTAAGGGAGTTCAAGCGACAAGTTTTGATCCTGGAGTGCAGCACATGACTTTGCTAGCACAAGAAAAATATGATCGAGTGTTCATTGCCCTACATGGTCGTTTTGGAGAAGATGGAACCATTCAAGGATTATTAGAGCAATATCAGTTGCCCTACACGGGTAGCGGTGTGTTGTCCTCGGCACTAGCAATAGATAAAAATATGACTAAGCAGATTTGGATAAGTCGAGGGTTACCTACGCCCAAGCACTGCATGCTAACCCCAACTTCTAATTTTAATGAGGTTGTACAAAAAATCGGATTTCCATTAATTGTAAAGCCCGCTAGCGAGGGGTCTTCTCTAGGATTGAGTAAAGTAGAAAATCTTGAGCAGTTAAAAGCAGCATATTCTGTAGCAGCCAAGTTTGATCGCGAAGTCATGGCAGAAGAGTGCATTGTTGGAGAAGAGTTAACTTGTCCAGTTGTAGGAGATGGCCAAAATATACAGGCATTGCCAGTCATTCGAATTATTGCTCCAAAAAATAATTACGATTATCACAATAAATATTTTTCTGATGACACTCAATACATATGTCCAACAGGTTTGGGAGATGCGCTTGAGAATGAAGTTCAACAACTCGTTATAGAAAGTTATAAAGCGTTAGGCTGTCGTGGGTGGGGGCGTGCAGATGTCATGTTAAATGCACAAGGTAAGCCATTCTTACTAGAAATGAATACTTCACCAGGGATGACGACGCACTCATTAGTTCCCATGGCAGCTAAACATGCAGGAATTAGTTATGAAGAGTTAGTGCTATGGCTGACAAAAAATGCGAAGTTATCTCACGCTTTGGTAGGAGGAAGAGTATGAGCCGCGTTCCTCTGAATGCAATAAAAAGCAAAGAGCAAATTCCCCTTGGCGAAATATTATGGGCTTCCTTTACAAGGACAATGAAAGGGTTATTTGTTGGCGCAGTTTCCCTGATTGGGTTTGTTGCCGCTCCGATATGGCATAGCCCATCTCGGATGAAATTTTTAGCGAGATGGCTGTTTTTAACATTTGGCTTATTAGTGTTTTTATGGGTTATGTTTTGGATTGGACAGCGCCCGGTATTTACGATAAAACAAATACAAATAGAGTCTGTAAATGGACAAGATTTAAAGCATGTCAATACTGCTCTTATTCGGTCACTCGTGATCGGTAAGCTTACTGGGAATTTTTTTAGCATTCACTTAGATCAAACACGCGCAGCATTTGAAAACATCCCGTGGGTAAGAGCTGCAAGCGTTCGACGAGTGTGGCCAAACGGTTTGTCTATCGTGATTGAAGAACAAGCGCCCATTGGTATATGGATGGACCAAAGTGAACCGAAACTAGTTAATACTTATGGAGAATTGTTTACGGCGAATTTAGCTGAACAGGATGGAGCACTTATTAATTTTCAAGGACCTGAAGGAAGTAGCAAAGAGGTTGTGGAAGTATGTAGGCAAATTAACGAATGGTTTAAACCATGGCAGACTTCTGTCGCTTCCCTCTCTTTGAGCTCTAGGTATGACTGGAGTGTAAAACTGGAAAATGGAATGAGATTTGAGTTAGGCAGAGACTTAGATCAGAAAGATCGTAAGCAAATGAATGCCCGTTTAGATCGTTTCTTCAAAGTTTGGCCAAATGTAAAAGATAACTGGCCTGAAAAAATAGATTTAGTCGACTTGCGTTACCCGAATGGATTTGCAATTAGTTTGGCGCGTAAAGGAGATAACAAATCGATAGCTGATAAAAATATTAATTTAGCAAACCAAACCGATAACGAGCGTAAGCAGGACGCATTGAATGAAGATCTTTCCCAAGCGCTTGCAAGTATGAGTATCGACAATAAAAAAATAGAAAAGAAAAAAATAAAAAGTGATTCAAAGTTGAGGTCAACAATCAATGAGTAAAGACAATAGAAAACTACTAGTCGGATTAGACATAGGTACTTCCAAGGTAGTAGCATTGGTCGCTGAAATCTCTTCTGATGGAGAGTTTGATGTGATTGGAATCGGACATACGGCGTCAAAGGGGCTTAAAAAAGGGGTGGTCGTTAATATAGAAGATACCGTCAAGTCAATTCAAAAAGCGCTCGAAGAAGCAGAAGTGATGGCGCAGTGTCGTGTGGAGAATATATTTGCAGGCATTGCGGGTAACCATATCCGTAGTTTTAATACCGTTGGGATGGTTGCAATTCGAGATAAAGAAGTGACTGAATCAGATGTTGAGCGTGTAATTGAAAATGCTAAGCCGATTAATGTGCAGACCGACCAACAAATCTTGCATATTTTGATTCAGGAATACTTGATAGATAGCCAAGAGGGTGTTAGAGATCCAAAGGGTATGAGTGGCCAAAAACTTGAAGTTAAGGCCCATATTGTGACGGGTGCTGTTAGTGCAGCTCAAAATATTATTAAATGTATACGACGTTGCGGATTAGAGGTTAATGATCTTATATTGCAACCATTATGTTCAAGCATTGCAGTACTTACTGACGACGAAAAAGAACTTGGCGTCGTGTTAGTTGATATTGGTGGTGGAACCACAGATATTGCTATATACAGTCAAGGAGCCATTCGTTACACAGAAGTTGTCCCGTTTGGTGGAGATCAAATTACTAACGATATCGCCATGGCGCTTAGAACACCGACGATAGATGCAGAGGATTTAAAAATTCAATATGGAATTGCAAAACAATCTCTTGCTGATCCAAATGCAATGATTGATGTACCCGGTATTGGCGATCGAGATATTAGAACAATTTCAAAGCAATCACTTGCTGCAGTGATTGAGCCTCGGGTAGAGGAACTATTTCGATTTGTGATCGAAGCTCTTCAACGCTCTGGGTTAGAGCATGTAGTGCCTTCTGGAATTGTTCTTACTGGGGGGACGGCCTTGATGCCTGAAATAGTTGAATTGGCGGAGGATATATTTTTAAAGCCAGCCAGAATTGGGATACCTGATTACAGTGGGCATTTAAAGGATGTGTTGAGAAATCCTAAATTTGCGACAAGTATTGGGTTGCTTAAAGAGGGACGTGCGCAAATGTTTCATGGGCAAGAGGCTGTGCAAGGGAAAGTGTTAGGAAGCGTATTTGAAAAAATGCGTGAATGGTTTATGGGTAATTTTTAAAAGTCGTTGTTAATTTGTCGTCGTCAAACTAGGAGGAAGTTATGGAATTTGAAATGTTAGATGCAGATACAGCCGGAAAAACCATTATTCGTGTGGTTGGAGTCGGTGGCGCTGGCGGCAATGCTGTCCAGCATATGATTAGAAGAGGGGTGCAAGGCGTCGATTTCATTTGTATGAATACAGACGCTGGTGCTTTAAAGCGCTCCAAGGCTGAAATCAATCTTCAGTTAGGTGAGACTGGCTTAGGAGCTGGAGCAAAGCCTGATGTCGGTAAAGCAGCTGCTATAGAAGCAAAAGCTCGTATCGCAGATGCTTTAGAAGGTGCACACATGGTATTTATTACCGCAGGAATGGGCGGTGGAACAGGGACAGGTGCTGCGCCAGTTGTTGCACAAGTCGCAAGAGAAATGGGAATCTTAACAGTTGGCGTTGTAAGTAAGCCATTTGATTTTGAAGGTGTTAAGCGTTCGAAGTTAGCAGAAATTGGTGCAAAAGAGTTAGAAGAATGTGTTGACTCTTTAATTGTGGTGTTAAATGAAAAGCTATTTGAAGTCATGGGCGAAGATGCTGAGATGGATAAGGCATTTAGTACTGCAGATGATGTTTTGCATAATGCCGTTGCTGGTATTGCAGAGATCATTAATGAGCATGGTATGGTTAACGTAGACTTTGAAGACGTTAAAACTGTAATGAGCGAACAAGGCAAGGCGATGATGGGAACAGCCACAGTATCAGGGGTTGACCGAGCACGTTTAGCTGCTGAAGCTGCGGTTGCATCACCACTCTTAGAAGGTGTTGATCTTTCCGGAGCAAGAGGTGTGCTTGTTAATATTACGGCGAGTCGTTCTTTGAAGTTAGCTGAAACACGTGAAGTGATGGCTGCCATTCGTGACTATGCTGCAGATGATGCAACTATTATTTTTGGAACTGTTTACGATGAGTCTCTCGGAGATGCAATTCGGGTAACTGTCGTTGCTACAGGTCTTAACAAAGCTACAGAATTAAAGTCACAGGCACAAGGTGTTGAAGTAATTTGGCATCAAGCAACAGGTACTTACGGTGGCGGTAGTTCAATGGCAAAAATGACGGGTCTAGAAAGTTTTGCCCCGACAAGCCCAATAGCAAGTGCGGCATTTGCAAATGCACAAGTGGTTGGAAATTCTAGTGCGATGCCAGAAGTAAGTCATCCGGTGAATCAAATGCCAGATTATGCAGATCCAAGTTTTGGGATTCCAGCTGTAATGAGACCATCACCTGATCGCGTTGCTCAGAATTTGGGTGCTTCAAGTTCTCCTTTGGCGCGGACAATGTTGGAAAAAGGCCAAGATATTTTTGAAATCCCTGCTTTCTTAAGAAAACAAGCTGATTAAAAAACAAATATAAATCAAGCATTTACGAATTATTGATGGCGGCGTCCCTCCTAACGACGACGATTGCGCTACTATCAATATTTCGTAAATATTGATTTCTAAGGAGAATAAAAAATGATAGAAGTAAACCAAAAGCTACCCAATGCGACTTTGTACGAATTTATAGCTGAAGAAACACCAGGTTGCACTATTGGACCTAATGCTTTTCAAGTAGAAGAAATTATAAAAAATAAAAAAATTGCTATTTTTGGATTACCAGGTGCTTTTACTCCGACATGTTCAGCACAACATGTACCGAGTTACTTGAAAGAATTCGACGCTATCAAAGCTAAAGGTGTAGATGAAATTTGGTGTATCTCTGTTAACGATGCATTTGTGATGGGCGCATGGGGCAAAGACCTACATGTTGGAAAAAAAGTTCGCATGATGAGTGACGGTAGCGGCGAGTTTACAAAAAAATTAGGTTTAGAGTTAGACCTCATCGCTCGCGGTCTTGGCGTTCGTTCACAAAGATATCTCATGATTGCTGATAATGGAGTAGTTAAACATATTGCAGTAGAAGGTCCTGGGAAATTTGAAGTGAGTGGAGCTGAAGCTGCGCTCAAAGCTCTTTAATAGCTTTGGTTCAGAAGTAAACAATGATATTGAAACAAAGGACCATTGCCGAGCCGATTAAAACGGTTGGCATTGGTCTTCATTCTGGGAAAAAAGCAAATTTATTCTTAAAACCTGCCCCAATAAATTATGGGATTGCGTTTGTTAGAATAGATTTAGAAAACCAAGAGCCGATACCTGCTCACGCTTTAAATATCACTGATACAAGACTTGCTAGCGTTTTAGAAATAGGCCCACAGAGAATATCTACTGTGGAGCACCTCTTATCAGCTTGTTCAGGTTTAGGTATAGATAATTTACTCGTAGAAATTGATGGTGAAGAAATTCCAATTATGGATGGAAGTGCAGCTTCATTTTTATTTTTACTTCAAACAGCTGGGATTATTGAGCAAGAAGCTCCAAGAGAGTTTATAAAGATCACAGAAAGTATTGAGGTTCACGACGGCAGTAAATTAGCCAGGTTAGAACCATTTTGGGGATATAAATTAGACTTTACTATTGACTTCAACCACCCTGCACTTGATAAAACGGGTCAGCGTTTTACGATCGACTTTGCGACAACGAGTTATGTAAAAGAAATAGGTAGGGCCAGAACCTTTGGCTTTGCTCATGAGGTTGAGGCTCTCAGAGAAGTTGGTCTGGCCAGAGGTGGAAGTCTAGATAATGCAATTGTCTTAGATGAATACAGAATACTTAATAATGAAGAGTTGCGTTATGACGACGAGTTTGTTCGGCATAAAATCCTCGATGCAATTGGCGACCTTTATTTAGCGGGCAGCCCAATTATTGGGATGTACGTTGCAGAAAAGTCAGGTCATGCTTTAAATAACTTATTGCTCAGAGAGCTATTTAAACATCCAGAAAAATTTGAAAGAGTCAGTTTTTCAAATATGAGTGAAGCACCTTTAGCTTACCAAATCGTAGAGCATATTTAAGGGCTTGCTTTTATTGATCTTTTTGTGGTCTCGAGTAGTCTTTTGACGCTTTGACCCAAAGGGGTATCGACATCCAATGAGTTCGCTAATTCAGTCCATGCCTTGATAAAGGCTGGGCTAAGTTCTTGAGTAGGGATCTCTTGAACCGGAATCTGCGGTTGATTAAGAAATTTATTGGAAGGGATGGCAGGCAATACCTTAATTGCAATCCCTTTAAAGGGATAACCGGCTTCGCGAAGATAATTTAAGAGGGTAGGTAGCTTATTCTTTAATTTAGAAGCAATAGTCCCAAATGGCGTTAATAACTTAACCTCCCCACCATCTTCAATGGATCCGATGGTAATTTCTGACGCAAAGGAACCAAACCCAATTGCTTCGAAAGCACCATAAAGCGTAGCTTGAAGTTGATTACGCTGCTCGACTTGATTGATAAGACTCTTAAGGGGCGAGTCTGGATCAATCTCCTGAAGAAAAACACTCAGTTTTTCGGGGCTTTTCTTACGTGAATAGTTCTTTATCATCAAATGAGTGGGTAAAAGGGCCTTAAAACCAAAGTATTTAATTGAAGTATAGGCATATTGCGGCATTCATGGAAAATTATTCCTTGGGTGATAAACTTATACATTGAATTTAATCGTAGAAAATCATGGTAATAGGACTGTTAAAAAAGATCATAGGTAGTCGAAATGACCGCTTATTGAAAGAGTATCGCCGAATTGTTGCAGAAATTAATCTGAAAGAGGAAGACCTCAAGAGTCTTTCTGTTGAGAAACTGCAAGCTAAAACCTTGGAACTGAAAGAGCGTGTCCAACAAGGCGAAACCCTAGATGAAGTACTTCCAGACGCTTTTGCTGTAGTTCGTGAGGCAAGTCGTCGCGTCATGAGGATGAGACATTTTGACGCGCAATTGATGGGGGGCATCGCTCTGCATCAGGGCAAAATCGCTGAAATGGGAACTGGAGAAGGAAAAACTCTAACAGCAACCTTATCCGTATATCTTAATGCGCTGACGGGTAATGGCGTTCATGTCATTACTGTGAATGATTATTTAGCCAAGCGAGATGCAGAGTGGATGGCTAAGCTTTACACCTTTTTAGGATTAAGTGTTGGGATCAACTTGTCCCAAATGGAACATGATGAAAAGATGCAGGCTTATGCTGCTGACATTACCTATGGTACGAATAATGAATTTGGTTTTGACTATTTGCGTGACAACATGGTTCACGACACCCGTCAAAAGGTTCAAAGAGGCCTCAATTTTGCAATCATTGATGAAGTTGATTCCATTCTGATTGATGAGGCGAGAACGCCACTTATTATTTCAGGACAGGCAGACGATCACACAGATCTCTATCTCAAAATGAATATATTGCCTAGCTATTTAGAGAGGCAAATAGGAGAAGAAAAAGCGGATGGTACTGGAGTTGAAGTACCAGGAGATTACTTTATTGATGAGAAGGCTAATCAGGTTTATTTAACCGAGCGTGGCCATGAAAAAGCAGAAAATGTTCTCGCACAGCTAGGGTTACTGAAAGAGGGCGACTCGTTGTATGCACCTCAGAATATTTCTTTGATGCATCATTTGAATGCAACATTAAGAGCCCACACTCTATTTAATCGCGACCAGCACTATGTTTTGCAGGATGGCGAAATTATTATTGTTGATGAGTTTACAGGACGATTAATGACGGGGCGCCGTTGGTCAGAAGGACTTCATCAGGCAGTCGAGGCAAAAGAAGGGGTAGCTATTCAAAATGAGAATCAAACACTAGCAACGATCACCTTCCAAAATTATTTTAGAATGTATAGCAAGTTATCTGGTATGACAGGAACCGCGGATACTGAGGCCTATGAATTCCAAGAAATATACAGGTTAGAGACGGTAGTTATACCTCCTAATAAAACAAGTAAGCGTGTCGATAAACACGATCAAATTTACAAAACATCGACAGAACGTTACACTGCGGTCATCAAGGATATCCAAGATTGCTATTTGCGCGGTCAACCTGTTCTAGTCGGTACTACATCTATTGAAAATTCCGAATTGATTTCTGGATATTTAAACAAGGCGGGGTTACCCCACCAAGTTTTGAATGCTAAACAGCATGCTCGAGAAGCAGAAATTATTGCTCAAGCTGGACGGCCTAAAATGATTACGATTGCAACGAATATGGCTGGTCGAGGAACAGATATTGTCCTTGGTGGTAATGTTGAGAAACAATCTAGTTTTGTGGAGGTAGATCAAACCCTATCTCAGGAAGCAAAAGAACAAAAAATCAAAGCATTCGAAGATGAGTGGCAAAGTTTGCATGACCAAGTGGTAGCCGCCGGTGGATTGCATATTATAGGAACTGAGCGGCATGAAAGTCGCAGGATCGATAATCAGTTACGAGGGCGTTCAGGAAGACAAGGTGACCCTGGGTCCTCCCGATTTTACTTATCCCTTGATGATCCTTTGCTCAGAATATTTGCTGGGGACCGATTGCGAACCGTGATGGATCGCCTTAAAATGCCTGAAAATGAGCCAATTGAGGCAAGTATGGTGTCGCGGGCAATAGAGTCAGCGCAGAGAAAAGTTGAAGGTCGGAACTTTGATATACGTAAACAACTTTTAGAATACGATGATGTTGCAAATGATCAACGACGTGAAACCTATCAACTTAGAAATCAAGTATTAGAATCCGAAGAAGTGACAGAGCTAGTCGGAAATCTAAGATCGAGCGTTCTAGATCAGGTTATTTCTAATCATGTTTCAGATGATTTGATGCCTGAACAATGGGATATTAATGCCTTAGAACAAGAATTGTCCTCTGACTGGGGCATTAGCCTAGACATAGCCCAGTTAATAGAATCAAGGGATACTGTAGAAACAGCGGATGTATCTGAGTGGGTGCATGAAGCAGTCGAAAAATCCTATCTAAGTAAAGTTGAAATGGCAGATCGAATTTCCTTTAATGGATTTGAGCGCTCTGTATTTTTATATAGTTTAGATACCCATTGGAGAGAGCACTTAGCTGCGCTTGATCATCTGAGACAAGGAATTCATCTGAGGGGTTACGCTCAAAAAGATCCGAAACAAGAGTACCGTCGCGAAGCTTTTGAGCTGTATGCTGAGCTACTAGAATCCATAAAAAAAGATATTACTCGTACTGTGATCAATGTGCATATTCAATCAGCTGAAAAGCTTAATGAAGCAACAGATGCTATTCAAGAAGATCTTGGGCAGCTTAGGGATTTGCAATATCAACACGCAGACATTGATGAGCAAATCGAAGAAACAAACCCGCAGGTGGAGAAACTACTTCCTATTACTAACGCAACGCCAAAAATTGGTAGAAACGATCCTTGCCCATGTGGCAGCGGTAAGAAATATAAAGTGTGTCACGGCAAACTAGACTAAAAGCAGTAAGTCTTTTCTGATGTCAGAAAAGACTTGAGTCCAATCTCTAAAGTTCGTTTGACGATACACAGTGACAGATTCATACCACGGGTTATCTTTTATCTCTAATAGCCAGCGCCAATCCGGGACGAGTGATAACATCACCCAAGTCCTTTTCCCAAGAGCAGCAGATAAATGGGCAACGCTAGTATCTACACTGATCACAAGATCCATGAGTTCGCACAGTGCGCCAGTATCTGAAAAGTCAAGAAGCTCATTACCCAAATGTTGAATCTTTGTTGAAGATTGAAGAGATTGAGCATCTTCTTCACGCACCTCTTTTTGCAAACTAAAATACTCAAAGCCTTCAGGTAAAAAGGGAAGAAGATCTGATAATAGGAATGAGCGATTAATATCGTTAGCTTGTTGAGCGTTGCCGCTCCACACCAAACCAATTCGGGGCTTGGTTTTAGGCCCCAATTTTTTATTCCAGGACATGAGCTTATCTGGAGCGTTAGTTAAATACGCTTGGGTATATGGAATAGTATGAATTTCAGTTTGGCAAATGGCAGGTAGCTCTAATAGAGGTGCATGATAATCAAAGTCAGGAGCGGCGTCACCTTGCAAAACGAGTTGATGACAGCCCTTCAGACTAGATAAAATTGGCAGTAATGAGCTAGGAGATTCAAGATAAACCTGGGCACCTTGATCTGACAAATGAGTTACATAACGACAAAACTGAATGGTGTCGCCTAAGCCTTGTTCTCCGTATATAAAAATACGCTTTCCTGCTATTTCAGTTTGGCTAGTTAATATGGGCTGTTGAAAAATACGTTGTTGGGAATCGTGAGACTCAGATTTCCATCTCCATTGATATAGCTTAAAGCCTTCCTGAAAATCACCTTCAATTAAATGAATAAATGCTTTAGTTAAAAAAGCATTAGCAAAATTAGGTTGATATAGGATAGCTTTATCAATCGCATTCTTAGATAAATTGAGTTGACCTTTACGGTAATAGATATATCCAAGGGCGTAAAGTGCATCTGGGTATTTGGGACGGAGTTGTAATGCTTTTTGAAAGCTACTTATTGCATCATCAAATTGCAATAAATGTTCCTGTGTTACACCTCGATTAAAAAAGAAGTCAGGATGCATTGGATAAATAGCTATAGCACGATTAATTGTCGTTAAAGACAGATCGAGTTGCTTGTTGTGGGAATAAATGACACTGAGTAAATTAAGGGCATCAACATTCTTAGGATGTTTTAAAACGACATCTTCACACATGATTTTAGCAATGCTAAGCTCGCCAGACTGGAAGTAATTAAGAGCATGATTAAATTGCAGCAAAGCGTCAGCTGGAAGGGGCTTTAAGGGGCGTTGAAGATAAGACTTATTTGTTGGCTTAGAAGACATACGCTTACTATAACAATTTATGATCTAGCTTTTGCAAATCTCTATAAAGTAATTCAATCACAGACTCCCAATCATTCGCTTTGGTTTGGTGATAAAGCCTAGCGCTGGGGTACCAAGGGCTATCTTCACGATTCATTAACCATCTCCAACAGTGGTCATAGCGATTTAAAATCCAAACGGGTTTATTGAGAGCGCCGGCGAGATGAGCCATAGAGGTATCAACAGTAATCACTAAATCGAGGTTTTCTACTAAAGCGGCCGTATCAGAAAAATCATTTAATAAACTTGTGAAATTAATAATTGAATTACGAAGCCAGTTATTTTGGGGTTGCGTTAATTCAGCCTCTGCCGGAAATCCTTTTTGCAGACTATAAAAATCAATCGATAAGTCTTGAAGGCGGTAGAGATCAGAAAAATTAATATTACGATGGTCGTGATTGACTCGAGCGCCACCAGACCAGACTAAACCAACTTTTTTTCTTGAAGATGGTTCAATAATAGAACGCCATGCTGAAATTTTTTGAAGATCGGCAAAGAGGTATGGCATTTGCTTAGGAATAGAACTTAAAGTCGTCTTAAACGCTAAAGGAAGACTCATCAAGGGGCAGTGGTAATCGAACTCAGGCAGTGGCATACCTTTTTTAACCAAACAGTCAACGCCATTGAGTTGTTCAAATAGGATCATTAATGAAGATTCAACTTCTAAAATAACTGTTGCACCTAAGCTCTTTACTAAAGAGGTATAGCGTACAAACTGTAAGGTATCACCAAGACCTTGTTCAGTATGAAGTAGGATAGTTTTTCCCATAAGGGATTCATGACCCAACCATAGTGGTTGATCAAAGTGTCGAAAAATAGGTTGTTGCACACTTTTCCAGCGCCATTCAAACAGCTCCCATCCCTCAAGCAGTTCTCCTTGCAGAAGAAGGACTGTAGAAAGATTATGGTATGCCTCACTAAAGTCAGGTTGATATTTTATTGCGATTTTATAGCTCTCTACAGCATCATCAAAACGTTTCAGTAGCTTGTAGACATTAGCGCGGTTAAAGTAAGCGATTGAAAAACTCGGCTTAATTTGTAGGGATTGATTAATATAATCTAAAGACAAATCATAATCACCCAAGGTTTGATAGCAAGTAGCGATGTTTAAGAGGATATCGGGGTTGGGGTTGTGATCGTGATCCTGATTTTGTATTCTAAGGAGTTGTTGATAAGTTTCGATTGCTTCAGTGATATTTCCAGACTTCAGTAACGCATGTCCAAGATTATTAAGTGCATCATGTTGCTGTGGAGAATAAAGAAGGACTTGTTTAAATAAGTCAGCCGCGGCTTCATACACTTGTAATGCGAGTTCGGTATTGCCAAGAGCGAAAAGGATTTCTGGGTTTTCGGGGTTAATCGTAAGTGCTTTTGTGAGAGATGCATGGGCAGCCGAAAAACGATTGCTTTGTAACTGTAGTACACCCATTAAATGCCAGGGCTGTGAAAGGTTCGGGGCTAGAATGCTTGCCTGCTCATAAAAAGCGAATGCTTGATCCAAAGCGCCTTGTTGATGAAAGCTAAGACCTTGCTGTAATAAAGAAGGGACATCCTTAAGGGTGAATGCGATCATAAACTAAGAGATCAGCAGTGAGAGGTCATGATAAATAGCTGCAACAACTGAATTCCAGTTTCCAGACTCAATTTGGCGATATAACTTAGCTTCATCATACCAAGGGCTGTCACTACGATCAATCAACCATCTCCAACAGGCGTCATAGCGGAGCATATACCAAGTTGGCTTTCCTAATGCCGCTGATAAATGCGGAGTGGAAGTACACACAGAAATGACTAAATCTAAATTTTCAATGAATGCGGCGGTATCAGAAAAATCATGGATATGATGAGTGTAATCATGAATCGGAGTGTTGCCCCAACCAGTACTTGTAATATGAAGTAGTTCGGATTCAGCAGGCTGGCCCTTTTGCAGGCTATAAAAATCTATATTGAGATCTTTTAGCGGAGAGAGTTGGGCTAGGGGGATATTTTTTCTTTCGCTCGCATCGATAAGCTCAGGTTGATTTCCACGAAAGCCGCTTGACCAAACAAGCCCAACCCGAAATTTTTTTTTCTCGCCAAGAATTTTCCCCCAAGATGAAACTTTTTCAGGGTCGCTATAGATATAGTGATCAGAAAAAGGAATTGATTCAATCTGTGTCTTAAATGCGAGTGGTAAGCTCATCATTGGGCATTGAAAATCAAATGGCGGTAACGTATCTTCTTTTGAAAACACGTGAGTTACTCCTGGAGTTCTGGAGAGGATGCTCACTAATTGTTTTTCTACTTGTAATAAAACAATTGCACCGGCATCTGCAGCAAGCTTTGCATATCGACAAAATTGAATGGAGTCACCAAACCCTTGTTCGCTATAGATTAAAAGAGTTTTCCCCATGATACTTTCACATCCGAGCCATTTTGGCTTGGATGAGATGAGATTTTGTGGGTTATGGGGAAGTTTCCATCGCCATTCAAATAAATCCCAACCTTGTAAAAACTCACCTTTCATTAAAAGGCTCATCGATTTATTCCAGAAAGCTTCGGCATACTGGGGATTAATTTCAGTTACACGTGAAAAATCTTTGATGGCCGCATCATATTTTTGAAGACAATGATAGAGTAGGCCGCGATTATTAAGAACCTCATAGTAATCAGGTTTACAAAGAAGAGCTTTCTCATAATTTTCAAAGATAGCTTCAAATGGCCCTATTAATTTATAGGCTTCTGCTAGGTTCGCATAAGCTGGTGCATGATTAGCATTTAACTCGATAGCACGCTTTAAGCAAATAATAGCTAATTCTATTTTATTTAAACTGAGATGGATGAGGCCACAGTTGTAGAAAGCCTCAGTAAAAGAGGGGTTCAGTTTATAGGCTTGTTCGAAAGCAACAGCTGCTTCACTGAGTTGATGATTATCTCGTAGAACATTCCCCATACTAAAATAAAAAGAAGACTCCATTGGGCTCGATTGGATAGCTTTCCAAATTTGTTCAATGGCGAGCAAATAATTTTTTCTGGAATAAGCAATAAGACCTAACAGATGGAGCGCATTTGGGTTATTCGACTCAATGTTTAACACATGAAGTAATAAAAGTTCTGCGACATCTACTTGACCCTCAGAATAAAATTTAAGCCCTTGCTCAAGTTGCTGATTGAGTGAAGCTCTGGTTGTTGGGTTAATGTCAGGTAAAGAGTTCATTATTGACAATCAGCCTTAGTGATTTGACTTAATTCTTCTCGTACCTCATTAACCACATGATCCCAGTCATTAAATTTGATTTGGGTAAAAAGTCTTACACTGTCGTACCAAGGGCTATCTTTACGATGTGTAAGCCATCTCCAGCAAGAATCATACCGATTCAGAATCCAGGTAGGTTTGCCCATAGCGGCTGATAAATGAGCAGTTGAAGTATCGACGCTAATAATGAGGTCTAGGTTTTGGATCAGAGCGGCTGTGTCGGAAAAGTCAGATATAAAATTTGTTAAATCTTCAATTGGATTACTATTCCATCCAATTTTCGTTTGATGAGAGAGTGCGAGTTGGGCTTCTTTACCAATTTGTAGGCTATAAAAATTGACATCGAGTGTGCTGAGTAACGAGAGTTGTGCAAGAGAAATATTACGTCTTTCGTTCACGGCTTTAAGTAATGCTTGATTAGGTCTAGCTCCGCCTGCCCATATTAAGCCAACTCTTAACTTATTTTTTTGACCGAGAATAAGATCCCATTCGCCAACTTTCTTTGGGTCAGCCCATAAATATTTTTGGGAGCTTGGAATTGAATTCAACGTTGTACCCAATGCTAGAGGAAGACTCATTAAGGGGCATTGGAAATCACTAGGAGGTAGTGGGGAATCCATCGTGATCAGTGTGTATTCTTGCGAAAAATCTTTCATTAAGTTAAATAAAGGTTTTTCTACGGCAAAGATGATTTTGGCACCCATTGCAGCTATGAGTGGAAGATATCTACAAAATTGCAATGTGTCGCCATAACCTTGCTCACTAAATAACAAGATCGATTTATTTTTCAGTGATTCTTTTCCTAGCCATAGGGGACGATTAAATTTGTTAGCGTCGAAGCTTAAGAGGCATTTCCACCTGTATTCAAATAAAGGCCAACCTTCTTCATAGTTCCCCGTAGTGAGTAAAACGAGTGACTTGTTCCAATAAGAATCTAGTAAGGCAGGGTTATTTGAAATCGCAAGATCATAACTTTTCAGAGCTGCTTCATAGTCATGAATATCTCGAAGCAGGTTGGCTCGATTAAAAAAAGCCTCAGAAAATCCTGGCTTTTGTTTAATTGCCTCATTAAAACAAATGAGGGCTCCCTCATTAGCTGATACATTTGCAAGAACCATACCTAGATTATTAAAGGCTTCTGGAAAGATAGGTTGTAAGTTAATGGCTTGCTTGTAACTTTCTGTAGCATCTTCAAATAATTCCTGTACTCTTTGTACATCTCCAAGGCTCATAAAAAAACTGGCGTTATGTGGAGAAAGTTTGATTGCTTGTTGGATTAAAGGGACTGCTTCTGAGTATTGATGACGTTGAAAAGCAATTAAACCTAAGATGTGGAACGCATGATGTTGTTTCGGATCCAATAAAATGATGTTGCTACAAATAGAATGTGCTGTATCAAACTCTCTCGTGTGATACAGAGCCAAAGCTTCATGAAGCTGATCCGAGATGAATAACGCATTATTGGACATGTTTAAATGGATCGCGATAGTTCGTTTAGGTCATTTTCAGAAGATCTTGATGAATTTTCTGTACAACAGGGGCCCAATCATAATCACTTCCCTGGCGATATAGTTTGACAGCAGAGTACCATGGCGAATCGTCACGGTCTAGGAGCCATCTAAAGCAGCCATCAAATCTTGAAAGTATCCACGTTGGTTTTCCAAGGGCTGCAGCGACATGAGCCGTCGAAGTATCTACAGTAATGACAAGATCTAAATTTTCAATAAAAGCTGCAGTATCTGAAAAATCAAAAAATAGATTAGTGAGGTCCGAAATTTGTGTATTTCCCCAGCCATGGTCTTTTAGGGCTTGTAATTCAGATTCAGGTGCAGCACCCTTTTGTAAGCTATAAAATTCAACGGGTAAATCTTTTAATGGCGATAATATTTTAAGTGATACGTTTCTACGTTGGTTAACTAGTGCAAGTTCTTTTTGAGGTCTTGCACCGCCCGCCCATACGAGACCAATTCGTAACTTGTTTTTGGGGCCTAAAATAACGCTCCAATTGTTAACTTTTTCTGGGTCAGCGTGCAGATACTTTTCGGACAAGGGGATGGTGTCTAAAGACGTATTCAATGCGAGTGGAAGGCTCATTAACGGACATCTAACATCATGTGGGGGCAAATTAATTTTAGAGCTAATAATTTGGTCTACACCTTTGAGTGTTTTAAATAGCTCAACTAAAGGAGGATCTGTTTCAAGAATGACCTTGGCACCCATATCTGAGAGTATTTGGGTATAGCGGCAAAATTGTATTGAATCACCAAGTCCTTGTTCCGAGTAGAGCAAAATTGTCTTTCCAGCAAGAGACTCTTTTCCTAACCAGAGGGGCGCTGTAAATTTAGGCATCATTTTAAAAATCTCATGACTCCAGCGCGCTTCGTAATATTCCCAACCTTGCTTGTAATCTCCTAAACTTAATAATACAAAAGCCTTATTGTGAAGAGCCTTGTAGTAATTAGGTTTTAGCTCTAAGGTTTTATCGAGTAAGCCTAAGGCTTTAGCGTGATCCTGTTTTAAGTAGTAGATAGCAGCTAAATTGAGATAGGCATCATAACTTTCTTCGATGTTCAGCGCTTGATTAAGATACTCTTCTGCGAGATCTAATTTGAAAAAATCAAGGCAGGCAATTCCTAAATGACAATAGGCTAAAGAGAAGTTGGGGTTTAATGTAATTGCTTGGTTGAAGTCATGAAGAGCCTCTTCATTTTTATTGGTGGCTAAATAGGCTAAGCCTCTATTGGTATAGGCTTCAGGATAGTTTTTATTGAGAAGAATTGCCTCGTTGTAATCCAGAATAGCTAAATCGTACAATTCTTTTTTCTTAAATATATTGCCACGATTAAGGTAATACTCAGCATGATTTGGCTCTAGCATAATGGCTTTATTAAAAGCCAGGATTGCCTCATCGTGAAGATAGATCTCAGTCAAAATTAATCCAATATTATTGTGAGCTTGATGCATATTGGGTTGAAGTGCAATGAGGGTATTGAAAGTATCGGTTGCAGGGTCATTTTGACCATCGGCACGCAAGGCTAGCCCTTGATTAAAAAAAGCTTCTACATAGTGGGGATTAATATTAATTGCTTGTTGATAGTTATCAATAGACTCACTTAAGCGATTTAAGCTACGATAAATATTTCCGGCATTCAAATAGGCTTCTGCGAATTTTGGGTTCGCTAGCATAGACTGTTTAAAGCAATCTAAGGCATCTAAGAGTTGACCCTTGGCTTGAAGCACGATGCCCTTATTGGAGAAAGCTTGAGCATTTTTGGGGTTAAAGGCAATCACTTGGTTAAAAGAATTGATCGCTGCATCGAAGTTATTTTGTGCAAAAAAAGTATTACCTTGGTTGAGATATGCGTCTTCAAAGCGAGGGTTTAGTAAAATCGCCTTAGAGTAATTTTTGATGGCACCGTCATATTGCCCGAGTTCTTTTTGTGCATTAGCGCAGTTAAAAAAGAAGCTAGGATTATTTTGGTGAAGGCTAATAGCTTTTTCAATGAGTTCTACAGCTTTATTTAGTTCGCCGGTTTGAGTTGCAATGACTCCTAAAAGATGAAGCGAATCAAAATGATTAGAGTGGTTCAGTAAAACAGCCTCATAAAGAAGTTTTGCTTTTGACAACTGACCTTGTTGGTGCAAAGAAAATGCATATGTAAATTTTTCCGAATCACTCAGCTGTGCTTGAGAAGCTTTTGTAGATTGGATGGATTCATTCATAGTGGTGAAAATTTATTGTGTAGAAACATCGAGAAAAAGTCTACTTGATATTAAACTAAGTTGATTTCCTTATTATTTTAATAATGAAAATTTTATATGGTGGAAGCGAGGCAAAATTGCCTTTCATCCATATGTCGTTAAGGGTGCAATACAATTAAAAAATATTTTTATACACGAAAGTCTTATCATGCCAGTTAATTTTGTGCCGATTCAGGAAAAAACGCTTTATCCCATTAAAGGGCTGCAATTAGGTTATGCAGAGGCTGGGATAAAAAAACCTGGAAGAAAAGACCTTTTACTAATCACTCTTGCCCCAGGCTCTGAGGTTGCTGGTGTATTTACCCAGAATAGGTTTTGTGCTGCTCCTGTTCAAGTCTGTCAGCAAAGACTATCTCAATCATCTCAAATGCGGGCATTAGTCATTAATACCGGAAATGCGAATGCCGGTACGGGGCCTCAAGGTTTAAAAGATGCCCAAAATACGACTCTCGAAGTATCTAAATTATTAGGCATTCAAGACCAAGAGGTGTTGCCCTTTTCTACCGGGGTGATCCTTGAGCCTTTGCCAATACAAAAGATTCTGGACGCTCTTCCACAAGCTATTAAAAACTTAACTGAGGATGGATGGTTTAATGCAGCCTATGCCATTATGACGACTGACACTTTGCCCAAAGCGCATTCTATTAAAGGAGTGGCCGATGGCAAGGCATTCCATGTGACTGGAATAAGCAAGGGTGCGGGCATGATTCATCCCAATATGGCAACGATGCTTGGGTTTATGGCAACCGATGCTAAGGTCAATGGGATGCTTTTGCAACAGCTCACAAAAGAAGTGACAGATTTATCTTTTAATGCCATTACGATTGACGGAGACACATCGACAAATGACTCCTTTATAGTGATGGCCACAGGCCAAGGACAGCTTGTCATTGAGAGTGAGCATAGTTCTGGTTATGCCTTGCTAAAAGCTGCTTTATTAGAGACAGCACAGCAACTTGCTCAGATGATTGTTCGTGATGGAGAGGGGGCGACTAAATTCATCACTATTCATGTTAAGGGTGGCAAATCCTTAGAAGAGTGCAAACTCGTTGGCGAGGCTATTGGGCATTCTCCTTTGGTTAAGACTGCTTTTTTTGCAAGTGATCCGAATTTGGGAAGAATTTTGGCAGCGGTAGGATATGCTGGTATTGCAGATCTGGATGTGAGTCATGTCCAATTGTGGTTGGGGGAAGTTTGGGTGGCCAAGGATGGCGGTAGAAATCCAGAATATAAAGAAGAAGATGGCCAAAGGGTGATGAAAGAAGCTGAAATAGTAGTAACTCTAGAATTAGGACGTGGCAAAGTAGAACGTACAATGTGGACTTGTGACTTTTCACATGAATATGTATCCATCAACGCTGACTACCGCTCTTAAGTTAAATAAAAATATCATGTCCCAAAAATTAGACCAATTTATAGAACAATTAGAAGTATTTTTCCCAAAGCAACTCACAGAAGATGATTGGCAAAAATATGTCGCATTTAGGTGGCAAAGGCGTCAAAGTATCTTGGGTAGCTTGGGTTTTTTAAAGCCTATAAAGCACTTATCTGACATTAACTTTGACGATTTGCAGGCTATTAGTCGTCAAAAAGAGCTAATTCTATCTAATACACGGCAATTTGTTAAAGGTAAACCCGCAAATAATGTACTTTTGACGGGAGCTAGAGGAACAGGTAAATCCTCTTTAATTAAAGCCTGTTTAAATGAATTTTCTAGTCAAGGACTAAGGCTAGTAGAGATCGACAAAGAACACTTGGCAGATTTGCAAGATATCACAGAAATTTTGTCAGAACGAGTAGAAAAGTTCATTATTTTTTGCGATGACCTCTCCTTTGAAGAAGGTGAATCTGGGTATAAGGCTCTCAAATCAGCGCTAGATGGTTCACTCTCGGCTCAAATTGATAATGTGCTAATTTATGCGACATCAAATCGTCGCCACTTGCTCCCTGAATACATGAAAGATAACGAATCTTATCAACACACACAAGATGGGGAAATTCACCCGGGTGAGGTGGTGGAGGAGAAGATATCTCTTTCGGAAAGATTTGGCTTGTGGGTATCCTTCTACCCACCAAAGCAAGATGAATACTTAGAGATTGTTGCTCACTGGCTTAGGCATTTTGGCTCTTCAGAAGAATTGATAAAACAAGCTCAGCCAGATGCCCTTGTTTGGGCATTAGAACGAGGCTCTAGGTCAGGGCGTGTGGCGTGGCAGTTTGCAAAGCATTGGGCTGGAAACAGATAAAAATGGCGACATCCCGAGAAGTGGTGGAGGTTGCTGTAGGAGTTATACGTAAAGATCAAGAATTTCTGTTAGCAAAAAGACCAGAGGGAAAGCCCTATGCAGGATTTTGGGAGTTTCCAGGGGGAAAACTAGAAAAAAATGAAACCATTGAAAAGGCTTTAAATAGAGAGCTTCAAGAAGAGTTAGGTATTGAGGTCGTAAAAAGTGTTGCATGGGAAATCATTGAACATGATTATCCCCACGCATATGTCAGACTCAATTTATTTCAGGTAACCCAATGGTTGGGTGATCCGACAGGTCTAGAAGGCCAGGATGTCAGCTGGCAAAGGCTGGGTGACTATAAGACGGGTAGTAAAGAAGATAATCAGTTAAAACCGCTATTACCTGCCACAGTAACAATTATAGAAATGCTCTTAGAGGATATGGACTAAGTTTTATAAATTACAAAGCATTAGTTTGAAGTTAATGCGCTCAGTAATAGCTTGAGGTTTTTTATTGCTAGAGTTTTGCAAAAAGCGAATCCATAGCATATGTTTATTAGCGCTAATCTCAGGTATCAAATCATTTTGAGTGATTTCGACACGCGATAATTGGTAGGTTCTACCTGAAAGCATTTGTTGAAACGAGCCATTTTCAGCAATAAAGTCATGACTATCCCCAGATTGCCGAAGAAGGCGCAAATAGAGCTGACAAGTAGCTCTCCATCCAGAAAACGCAGGCATAAACGACTGTAATTGCTCACGTCTGACATCAGCATCCAGTTGCTGCCAACTATAAAAACTTGGGATATCAATTGGGCTTGTTCCGCCAGGAACGTTTAAACGAGAGCGAATAATACCAAGCCACTCACTCTCATTAATCAGGGTATTTGGTTTTCCGATCAATTGGTTGATCGATCTCCAACACTCTTCAATTTCAGAAATAGTATTGTTCAAGGTAGATAGATCGACAGCAGCGTCAGAGCGAAACGAAATTAAAAGATTTTTTTGCCGTTCTAATTCTTTAAGAAGACTGGCTTTGAGATCAGCACGAGAGGTCACATCACCAATTTCAAAAATAAGAGAAATCGCAGTGAGGTGGAACTCGGGATCATTGGCTTGTAAAAAAATATCCAAGCGACGAAATAAATATTCAAGCCGTAAGAGGCTACGAACAGTTTCGTTAAATGGATATTCGTATATGATCAAAATGAATAGAACTTAAAGAAAATTGAATAAACTAAAGTATAAGTGAAACTAGGGATAGATACACCATAATTCCTACATCGATAATAGCTTTAAAACATTACACAAGAGTAACAATTTTTTCATGGATTTCCCTAACTCCTGAACGGAGATCATCTAAAGAGCCATTATTGTCAATAATGAAATCTGAATGCTCAAGGCGAAACTCTCGTGATGCTTGAGTGTTAATAATTTTTTGGATCATTTCTACGGTTAATTGACTTCTTGCTTGCACCCTACTGATTTGGGTATCCTGACTGGAGTCAACCGTAATAATTTTAAAAAAACGACCCTCCCAACGAGATGATTCAAATAACAGGGGGATCATATGCAATATGTAGGGAGGTTTAAGAAGTTGGGCTTTAGCTATCGCCTTTTGGCCTTCTTGTTGAATCAAAGGGTGGGTTATCGATTCAAGCTTTTTAAGTTGGCCCGGTTGGTTAAAAACCAAGTCTCTCATGAGGGGTCTATTTAAAGAACCATCGTCACTAATGAACTCGGATCCAAAAGTTCTTCGAATTGACTCAATGGCCAAGCCATGAGGTGATGTTATTTGATGGGCGAGGGCGTCGCTATCGATGATAAAGGCGCCTAAATGGCTAAAAAATTCAGCAGCAGCACTTTTTCCGCTGCCGATTCCGCCCGTCAAGGCAATTTGAGGAATATTTAAAGGTGTAGACATCTAAACTATAAGAAAGAAGAAATTAGCTCGCTATTAAAAGTTTTAAGCAAAACAGCAAAAGAAGCAACAATACATAAAAAGGGACCAAATGGGAAAGGCTCATTCTTGGTTAAGCTTTTTAAGTTTAACCAAATTAATCCACCAACTAATCCTAAGATAGCAGAAAAGAAAAGTATGGGTAACACTATTTGCCACCCCAATGTTGCTCCTATCCCAGAAAGTAACTTAGCGTCACCCATACCGATGCCATGTTTTTTTGAGATAAGAAAATAAAAAACATCAATAAAGTATATTAAAAAATAACCCAATAGGGCCCCATAAAAAGAATCTAAGTAGCTACAAAATTTATCAGGGGACAACAGGTTCCATGAAAAACCAAGAATAATAAGTGGAATAGTAATGATATTTGGCAAGATGAATGTGCGGAAATCAATCCATGAGAGCAGTGCTAGACATGAAATGAAAAATAGACAATAAATAATCATCAAGCGATCTCTCCTAATTTAAATAAAGGAAGGTAGAGCGAGATCACCATGCCGCCGACAATCAGGCCAATAAATCCCACGAGAAGAGGTTCTAACATTTCCAAAAGAACTGACAATGAGGCGTCTAATTTTTTGACATGATGAGAAGCTAAAAAATACAACATCCTCACGAGTTCTCCAGAATCTTCACCGACTTTAATTAATTGCAATGTATTAGTTGAAAAGAAAATCTTGGAAGGATCAGAAAGCTTAAGAGCATCATGAACAGAAAATCCTTTAATTAAATAATTATAAATTTGAGCGCTGAAATCATGAATAATCCAGTCATCAGTGCACCTGGCACTTATTCTGATGGAATCGATTAAAGGCAGTCCTGCTTCTTGAAGTGAAGCTACAGTTGTTGACCAACGAGCAATGGTGGCAAAGCGAGTGAGCTTCCCAAAAAAAGGTATGGATAGAAAAATACGATCAACCCATTTCTGGAAATTTATAGAAAAACTCCAGAAGGAGAGAAAAGAAATGAAGATCAAAAATACAAGTAATAAAAAGTGTAAAGAGTAGTAACGCGCCATCCGTGACAAGTTTAGGATCATTTGCGTTGGTTTGGGAAGCTGCGCATTAAAGCCGTTAAATACGGTTTCAAATGTAGGGACAATCCAGATGAGCATTGCGCTCACCATGAATAAACTTAAAAATAAAATACAAGTAGGATAAGTAAAAGCTTTTTTAACCTTGGCTTTAGTTGTTTCCTGGCTAGATAGTTCATTAGAAATTTTTTCTAAAACAAAGCTCAGGGTTCCGGAATGTTCACCTACTTCGATTAGACCGCAATAAAAAGCGTCAAAGCCTTCAGGTGAATTTCGTAAGCTAGTTGAAAATGGAATGCCCTCATTTAATTCTTGAAGAATTGAATCAAGCCAGTGTGACTTCTTGGTAGGAAAGCCTGAGCGAATCATTTCAAGGCATTGCAAAAGTGGAACACCTGCTTCAAGTAATGTTGAAAGTTGCAATGTGAAAAATTGTTGTTGTGTGGTGTTCATAAAGTCGCACCAATTTTTGATTCGATCTCCTTTTGTGTCGTAACTCCAAGACTGACTAAATGTGAGGCATTTTCAAAAAGCTCTCGCATACCGTACGATTTAGCTAAAGTAAGAAGATCGCAGGGGTGGTACGAGGTATTGAGCATTTGCCTCATTTTTGGGTAAAAGGGCATAACTTCGTGAACAGCTAGGCGACCTCGAAAACCCAGACCCGCACAGAAAGAGCAATTTGAGCTTAATGAAACAATACATTTTGTACATCGTTTACGGATTAAACGCTGAGCTGTAATACCCAAGAGACTACTTGCAAGAAGATCTGAGTTACAACCCAGATTGTTAAGTCGACTTAAAGTAGCAATGCAACTGTTGGTATGTAATGTTCCAAGTACAAGATGACCAGTTTGCGCAGCTTGCAAAGCAATTTTGGCTGTACACTCATCACGAATTTCACCAATCATGATAATGTCTGGATCTTGCCTAAGCAGTGCTCTGAGCGCTTTAGGAAAATCTAGTCCAACTTTCTCATTAATTGAAACCTGATTAATGCCAGCTAATTTAATTTCAGCAGGATCTTCCACGGTAGATATATTTCTTGAGCCATTATTTAAAGACTTTAAGAGGCTATATAAAGTGAGAGTTTTTCCACTTCCCGTAGGTCCAGTAATTAAAATCAAACCTTGCGGAAACTCTAATAAGGACTGTATAGCTTTTAACTGCCAATCATCAAAGCCAAGATTAGAAATATGAAGGTTCTCATCCGAATGAGGTAAAAGTCTAACGACTATTTTTTCTCCATAGATCATAGGAAGTGTAGATACTCTGCAATCGACGTTTGTTTTATGAGAATGATTGAGTTCAGTGATAAAACTAAATCTGCCATCTTGAGGAAGTCGTTTCTCAGCGATGTCTAATTTAGATGAAACCTTGATATGGGCAATCAAATGATCGTGTGAAGAAGCAGATATCTTTTTATGAGTCACTAAATCTCCATCGATTCGAAAGCGAATCAAGGTAGAGAGTTGGTGAGCTTCAATATGGATATCTGTGGCTCGTTGTGAAATTGCTATTTGGAGTATTTCTTGCCACAGATGAATGATGGTTGAATCATTCTGAATGAGCATAGCGATTAGATTTTACAAGAGAAGATGGAGGTCGATGAATGCGAACCATTTTGATGGATTGTTGATCAAATTGAATTATTTCCATAACGCAATCGGCAATTTTGATACTGACATTGTTATCTGGTATCTCTTCTAGGGTATCTAAAAGAAGCCCATTGAGAGTTCTAGGCCCATCTGTAGGTAAATTGAGTTGGAGCAATCGATTCAAATCACGAAGACTAAAAGAACCAGAGGCCAGAAAGGTCCCGTCTTCTAACCACTGAGGGTTATTTGTCAGGCTTGGAAGGGAAGTTGTAAATTCACCAATCAGTTCTTCAACAATATCTTCGATAGTAATAAGTCCAAGAACGATCCCATATTCATCGACTACTAATCCAATGCGCTGTTGCAAGTCTTGAAAAAAATGGATTTGTTGTAAAACTTGTGTGCCACTTGGAATAAAGTAGGGTTCCAATAATAGGGATTTGAACTGCTCATGGCTAATTTCCTTGTCCCCAATTAATGAAATTGCTTTTCTGACAGAAAGAATTCCTATCACACGATCAGGATCAGAATCAGTAGTAGGAAGGTTGTGGTGATAGCTTGTTTCTAATTGATGGATGACTTCATCAATTGGGCGTGATAGATCAAGCGTTTCCATTCGAGCGCGTGGCGTCATGACATCGTCTACAGTGATGTTTTCGAGATTGAAGAAATTGACCAGAATATCTCTATGGTGACTTGGAATAAAGTGGCTGGTCTCGAGGACTAAGCTTCTCAATTCTTCTGGGGAGAGCCTGCCGGGATTAGATTTTCTAGTATCTAGGCGCATTACTCTGAGAAGTGCTGTTACAAATAAGTTAACAAACCAGACCAGGGGCGTCATTAACCAGACGAGGGGTCGGATGATCCAGCTTACGCGAGAAGCAATCGGATCAGGAAAAGCTGCTCCAATTATTTTTGGAGTGATTTCACAAAAAATAATAATCATAAAAGCTACGATAGCTGTAGTCATCGATATGACGGATCCACTATTGCCGAAAAGATGAACAGCTATACCAGCGACTAATACAGGCACAAAAGTATTAATCACATTATTGCCAATTAGAATTACAGATAATAATTCTTCTGTGCGATTCAATAGCTCAGTTGCAAATTTTGATCCTTGGCTACCTTTATTAGCGAGGTGCTTCAGTCGGTGGCGGTTTGCCGCCATCATGCTAGTTTCTGTAATAGAGAAAAAAGCCGAAAAAACTAACAGTAAAACTACGAGGGCTACTTGAGCCCACCAAGGCCACGCCTCGAGTAAAGAGTCCATATCAGTCTTTCAAAAATAGAAAATGTTTAGAAAACTATATCAAATCATCACTAAAAGGTTAAGTGATGATTTGTCAGGAAATTCGTAAAGACTGATAGGCAAATTTAACCTTTAGTTAAATTAGTTTCAAAAAAATCCAAAGTTCTTGAAAATGATAATTTAGCAGCCTCTTCATTATAGGATGCTCGTTGATCGCAATTAAACCCATGATGGGCTTCATATATCCATGTTTCTACTGCAGGTTGAGCTAATTTAAAGCCTTCAACGCTGTCCATAGGGATGTAACTGTCCTGAGTGCCAAAGTGCGCTATGACAGGGCAGGTTGGCTTGAGATCCTTTTCATTTGGAATACCTCCACCATAAAAACAACCAGCTACAGATAAACCCTCTAAAAGACAGGCGCTCCTCCAAGTCAAGAGACCTCCCCAGCAATAACCAAAAATACCAACTTTGCCTGCCTTTTTAGATTCGTTAATTGCTGCTTGAATATCAAGTAGGACCGCTTGGTTTTCTAGAGCATCAACCGCAAGCTTAAGGGCAAAACCATCTTTCATATCAGTCTCAGAATAGCCCAAGTCAACATTCTTTTGTACCCGGCTCATTGTTGGCACTGCAAGGACTAGGTATCCATGGGAAGCATAGCGATCTGCAACATCCCGGATATGAGAGTTAACGCCAAAAATTTCTTGGAGCAAAACTAAACCGCCTTTAACTTCAGAAGGTGGTGACGAGATGTAGGCGTCAAATTGATGACCGTCAGCGGCTACTAGGGAAACAAAGTTATTCATGGTTAATCCTATTCAAATATGTATTAATTTAGTGTAACTTACTGTCATGAAGAAAATCTTTGCCATTGAAAAAAAACACAGTAAAGACATACCATTTTCAGCGGTGTTGGCAACCCCATTTGGAAAAATTGGCATAAAGACAATAGATGAGGATGGTCACCAAAATCTTTATGAAATTAACTATCTCCCAGAAAGCCAAGTCCTGATAGCACCCCAGAATACTTTATCTAAAGAGGTGATTAAACAAATAAAAGCCTATTTAAAAGACCCAGAGTTTCAATTTGAAGTCCCGTTATCAATTCAAGGAACTTTTTATCAAAGAAAGGTATGGGAGCAAATAAGCCAAATTCCTACGGGTCAAACGATAACTTATGGATCAATTGCAAAAATAATTAGAAGTGGACCGCGAGCAATTGGTGGGGCCTGTGGAGCAAATCCTTTCCCATTAATCATCCCCTGTCATAGGGTTGTTTCTGCTGCAGGATTAGGCGGATTTGTAAAAGAGAACAAACAAGGCTACTATCGCGATATCAAGGGTTGGTTACTAAGGCACGAGAAGGCTTTGGTATAGCCTGTTGATTTTAAAAAATGGACTAACGAAAAATTAAATGAGGAGATCTTAGATGCTAGTTTTGTGTGGCTTTGCATTTAGTAATTATTACAACAAGGTGAAGTTAGCCCTCATGGAAAAATTAATACCTTTTGAAGAGGAATTGATTTGGACGGGTAAGCCAGCTTTTGAAGCAGGATCCCCGCTGGGGAAAGTGCCATTCTTAAAAACACCTCAAGGAATAATCTCAGAGTCTGATGTGATTCTTGAGTATCTAGAGCAGCAGTACCCTGATGTACCCCTAATCCCAAGAGATCATTTTCAGGCTGCAAAAGTCAGAGAGATCAATACATACCTGAACTTGCATCTTGAATTAAGTGCCAGAAGTATCTATCCAGAAGCATTTTTTAAGCGCCCTGTTTCTGAAGAAGTCAAAGCAAGTGCACAAAAAAACTTAAAGCGTTTTATTCCGGTGCTTAATGAACTGGCAGCGTATACACCCTATATTGCTGGGGATCAATTCACAATCGCAGATTGCTCAGCTATTGTTCATTTTCCTTTGATTTCATTAGCCACAAAGTTAATTTATGGGGAAGACATGCTAGCAGCAACTCCAGCCAAAGAGTATTCAGACCGGATGAAAAAAATGCCATCCATGATCAAAATAAATGAAGATCGGAAGGCGAACCAAGTACTTTTAATGGAAAAGCTAGCGCCTAAACCTGCGTAAAAAAAGAACGTGGCTTTTGTGTCTCTTAAGAATATGCCTTTAGTGACTTGATTGGCTTTAGTTTTTAGACTTTGAAACTGTTAGAATGACAAATCACTTAAAAAATAAACATAAATGCAACGACTTATTTTCTTTGCACACCAAATCGATAAATTATCTGACTTCTTTGGCGTAGTTGCCAAATGGGCAGTTTTTCTATCGTGCTTTATTAGTGCAGGAAATGCAGTGATTCGCTATTTGTTTGACTATAGCTCTAACTCTTGGTTAGAAATTCAATGGTATATGTTTGCAGCCTGTGTCATGCTCGGCTCAGCCCAAGTGCTGCGTGTCAATGAACATGTTCGAGTTGATGTGTTTTATGGTCGCCTAAGTAGCCGCACTAAAGTAAAGATTGATATTTTTGGATTACTTTTCTTTTTAATACCAGTCATGTTTTTGATGTTTTATTTGTCATTTCCACTTTTTCTTAAGATGTTTTTATCCGGCGAGATGTCAAATAGTGCTGGTGGACTGATTCGCTGGCCTGCGATGCTCATGCTGCCATTAGGTTTTGCCATATTGATTCTCCAGGCACTAGCAGAAATTATTAAAAGAGTTGCTTGGCTTAACAATCGCTATCAAATGGATACTCATTACGAAAGACCTTTGCAATGAGTATGGAAAATTTTGCACCCCTGATGTTTGCGGGGCTAATTTTAATTATGCTCATCGGCTTTCCGGTAGCTTTTTCGCTTTCGGCCTTAGGGCTATTGTGCGGTCTCATTGCAATAGAAATGCACTGGTTTCCTGCTGCGTTCTTAACTGGATTGCCTTTGAATGTATTTGGGATTTTATCCAATGATTTATTGCTGGCGATTCCCTTTTTCACTTTAATGGGAACAATCCTAGAGCGATGTGGCTTAGCCGAAGATATGCTGGACTCAATGGGGCAGCTATTTGGTCCGATGAGAGGCGGCTTAGGATATTCGGTCATTATTGTTGGATTTATTCTTGGCGCCATTACTGGAACTGTTGCTGGGCAAGTCATTGCGATGGCGATGATTTCATTGCCGGTAATGATGCGTTATGGATATAACATGCGGTATGCAACTGGAGTTCTTGCTGCTTCTGGAACGATTACACAGCTTGTCCCGCCATCTTTAGTTCTAGTGGTCATGGCTGATCAGCTAGGCAAGTCTGTTGGTGATATGTATAAGGGCGCATGGGGCCCATCAATTTTACAAATCATACTTTTTGCGCTATATACCTTTGTCTTAACTCGGATCCGTCCGAATGATTTACCTGGCATACCAAAAGAAGCGAGAACCCTCTCGGGTTGGAATCTTTGGAAAAAATGTTTAAGAGGGATTATCCCCTCCGCTATTCTGATATTTGCGGTATTGGGGAGTATGGGGGGCTTACCTGGCATTAATATCGCCATAGCCACACCAACAGAAGCTGGCGCTATGGGGGCTGTAGGGGCGTTTATCTTGGCAGCTATCCATCGTAGGTTAAACCTTGACATCATTAAAGAAGGCCTAACAAATACCATGCGAATTACTGCAATGGTAGTTTTCATTTTGATTGGTTCCCGCGTTTTTTCTCTTGTTTTCCAAGGGGTCGATGGCGCCAAATGGATTGAGCATCTTTTAAGTAATCTTCCAGGGGGGCAGGTCGGCTTCTTAATCGTTGTTAATGTATTTATATTCTTTCTGGCCTTCTTCTTAGATTTTTTTGAGATCGCGTTTATTATTTTGCCGATGCTAGGACCGGTGGCAGAAATGATGGGCATTAATATGATTTGGTTTGGGGTGCTACTTTGCGTCAATATGCAAACGAGCTTTATGCATCCCCCCTTTGGCTTTGCCCTCTTCTATTTAAGAGGAATCTCTGACACCTTATTTAAAAATGGCTCACTCCCTCGTAAAGTTGAATCTAAAGATATCTATTTAGGGGCTATTCCGTGGGTATTGTTACAGCTTCTTCTAGTAGTTATTGTGATTTTTGTTCCTCAAACGGTGACTGTATTTCTGGATAAGGAAGTGACGATAGATCTAAAAACTATTCAATTAGAAGCGCCACCTGAGGATTCGCCGAATTCATCTGATCAATCAGACAAGTCAATGATGGATGATCTCATGAAAGAATATAAGAAAAATTGAGTGACAATGTGTTGTCCTCGAAAACCGGCCCATCATTTCCGGTAACAATCAAAATCATAGCGACACTATTGATGCTTTGCCTTCTTATGTTGGGGGTTAAAGTCTACTTAGGATCACCAAATAGTCATATGAGGTGGGAGCTGTATATTGGCGCTTTACTACCAATAGGCGTATGTTTTTTAGGGTATGTAGGTATTCTTAAAAGTACGACAACAATAACTCATGAAAAGATTGTGCAATCGTGGATTTTTCCTAAGACCGTTTATTTAAAAGATATTAGCCAAATCAAGTTAATACATATGCCTCATTTTGAGTGGGTAGTTATCCCAAGAGTGATAGTAAGATCGAAGCATGGTGTTCAAGTTTTTCAAACCGCTCATCCAGATGTTCTAGCGGCTTTTAAGTTGCTAGCTTACGGAATAAAAAACCCCGAAAGATAATCGATCTTACGGGGCTTTTAGTAATGCGCTGAGGGTTATTTAAAGCTTCGCATTTTGCATATAGCCATCATATGCTGCTTCAGCAAAGCGGAACCACTGGTTAGTTTCTTTTCGGAAATTAGAGTAATCCGCAAAGACTTTTTTCCATTGTGGATTCTTAGCATTTAAATCTGCATAAACTGCCTCAGTATGCTTAAATGCCTCATCCATCAGTGGTTTAGGGATTCTATTGAGCTTAACGCCGTTAGCAACTAACTCTTTTAAAGCTAGAGGATTACGTGCATCGTACTTGGCAAGCATGTCGGTGTGAGCATACGCGGCTGCACATTCAATGATAGCCTTATTTTCAGCTGATAGTCCTGCGAATGCCTTAGCATTTACATAAAGGGACAATTGTGGACCGCCTTCCCACCATGCTGGAAAATAATAATTCTTAGCCACTTTATAAAATCCAAGTTTTAAGTCATCATACGGTCCGACCCATTCAGCTGCATCTATCGTACCTTTTTCAAGGGCTTGATAAATTTCGCCACCAGGAATAGATTGCGGAACCACACCCATACGGGACATGACCTCACCAGCCAGATTTGAAATACGCATTTTGAGACCTTTGAGGTCTTCAAGGGTTTTAATTTCTTTGCGGTACCATCCGCCCATTTGAACACCTGTATTCCCGCAGGGGAAGTTAATGATGTTGTAATTGCTGTAAAACTCACGCATTAATCTCATCCCATTACCTTCATACATCCAAGAAGTCATTTGGCGAGCATTTAAGCCAAAAGGAATAGAGCAATCAATTGCAAAAGTAGGATCTTTTCCATAAAAATAGTAAGGAGCGGTATGAGCGCATTCAACCGTTCCTTGTTGAACGCCATCAACCACACCAAAGGCGGGCATGAGTTCTCCAGCGGCATGTGTTGAGATTACAAAGCGTCCACCGGAGAGTTCGCCAACTTTTTTAGCGAAAGTTTCAGCTGCTCCGTAAAGGGTGTCTAAAGGTTTTGGAAAGCTAGAAGCTAGTCTCCATCTAATATTTGCATTTTGTGCATGAACTGCTGGTGCCATGCTTGCAGCGAGAATTCCTGCAACCCCACTAGTACCGGCTATGAATTTACGGCGATCCATAAAAAGCTCCTTTGTGATTATCTTTATAAATTTAGGCAATAACGAATTAAGATATTAAAGGAAATAAAAAAAAATAACAAAAATATAAGGGCTTAACCTTAGTCGGTTTAAGATATTAGTTAAATTAATCTAATTGAAAAGAAATCATGACCCAAAAAATAAAAACAACTATTGCTGGTAGTCTGCCTAAACCTGCTTGGTTAGCTGAGCCAGAGAAATTATGGGCGCCATGGCAATTACAGGGTGAGGCCCTATCCCAAGCTAAACATGATGCAATGCGTTTAGCCGTGGATGACCAGCTTCGAGCTGGGATTACAGTCATTGGTGATGGTGAACAAACTAGGCAGCATTTTGTGACCACTTTTATTGAAAGTCTAAATGGCGTGGATTTTGTTAACCGTAAGACAATTCGTATTCGGGACCGATATGATGCCGCTGTGCCAGTCTTAGTGGACAAAGTTTCTCGTGGAAAACCCCTATTTGTGGAGGATGCCAAAAAATTGAGGTCTTTAACCAAGGGGCCCATCAAATTCACCCTCCCTGGACCGATGACGATGATTGATACTATTTATGACGATTATTATCATAGTCGTGAAAAATTAGCTTGGGCCTTTGCTGAAATTTTGAATGAAGAAGCGAAAGATTTGGCAGCAGTTGGTGTAGATGTGATTCAGTTTGATGAGCCAGCTTTTAACGTATTTTTTGACGATGTTAAAGCATGGGGAGTTAAAACTCTTGAAAGAGCAGCGCTTAATTTGAAATGTAAAACAGCAGTACATATTTGTTATGGCTACGGGATCGAAGCTAATAACAAATGGAAAGAGACTCTGGGTAATGAATGGCGTCAGTATGAATCTGTTTTCCCGTTACTAGCTAAAAGCACGATTCAACAAGTCAGTCTAGAGTGTCAAAACTCTAGGGTGCCCATGGAACTCATCGGTTTGTTAAAAGGTAAAGATGTTTTAGTGGGTGTGATTGACGTAGCTAATCACAAGATTGAAACGCCAGAGCAAGTAGCTAATGTTCTTAGACAAGCAATGAAATATGTGGACATTGAGCATATTCAGGGATGCACTAATTGTGGCATGGTCCCTTTGCCAAGAGAGGTCGCTACTGCAAAACTCCAAGCCTTGGTTGCAGGTGCTGAGTTGCTCAGTAAAGAACTGAGCTAGAAGATCTGTTGATCAAACCGCAATTTCAGCGGTTTGATTCATTTTGGGATGAAGGCCGAGTTCTTTTAGAAGAAGGAGATCTTCCTGCGCTTCTGGGTTGCCAGTGGTTAAAAGTTTTTCGCCGTAAAAAATAGAGTTTGCACCAGCCATAAAGCACATCGCCTGAACTGCACGGCCAAGTGCTTGTCGCCCTGCGGAGAGTCTGACGCGTGCCTTTGGCATGGAAATGCGTGCGATTGCAATTGTTCTTACAAACTCTAGAGGATCGAGTGGTTCTTGATGCTCTAAAGGTGTTCCGGCAACCGGCACTAAGTGGTTGATAGGAACTGATTCTGGGTAGGGATTTAAGTTGGCTAAGCGAGAGATCAGACTTGCGCGTTGACGTCTTGTTTCCCCCATGCCAATAATGCCACCACAGCAAACAGACATTCCAGAATGCCTGACGTGGGTCAGCGTATCAATACGATCTTGATATTCGCGAGTTTTAATGACGGCACCATAAAAATCTTCACTGGTGTCTAGGTTATGGTTGTAATAATCAAGTCCAGCATCTTTAAGCGCTTGCGCTTGCGTCGCTTCCAACATACCTAGGGTGGCGCAAGTTTCCAATCCAAGGGCTTTCACTTCACGAACCATTTCAGCGACTTTTTCGATATCACGGTCTTTGGGTTCGCGCCAAGCCGCGCCCATACAAAAGCGATTAGACCCAGCTGCCTTTGCAGACTTAGCAGCCTCGAGAACTTCTTCTAACTCCATGAGTTTTGTAGCAGTTACTCCAGTATGGTACCGGGCTGCTTGAGGGCAATAACCACAATCTTCAGGACAACCACCCGTTTTAATTGATAGGAGCGTGGCTAATTCAATATCTCCTTCTGGAAAAAATGTCTGATGTGTCTTTGAGGCAAGGGTCATGAGGTCATTAAAGGGAAGTTCATACAAAGCTTCAACTTCTTGAATAGACCAAGACTTAGATGAATTTAAAGAATGAGTTGTGTTCATAAAAAGATTTTACTGCGAAGATTTAGAAGCGTTGATTTTATCTGCGATTGGGGTCAAGATACGTCCAATTTTCTTGGCAGCATAATCAGAAATATGGTCGCTATAGCTATATAAAAAATTTCTACCTTCGCTTATAGAGCAAAGGTTAGCTGTTACATCACACAAAAGAGGGGCGGTATCGATCACTTCAAGTTGTGGATGTTTAGTTTTAAGGCGATCGACCCAATCCCGATAAGCTTTAGTGCCAGAGATATGCTCCTGATAACTCACCTGACAATAGGGATTAGCTTTTCTAAGGAAAAATTGATTAAGAAAGTCCGAAGGAGTAAGACCACCACTAATA
This sequence comes from uncultured beta proteobacterium, assembly GCA_903821995.1. GTDB lineage: Bacteria > Pseudomonadota > Gammaproteobacteria > Burkholderiales > Burkholderiaceae > Polynucleobacter. The sequence continues at coordinate 36,771 of CAIJNI010000005.1, forward strand.
CAGCTTGTCGGATCAGGAAAGGTTGGGTTATCAATCACAAAGATAATTCGCTTACCCGCTGACTCGAGGGTAGTGATAGCTTCATCGTAAACCACAAACTGAGTATCTGGATCTCCGCCTGGGATGATGAGGCCAGTAGATTTATCGATAGGGTAGATTCCGCGCATGGCCATCGTAATAGCTACAACATGAATAGAAGGGATCTTGCCGATGATGTTAAAAACTTTCTTACTATCGATATACGAGGGGTTGTCTAATGCTGCATTGATAGGGGGTGGATGGACGCCGTCGACTAAAAGCCACCTTCCCTTTTCTGAAGATACTTGAGTTAGTCCATAAAAAAGGGCTTCAGCTTTACTATCCCCCAGCATAGCGTATTGCACGTTGCCTCTGATGTCCTCAAAGCAGTCAAGATGTGAAGGAATCTGCTCCGAGATAGAACACTTTTTCAAAAGGGAATCTTTGTCTTTGCCAAGAACCATGGATAAAGGGTCAGCGCTCATCATGTTGGGGTGACGTCCTTTAAATCCATCTTTTTTACGTAAAACAATTCCGCACGTCAAAAGAGCCAACATAGCTGCAATAAGGCCCCAAACGACAATAGATTTTTTAGATAAACGTAGAGGCTTTTCAATCAAAATATAAGTTAAATAAGCCAGTACACCACTGAGGATGAGCAAGGTTATTCGTAAACCTACTGAAATAGTTTGACCTTCTAAAATTCTTGCAAAAGATAACAGTGGCCAGTGCCAAAGGTACAGCGGATAACTAATGAGACCAATCCAAACGAAAAATTTAAACGAAAGAAGCTGGCTTACAGAATAAGGCTGCCGACCTAAGGTTGTTGTACCCGAATAAATTATCCCAAAAGCGCCAAGGCATGGCAAAAGGGCGTAATAGCCTGGGAAAGGGGTGTTTTCATTGAAAGTAAAAATCGCAATAAAGATGCAGCATAAGCCCAGCCACCCAGCAATCAGAGTCAACTTACGATCACCAATATGTGAGAGGTTAGGACGAAGTGCCAAAGTGCCACCTAGCGCCAATTCCCAAAAGCGGGTTAATGGTGAGTAAAAATCAGCGACAGGGTTTTTTCCCAATTGAAATAGGCTAAATCCGAGAGAGAGCAATAAGAGGAGGACACAAAACCACCATAGTGAATGTAAGTTTGATTTCAGTATTCGCCAGCCCAAGAATAGGACTGCAGGCCAGATAACATAAAACTGTTCCTCAACACCTAGAGACCATAGATGTAATAGTGGTTTGAGGATTGCTTCTTTATCAAAATACCCAGCCTCCTTCCAGAAGATGAAATTTGGAATAAAACCAGCGCTAGCAGCAATATGCGTTCCGAGTTGTTCATATTCTTGGGGTGTCATGATGACCCAACCCAGCAATAGAGACAAGGATAAAACAAGACAAAGGGCTGGGAAGATACGTTTAATGCGACGTCGATAAAAAGTTTTTAGGCTAAAAGAGTCGCCAATTAAATCATTTTTAATTAAGGATGATATTAAAAATCCCGAGATTACAAAAAATACGTCAACACCAACAAATCCACCCGGAATGAGATGTGGGAAGGCATGAAAAATCAGGACAGACAATACTGCAAGCGATCGCAGTCCATCGATATCTGGGCGGTAAGTGTTTGTATTCATTTCATAGATCAATAAGTTTCAGTTAGAATTTTCTCATTAATATGCAATAAGATAAAAATAATGAAAAAAAATACACAAAGCTGCATCTCGAAATTATTGTTCCTGGTGGGTTTAGCACTATTGCCCCTTTCTTCTTTTGCTCAGACAAACTTTAATCAAAAGCCAAAAGAGGTTGAACAAACACTGACGGTGATGAACCGAGATTTAGCGGTATTTCGTGCAAGTCTTGCTGGCACCTCTCCAGAAAAAAGGGTAGAGAGGGCAAAGGAGCGCTTTAGTCACATTCAAACGGCAGAGTTAGATTCGCCTATTAAAGCTATCCCTTTTGAAATTACCCAGGATAAGGGAGTGCAATTTCAGTTGGGCGATCGACTTTTATTTTCACTGATTGAAAAAGATGTTGAGCCTGACGCGACAGGTAATTTTGATCTTTTGGTTAAAGAGACTATTACTAAGTTAGAAGAATTGCGTGATGCCAAATTAGCGCAACTGCAATATCCCTTTATGTTTAATCAAGTGTTGACTGTGATCCTTGCCACAGCCACTCTCATTATTTTGATTTGGATTGTTAGGGTAGGTCTGGGTCGTTTATCCAAATATCTTTTAATTAAATGCCATCAGTTATCTAAGAATGTGGGCGGAATACGCTGGGCAGAATATCTGACATTATTTGGTGCCCGCTTGGTACAAGCCTTTAGCTGGTTTTTAATTCTTGGTTTGATTTATTTATGGCTAACATATAGTTTGAGTCGATTTCCATTCACATCTCCCATTGGTAGTAGGTTGGGGGCACATATTGGACAGACCTTTGAGTGGTTATTTGACTCCCTCGCCAATGCTATTCCTAACCTAATGACGATTGTCATTATTGTGTTGGTTACGCGCGCGATCAATGACTTACTCAAAGTTTTTTTTAGACGCGTTCAAACGGGTCAATTAGAAATCCCTTTTTTACACCGCGATACAGTGAGTGCCTCTCAACGAATAGCCTCTGTGATTCTTTGGGGTATTGCTATTGCGATTATTTATCCTTTTATTCCAGGTTCAAGTAGTGATGCATTTAAAGGTCTTTCTGTCTTTATGGGGTTAGTGATATCTCTTGGATCAACTGGTTTAGTCAATCAATTGATGAGTGGACTTGTTGTAATTTACTCAAGAGCCATTAGAGTCGGTGATTTAGTCAGTGTAGATGGAACTGAGGGGGTAGTGACTGAAGTTGGCGGTCTTGCTACCAAGATACAATCGTTACAAAAAATAGAGATCACAGTTCCTAATTCGGTATTAATCTCAAATTCAATTCAAAACCTTTCACGCTTAAACGAAAAATCAGGAGCCTTATTCTCAACTAAAGTCACTATTGGGTATGATGCACCTTGGCGAAAAGTTCATGAGATGTTAATTGATTCTGCTCAAAAAATTTCTGATATTCGTCATGACCCTAAGCCAGTTGTTTATCAAAGAGGATTAAGTGATTTCTATGTTGAATATGAGTTATTTATGCATTTGACTGATCCAAGTCGAAAAGTTGCAATCTTATCCTTACTGCATCAATAGATTCAGGACGCATTTAATGCAAACGGTATACAAATAATGTCGCCTCATTTTATGGCGCAGCCTTCTCAACCAGTCATCGCCCCAACTACTTCAAATGAGGGATAATTTTTTTATACATAAGGTACTACTCGTCCTCGGAGTTCTCCTGCTAAGCGCATGTATTGAAATCAAACATGACTCATATATTGTTGGAAGCATTACTTCTCGTCAGGCAGAAGTTATGCCACTGGGCGCTAGGATGGAAATTTCTCTGGTAGACGTATCTATAGCTGATGCTGCGTCGAAAATGATTGCAAGAAGTATTTTGACTAAAGACGTTCAGTTACCGACCACTTTTCAGTTGCATTATGACGCCAAAGAAATTGAACAAAATAGGACCTATGCTGTTCAGGTCAGAATTTACGATGGCACAACTTTATTATTTATTAATGATGTTAGCCATCAAGTCCTGACAAGAGGGCGTGATAACCGGGTCAACATGGAGCTTAAAAAAATTAATTAATTCTAGGCCCGCGTACTAGAAACTCCGTGCTAAAGAGTAATCACAAACGATGTGGAGTGCATCTGTAGCGGCGCAATTTGGAAAAGTTTTTAAACACTCGCGCGCTTGATTTGAAGCCAGTTGCGCTTGATCAAGTGTGTATTGCAAAGCGCCACAGGATTGTATTTCTTGAAATACTCTATTAAAAAATTCCTCACTGAATTCCTCACTATGCTCTATGGCCTCGCGCGCTAATTGTTGTTGACTTGGAGATCCATTCTGCAGCATATAGATTAAAGGTAGAGTTGGTTTGCCTTCGCGTAAATCATCTCCAGCGTTTTTGCCCATATCTTCAGCCTTAGCGGTGTAGTCTAACCAGTCATCTACGAGTTGAAAAGCGACCCCGATCTGGGTGCCGAAATCAGCAGCAGATTGAATTTGTTCAGGGGTTCCATTGCTAATAAAAGCTCCTAATTCAGCAGAAGCTTCGAAGAGTTTGGCGGTTTTATATAAGATGACTTGTCTATATCTTTGTTCGTCGACGTCAGCATCATGTAAATTTAATAGTTGGAGGACTTCTCCTTCAGCGATTAAATTTGTTGCGTTAGATAGCACTTCCATGACCCTGATTTCGCCGGGTAGAATCATCATTTGGAAGGCACGAGAGTATAAAAAATCACCCACTAAGACACTTGCGGCATTTCCCCAAATAGCATTTGCAGTTTTTCTTCCGCGCCTCAGTTTGGAGTCGTCTACCACATCATCATGGAGTAAGGTTGCAGAATGAATGAATTCCACAACAGCTGCTAGTTCATGAGTAAACTTTACATCCCTTCCCCCAGATAAAGCTTTAGAAATGAGAAATAGGAGTGCAGGTCGGATTCTTTTACCACCAGCTTGAATTAAATGATTAGCAATTTGATTAATTAATGCAACATCTGAAGATAAACTCCTCACGACAACCGCATCAAGGGCTTTCATATCTTCAGCAATGGGGGCTAATATGGCCTGCAGTTGTTCAGAGGCAGATATTTTGCTAGGCGATATTTTCATAATTATTTATATAAATTAACAACTTACGGTAATACATTGTGCTTGATACTTCTATTTTAAGTCAGATTCGTAAGAGTCGTGAGTCTGTAAATGAAGAATATTAAAAAGCCTCTTTTGACTTGCGCAAATATGCAGGATATAATGTAAGGCTCCCGAAAGATCGGGTAGATTAACCATTCCGAGAGGATTTTATTATATGTACGCGGTCATAAAAACTGGGGGCAAGCAGTATAAAGTTGTCTCTGGTGAAAAATTAAAAATAGAACAGATACCTGCGGACATTGGTAGCGAAATCACACTCGACCAAGTTCTAGCCGTAGGGGCTGGGGATGCATTGAAGTTTGGTGCCCCATTGGTTGAAGGTGCTTCCGTTAAAGCCACTGTTATCGCTCAGGGTCGTCACGACAAGGTGAAAATATTTAAGATGCGCAGACGTAAGCATTATCAAAAACGTCAGGGTCATCGTCAAAATTACACTGAAATCTTGATTAACACCATTTCTGCCTAACTAATAGGCATCTAAAGGAGCATTCATGGCACAGAAAAAAGGCGGCGGATCGACAAGAAACGGCCGCGATTCAGAATCAAAACGACTTGGCGTAAAAGTTTACGGTGGTCAAGCAATTAATGCTGGCGGCATTATTATTCGCCAGCGTGGCACAAGAGTTCATCCTGGCACGAATGTCGGGATTGGCAAGGACCACACATTGTTTGCATTAGTAGATGGGCATGTTAAGTTTGCAGTTAAAGGTGCAGACCAAAAATCAATCGTTTCCGTTTTGCCGCAGGCTTAATATCGCCTGACTGAAACATACGATTCAGATCTAGGCCTCGCCAGTTTGCGAGGCCTTTTTCATTGAAAGAAAAATAATGAAATTTATTGACGAAGCAAGAATTGAAGTGATGGCCGGAAATGGTGGTTCCGGAAGCGCTTCCATGCGTCGCGAAAAGTTCATTGAATTTGGTGGACCTGATGGTGGTGATGGTGGCCGCGGGGGAAGTGTCTATGCTGTGGCTGACCGCAACATCAATACATTAATTGATTACCGATTTTCAAAGATGCATCAAGCCAAAAATGGTGAGCCTGGTCGTGGCGCTGACTGCTACGGTAAGGCAGGAGATGATATTGAATTGAGAGTGCCCGTAGGCACAATTATTGATGACATTGATACGGGTGAGCGGATCGCTGACTTAACAACCCATGGTGAGAAATTATGTCTTGCAGAGGGCGGCGCGGGCGGTTGGGGTAATATCCATTTCAAAAGCAGCACGAATCGCGCTCCACGCCAAAAAACTAGCGGTACGATGGGTGTTAGACGAAAGATTAAACTTGAACTCAAGGTCTTAGCGGATATAGGACTTTTAGGAATGCCTAACGCTGGTAAGTCAACATTTATTACTGCAGTATCTAATGCGCGCCCCAAAATTGCTGACTATCCGTTTACTACTCTTCACCCTAATTTAGGGGTGGTACGAGTTGGCCCAGAAAAAAGCTTTGTGGTTGCTGACATTCCTGGGTTGATTGAGGGTGCTGCAGAAGGTGCAGGTTTAGGGCATCGCTTTTTACGACATTTACAACGTACGCGATTACTTCTTCATCTTGTCGATTTAGCACCTTTTGATGAAGCTGTAGATGTTGCAAAAGAAGCCAAAGCGATTGTCAATGAATTAAAGAAATACGATGAAGGTTTATATAACAAACCAAGATGGCTCGTTTTAAATAAAGTCGATGTCATTCCCGAGGATGAGAGAGTTAAGCGCGCTAAAACATTTATTAAAAAGTACAAATGGCAAGGACCCGTATTTGAAATTTCTGCGCTCACAGGAGAAGGTTGTCAACAATTATGTTTTGCAATTCAAACCTACTTAGAAGCGCAAAATACTTTACGAGATGAAGCAGAAGAGCACGCAGCAGATGTTCGTTTTACCGATGTAGAAGCTATTCAGAAAGAACAATAAATGACTACTTCCGTATTAAAAGATGCCAAGCGAATTGTGATCAAAGTTGGATCTAGCCTTGTAACTAATCATGGTGAAGGTTTAGACATCAATGCTATATCTGGATGGGCAACGCAGGTTGCTCATTTAAGGTTGACTGGCAAGGAAGTATTAATGGTTAGTTCAGGTGCTATTGCTGAGGGTATGCAGCGTTTAGAGTGGAAAGAGCGACCACAAGAGATTTTTCGATTACAAGCTGCAGCTGCCGTTGGTCAAATGGGCTTAGTGCAAGTGTATGAAACTGCGTTCGCAAAGCATCAAATTAGGACTGCCCAGGTTTTACTCACTAATGCTGACTTAGCAAATCAAGAAAGATACGACAACGCAAAGGCCACATTAGGGACTTTATTAGAGTTGGGCGTGGTTCCTATTATTAATGAAAATGACACGGTAGTTACTGACGAAATCAAATTTGGGGATAACGATACCCTAGCGGCGTTAGTGGCTGGATTAGTTGGCGCTGATGTACTTGTGATATTGACGGATCAAGACGGGTTGTATACCGAAGACCCTAGAAAAAATCCCGATGCAACCTTAATTCAAGAAGAGTTCTCTGGAGAACCTTATTTAGAACAAATCGCTGGTGGTGCTGGAACAGCTTTCGGTAAAGGTGGGATGCTCACAAAGGTTTTGGCTGCCAAGTTAGCTGCAAGATCTCATACTCATACGATCATCGCCTCGGGGCATGAAAACAATTTACTATTAAGGTTGACGAGTGGTGAAATGATTGGCACGCAATTACTTGCTAAAGCGTATGCCTAAGAATTATCGGATTGATTCCATAATCTGATTAAAGTTGGTGTTTGCTGTTTCCCCGGTGCACATTCCATTACGACTTAAATAGGCTTGATATTGGTTATAGCCCTGGTTAGGAATTCTTTTCCAGTCACTTTCGATCGTTTTCCAGGAGCCATCACTTTGTAAAGAACCGTATAGGCGGTAAGTAAATTGATTGCAGTCAATACCTGTATAAAGAGTTTGAGATGTGCCGCTGGAATTTTTAATAACAACAGTGAACTTAATCAGAACTTTTTGAATCACCTTCAGACTTTTTCTATCTAAATAAAAATCTAGACTAGAGGATGGAAAAGGTTGGAATTCGACTAAATCTGTATTTTTTGGGGGTAAAGAGGGTAAATCCTGAGCCTCATCTTGAAGAGGATCGTTTGAATCACTCCCAAAAAGACTAGCGCTACTTGATATAGAAAAACTGGATAGAAAAAGGCAGCATAGACAAGCTCTAAGAAGCAGGGCGATAGTAAAGTTTGGCGTAGCAGTTTTATTAGTCATGATTATGTGATTGATTTTTGACTACAGGTTGATATTCATCAAGTGACGAGCCCCAAGAAATATGGGAGGCGTTGTTTTTTTTAGTAATAAAGCGTGATAGTTCAGACAATGCAAGTTGGTAAACATCGCGTTTAAACTCAATAACGTGTTCAAGATGGATCCAATAGGGATTCCAGCGCCACGCATCAAATTCTGGGTGTGGGGTAGCTCGTAAGGAAATATCGGTATCACGTCCTACCATTCGTAGTAAAAACCAAATTTGTTTTTGACCTTTATATAAGACTTTGCGGGGGCGACTGACAGAATTGCGGCGTAAAAACTCCTCGGGCACGTCATAGCGTATCCAGTCCCTGGTGCGTCCAATCACCTGCACATGTTCCGGCAATAACCCTATTTCCTCTTGTAACTCACGAAACATAGCTTCTTTGGGGTTCTCACCTTGTTGAATTCCACCTTGTGGAAACTGCCACGAATGCTGGCCAATACGCTTGCCCCAGAAAACTTCATTTCGCTGATTAAGGAGGATAATGCCGACATTGGGTCTATACCCTTCTTTATCGAGCATGATCGTATTCAAATCCTTTAAAATCAATGCTTTGATTATATCTATAAAGAATTTATGAAAGCCAGTAAAACTTTTGTTGCAACTTTGAAAGAAGCGCCAGCGGATGCTGAGATTATTTCTCATCAGCTAATGACTCGCGCGGGCCTGATTAGAAAGCTCGGAGCCGGCATCTACAATTATTTACCCATAGGTCTTAGGGTTATAAAAAAAGTAGAGGCTATTATTCGGGAGGAAATGGATCGAGCCGGTGCGATTGAAATGTTAATGCCAGTGGTTCAACCTGCAGAATTATGGCAGGAGACTGAGCGTTTTGAAAAAATGGGCCCGGAATTACTTCGCTTCAAAGATCGTCATGAAAGAGATTTTGTGTTGCAACCTACTTCAGAAGAAGTCATTACCGACTTTGCTCGAAATGAGATTAGAAGCTATAAACAATTACCGATCAATTTTTATCAAATCCAAACCAAGTTTAGAGACGAGCGTCGTCCTCGTTTTGGTGTGATGCGTGGACGCGAGTTTTCAATGAAAGATGCTTACTCATTTGATAAAAATGTAGAGGGTATGCAACAGTCTTATCAATTAATGTTTGATGCGTACCATCGAATTTTTTCTAGGTTAGGCTTGACCTATCGGGCTGTTAAGGCAGATAACGGCGCAATTGGTGGAAGTGGCAGTCAAGAGTTTCATGTGATAGCAGATACGGGTGAAGACGCAATAGCCTATTGTCCAGATTCAGACTACGCAGCTAACTTAGAAGCTGCAGAGGCGATTGCATTACAAAAAGACAGATCAACCTCCACGCAAACCATGTCTAAGGTCGCAACGCCGACCCAGACGAAATGTGAAGAAGTTGCAAGCTTACTGAAGATCCAATTAGTACAAACGGTAAAGACCCTTGTTTTAGCTGTTGATCAATTCGATGAAAAATCTAAAGAAATTCTTTCGGGAAATGCAAAGATTTTTGCGCTCCTACTCCGCGGGGATCATGAGCTCAATGAAGTAAAGCTTAATAAAATTTCAGGTTTAAGAGATTTTAGAATGGCAACAGAGGCAGAAGTGATTGAGAACTTCGGTTCTATTCCGGGATTTATTGGCCCCGTTAATTTAAATGGCAAAGTGACTGTAATTGCGGACAGGGCTGTTGGAACGATGTCTGACTTTGTTTGTGGTGCAAATGAAGCAGGGCATCATTTGACCGGCGTTAATTTTGGAAGAGATTTACCTGAGCCACAGATTGAGGACCTTCGTAATGTATGTAAAGGAGATCCATCACCTGATGGAAAGGGTATTTTAGATATTTGCCGCGGTATTGAAGTTGGGCATGTATTTATGTTGGGGACAAAGTATTCAGAGGCAATGAAAGCCACTTTTCTAGATGAGCATGGTAAAGCTGCTGCGTTAGTGATGGGTTGTTATGGCATTGGCGTTACTCGTTTACTTGGCGCTGCAATTGAGCAGTGTCACGATGAAAAAGGAATCATTTGGCCACGTGCAATTGCACCATTTGATATTGTTATTTGCCCTGTAGGTTATGACCGTTCTGAGCAAGTAAAACAAGTCGCAGATGAGATACATGCAACACTTCTGGCGCTTGGTGTCGATGTTGTGATTGACGACCGAGGCGAGCGTCCAGGCGCGATGTTTGCTGATTGGGAACTCATTGGTGTGCCTTACCGTATAGTTATTGGCGAGCGTGGTCTCAAAGAGGGGCAAGTCGAGTTTCAGGCCCGTACAGATTCACAGGCGAGCTTTGTTTCATTGGGTGAGCTGACAGAACAGGTACTGGCAGCTTTAAGGGATAGTTAATACAGTATTTCTTGGAAGGCCTATTTAAAGATCCCTTTACCTAGGCCTTTGCTTAAGCCTTTGGCTGCCATAGATCCCATCATGCGTGCCATTTTGCCCCCACTAAATTGTTTCATCATGGACTGCATTTGTTCAAATTGCGCCAAGAGCCGATTAACCTCTTGAACTTGGACACCAGCACCTGCGGCGATACGTCGTTTACGGCTGGCTTTGAGTAATTCTGGTTTGGCACGCTCAAGTGGGGTCATGGAATCTATAATTCCTTGCATCCGTTTAATATTTTTTTCAGCGGCATTCATATCGGTTTTAGCGGCTGCTTGTGCCATTTGCGCGGGAAGTTTGTCCATCATGCCTGATAGTCCACCCATATTTCTCATTTGAGTAATTTGACCTCTAAAGTCTGCAAGATCAAAGCCCCCTTTTTTAATTTTTGCAACGAGTTTTTCTGCGTCCTTGAGGTCGATATTTTTCTGTGCTTCTTCGACTAAAGCAAGAATATCTCCCATGCCCAAAATGCGGCCTGCCATCCGTTCTGCGTCAAAAGGATCTAGGCCATCTAACTTTTCAGAAACACCTACAAACTTTAAAGGTATACCTGTAATGTGTCGAACTGAAAGAGCTGCACCGCCTCGTGAGTCTCCATCAAGCTTCGTAAGAATTACGCCGGTTAAAGGTAGGGCATCGTTGAAAGCTTTTGCTGTATTTACAGCATCCTGACCAAGCATAGCATCAACGACAAATAGAGTTTCGATTGGTTTAACGGCAGCATGCAGGGCTGTAATTTCGCGCATCATTTCTTCGTCAATACCCAAGCGTCCAGCGGTATCAACTAAAAGAACATCATAATAATGACGTTTAGCCCAATCGATAGCAGAGCTGGCTATATCTTCAGGCTGTTGATTAATGTTACTTTCAAACCAATCAGCACCAGCCTGAGAAGTAACAGTTTTAAGTTGCTCAATAGCAGCAGGTCGGTAGACATCACAAGAAACAGTTAATACTTTCTTCTTTTGTGTGCGAATCAGCCATTTCGCAAGCTTACCAACTGAAGTTGTCTTTCCGGCGCCTTGTAATCCAGCCATTAAGATAACCGCTGGAGGTTGAGTGGCTAAATTTAATTTACCGGACTCGCCAGAATGGGAAGAATCTCCACCATTCATAATTCGGGTTAATTCTTCTTTAACGATTCCAACGAGGGCTTGGCCTGGTGTGAGGCTGGATACGACCTCTTCGCCTAATGCTTTTTGCTTAATATTGGCCAATAAATCTTTAATCACAGGCAGTGCTACGTCAGCCTCTAAAAGGGCAAGACGTATTTCGCGCAACATTTCTGTCGTGTTAGATTCGGTAATCCTGGCTTGGCCTCGAATCGTTTTAACCACACGACCTAAACGGTCTGTTAGATTTTCCAGCATAACGGTATTAAACTTAAAGAATGTTAATCATATTACCAAGTATCGCCTACGCAATTATATTAGTGAGTATTCTGCTAAGAAGTCAGCAGAAGAAAGATAATTCGTTAGAAATAACTGGCACTCAAGACCTACAGAAACCGCATCTTTCACAGTATTTTGCTTTGCGCCTGATCTTGTTTATTTTACTCGTTCTTCACGGCTATGCTTCCTATGTCGATATATTCACTGAACAGGGTTTGGTGTTTGGCTTTGCTCAAGCGCTATCGCTCATGGCTTGGGTAGGTGTAGCGCTGTATTGGATAGAGGCCTGGTTTTTTCCTCTGGGAGGAATGATGGGGCTAGTCATTTTTTTAGCGATGGTACTTAGCTTTTTGCCAGCTATATTTGGCGGTTCTATTATTTCGACTAATACAACCCATTCGCCAGGGTTTAAATTACACTTTTTGACGGCCAATATTGCTTATGGTGTGATGTTTTTGGCTGCTCTGCATGCGATTTTGATGAGTTGGCAAAATCGTGCCTTAAAACAGCATTCGCTACAAGAAAAACCTTCCCTCATCCAAAAAATATTTTTAGGGGTTGGAAGTGTATGGTTGGATAAGCTCCCGTCGCTTTTAACGATGGAAAGAGTTTTATTTAACACCACCAGTATTGGCTTTATCTTGCTTACGATTACTGTCTTTTCTGGAATATTTTTTAGTCAGATGTTATTTGGTAAGCCATTAATTTTTGACCATAAAACATTCTTTGCCTTAATTTCATGGGTGATGTTTGGGGGCTTACTTTTTTCAAGATGGAAAAGCGGCCTACGGGGTATAAAGGCAATTCGGTGGGTTTTTGGATCCTTTATTGTCCTATTGCTTGCCTATATTGGAAGTCGTTTTGTACTTGAAGTTTTGCTTCATAGAGTTTAATAAGCGACGAGTTTGAATATTTTATAGATATGGCTAAATTACTTGAATTAATTATCTTCGGTGGGTTTCTCTATTGGATTTATATAAAAAAATTTCGTAACCCTTCCGTGGTTGTACCCCGGGCAAAAAAAAGAAGCGCTGAAAAAGGGTTTTCGTCCAAGATGGTGCGCTGTCAATTTTGTAGTTTAGGCTTACCTCAAGATAGTGCACTAAGGATTGAGAATCGGTTTTACTGTTCAGATGAACACATGAGCGAAATTGATAAATCCGGATGGTTAGGTAGTGTGAGGTGGAAACCATCCCCAAATTTTGACAATCGTGAAGGTGTGCCAGAAGTTGATACGGTGGTGATTCATCACATTAGTTTGCCAAAAGGGGTATATGGTGACCGATCCATCGAGGAGTTCTTCTGCAATCAACTTGACCCACTCGGGCATCCCGAGTTTGATGCGATCAAGGATTTGCAGGTCTCTGCTCATTTCCTGATCAAGCGAACAGGACAAGTCACACAATTTGTGTCTTGCCAAAAAAGAGCTTGGCACGCAGGAAAATCTGAGATGCTAGGTCGTGAGCGATGCAATGACTTTTCTCTAGGAATTGAATTAGAGGGAACGGGAGAAGATCCCTTTACAGAAAAACAGTACCATGCCTTAGTTAAGCTATTTGTTGAAATAAAACAACTCTATAACATTCGATTTTATGTTGGACACAGTGATATTTCGCCCGATCGAAAAACAGATCCAGGTCAAAGTTTTGACTGGAAGCTTCTAAGTCAGTTAGCACAAATTGACTTAAAGGAATTGCCATTTGGGCTCGAATCAAGGTAGATAGGCTTGCCAGAATAAGTGAGCGCTGACAATTTTAAGTGCACCTTTTACTTCAAAAAACTACAGGAAGTTTCGAACACCCCACATTAGGGAAAACCTGATGAAAATAGTGAAAAATATCCAACAATATTTTATAAATATCCCTATACTTAGTGCTTGAGATAAATTAAAACACAAGGGGTGGTGTACTTAATGGATTGCTAGGATAAAGCCGTTCAGTGAGAAAAACCTTGAAATAAAGGCTTTATGAGCAGATTTAACCATAAAAATGATTAAGAAGTGGGAAGATTTTCCGCTTCGAAGTACGAGATGCAGTGATTGAACGAAGAAAAGAATACAAGGAGTTTTTTATGACATATTTAGATCCGCAGGGCTTTGTGCCTAGCGCCAATCTTCCGGGTGGAGCGTTTGGTTCGCAAATAACTCAAACCCCTTCGGAAAGTTTCATTTCAGGTGGTATTGGAGGATCTGTCGCCACTCAATTATCGGATTACAAAGTAATTCGTAGGAATGGCGCTGTCGTTTCTTTTGAGCCATCAAAGATTGCAGTTGCAGTCACAAAAGCTTTTTTAGCCGTAAACGGCGGACAGGGTGCAGCCTCTGCACGAGTTCGTGAGCAGGTAGAGGGGTTGACTCAAGTTGTTGTTCATGGTCTTTTAAGAAGTAGACCGAATGGCGGCACTTTTCATATTGAAGATGTACAAGATCAGGTCGAGCTCGCCTTAATGCGAAGTGGGGAGCACCATGTAGCCCGTGCTTATGTTTTGTATCGTGATAAGAGAAATCAAGAGCGCCAGGCGCATCAACCGTCTCCAGCTCAAGTTCTTGCAGCGCAAGCTTTAGTTCAACCAGGACTTCAAGTAACTGACAAAGGTGTCAGAAAACCAATTGATCTTGTTCTATTGCAGGGCATTATTGAGGCCGCCTGTGAAGGATTGGGTAACACGGTTCAAGCTGACCCGATTATTAAAGAGACAATTAAAAATTTATATGATGGTGTTCCTATTGAGCAAGTCTATGATTCTGCAATATTGGCATCTAGAACGCTGATTGAAAAGGATCCTGCCTATAGTTTAGTGACGGCAAGAATTCTGATGCACGTCATTCGTCGCGATATTCTGGGCGTTGAAATTGCTCAAGGTGGAATGCAAGCCGTTTATCCAGAGTATTTCAATAAGTTTTTACGTCGCGGAGTCAAAGAAGAGCTCCTTGATAAAAGATTGCTAGAGATCTTTGATATAACAAAGCTAGGCCAAGCATTAAATGCAAGCCGTGATTTGCAATTTAACTACCTAGGGTTACAAACTTTGTTTGACAGGTACTTCTTGCACGTGGATGAGCAGCGTATCGAAATGCCGCAAGCATTCTTTATGAGAGTATCGATGGGCCTTGCTCTGAATGAGAAAAATCCAACTGAGCGAGCGATTGAGTTTTATGAAATCCTCTCGACCTTTGACTTTATGTCAAGTACTCCGACACTTTTTAATGCAGCAACATTGCGCTCACAACTCTCAAGCTGCTATTTAACGACAGTTGCAGATGACCTCGACGGCATCTATGAAGCGTTGAAAGAAAATGCCTTATTGTCTAAATTTGCTGGCGGTCTTGGTAATGACTGGACGAATGTTCGTGCTTTGGGTAGTCATATTAAGGGCACAAATGGTAAATCTCAAGGTGTCGTCCCTTTCTTAAAAGTGGTGAATGATACTGCTGTAGCAGTTAATCAAGGTGGAAAACGTAAAGGTGCAGTTTGCGCCTATTTGGAAACTTGGCATTTAGATATTGAAGAGTTTTTAGAACTTCGTAAAAATACGGGTGATGATCGTCGTAGAACTCACGATATGAATACCTCGAATTGGATTCCTGACTTATTTATGAAGCGTGTCATGGAAAATGGGGATTGGACTCTATTTTCACCTTCTAGCACACCAGATTTGCATGATAAATACGGCAAAGCATTTGAAGAAGCCTATGTCGCTTATGAAAAACAAGCAGAAGTCGGATTATTAAAGCCATCTAAAAAGATACCTGCTGCTCAGTTGTGGCGCAAGATGATTGGGATGCTTTTTGAAACGGGCCATCCTTGGATTACATTTAAGGATCCTTGTAATATTCGTAGTCCACAACAGCATATTGGAGTAGTTCACTCCTCTAATTTGTGTACAGAAATCACTTTGAATACAAATGATGAAGAAATTGCAGTTTGTAATTTGGGATCAGTTAATTTAACCGCGCACATGAAAACAGATCCGCAAGGAAAACTGGTTTTAGATCATGAGAAGTTACAAAAGACGATTCGTACAGCAATGCGTATGCTTGATAACGTCATTGATATTAACTACTATGCTGTTGCAAAAGCAAAAAACTCCAATATGAAGCATCGTCCTGTTGGATTAGGAATTATGGGATTTCAGGATTGCTTACATATGCAGCGTATCCCGTATGCTAGTGATGAAGCGGTAGCTTTTGCTGACTCATCAATGGAAGCGGTTTGTTATTACGCTTATCTTGCTTCATCCGAATTAGCTGAAGAGCGTGGAACATACACAAGTTACCAGGGATCACTTTGGGATCGTGGGATTCTTCCACAAGATTCATTGCAGCTTTTAGCGCAAGAGCGTGGCGGGTATTTAGAGGTTGATCGCTCAAGCAAGATGGACTGGACTCCTGTCAGAAGTCGTATTAAGCAGTTTGGTATGCGTAACTCTAATTGCGTTGCAATTGCTCCTACAGCGACAATTTCTAACATTATTGGTGTTTCAGCATGTATAGAGCCGACATTCCAGAACTTATACGTTAAATCAAATTTATCGGGTGAATTCACGGTAGTGAATGACTATTTAGTCAGAGATTTAAAAGCACGTGGTCTGTGGGATGAGGTCATGATTGCAGACTTGAAGTATTTTGATGGCTCATTATCAAAGATTGATCGTATACCGCAAGACTTAAGAGATCTATATGCAACTGCATTTGAAGTTGAACCTAAATGGATCGTAGAAGCCGCCTCACGTCGTCAAAAATGGATCGATCAAGCACAGTCACTTAATATTTATATGGCAGGAGCATCGGGTAAAACCTTAGATGAAACTTATAAACAGGCTTGGGTCAGCGGTTTAAAAACTACTTATTACTTGAGAACAACCTCGGCAACGCAAATCGAGAAGTCTACAGTGAGTAAGGGGACATTAAATTCTGTATCTAATACGCAAGAAGCCACACCAGCAAAAGCTCTGGCAGCAGAAGTAGTTGAAGCTGATGGCCCAGTTTGCACTATGCGTCCGGGGGATGATGGTTTTGAAGAGTGTGAAGCATGTCAGTAAATATTAAATTAAAAGATTTGGAAGAGTGTGTGGAGAATAAATTATGTTGAATTGGGAAGATGATACGCAGGAGATACTAAAGAATGCACCTCCAGTCAGGTTGTCTGAACCTGCGCCAGAATTAGTTAAAGTTCCTTTGGCTCAAAAGATAGCTCAGGCTGTATTGAGCAGTCCATTGCCGGATATCGCAGTAGCACCCGTAGCACCAGTTGTTGCTCAGGAAAAGCCACAAGGTGACGTTGATCGGCGAGTCAATGTTGCAGATAAGCGCATTATTAATGGCTCTACAGACGTCAATCAACTCGTTCCGTTTAAATACAAATGGGCCTGGGAGAAATATTTAGCGGGCTGTGCAAATCACTGGATGCCGCAAGAGATTAATATGACGCGCGACATTGCGACTTGGAAAGATCCTAATGGATTAACTGAAGATGAGCGTCGCATCATCAAAAGAAACCTTGGTTTTTTTGTCACGGCAGATTCTTTGGCGGCAAATAATATTGTTTTAGGAACTTATCGCCAGATTACGGCACCTGAGTGCCGCCAATACCTTTTAAGACAAGCTTTTGAAGAGGCAATTCACACTCACGCATACCAATATATCGTTGAATCACTCGGTTTAGATCAAGCAGAAATCTTTAATGCATATCACGAGGTAGCATCAATTCGTGCGAAAGATGAATTCTTAATTCCGTTTATTGATGTGTTAACTGACCCATCTTTTAAAACTGGAACACCAGAAAGCGATCAAAAACTTTTAAGATCACTGATTGTTTTTGCTTGCATTATGGAAGGATTATTCTTTTATGTTGGTTTTACGCAAATCCTTGCAATGGGTCGTCAAAACAAAATGACAGGTGCTGCTGAGCAGTATCAATACATCTTAAGAGATGAATCTTTACACTGCAATTTTGGCATTGATATGATCAACCAGATAAAGCTTGAGAACCCCCATTTATGGACCTCTGAGTTCAAAGATGAGTTGAAAGTATTGTTCGAAAAAGCAGTTGAATTAGAGTATCAATATGCAGAGGATACGATGCCTCGCGGAGTGCTTGGACTCAATGCACCGATGTTCAAAAGTTACCTCAGATACATCTGTAATCGTCGATGTATGCAAATAGGACTTGACGCAATGTATCCAAATGAAGAGAATCCTTTTCCATGGATGTCAGAAATGATAGACTTGAAAAAAGAAAGAAATTTTTTTGAAACAAGAGTAATTGAATATCAAACTGGTGGTGCGCTAAGTTGGGATTAAAAAAAGCACGACGAGTTAAAACTGGAGAGAAATGCATTGGACATTAGTCTGAAGCAACAAACCTTAGAATTTAAAAATACTCAATTGAGAGATGGGGATATGTTCCCACTAAAAATGAGTCAAGGACCAAATCTCCAGTTTGGTTTTGTATCAGCAATGTATAAACGTATTAAGAAATTAAAAATGCCGTTACCTGGTTTAGGAACGGCATTTTTTTCGAAATTCATTGGATCGTATCAAAAAAGTAGTTGCGATCTGGTGAATGGCTCATTCGTTTGTGCCGGTTTTCCTAAAGGAGAGTCGGTTCTGAACGCTTGGGTCTTCATAAACTGAAGTTTGAATTAACTTCTCACGTGAAGGAGCATTTTATGGCAATCGCCAAAAAGAAAGCAGCAGCAAAGAAGCCAGCAGCAAAGAAAGCAGCAGCTAAGAAGCCAGCAGCTAAAAAAGTAGCAGCTAAGAAGCCAGCAGCTAAAAAAGCAGCAGCAAAGAAGCCAGCAGCAAAGAAAGCAGCAGCTAAGAAGCCAGCCGCCAAAAAAGCAGCAGCTAAAAAGCCAGCAGCTAAAAAAGCAGCTAAGAAACCAGCCGCTAAAAAAGCAGCAGCAAAAAAAAAAATAGTTAAAAAGGCAGCGGCTAAGCCAGCAGCAAAAAAGCCAGTAGTTAAAGCAGTCAAAAAGGCTGCAGCCAAACCAGCTGCGAAAAAGCCTGTAGTTGCTAAAACACCTACACAAACTGCTTTAAACCCAACTGCTGCTTGGCCTTTTCCTACCGGTAGCCGTCCATAAGTTATTAGACGGTTTCCGAAAGGTAACTGCTAGATTTAACGAAGAAGTTAGTCCACCTAGGTGCAAATCTAGGTGGATTTTTTATTTAAAGTTGCGTAATGTCCCCAGATTGAGTTGTGGGGGAGGATGTCAACTGTTAGGCTGCTCTAGAAATCGTAGCCAAAAGCATCTTTAAATTGAAGATGAATTTCAGACAGGCTTGGTTGATGGTTTTGAGGACCTTGACTACTGATCTTTATAGCTCCCATCAAAGATCCTAGTCGTCCAGTAGTTTCCCAATCAAGACCATTTTCAATGCCAAAGAGTAGTCCAGCACGAAGAGCATCACCGCAACCCGTCGGGTCTACAGGAGAAGTGACTGTCACAGCGGGAATTAAGAAATGGCTTTGGGAGGAATAAATTTCAGCACCTTGTGCGCCTTTAGTCACGATGAGGGCTTTAACTCGTTGCGCTATTTGAGTTAAGGATAACCCAGTCCTTTGAGAAAGCATTTCAGCTTCGTAATCATTAACGGCCACATAACTTGCTAATTCGAGGAATTCTTTGAGTTCAGGACCATCAAACATCGGTAAGCCCTGCCCTGGATCAAAAATAAAAGGAATATGTGCATCAGCAAGTTGCTTTGCATGATCTGTCATTCCTTGACGTCCATCGGGCGCAACAATAGCAATTTTTAAAGAGGAAGATTTAGCACGAACAACATCGCTGACGAGGTTGAGATGAGAATCAGACATTGCACCAGGGTGAAAAGCCGTGATTTGATTGTTATCACGATCAGTCGTGATCATAGCTTGAGCTGTGAAAGCCTCGGGTAATTCTTTTATGAATTCAGCAGAAATTCCGTAGCGATTTAATTGATCAAAATAATTACCAGAATCACCACCAACGGTAGCCATAATAATCGGGTCTCCGCCGAGGAGTTTTAGATTGTATGCAATATTGCCAGCGCAGCCGCCGAATTCTCGGCGCATTTGAGGAACCAAAAATGCAACATTAAGAATATGTAGTTGATCAGGAAGAATTTGTTCTCTAAAACGACCTTCAAACGACATGATCGTATCGTAGGCAATCGAACCACAAATAAGACTAGACATAATTTCCTTTATATAGATTAATGATAAATAATTTGGACTTGATACCCTGTTGCATTTTCTGGAATTCGCAACGGAATCTCTGCAGTAATTTCAACTTCATTTGGAACGCCACGAAATAAATAGCGGTTACGGTTTTTAATTTCAGGGGGCAGCCATTCTTTCGGTGTTAGTTCGGTGTAAGCGATTGCGTTGCCGCGATCATTGGTTAATATGAGCTCAAGGTTAGGAAGTGCAATTCGTTTAAGGGTTAAGGTGGTTTCGACACGTAGTTGAATTTTTAAGGTGCTTGATGCTGACTTATCTAGGCTAAGATCGGCATACTCGATGCGCCAAGCGGTAGGATCCTTACGCGGCACTTTTCGCCACTCATTAAAAAGTAGGTAGCTTAAAAAAAGAAAACAAAAAATTAAACAAACAAGTACAGCGATTTTTAAGCGTCGAATATTCAACACTTACTCCTAAGGTTTCTGGCCTGTAAGACATACCCACCCATCTTGTTCTGCATGAACGTGTAGGGGTAACCACGGTTTGTATATTTCAATAACGTCATTGGCTTGTCGTGCAAGAACGCCTGATAAACATAAGTGGCCAGAGCGAGCGAGATAGTGGCATAAGGCTGGCGCAAGAACTTTGAGAGGATTGGCGAGAATGTTTGCAACAACAATGTCGAAGTATTGGTTAGCCGGCATTTCATCTGGCAGGGCAAAGCTAGCTTGCGTGTGATTGGATTGAGCGTTTTCGCGACTCGCTTGAATGGAGTTAGGATCAATATCGATACCAAGAACTTCTGCTGATCCTAATTTTTTTGATGCGATCGCCAAAATTCCTGAACCACAACCGTAATCTAAAATTGAAGCTGTCTTAAAGAATGGCTCATTAGAAATCGATTCTAGCCACTGTAAGCAGAGTTTTGTTGTTGGGTGGCTTCCGGTACCAAAAGCTAGACCGGGGTCAACACACAGGCAAATAGCCTCATTTAGAAGAGCTGCTTCAGGTATTGCGTGCCAAGAAGGAACAATCCAAAACTTTGAGCTAATTTGGATGGGTTCAAATTGTGATTGCGTCAATTGCACCCAGTCTTGATCAGCAACATCTTTTTCTTCGTAGCTATCAATCACAAAACCGAGGTTAGCAAGTTCGGCGAGGATTGCCTCAGTATGTTGTGGAAAGCGAGTCCACAGTTCGGCATCAAATAAGGCTTCTACTTGAGATGCATCCCATGCTTCTATTTCGGGTAACGAGCCGGGCTCGCCAAAAAGAGGAGATTCTTCAGGAGTATCTGCTTGCGAATCAGTCACAGATATTGACAGGGCTCCAAGATCCATTAGGGCATCTCCAAGAGTCTCCGCAGTAGGTGCGTCGACAAAAAAGGATAGCTCACGATAAGACATAAACTTACTTAGCTTTATTAGAAAGATTTCTTGCGTCAGCTTGTTCGGCAAGACGATGCTCAAGATAATGAATACTTGTTCCGCCAACATTAAATTTTGGATCAACCATTAATTCACGGTGAAGAGGAATATTAGTTTTAATACCCTCGACGACCATTTCCGATAACGCAATGCGCATTCGACGAATAGCCTGATCCCGAGTGGCTCCATAAGTAATTAACTTGCCAATCATTGAGTCATAAGTTGAGGGCACGGTATAACCACTGTAAGCATGAGAGTCTACGCGAACGCCTGGACCACCAGGCGCATGCCAGGATAAAATTTTCCCAGGGCTTGGAGTAAAGTTAAATGGATCTTCTGCATTGATCCGGCATTCAATTGCATGCCCCCTAAATTCGATATCTCTTTGACGAAGTAACAGTTTTTCTCCGGCCGCAATTTTTATTTGTTCCTGGACGATATCGACCCCTGTGATTAATTCTGTCACTGGATGCTCGACTTGAACGCGAGTATTCATCTCAATAAAGTAAAACTCATTATTTTCAAATAAAAATTCGAAAGTGCCGGCACCTCGGTAACCCATTTTTCGACAAGCCAGCGCGCAGCGCTCACCAATTTTAGCGATGAGGCGTCGATCAATACCGGGTGCAGGAGCTTCCTCAATCACTTTTTGGTGTCGACGTTGCATTGAACAATCTCGCTCGCCAAGCCAAATAGCATTTTTAAAGGTATCGGCCAAAATCTGAATCTCAATATGGCGCGGGTTCGTTAGAAATTTCTCGAGGTAGACTTCGGGGTTTCCAAAAGCGCGACCTGCTTCTTCACGCGTCATATTCACAGAATTGATCAGTTGGGCTTCACTGTGGACCACACGCATTCCACGACCACCACCACCGCCTGCTGCTTTAATAATGACGGGGTAGCCAACTTTTTTAGCAATAGCCATAATTTCACGAGGATTTTCAGGTAGCGCGCCTTCCGATCCAGGCACACACGGTACACCGGCTGCAATCATCGATTGTTTTGCAGAAACCTTATCACCCATCAACCGGATAGTTTCCGCGGTCGGGCCAATAAAAACAAAGCCAGATTTTTCTACGCGATCTGCAAAATCGGCATTCTCAGAAAGAAAGCCGTAGCCCGGATGAATGGCTTGAGCTTCTGTCACTTCGGCAGCCGAAATAATGGCGGGCATATTCAGGTAGCTCAGCGAGGAAGCTGGCGGTCCGATGCAAACTGCTTCATCAGCTAATTTGACATATTTGGCTTCTTTATCTGCTGTGGAATAAACAACAACGTTTTTAACGCCTAGTTCACGGCAGGCACGTTGGATACGTAATGCGATTTCACCGCGATTAGCGATGAGAATTTTGTCAAACATGGGAATCCTTAGAACTTAAGCAATGACAAATAAGGGTTGATCAAATTCAACACCTTGCCCATTTTCAACCAAAATTTCTTTAACAACACCATCGAAATCACTCTCTATTTCATTAAGTAATTTCATGGCTTCAATAATACAAAGTGTTTGTCCAACTTTGACAGAATCTCCAACACGAACAAACGGTGGAGATTCTGGATTGGCCGCCTGATATAAGGTCCCTACCATTGGGGATTTCATAATATGTCCGGCTGGAATAACGGAGGGTGTGGGGACACTTTCGGGTACTACAGGTAGAGGGGTAGGACTACTGGCTGGAACATTTCCATGGGGATTTGCATGGATTAAGACTTGTTGGGACGTTGGAATCGCATGACGTTGATTAACAATCTTTACTTTTTCTTCGCCTTCTGAAATCTCTAATTCAGAAATTCCAGACTCAGCAACTAAGTCAATAAGTGTTTTAAGCTTTCGTAAATCCATCGATAACTCCTAAAAGAAGATTGTTAAATACCTGTTGCAAATGAAAAGTTAGCTAGTTGGCTTATGAATTGCTTTAATTGCAGCCTCGAGCGCCAAAGAATACCCTAAAGTACCCAGGCCGCAAATCACACCAACGGCGATAGCTGAAAAATAAGAGTGGTGTCTAAATGGCTCACGCTGATGAATATTTGATAAATGAACCTCTATAAATGGGATGGCTACCCCGGAAAGACTATCTCTGATGGCAACACTTGTGTGGGTATATCCACCTGGATTGAAAAGGATAAAGTCAACGGACTCTTTTTTAGCTAATTGGATTCTGTCAATGAGGGCGCCCTCATGGTTACTTTGGAAAGTATCAAGCTTTGCGCCATGGGTTTTGGCAATTTGATGCAAATTTGAATGAACATCATCCAGAGTCTCATGACCATAAATAGTCGGTTCTCTCGTTCCGAGCAAATTGAGGTTTGGTCCTTGTAGTACTAGTATTGAGCTCATTTTTTATCATTTAGCGCTTAACTTGCGCTAACTCCTTGAAATATTCGCATTTAGGTACCTAGTATAGCTTAGGATTTTTAGAGAAAAAAGTCTTAATGAATATATATTGAAATATCCACCCCTAATTTTTACAGAGAGCCTTTAGCCAAGGCATTTTGAACATCAGACTCGGCCACTTTTCCTAATTTACTATATACCACCTTGCCATTAGGGCTAATGATGACCGTAAAAGGGAGTGCCCCTTGAGTATTTCCCCAGCGTTTAGCCCAATTACTACCCTCAAGTCCACCAACTACAATAGGATAGGGTACAGGCCGATTTTCAGTAAATTGACGTATGTTAGATGGTGAATCGATACCGATACCGATAAATAGTACATTTTTAACGTCAGATGACTTACTGAGTTGTGCAAGTAGTGGCATTTCCTCTACGCATGGTGGGCACCATGAGGCCCAAAAGTTAATGACTAAAGTTTTCCCACCCCATGCATGGGTATCAATCGCCTGACCTTGGGGATCATTCCAGTTAGCATGAAGAAATTCCGTTAAGATTTCCGAGTGAGTTGAGGGTGATGACGACTCTGGTGAAGTATCGCGGCTAAGCCATGAGGACACCCCCCATCCAATCATTAAACTAACAATGCCCACTAAACTCAGCATCGCTAGGAGTGGAAATTGGGTTTTTAGTACTTTTTTTATCTCTAATTGTTTGGACATTCTGGTTCCTTAGCTAAAATCTTACAATGCATCTACATATTTTAGGAATTTGCGGCACCTTCATGGGAGGGATTGCCGCCATCGCTCGTGAGGCTGGTCATCAAGTGACTGGTTGTGATACTAACGTCTATCCACCGATGAGTACCCAACTAGAAGCACAGGGTATTCGTCTTATCGAAGGCTTTTCAATAGATCAATTGTCTCTTAAGCCGGACCTGTTTGTCATTGGAAATGTTGTATCCAGAGGAAATCCTTTGATGGAAGCTATTCTTGAGGCGGGTTTGCCATATATATCAGGGCCACAGTGGTTGGGTGAACAAGTGTTAGTGAATCATCATGTACTGGCCGTGGCAGGAACGCATGGCAAGACGACAACGACCGCAATGTTGA
>CAIJNI010000006.1 GCA_903821995.1 uncultured beta proteobacterium
AGACGCTAACACTATTACACCAGACTCTAATTTTAAATTAGATACCGGTTCCCGCATTAAAGTCTCAACAGATTTATACCAGATAGAAATTGATACGGTAGGCGGAGACATTCGTCGCTTACTCCTTAATAATCACTTAGCAGATAACGCACAAGACAAATTTGTACTTTTAGACGATGCGCAAAAGCCTTTGCTATACATTGCACAATCTGGACTTATTGGTAATCAGCTGCCCACACATAAAAGTGTTTTTACATCTGAAAAAACAAATTATGTTTTAGAAAATGGACAAAATAATTTAGACATCAAATTAAATTATAAAAACCAGGATATTGAAGTTACAAAAATTATTTCTTTTGAACGTGATAATTATCAAATTCAAGTTCGTTATGAAATTACTAACCATGGAAAAACTGCAATTACACCTTCTGCGTATTTTCAACTTGTGCATGATGACGGCTCAGCACAATCGAGTAAGGTGACGCCTACATTTACAGGCGCTGCGTACTATACGGATGCTGACAAGTATAAAAAAGTTAAATTCAGTGACATGAAAAAACATGATCTTTCACTTATTGCTTTGGATGGTTGGATGGGTGTTGTGCAACATTATTTTGCAAGCGCTTGGATTTTACCTGCTAATCAAAAGCGTGAGTTTTATACAAAGCAAGTTGCCGACAATATTTATTCTTCAGGTGTGCTGACACAATTACCTGTCATTCAATCGGGCGAGAAAAAAGAATTTTCAACTAAACTTTATGCTGGACCTCAAATTAAAGAACAACTTGAAAAAGCAGCACCTGGATTAACTTACACTGTTGATTATGGTTGGTTAACATTTATAGCTTCACCGTTATTTATGGTTCTCTCATGGATTCATAAACTGTTTAACAACTGGGGCGGCGCAATTATTCTGCTTACAGTATTAATTAAAATTCTTTTTTATCCGCTCTCGGCAGCCAGTTATAAATCAATGGCACAGCTTCGAGAACTTTCACCACGCTTACAAAGTATCAAAGAAAAATTTGGTGATGATAAAGTTAAATTTCAACAGGCTATGTTGGAACTGTACCGCACAGAAAAAATTAATCCGATGGGCGGTTGTTTGCCGATATTAATTCAAATCCCTGTTTTCATTTCTCTCTATTGGGTATTGATGGGCGCTGTTGAATTAAGACATGCACCTTTCATGTTATGGATCACTGATCTTTCTGTAAAAGATCCTTACTATGTATTACCAATCATCATGGGCATTAGTATGATTGTGCAAACAAAACTAAACCCTGCGCCTACTGATCCTATGCAAGCAAAACTTATGATGGCGATGCCTGTTATATTCAGTGTGTTTTTCTTTTTCTTCCCAGCAGGGCTAGTGCTTTATTGGGTCATTAATAATGTCTTATCTATTCTGCAACAATGGATGATTAATCGATCCATTCACGCAGCCGCATTAGCTAAGAAAGGCAATGCAGCTCGCAAATAATTTAGACACTATTGCCGCTATTGCCACACCTGTCGGTGCTGGCGGCATTGGTGTTGTAAGAATTTCAGGACCGAAAGCAAGCCATGTGGCGAAAGCGCTTTTGGGTGTGTGCCCTGAAAATCGTTTAGCGTCTTACCTTCCTTTTTTAGATGGACACGGCCAAGCTATTGACCGCGGCATCGCACTTTTTTTTAAATCCCCACATTCTTATACTGGTGAAGATGTTTTAGAGCTTCAAGGCCATGGCGGCATTGCTGTGATGCAAATTTTATTAGCGCGCTGTGTGGATTGTGGTGCGAGACTTGCTAAGCCCGGAGAATTTACCGAGCGCGCGTATCTTAATGACAAGATTGATTTAGCCCAAGCCGAAGCTGTAGCCGATTTGATTAATGCTTCCACTTCAGAGGCTGCAAAAAGCGCTATGCTTTCCTTAAGTGGATATTTCTCTAACAAAATCAATGACTTACTTAAAGAACTCATTGATTTACGCATGTATATTGAAGCTTGTTTAGATTTCCCCGAAGAAGAAATCGACTTTATTACCACGGGCAAAGTAAAAGAAAAGCTTTTAAGTTTGAGTTTACGAAT
>CAIJNI010000007.1 GCA_903821995.1 uncultured beta proteobacterium
ACCAAGCAATACTTTAGGCTTAACACGCCTCAACACTAAAACACTTTGATATATCGCTTTTAAAAGATTAATGGGTAACATCAATTTAGTTTTAAGACCCTTACCTCTTAAGCCACCAAAATTTATTTCTTCGAATTCATAGCCTTTATTTTTTGTTATCCGGTACTCCATACCACTTGCATTGCCTAACCAGTGAATATGCCAACCCTCTAATTTTAAATATTCAGCGACAGCTATCCCAGGGAATATATGTCCCCCAGTTCCGCCAGCCATCACTAATATGTTTTTAGAGCCGGACATTACACTTTTCCCCCTCGCATTAATAATCGATTTTCTGCATCGATTTTTAAAAGGACGGCAATTGCAACGGCATTCATGAGAATTCCAGATCCGCCAAAACTGACTAGAGGAAGCGTCAAACCTTTTGTTGGAAGTAATCCTAAATTAACGCCCATATTGATAAATGTTTGCCACCCAATCCAAATACCTATCCCCTTAGCCACTAAACCAGCAAAACTTCGATCGAGCTGGAGTGATGTTCTACCAATCATGAATGCTCTTCGTATGATGTAGTAGAAGCAAATAATGACTAAAAATACGCCAATAAACCCTAGCTCTTCACCAATGACGGCAAGAATAAAATCCGTGTGCGCTTCTGGTAAATAATGTAATTTTTCTACGCTACCACCAAGACCTACTCCGAACCATTCGCCACGCCCAAATGCCATGAGTGAATGCGTTAACTGATAAGCTTTTCCTTGAGCTTGATCTATCTGCCATGGATCTAAAAAAGCCATAATTCGATCACGTCTAAATGGTGATAAAGCAATAATCAAACTAAAGGTTGTCACGCCGATTCCAATTAAGTAAACAAATAATTTGGCATTAATACCGCCAAGGAATAGGATCCCCATTGCAATTGCCGCCACCACCATCAATGCACCCATATCAGGTTCCCATTGCAAAAGAACTCCGACAAGAGCAACTATCGCTCCTAGAGGTAAGAACCCTTTCAGAAATGAATGTAAATACTCTTGGCGTCTTACTGTGTAATGTGCGGCATAAATGACAGCAGCGAACTTCATGAGTTCAGAAGGTTGAAAATTCATAAATCCAAATGGGAGCCAGCGTTTTGAACCGTTCACAGCTTTTCCAACTCCAGGAACCAAAACCATCACCAGTAAAAAAATTGTAGCGACGAATACTAAAGGTGCAATCCTATCCCATACTTGAATTGGTATTTGGTAGACACATAACCCCACCACAAATGCAATGGTAATTGACAACAAATGCCGTATTAAAAAATGACTACTACTATATGCAGCGTATTTATTTCCATCAGAAAGAGTAATTGATGCTGAATAAACCATCACAATACCGAGCAAAACCAGTAGGACGGCGGCCCATAAAAGTGGTTGATCCCACTCTGTCATCGTTGACCTAGTGTATTTTTTAGTTTTAGTTGCATCCTGGAATTCTGTTTTAAATCCATGGATTCCCTCCCTCAGTCCGCCGCCTATTTCTAGGCGTGAACGATTCCAAAAACGTGAAATTCCTTCAATACTTTGGATAATCATTGGCTTCATATTGAAACTCCTGATGAGCATTTAGATAGTTCTAAATCATTAACTGCCTGTAAAAAAACCTCCGCTCTGTGAGCATAATTTTTAAACATATCAAAACTTGCGCATGCAGGTGAAAGTAAGACGCAGTTTCCAGTCTTAGCTGAATCTGCAGCTTTATGAACAGCATCCTCTAAGGATTGGGCAAGCTCATAAGGGACATGGGTCTGCTTTACTACGTGCTCTATCAAACTTGCATCTTTACCTATTAAAATTACTTTTTTTGCAAACTGTTCTATAGGTAATTGAAGCGGTGAAAAATCTTGCCCCTTTCCATCACCCCCAATAATCAAAATAATCTTCTTATATTCTTGTTGATGTTGGTGCCCAATACCCCGAAGGGCCGCAATGGTTGCACCGACGTTTGTTCCTTTGCTATCGTCAATGTATTCAACGTCATCTACAATACCAATCGTTTGGACTCGATGAGGTTCTCCATGGTATGAACGAAGCCCATGTAGCAGTTGCCCCATGCCAAGTCCAATCGCATTAGCTAGTGCGAGGGCTGCCAGCGTATTTGCAGCATTATGACGGCCCTTAATTAATAGAGCTTCGACTGGAATTAACCTTTTAATTCTTAAAGGTTCTTCATCATATGCATTCACTTTTTGCGTTCGACGTTTTCTTTTTCCTATGCTTTCATCTTCTAGAGGTGGCTCTATCCATGCCAACCAATCAATCCCGCCTGCATTCATATCTCCAGTAATTCCAAAGCTATCAGCTTCGAATGGTGCCTCCACTCCAAAAGTAATGACGCGACGATTGTCAAAATTTGTTTTTTTGAGTAAATCAATGACCCTTTTATCATCCCGATTTAAGATCGCTATCGTTTGCTCTCCAAAAACTTTAGTTTTAGCCTCAAAATAATGGTCCATATCACCATGCCAATCGAGGTGATCCTGTGTGACATTAAGGATCGTTGCAGCATCAGGGTTAAAAGTTAGGCTATAAAATAATTGAAAGCTAGATAACTCTAAAACCCATATTTCTGGTAACTCTTGCTGATCTGAAATCAACTCAGATAATTTATCAAGAAGTGATGGACTAATATTGCCTGCTATTGCAACAGATTTTTGAGCGTGCTTACAAATTGTTCCTGTTAATGCAGTAGTTGTCGTCTTCCCATTCGTCCCTGTAATGGCGATTAATTTTGGCGCGTATTCAAACTCTGCTTTTAATGCGTTTAAGGCTCGAGTGAAAAACTCAAGCTCTCCCCAAACTGGAATACTTGCGATCTTGGCATGCTCTAGTAAATTTTTAAGATACGGAGTATTTGGAGATAACCCCGGACTCATACCTATCAAATCTATTCCATTTAATAACTCTTCAATTGCAATCTCTCCAGAAGATATTTGAGTAATCCCCTTAATACGTAACTCACCAACCTTCTCTAATAAAGTTTCTGGAATAGTTGATTCATGCCTTGTGTCATGAATTTTAATTTGAGCACCATGTTGATTACCCCACTTCGCCATAGCCAGGCCTGACTCACCAAAGCCTAATATCAATGTATTTGGTGAGCTTAACTCACCAAATACATGGTTCATAGCGGTGGTAATAATGACTGGATTCACTTTTTTACCTTAGTTTTAAACTTGATAAACCCACTAAAACCAAAATGATTGTGACAATCCAAAATCGCACAACAACCTGAGTCTCTTTCCACCCGCTTAATTCAAAATGATGATGGAGCGGCGCCATCTTGAAAATTCTTCGGCCTTCACCAAAACGTTTTTTAGTATATTTAAACCATGCTACTTGCATCATGACGGAGATTGTTTCGACCACAAAAATTCCACCCATCACAAACAAAACAATTTCTTGACGAACAATCACTGCAATAGTCCCAAGCGCCCCACCTAGAGCTAGCGCTCCTACATCCCCCATAAATACCTGCGCTGGATGAGCGTTAAACCATAAGAATGCCAAACCTGCGCCACCAAGCGCTCCGCAAAAAATTAATAGCTCCCCAGTTCCTGGAATATATGGAAATATAAGATACTTTGCGTAAATTGCATTACCTGTGACATATGCAAAGACACCTAGTGCAGCGCCAACAAGTATGACCGGCATGATAACTAAGCCGTCTAATCCATCTGTTAAATTAACTGCATTACTACTTCCTACAATGACTAAATAGGTCAAAACAATAAAACCTAATGCTCCTAATGGATAGCTAACCTCTTTAAAAAATGGCACTACTAAGTTCAATTTATTGGGCATACTCAACACAAACCCTGAATTAATCCAGTGGCGAAGATGCTCCGATAGACCAGTATTTCCTGTGTCTGTAATCGCAAAAACAAGATATACGCCAGCTACAAGACCTATAAGAGATTGCCAAAAATACTTTTCTCTCGAGCTCATTCCTTTTGGGTTCTTAAAAACGACTTTACGATAATCATCAACCCAGCCAATAATCCCAAAGCCAAATGTCACCCATAAAACTGCCCATATGAATCGGTTGCTCAAATCCGCCCAGAGTAGGGTCGAAATTGCTATCGCAATCAAAATAAGTACCCCGCCCATTGTTGGAGTGCCACTTTTAATCAGATGAGTCTTAGGACCATCTGCTCTTACCGCTTGGCCTACCTTCATCATTGTTAGACGTTTAATGACAAATGGCCCAAAAGCTAAACCAATGACTAACGCAGTCAGCGTCGCCATAACAGCTCTGAAAGTAATGTAATTAAAAACTCGGAAAAATCCGTAGTCCATTTGTAGCCACTGAGCTAATACTAAGAACATTCTTTTCCCTCTAATAGCAAATAATCAACCGCCCGCTCCATCTTTGTAAAGCGTGATCCTTTAACCAAAATATGAAGTTCTTTCCCACGAGGTTGCAAAAGCTTTTCTTTTAATAACGCCAACAAACCCTCCATATGGGGCACATGGATACTTTTCTCAGATTGTTTAAAACTTTTAACGGCATGTGCAGCTAACTCACCCATACCAAATAAGTATTCAATGCCTAATTTTTGAGCGTAAACTCCTACTTCCTCATGAAACGCTTTTCCATGAGGGCCAACTTCACCCATATCACCCAAAATTAACCAGCGATCTCCTTGTTGTTCTGCGAGTACATCAATTGCAGCAATTACTGAATCAGGATTTGCGTTATAGGTGTCATCAATAATATGTATAGGTTCTGTTTTTCGTATTTGATGAGATCGCATACGCCCTTTTACAGGTCTGAAGTTTTCTAACCCTATTTTGATTTCCTTTAATGCGACACCTGCAGCAATGCCTACTGCAACTGCTGCTAGTGCATTTTTAGCATTATGTTTACCTAATGTAGCTAGCTCAATTGTCAATATTTGTTCTGTGCCGAATTTGAAGATAGGCTTAATTCTTACCCTGAGATGCTTTGATGAATCCCACAATCCCTGCACTACTGCTTGAGATTGTTGTGTGACAGCTTCTAAAAATTCAAAATCAACGCAAGCTCTTTGTCCAGCTACTTCTCTCCACAAAATACTATATTCAGAATCTGATGGAAAAATAGCTATGCCATGAGGTGGTAATGCTCGAATAGCGTCTGCATGTTCTAAGGCCACAGCCTCTACACTTTGCATAAACTCTTGATGCTCTCTTTGGGCATTATTAATAATTGAAATATTCGGCTTTGCAATATTTGCTAATAATCGAGTTTCTCCGGGGTGATTCATGCCAACTTCAATCACTGCTAATTGATGATTAGCATTTAATTGCAGAAGTGTTAGCGGAAGGCCTATCTCATTATTTAAGTTCCCAGGTGTTGCCCATACCTTTGCATTACCCACAGCCGCCTTAAATATCTCAGCAATCATTTCTTTTACTGTGGTTTTACCATTACTCCCTGTAACTATTGTTAATAGTGGGTTAGTTTCTTCCCTCCATTTATTTCCAATCGTTTGTATTGCTATTACAGTATTCTTAACAACAACAGTAGTCATCCCTTCAGGAACTAGAGACTTATTGCTAGCGATTGCAGTTCTTACACCCTGACTAAAAACTTCTTTAAGATAGTTATTACCATCGAATGTATCGCCCTTAATTGCAATAAATAAATCACTATCTACTGCACGACGACTATCTGAAGTTATTTTTTGTAAAGGTAACTCCATCGCATCCTTTGTTGCGAATAGAACTTCCGACTCGGGAAGATAACTAACAATTTTGTTCATCGTGAGATAGGGATGCATTATGCCGTCCCCCCAAGTGCTAACTTGGCATGATCTTGATCAGAAAAGGGGTACTTATGCCCATTAATTTCCTGGGTCGTTTCATGACCTTTGCCTGAAATTAGTACGACATCTTTCATATCAGCTCTCTTGATACTTGTCAAAATAGCTTTTGCACGATCGCTAATACTAATGACTTTATTGATATCAGGATGCGTAATACCACTTCTAATCTCCTCAATGATTTCTTCTGGATTTTCATTGCGTGGATTATCACTTGTTAAGATGATTTGATCTGCATTTTCCTCGGCAACATGACCCATGATTGGTCTTTTAGTAGTATCGCGATTTCCTCCGCAACCAAATACACAAATTAAATTACCTTTTCTTAAAGTTGCTATCGGCTTTAAAGCAAGTAGTGATTTTTCTAGAGCATCTGGTGTGTGCGCAAAATCAACAATAACGAGAGGCTGATCCACCTGTTGAGCATTAATCACTTCCATTCGCCCTATTACAGGTTTGACTAATTCAATTAATTTACAGGCTTTATTAAATTCAATTCCTCTAGACAATAAAAAACTTATAACAGCCATCGCATTATGAATATTAAAGTTGCCAACGCAATGAAGTTGTACTTCTAAACTCTGTCCTTCATACTCACAGATAGCTGAAACACCTTTTGCAGTGTCTAAAATATTTTCAGCTGAAATTAATTTGCATTTTTTTTGGATCTCAATACTCAGCCGCTCATAGTTTTTCTTTGTGCCGTAAAGCCACATCATTGCTTCACTATTTTTGGCTAACTCGGGTAACCAAAAATGAGTTTGCTCATCATCAATATTCAAAATGATATTTTTTAAAGCTGGATAACGTAAGAGTCGATACTTGGCTTGTGCGTACAACTGCATATTGGCGTGATAGTCTAAATGGTCTTGTGTCAGGTTGGTAAATATTGCCGTTCTGAATTGAACTCCATCTACTCTGCCTTGATCTAATGCGTGAGAAGATACTTCCATCGCTACGTTCTTATATGATTTTCTAACAAGATCAGCGAGTATCTTTTGGACCCTTGCAGCATCTGGCGTTGTATACCCGGTTGGCTCTAACTCCGAAATGGCCCCAACCCCTAATGTCCCCATAACAGCCGTAGACTCTATTTTCTGTAACACTTGCGCAATCCAATGTGTCACAGTCGTTTTGCCATTTGTACCCGTTACACCAATCACTTGGGTCTGACTGGATGGCATGCCATACCAACGACTTGCTAACTCTCCAACCATGTCTGATAATCCAGTTACTGGGATACACTTCTCGCTTGCTAGGGCTGCGCGTGCCTGCGGGAATAAACTTTCATCCCAAGCTTCTTCATCATATAAAACTAAAGCTGCGCCTAACTCTAATGCCATAGGGATATGAATCCTGTTATCACTCATTGCACCTTTTGTACCGACAGGATAAGCCAAAAACACATCGCCTCTTTTTATCAACCGCGAGTCTGCGCAGAGATCTGCTTTTCGATCTACTTCTGAGTGCAAAGTATTTTCAATATCTATAAGGGATAGAAAATTCGTAGGTGTAGTTCTCATTGTTTAAGAGCTACCTTCTGTGCCAACGAATTATCGCTATTCATGACTAAATCTTTGAGATTATTATCAGGCTGAACATTAAGAACTTTCAACGCCCCACTTACAACCTTTGAAAATACCGGTGCAGCTGTATCTCCGCCGTAATATCCACCTGTAGTTGGCTCATCAATAATGACGGCAACTACTATCCGTGGTGCACTCATTGGAGCAATCCCAGAAAAAAAGCCATCATATTTATTCCCGGAATATCCACTTTTCCCCATTGATTTATGAGCAGTCCCAGTTTTTCCACCAACACGATAGCCTTCTACTGCAGCCTTAGGTGCTGTTCCACCCTCTAAGGTGACAAGCTCTAACATGCTTCTGACTTCTGCTGCTGTTTTAGCTGAGATCACTTTCGTGCCCACTGGGCGTGAATCTAACTTGCGCATAGATATTGGCGTTAATTCTCCATCCCTAGCAAATATCGTATAGGCGTGAGCTAACTGAAATAAAGATACTGAAATCCCATAACCAAATGACATGGTGGCCTGATCTAGTTTTCCCCATTTTTCATATGGCCTTAATCGACCAGATACTGCTCCTGGAAAACCAATTTTTGGCGCCTGCCCAAATCCTACTGAGGTGAACATTCCCCACATATCTTCTGGCTGAAGTTGTAATGCGATTCGACTAGTCCCTATATTGCTCGACTTCTGAATAATTTGAGATACCGTTAACACGCTGTATGAGTGAGTGTCCGTGATCACTTTATTACCGATTTGAAGGTGGCCTATCTCAAATGGTGTATTTGGAGTGATCTTGCCTTTATCTAAAGATAGGGCGATAGTGAACGGTTTCATGGTTGAACCCGGTTCAAATGTATCTGTGAGTACACGATTTCTTAATTGCTCACCAGTTAAGTTGGTTCGATGATTTGGGTCGTAGCTTGGCCAATTAGCTAAAGCAAGAACCTCTCCAGTTTGAGCGTCTAACACCACTGCACCACCCGCTTTAGCATGATGTAATAAAACAGCTGCTTTTACTTCTTTAAATGCTAAATCTTGAATTTTGCTATCAATGGATAGCACCAAATCTTGCCCATTTCGTGGCGCCTGATAATCCCCTAAATCTTCAACTACTCGCCCTAAGCGATCGATGATGACTCTTCGTTGCCCTGCTTTACCTTCGAGCGTGGCATCGTTTTCTTTTTCCATCCCATCAATGCCTTTTTCAACGACGTCAGTAAATCCAACAATATGCGCCATTGATTCTGCTTCAGGATAGTAACGTCGGTACTCACTGGTCATTGAGATTCCGGGTATATCTAATTCTTTAATTAGCTTTGCAACCTTAGGCTCAACTTGTCGTTTTAAATATATTTGACTCTTTGATTCTGTTATTTTTTTTCTAATATCTTTTTCATTCATTTCTAAGAGTTTTGCCAACGCTTGAAGTTTTGTTGCTGGCAAGTCTGCAGGAAATGTTTCTGGATATGCAATTACCGTTTTAGCCTCAAGGCTTGTAGCTAAAATAATTCCATTTCGATCGAGGATTTTTCCACGAACAGCCGGCAAAATCTCAAATCTTTCTACGCGCTTGCCTTTTTGTTCATAAAAACTATTGCCTGGCCCTTGAATCCAAAACGCTCTTCCTAATAAAGCCACAAATCCCATGAACATGAGGAATAGCACCATTCTTGATCGCCACATCGGCAAGCGCAAGACTAGTGAAGAGGCGGAGGTGGCCGGGCTGCTTTTCACTCTTGTACCTTGAAATATTTTCTTTTATCTTGCTTCGGTTCACTCATATGCAACTGCTTTTGAGCTAAATCAATAATGCGTGACGATTTAGATAAATCACGCTGCTCATATTCCAGTCTTAAATATTCAAGATTTAATCGCCTCTCTTGTAATTCAAGACGATTTTTTTCTGCAAAAAGCATGCGTGTTTTTTGCTGCGATGTCACCAACATGAGTGCACATCCCATTAAAGCGATGATCAGAATTAGCACTGCACGGTTCATGCTAAAGATCCTACCTTTTCTGCCACCCTCAATATTGCTGAGCGTGAGCGAGGGTTAGATTTCACTTCTTCTGAAGATGGCTTTACTCTTCTAATTTCTTTTAAGATTGGCTTTGGTAAATCAGCTTCACGAATTGGCAATCCTCTAGGAATGCTAATTTTGCTTTTCGATTGAATAAACTGCTTAACGATTCGATCCTCTAAAGAATGAAAACTGATCACAACCAATCGTCCACCTGGTTTTAATAAATTGATGGCCATACTTAATCCTGCCTCCAAATCGGCAAGTTCTTGGTTAATGAAAATCCGTAAAGCTTGAAAGGTCCTAGTGGCTGGATCTTGCCCCGGTTCGCGCGAGCGGACGACACTAGCCACGAGCGACGCGAGTTGTCGCGTGGTCCTAAGCGCGCCTCCCTGTTCCCGGCTAATAACAATCGCCTTTGCAATCGAAAGAGCAAACCGTTCTTCTCCATATTCTTTGATTACCTTTGTAATTTCTTTTTCAGTTGCATGAGCCAACCAATCTGCTGCACTTATTCCTTCTGTGTTGTTCATTCTCATATCGAGTGGGCCATCCAATCGAAAGGAGAATCCTCTTTGACCATCGTCGACTTGTGGAGAACTGATTCCTAAGTCGAGCAAAATTCCATCTAAGCTCTCCTTGCCTGCTACTTCGTTCATATGTGAGAAGGACTGGTGAAAAATCTGAAATCTGGAATCGACAATAGTCCGCCCAACGCTGATGGCTTGTGGGTCTTTGTCGGTCGCTAATAGTTTCCCATTTGGAGATAAACACTGAAGAATTTTTTGTGAATGCCCCCCACGTCCAAAAGTTCCATCTAGAAAGACAGGCGCTAACGATTGACAGTTTTCTATTAAGGCCAAAACTGCCTCGTCCAGTAAAACCGGGCGATGACTGTAGGTCATAAATCCCCAACATCAGAAGTTAAACTGTCGTAATGCCTCTGGCATTCCCTGCGAAATAGCTATTTGTTCTTTACTGGAATAAGTTGGCGCATCCCATATTTCAAGGTGACTTCCCATTCCTAACAATATAATTTCGCGATCAATGCCTGAAGCCGCTCTAAGCTCTGGACTTATTAATAAACGTCCAGAACCATCTATTTCAACTTCTGAAGCGTTTCCAAGAAAAATCCTTCTCCACCAATGTGCATCCATTGGCAATTGTGAGATTCTTGATCGAAATACCTCCCAACCTGAACGTGGAAAAAGAAGTAGGCAACCATCCGGATGTTTAGTGAGGGTAACTCGCCCCTCTCCTTCAGCTTGAAGGGCGTCACGATGCCGAGCAGGAATTGACATCCGCCCTTTTGCATCTAAATTGATCGCCGAAGCACCCTGAAACATACAATTTTCCCCACTTTTTCACACTTCCTCCCACTTTAAAGCGAGTTATGAACTTGGTCAATAGCTTTAGAGAATATTTATATATTTTTTCTTGCAGATACAAGAGCTTAGGCAAGACACTTATAATTAAAATTATGATTTGCCAATTAAAAACAAGGTCTTACAGAGCATACCTAAACCTATTTTTTAAGAGTTGTACTATTTTTTACTTTTTTAAATGAATCCTTAAATTTTATAGGCTGTTTTCGTCATCACTTTCGAAAATACCCCCATTAAATTTTTAATGGGGGTAGGTAACTCCCCCGCGCCTAATTCTTTTGCCATATTGCCATGTACGATCTCTTCATTACGCATAGCTTCCACAATAGCCCTAGATGACAGATCATCTTTTGGAAGATCTGATAAATGACTTGTCAAATGTTTTTCCACTTGCGATTCAGTCTCAGCAACAAAGCCCAAACTAAAGCGATCTCCTACAATACCAGCCAAAGCACCTATAGCAAACGCGCCGCCATACCATAAAGGATTAAGAAGACTAGGTCTTGAGGCTAACTGTTCTAAACGCTCTTGACACCACGCCAAATGATCCTCCTCCTCTAAGGCGGCTTGTTTTAGTTTGTCTCTGAGTATTGGACTTCGCCCTGTCATTCGCTGCGCCTGATATAAAGCTTGCGCGCATACCTCGCCTACATGATTCACACGCATCAACCCTGCTGAATGCCGAGTGTCTTCTTCACTAAGTTGATGAAAGTTCTGATCCTGTTGCAAAGTGCCAGGTGTAGCTCGCCTTTTAGTTGCCACATTAAACATCGTTCTTAAGGCAAGGTCGAACTCCGCAATCAACGCATCAGTTTTATTCATAATTTTTTTAGAATGACTCGTACCCCTTATTTTATAGCTTTATGCTATAAATCGCGTAATTGTCTTCGTAGAATCTTTCCAACATTTGTTTTGGGTAAATCAGTCATGAATATGACGTATTTAGGGCGTTTGTAATTAGTAAACTGCTCTTTACAAAACTGTTGAACTTGCTCCTGTGTAATCGACATATCACTGCGCACTACAAATAACTTAACAACTTCTCCCGAGTGTTCATCAGGTACTCCAACGGCTGCTGTTTCTACAATACCCGGCATGGTCGACATGACTTCTTCAATTTCATTTGGATAAACATTGAATCCAGAAACAAGGATCATGTCCTTCTTACGATCAACAATTTTAAAGTAGCCTTTCTCATCCATATAGCCTAGATCACCGCTTTTAAAAAAGCCTTCTGGTGTTATCGCCTTAGCAGTTTCTGCTGTCTTATTCCAATAACCAGCCATGACTTGTGGGCCTCTTATGCAGATCTCACCCACTGTACCGGGGGGTACTTCTTTTTCATCATTATCTAAAATAATCACCTCGGTATCAGGTATAGGCAATCCTATATTTCCTGAATATACCTTGAGGGTTGGGACGTTTGAGGTGGCCACAGGTGATGTCTCTGATAAGCCATATCCTTCTGCAATAGGGCAACCCGTGACAGCTAACCACTTTTCTGCAACCGTCCTTTGAACTGCCATTCCACCACCATTACTAATAAATAAATTAGAAAAATCTAAGTTAGCGAACTCGGGATTATTAAGCAAGGCGTTGTATAAGGTATTTACTGCAGGGAAAACATTAAATTGAGGATTCTGTTTGAGTAACTTGATAAATCCTGGAATGTCTCTTGGATTAGGAACAAGAATATTAACGGCTCCCAAACGAGTGCCCATCATAAAACACACAGTCAGCGCAAAGATGTGATACAGCGGTAAAGCACAAACAAAAGTAAGCTGTTCTATATTTTTTCCTTCTAAAGCAGGCATTAACCAAGCCTCTGTTTGCAATATATTTGCAATGATATTTCTATGCAGAAGTGTTGCTCCCTTTGAGACGCCGGTTGTTCCCCCAGTGTACTGAAGAAAAGCCACATCGTTTCCTGTTAGTGCTGGCTTGATAAGTTTTTTTGTTGCCCCAATTTTTAATACTTCTAAATAAGTTTGGTGCTTTGAAATAGTCCACTTGGGCACTAATTTTTTGATCCGCTTAACTACAAAATTGACAAGCAATCTTTTGACAAAGGGAAGCATATCACCCATGCTAGTCACAATGACATGCTCAACTGGAACTTGTTCTAAAACCTCTTGTAATACTGAAGCAAAATTTTCTAATATAAAAATTACCTTTGCGCCACTATCTTTTAACTGGTGCTCTAACTCTCGTGCGGTATAGAGAGGATTGACATTGACCACCACAAACCCTGCGCGTAGGACTGCGGCAATCGAAATTGGATTTTGAAGAACATTTGGCATCATGATGGCAACTCGGTCGCCTGGCTTTAAACCAAGACTTTGTAAGTAGGCCCCCACTTGTGCTGAATACTGATCGAGTTCCTGATAACTAATGGATTTACCCATCATTTTGAATACAGCTCGTTTCGCATTTTTTGCAAAACTTTCTTCAAAAATATCATTTAAGGATTTATATTGTGAATAATCAAGCTCATGTGGGACATTTGCGGGATACTCTTCGAGCCAAATTTTATTGATTTTTATTCTCCGTATTTCAATTTTTTTAATTTATAGGACTTGATAATTTAGATTTCTCAATTATGCGTATTTTCAGCTAATATATGTATTCATAATTAATAAATTAACACATATGAGAATTCTGCCTGAATTACTCGAAAGTCAGCTTGAAATCCAAACGATTCGTAGGGATATTCATACGCATCCGGAACTTAAATTTGAAGAATTTCGCACTTCTGATGTTATTGCAAAACAACTCAAATCTTGGGGTATTGCGACTCATATTGGTTTAGGAAAAACGGGTGTTGTTGGTTCTATCGAAGGTGCCCTAGGCAAAGGTAAATCCATTGGCCTGCGTGCTGATATCGATGCCTTACCTCTGGCCGAACATAATACATTTAGCCATGCTTCAATTAACGAGGGTCGTATGCATGCATGCGGGCATGATGGCCACACTGCAATGCTATTAAGCGCTGCACAGTATTTCAGTACTCGCCGAAATTTTAAAGGGTCGATTCACTTTATCTTTCAACCAGCTGAAGAAGGTGGCGGTGGTGCTCGGGTCATGATGGAGGATGGTCTATTTGATTTATTCCCCTGTGACGCTGTTTTTGGTATGCATAATTGGCCTGGAATTAAAGAAGGTTATTTTGGCGTAACTGCCGGTCCGATGATGGCATCAAGTAATGAATTTAAGATCACATTAACAGGCAAAGGAGCTCACGCCGCCTTGCCTCACCACGGTGCTGATCCTATTTACGCTGTTAATCAATTAATTAGTTCCTTACAAAGCATCATCACCCGGAATAAAAGCCCTATTGACCATGCTGTATTGTCAATTACACAAGTTCATGCGGGTTTTGCAACAAACGTGATTCCTGATGATGCCTGGATAGGTGGAACTATTAGGACATTTACCACCCCTGTTCTTGACCTTTTAGAAAAAAGACTGATTAAAATTTCTCATTCAATCGCATCAGCTTTTGATTGTGTAGCTGACATTCAGTTTCATCGTAATTACCCTCCATTAATTAACCATGTAAACGAAACTCAATTCGCCGTTCAAGTTCTTGAAGATTTGGTGGGTAAAGAGTGTGTTAACTCCTCCACTGAACCCACTATGGGCTCTGAAGATTTTGCTTTTATGCTAGAAAAAAAACCGGGATGTTATGTGTTTATCGGTAACGGCGATGGAGATCATCGCTCAATCGGTCACGGAATGGGGCCGTGCCACCTCCATAACCCCTCTTATGATTTTAATGACAGACTGATTCCAATCGGCGCAAGCTATTGGGTCACTCTTGCCCAAAAATACCTAAGCACCTAAGCGACTATTCCATGAATTAGGTTTTCGCTCGGGTTAATTTTTATTTGTAGGCAGAAGTACCCACATCCTTACGTTTTTCTTCATCTTTCCGGCTTGTTGTCCAGCCACATCTCCAGTACCCCAAAAATAATCTGCTCTCACGCCTCCCACGATGGCCTTACCAGTATCCTGCGCAAAGACTAGTCGATTAAGTTCTTTATTATTACCTGGGTCATTTGTAGCTAAAAATACTGGAGCACCTTTTGGAATTGCCTGCCAATCGACTGCGATACTTCTTTGCTCTGTTAGTGGAACTCCTAAACTGCCCATTGGACCTTCCTCTTGGGAATTACTGCTTGTGACTACCTTAAAGAAAACAAAACGTGGATTTGCACTGAGCATCGTATTAACCTCGGAGGGATTTTTTTTGGCCCACGCTTGTATATTTTGCATATTTGCCTGATTAAGCGTTAATTCGCCGCG
Source organism: uncultured beta proteobacterium (assembly GCA_903821995.1). Taxonomy (GTDB): domain Bacteria; phylum Pseudomonadota; class Gammaproteobacteria; order Burkholderiales; family Burkholderiaceae; genus Polynucleobacter. Next base: position 15,088 of record CAIJNI010000007.1, read on the forward strand.
ATTAATTAAGTATTGTGCAAAAGATTTAAAGGGCTGATTATTCGTTCCAGCAAATCCTAAACGAACAACCGTGGCGTTTTCTAGAGTGATTTTTCCTGAACCTTGAATTTGCATAAATGCTGCAGATACTGGATCTTCCACCCAAGCAATTTCATTCCCAGTTAAAAGGCCTTTACTTATTAACTCATTGGTTGGAGGCCTAAGCGCTGTAGGATCTTTTTGCCACGACTTCGGCATTGCATATAAAGGGTATCCATATCGCTCACTTTTTTTAAGTGCACCTTTTAAAACTGGCTCAAAATACCCTGTCATAAGACCCATTGGGCTTCCAATTGGGAATTGATTGACCACGCTAGCCTGCCTTAACTCCCACACTTGAAAATTTGATTCGAAATAAGCCCTCACTTGCCTAGCATCAGGCCCACTTATATTCTTTGCTTTTTCACAAACTTGTTGAAATCCTAGTTCGTCTGAACTCTTTAAGAGAATCTTGCAACTTTTTTGCCAAGTGCTCCATGCTTGATTCATATCATCATCGCCCCAATGAGGCAAACTAGACCAACTACTTTGTATGTATTTTGCTGCTGGGTACTTATCTCCAGCTTTGGTATGTTCTGGCGTTGTATCAACGACAGGCTTAATACTTGCACACCCACCTAAAATTAGACCTAAAATAAGGCCATACATTTGATTCTTCACAAATCTCTTTTTTTCAAGGAATGTTCTGATGATTGCGGACTTACTAGACGAATATCCGATGCTCATACTCGTTATCGAGGCTGGAGTTGCGCTATTTATTTTGGCCTGGATTGTGATTTGGACCATGATGGGTAGAAAGAAGTAAAGAGGCTTTCTTTTCTTCTTTCTTAATGCAGAGTTCTTGGCATCGCCAGTGCGAACTCTTGAATCATGACTTCAAAGAGATCCGCCTCTTCAGAAATACAGAAAAATATCCCCTTCATACTCCCAACGGGTGTTGGCAGAGAAGCCCAACTGGTGTACTGAAATTGTTCACCACTTTTGAGTAAAGGCTGTTGTCCAACAACTCCTAAGCCCCTCACTTCTTGGACCTTTTCTTCGGCGTCAGTGATCAACCATTGCCTTGCAATGACTTGGACTGCAAGTAGGCTCTCATTTTTAATGGTGATCGTATAAGCAAAGTTATATTGTTTTTGATCTGGATTGGATTGTTCTTCAAGGTACTCGACCTTCACAGAAACTTGTAGAGAAAAATTTGGCATGAGGGGATTTTAGTCGAGAATTACTTGAAATATTATTTTTATTCTTTTCTAACAAAAACGTTAACTTAAGTCCCCAGGTGTAATGAATACTTTTGGAAGTTGAGGAACCTCAAACACGATATCTACAACATATATGCAGATTTACCTAGATCCGTAATCGTTACAGGACTATTTTTTGTCGCCTTTTTATCCTTGCTCAGATCTTGATTGAATTCATGGCTTGATAGTGTTGTGATTATGGCGACTCCTTGAGTAAATATCTGTAGATGTGTTACTCATGATTCTATCGGGCTAAAATAGAATCATGATGAAAAAATTAACGCCCATAATCGCTCCATCCATTCTTTCTGCGGATTTTGCACGCCTAGGTGAGGAAGTTAAAAACGTCTTAGATTCAGGCGCGGATTGGATCCATTTTGATGTGATGGATAACCATTTTGTTCCTAATTTAACCATTGGTCCTTTAGTGTGCCAAGCAGTTCGTCCCCATGCCAAAAAAGATGGCAAACCAGTTTGTATCGATGTGCACTTGATGATTGAGCCCGTTGATAGGATCATCCCGGAGTTTGCTAAAGCTGGTGCTAATTTGATTAGTTTTCATCCAGAAGCAAGTACTCACATTGATAGAACAATCAATCTTATAAAGGATCAAGGCTGCCAAGCAGGGCTAGTTTTAAACCCAGCCACGCCCTTACATTATTTGGATTACGTCCTAGACAAGCTTGATCTGGTCTTGTTAATGTCTGTCAATCCAGGTTTTGGTGGTCAGCAATTTATTCCCGCTACGCTCGACAAATTACGCCAAACTCGCACTATATTAGATACATACGCGACGCGAACTGGACGACAAATTCGGCTAGAGATTGACGGTGGTGTGAACCCTAAAAATATTGCTGAAATCGCCATGGCGGGAGCAGATACTTTTGTGGCTGGATCGGCTATTTTTGGCCAACCCAACTATAGCAATGTCATTACGCAAATGAGAGACGCCTTAAAACATAGTCCTTCAGGTCTTTCATGAAACGTGACGAATTCCATTCCTTTGCTGCCCAGGGATTCAACAGGATTCCTATGGTTCTTGAATCCTTAGCCGATTTAGAGACCCCTCTATCGCTTTACATGAAGTTAATCCAAGCCTGCGGATCAAAGCATACCTTCCTTCTTGAATCCGTAGTTGGTGGCGAGCGCTTCGGTAGATATTCAATCATAGGACTTCCTGCCAACACATTAATTCGTAGTGTTGGCACGCCAAGTCAACCCATTAATGAGGTAGTTGAAAAAGACCAAGTCATAGAAACCAATCATGACAACCCACTAGAATTTATTGAGCAGTTTCAAGCACGATATAAAGCTCTCGTTCTACCTGGATTGCCGAGATTCTGCGGTGGACTTGCCGGTTACTTTGGATATGACACGGTAAGGTATATCGAACCCAAATTGGCTCACTCAACTCCCAAAGATGAACTTGGTTTACCTGACATACAACTTCTCTTAACAGAAGAACTTGCAGTCATTGATAATTTAGCGGGAAAACTTTATTTCATTGTTTATGCTAATCCAGCTCTTGAAAATGCTTTCGACGCCGCTCAGGAGCGTTTACGCTTTTTAAGCCAGACGCTTAAAGCCCCTATTGTTGAAAATCAACCACTTCATACAAAAATCACCTCTACTGTTCGTAAATTTGAAAAAGAGAAATTTATTGCTGCCGTTGAAAAAACAAAAGAATATATTTTGGCAGGCGATTGTATGCAAGTTGTCTTTGGCCAACGTATTAGCCAAGAATTTTTAGACTCACCCCTATCTCTTTATCGCGCCTTAAGAACTCTTAATCCTTCTCCTTATTTGTATTTTTATGATTTTGGAGATCACCAACTGGTAGGATCCTCCCCAGAGATATTAGTTCGTCAAGAAAGTCGTCCTATACAAAATAATGAAGGGCAACCCGCCTCAAAGCGCGTCATTACAGTGCGGCCTCTCGCCGGCACAAGGCCTAGAGGCAAAACACCAGAAGAAGATGCTCGCCTAGCTAAAGAACTGCTTGCCGATCCTAAAGAAATCGCAGAGCATGTCATGCTCATTGATCTAGCAAGAAATGATATTGGGCGTATCGCAAAAATTGGTAGCGTCCAAGTCATGGAGAAAATGGCCATTGAGAAATATTCTCACGTACAACATATTGTGAGCTCTGTTGAGGGTGAATTGCGTGATGGCGTTTCTAATATGGACGTTCTACGCGCCACCTTTCCAGCAGGAACCTTGTCAGGGGCTCCCAAAATACGCGCAATGGAAATCATCGATGAAATGGAGATTACAAAACGCGGCCCATACGGTGGCGCGGCAGGCTATTTATCTTTTTCGGGAGATATGGATGTGGCCATCGTTATTCGTACAGGCGTGATTAAAGATGGGTGGTTACATTCGCAAGCCGGAGCTGGCATTGTTGCTGACTCTAACCCATTATCAGAATATCTTGAGACCGAAGCTAAAGCAAAAGCAGTCTTGCGAGCGGCTGAACTCGTTCAAGGAGGCTTACATGCTCCTAATGATTGATAACTACGATTCATTTACCTTTAACCTGGTGCAATATTTTGGAGAGCTTGGAGCAGACGTGAGAGTTTTTCGTAATGATGAAATTACTCTTGAACAAATCACGGCTTTAAATCCAAGCCATTTATGTATTTCTCCAGGTCCTTGTAGTCCAAAAGAAGCCGGAATTTCTGTGGCTGCGATCCAACATTTTGCGGGTGTGATTCCTATTCTTGGTGTGTGTTTAGGACACCAGGCAATCGGTGAGGCTTTTGGAGGCAAGGTGGTTAGAGCACAACGCGTCATGCATGGCAAAACGGATATGGTTCACCATCATGGAAAAGGTGTCTTTAAAGGTTTACCTGAATCTTTTCAAATTACCCGCTATCACTCTCTAGCCATTGAAAGAAACAGTTTGCCTGAGTGTCTTGAAATTACGGCAACAACTTCTGATTCTGAAATAATGGGCGTCAGACATAAGAGCAAAATGGTCGAGGGCGTTCAGTTTCATCCGGAGTCGATCCTTACTGAACATGGTCATGCCCTTTTAAAGAATTTTATAGAACTACAACATTAAAAGTTACCCCTTATGGCAATTACTCCTCAAGAAGCTATTTTAAGATGTATCGAACATCGTGAAATCTTTCATGATGAAATGCTCGAATTAATGCGCTCGATTATGAGTGGCACGATATCTCCTTCTTTAACTGCTGCGCTCTTAGTAGCTCTTCGCACTAAAAAAGAAACTATTGGTGAGATCACAGCAGCTGCAGAGGTCATGAGAGAATTTGCAACGCCCGTCATTGTTAAAGATGCTAGCCATTTTGTTGATATCGTTGGCACAGGTGGGGATGGCTCTCACAGTTTTAATATTTCCACCACAGCAATGTTCGTTGCAGCCGCAGCTGGCGCAAAAGTTGCAAAGCATGGTAATCGTGGGGTTAGTAGCAAGTCGGGCAGTGCCGATGTTCTAGAGGCACTGGGCGTAAAAATTGATTTACAAGCTCCTGCTGTTGGCCAATGCCTTGAAAAAACAGGTATTGGATTTATGTTTGCCCCAAACCACCATCCTGCAATGAAGAATGTTGGACCAATTCGAAAAGAACTGGGTGTACGAACTATTTTTAATATCCTTGGACCACTGACGAATCCAGCGAATGCGCCTCACATGTTAATGGGCGTATTTCATCAAGACCTTGTTGGGATCCAAGTCAGAGTATTACAACGCTTAGGATTAAAGCATGCCCTCGTTGTTTATGGAAAAGATGGTTTAGATGAGATCTCTCTAGGAGCATCCACGATAGTCGGAGAACTAAAGAACGGCCAAATCCAAGAATATGAAATTCATCCGGAGGATTTTGGATTTCAAATGGCCAGCGCTAGAGCTTTTAAAGTTTCCTCCCCAGCAGAATCTATGGCGCTAATGCTATCGGTTCTAGATAACCACCTCGGGCCAGCGCATGACATCGTTTGTCTGAATGCTGGAGCTGCACTTTACGCAGCAGACCTTGCACCTGGAATTGCAGAAGGAATAAAACTTGCTCAGCAAAGCATTGCATCAGGAGCAGCTAAGAGGAAGTTAACTGAATTTATTTCTACAACACAGACTTTAGGTAATGCATAATTATTTATGAGTGATATATTGCAAAAAATCTTGGCAACGAAATTAGTTGAAGTCGCTGCCGCAAAAAAACTAGTCTCCTTGCATGATATTGAGATCCTCGCCCAGGAAAGTATTGTTAATCTTAAACTTGCCCCGCGCGGTTTTATTTCGGCTTTGAAAAAAAAGATTTCTAATGGACAATCTGGCGTCATTGCTGAAGTCAAAAAAGCCAGTCCAAGCCGCGGCATTCTGAGAGATCCGTTTCATCCAAAGGAAATTGCACAGAGTTATGAGGCATTTGGTGCGGCCTGCTTATCAGTACTCACCGATGAGCAATATTTTCAAGGGGCAACTCAGTATCTTAAAGAGGCCCGGTCAGCGACACAACTTCCCGTTTTAAGAAAAGATTTTGTGATCGATCCTTATCAAATTTATGAAGCCAGAGCTATGGGAGCTGATGCAATTCTACTCATCGTTTCTGCACTCACCCAATCTCAAATGATTGAATTTGAATATTTAGCTCACAGTCTAAATATGGATGTCCTGGTTGAAGTGCATGATCTTGAAGAGTTAGAAAAAGCGCTAAAAATTACTACTCCTCTGCTTGGCATTAATAATCGCGACTTAAAAACTTTTGAAGTATCTATACAAAACACGATTAACTTATTACCGTATATTTCACCAGATAAACTGGTTGTTACTGAGAGTGGTATTTTGACGCAGCAGGATGTGAGTTTTATGCGCTCTGCTGGCGTTAATGCTTTTCTAGTCGGAGAAGCTTTTATGAAAGCTCCTATCCCAGGCCCAGCACTACAACAATTATTTAATACTTAAATTAATTCTTGGGCTTGAAAAACCTAGTCGCGGATGTTCTGTGCAACCTGGTTTGCAATCGCAAGCGATGAAGTCAGCCCTGGAGATTCAAAGCCAAATAAGTTAATGAGGCCACTCAACTGGTGTATGGACTGATCTTGTATTAAAAAATCTCCAAAGGCAATATCTTTAGAAACAATCTTAGAGCGCACCCCTGAATAATCTGCAGTTAATGCGTTGTCAGGAAGATCAGGCCAATATTTTCTAATCGCAGCATAAAAGAGTTTGCCACGCTCTTGACTGACCTGATAGTTAATTTGTGCTTCATCCTCAATGTCTAACCACTCAACGTCTGGTCCGAACTTTGCCTGCCCACCCATATCTAAAGTGAGATGAACACCTAATCCTCCAGGTTCAGGTATTGGATAGATGAGTCTTTTAAACGGTGCCTTTGCCTGCAATGAAAAATAATTCCCCTTAGCAAAGTAAGGTGTTGGAATGTGCTCAGACTTTAAGCTTTCTATTTTTCTGGCCACGGCTGGCGCACTTAACCCAGCGCAATTGATCAGGTATCTCGTGCCAATCCAAAATTCTTCTTGATTAGTTGAGCTCACTTTAATTTTAAATCCTGAAGCCCCATCTTTTAGAGGAGTTGCTTCTTCTAATTGCGTTTGATAAGCTACCACTCCGCCAGCGTCTTCAAGACCGCCTAATAGCGACAACATATAACTATGGCTATCAATCACACCCGTTGAGCCAGAAAAAATCGCATCCGCACAGCGTAAATGCGGCTCCAAAGTACGCACTTCATCCTGACTAATGCGCTTCATCAACGGCACTTCATTCTGCTGTGCCTTGATATAAATAGCTTCTAGATCTTGATTCTGTTCTTCTCCACTAGAAACGATTAACTTGCCGCAAGGGTTATAAGGCAAGCTATGCGTCTGTAAATAGTCGTATAGAAGGCGGTTACCTTCAACACATAGTCTTGCTTTTAAAGAGTTTTTAGGATAGTAAATACCAGCGTGAATGACTTCGCTATTTCTAGCGCTAGTAATTGTTCCAAATGATTTTTCTCGCTCAAGAACTACCGTCTCAAGTCCATTAAGAGCCATTTTTCGGGCGATTGCCAAACCAATGACCCCTGCCCCAATAACGACGCAATCAACTTGATCCAAGATCTCTCTTAAACGGTCACTAGGAATACATTAGACATTAAATAAGAAGTTAAGTACGTCACCGTCCTTAACAACATATTCTTTTCCTTCTGCGCGCATTTTTCCAGCTTCTTTTGCGCCAGATTCACCTTTGTATTGCAGGAAATCTTCATAGCTAATCGTTTGAGCTCGAATAAAACCTCGTTCAAAATCTGTATGAATAACCCCTGCAGCTTGAGGTGCTGTATCGCCTACATGAATCGTCCAAGCGCGCACCTCTTTGACCCCTGCTGTGAAATAGGTTTGTAACCCTAAGAGCGTAAAGGCAGCACGTATCACCCGGTCTAAGCCTGGTTCAGCCATTCCTAAATCACTCAGAAATTCTTTTTTATCCTCATCATCTAAATCAGCAATTTCAGCTTCAATAGCTGCACAGATCGCAACAACTGGTGCGCCTTCTTTAGCCGCGTGAGCTTTTACAGCATCAAGGTGAGGATTATTTTCAAAACCGCCTTCAATGACATTGGCCACATACATCGCTGGCTTAGCTGTAATTAAACAGAAAGGTTTTAATACAAGCATTTCATCTTCGCTTAAGCCCAATGAGCGAACGGGTAGGGCTTGATTTAAGTGAGCGGCCACTTTCACCATTAGCTGATGAATACTAGCTGCTTCTTTATCATTTCCAGACTTGGAGGCTTTCGCATATTTATTAATCGCTTTATCCACTGTTGTTAGATCTGATAAAGCAAGTTCCGTGTCGATTACGCCGATATCTGAGATCGGATCAACTTTTCCTGCAACGTGAATAACATTAGGGTCTTCAAAACAACGCACAACATGCGTTATGGCGTCAGTTTCTCTAATATTCGCTAAAAATTGATTTCCTAAGCCCTCACCTTTTGATGCGCCGGCAACTAAGCCAGCAATATCAACAAACTCGACTGCAGCGGGAAGTATTCTTTCTGGTTTGACAATCTGGGCTAAAAGACTTAGCCGTGGGTCGGGAACCTCCACTATGCCTACATTAGGCTCTATGGTGCAGAAAGGATAATTCTCCGCAGCAATACCAGCTTTGGTAAGTGCGTTAAATAGGGTAGATTTGCCGACGTTAGGCAGGCCGACGATGCCGCATTTCAATGACATAACCCATATTGTAATAACATCACGTTATGACTGCAGAAGAAATTATTGTCCTTGGTGGTGGAATCGCTGGTAAAACAGCTGCCCTTGGCCTTGCCCAGCAAGGAAAAAGGGTGCTTCATCTCGCGCCTGATTTGGCAACAAAAAAGAATGGCCAAACGAACAAACTCGACTCAAGTTCTTGGGATAGTCGTGTTTATGCTATCTCAAAGAGCTCAAAAGACCTCTTTAAAAAACTTCAAGTGTGGGATGCCTTACCTCAAGACCGTATCCAAGCCGTCAAAGATATGCGTATCTTCGGAGATCGTGGTCACCCTAGTGATTTTCTTCATTTTTCAGCTTTTCAAGGCACCGTACCAGAGTTAGCTTGGATTATTGAGGCTGAGCAAATCGAGATTGCCTTAGATCTTGCTTCAAGTTTTCAAAGAAATCTCACACGCGTATCAGCCCAAGTGTTGTCATTAGAAACATCAATTGAAGGCGTTAGCCTAGAAACGAGTCAAGGGACTTTTCAAGCACCTCTTCTCATCGCTGCTGATGGCTCAAACTCTAGCATTCGATCAATAATGGGTATTGATACTTTTATTCAAGCTTACGATCACACCGCAGTCATCGCCAATTTCAAATGTACAAAGCCCAATTTACAAACGGCTTACCAGTGGTTTTTGCCGGGTGGCGATATCTTAGCAATGTTGCCCCTGCCAGATCAAAAAGTGTCTATGGTCTGGTCCACATCTACAAACCATGCAAAAGAACTAGTCTGCCTTTGTGGCAGCTCACCTGAAGAGTTTAGTCAAGGAGTCCTGCAACAAACCGAGGGTAAGTTACAACAGGTCTTAGGTGATCTTTCGCTTTTGAGTACTGCCACTTCTTACCCTCTAAAGAAACTGCAGGCTAAACGTTTACTAGCTCCCGAAACTAACCCACGAGTAATATTAATCGGTGATGCAGCCCATGTGATGCATCCTCTGGCAGGGCAAGGTTTGAATTTGGGTTTGCGTGATATTCGTGATCTCCTTGAAGTCATGGACAACAAAGAAAAACTGCGCGCATTAAATGACCCTGTTTTACTCAGGAGATTTGAGCGAATGCGCGTTGGAGATATTCAAACACTTCTATCAGCAACTCATCATTTACATCAACTGTTTTTAAGTAAAAGCACCACATCACAGTGGTTAAGAAATACAGGGATGAGCCTTCTGAATAAAAGCCCTACCCTAAAGAGGCAACTGATTCTTCGGGCCCTAGGATGATATGATTGTCTCTTCACAATCTAGGTGATTTATGCCCCCATCACATTTTCTTCGGCTGTTTCTTCGACTTTTCCTAGCTGCGCTTCTCATTAGTAGCTCTACTTATAGTCTTGCGCAATCTACAGAAAAAATCAAAACTGAATTGCAAAAGCAGTTTGGCGAAAAGGTTCAAATAAAAAGTATTAAGCCCGCGCCTATAGCTGGCTTATATGAGGTAGTTGCGAATAATCTTGTCATCTACACGGATGCACAAGCCAAATTTCTATTTCAGGGAGATCTGGTTGATTTGCGAACAGGCGTTAATTTAACCGAGGCACGTCAAGAAGAAATTAGTCGAATCAATTGGAATGATTTACCCCTGCAAAATGCCGTCAAAATGGTCAAAGGCAATGGCTCAAGAAAAATAGCTGTTTTCGCTGACCCTAATTGTGGTTATTGCAAGCGCCTTGAAAAAACTTTCACAGAGATGGATAACATTACTGTGTACACCTTCTTAATTCCGATCCTAGCAGCTGACTCTTCAACTAAATCAAAAATGATTTGGTGCTCAACAGATCCCGCAAAAACTTGGGTGAACTTGATGGTTAATAATATTGCAGTCACTGGAAAAAGTGACTGCATTAATCCGTTAGAGAAAAATTTGAGCCTGGCTAAAAGCTATAACGTCACTGGTACCCCTGCGATTATCTTCACAGATGGTAATCGTATCCCAGGAGCCGCAAGCAAAGAAGATTTAGAAAAGAAACTCAGCTCTTTATCAACCTTGAGCCCAATCAAGTAAATTTGGTTTTTCATGCATCCTATTGAATATCACATCAAACTTAAAGACCCAGCAGGGCACCACTTTGAGGTTGATTTATATATTGAAAAGCCTTTTCCACTAGGTCAAAAAATTTCTTTACCTACTTGGATTCCAGGTAGTTATATGATTCGTGACTTTAGTAAACATATTGAGACTATTGAAGCTTTTTCCTTTTCTAATAACAAAATCAAACAAAGCATCGCTTTAAAACAGCTGGATAGTCATACTTGGGAAGTTTCTCCAACTAACGAACCTATTCTCATTCGAATTTCAGTGTATGCCTTCGATACCTCGGTTCGAACAGCGTATTTAGATTTAGACCGCGCTTTTTATAACCACAGTAGCCTGTGCCTTCAAGCTCACGGCTTTACCCAAAGTTCTTGCCTTGTCAAAATTATTCCTAACCCTCAATTAATCGGGTGGGAAATTGCAACAACGCTAAATCCAGAGTCTACAAATCGGTTTGGCTTTGGCACTTACCGTGCAGAAAATTATGATGAGCTCATAGATCATCCTGTGACCATCGGGAAAATGCGCCGCATCAAGTGGAAATCCCAAGGTATCGCACATCAAATCGTTATCCAAGGGGTAAACACCCCTATCGATGAAAAAAGATTGGCACAAGATCTATCTGCAATCTGTGATGCTCATATTCGTTTTTTTGAACCAAAGACAAAACGTGCGCCTTTCAAACAATATTTATTTATAGTTAATACCGTCGGTCTTGGATATGGCGGCCTAGAACATCGGTCTTCTACGGCCCTTCTTTGCAAACGGTCAGACTTGCCTATCATTGATCCTTCCCAAAAAGGAAAGTTACTCAATCAATCTCAATATGAAGATTTTTTAGGACTATGTAGCCACGAATACTTTCACGCTTGGATGGTCAAAAATGTCCAACCCCTAGCTTTTCAGCCCTACCGTTTGAATGAAAAAAATCATACCTCGCTTCTCTGGCTCTTTGAAGGATTCACGAGCTATTACGATGATTTGCAATTATTACGATCTGGTTGTATTTCAAGGAAAAGTTATTTAGAACGAATTTTAAAAACCCATGAAAGCGTGATGAGAACTTCTGGACGTCTTAAGCAAAGCGTGACAGAAAGCTCCTTTGATGCGTGGACCAAGTATTACCTCATGGATGAAAACACCCCTAATGCAGTTGTTAGCTATTACGCTAAAGGTTCATTAATTGCTCTAGCCTTAGACCTACTGATTCGAAATCACACGTCAAATAAAAAGTCTTTAGATCACGTGATGAGAACTCTGTGGAAATCTCATGGCTCTCTGAAAACTGTACCAGGTCGAGGGATTTCAGAACATGGCTTTGAACAGGTGGTTATTGATGCCATGGGTCATGACTTTAAAAAATCGTGGCTGAATTTTGAGAAAAAGTATATTTCAGGTAAAGAAGATATTCCTCTAATCTCCCTTCTAACGCAACAAGGAATCCAGGTTAAAGCAAAACCTCTTTCACGAACTGACTCTGTTAAACAACGCATCGGTCTTAGAACAACATCAGTTGACGGTTGGGTCAAAATCACTCATGCTCTTACTGGCGGTGCTGCCCAAGTTGCTGGGCTGTCCGCAGGAGACTTCATTGTTAGCTTAAATGGTGAACGCATCACACCTACTAATTTTGATAAAACGCTTGGACAGTTGTTCTCTGATGAAATCACTATTACTGCTTTTAGGCATGATTCTCAAAAAGAATTTCATTTGTCCTTAAGATCTATTTCTCAAACGCCTGAATATATTCTTTCTGAGTGATGGGATTGTATGCCCGCCATTGCTGATCGAATTCCAAAGGACTGGCAAGCTCTTTTAGATCATTCGGTCCATCAAAGCGTATGGAGAGAACATTTGGAAGGGATCCTACTTCTTGAGTCAGCATCTCGCACGCAATTTCCTCATCAGATTTTTCCTCAAGTAGAGAATGTATTTAATGCGCTTTGGATGACTCCTGTTCTTGATGTGAAGGTCGTCATTATTGGTCAAGACCCCTACCATACCCCTGGGCTTGCGCATGGACTTGCTTTTTCAATACCACCTTCTATTCCTAAAGGTACTCAATTATTTCCGAGCTCTTTAAGAAATATGCATAAGGCTCTAGTGATAGAGGGATTTGATGGATTACGCCATGGCAATTTGTCCGCTTGGGCACAACAAGGGGTTTTACTACTCAACGCGACCTTAACAGTTCAACAAGGTTTACCCCATAGTCATATTTCTTTTGGTTGGACTACTTTTACAGATATGTTGATTGAGGCTTTATCAAGCTATCGGTCAAGCGCCCAAAAGAATTCTAAATCTTCTATTGTTTGGCTACTATGGGGTGGATTTGCTGAAAAGAAGGAGTCTTTAATCTCCCCTCTAGAAGATCACCTGATTCTGAAAGCATCTCACCCATCGGGTTTAGGCGTCTATCGATCTTCTCAACCTTTTTTATACCCCGGTGATCAGAAAAGCTGTGGTCACTTTAAAAGATCTAATGAATGGTTGCTTGAAAAAGGTCGAAGTCTCATTAATTGGTAATTTAAGCATTTTTTCTCTAATGCTTTGATATCACACAATGATTTATATATAAATCAACTTTTACTATCTATAATCTAAATCATGCAACTTTTGACTTTAGGGATTAATCACCATACGGCGCCACTTTCGATCCGGGAACGGGTCGCTTTTGATGCGCAGTCTATCCCTGAGGCGCTCTATGACTTTCGGCGCTTTTTACGCAGCGAGACAGCACTTGCCTCTTCCGAGGTCACCATATTATCGACTTGTAATCGAACTGAGCTCTACTGCGCCGCCAATGAAACGATTTCAGAAAGTCTTTTGCGTGAAGCTTCTTTTTCATGGCTATCCAAATCTCAAGGCTTTAAGCACCATGATTTACTGCCCCACATCTATGCATTACCGCAATCCGAGGCAGTAAGACATGCCTTTCGCGTGGCAAGTGGCTTGGACTCGATGGTTCTTGGGGAAACACAGATTCTTGGTCAAATGAAAGATGCAGTTCGCTTTGCCGATGAAGTGGGCGCTTTAGGTACTTGTTTAAATCAACTCTTCCAAAAATCTTTTGCAGTTGCTAAAGAAGTTCGGGGCTCTACCTCTATCGGATCAAGCTCAATTTCTATGGCTGCAGCAGCTGTTCGCTTAGCTGAAAGAGTGTTTGGTGATATTTCGGCTCAAAAAGTTTTATTTATTGGCGCTGGTGAAATGATTCAATTATGTGCAGTACATATTGGCGCAAAAAACCCCAAACTAGTTGCTATTGCCAACAGAACTCAGGAGAGAGGTCAAGAACTAACAGATACCCTCTCAAATCAAGGATTAATGACTGAATCTATCCGTTTATCTGACCTACCTTTGCGTTTGGCTGAATTCGATATTGTGATTTCGTGTACAGCAAGCACTCTACCCATCATTGGTCTAGGCATGGTTGCCAATGCCATTAAAACTCGCAAACACAAACCAATGGTGATGGTCGATCTCGCCGTTCCAAGGGATATAGAAGCAGAAGTGGCTCAAATGAATGATGTCTACCTCTACACTATCGACGATCTGGGTGAAGTCGTTAAAGTAGGTATGAATAACCGACAAGCTGCAGTAGGACAAGCAGAAGCAATTATTGAAAATCGGGTGTCTTCCTTTATGCACTGGGTAGAGACCCGTGACAATGTTCCTCTTATCCAGACACTTAAAACTCATGGAGAATCATTACAACAAGTTGAGCTTGATAAAGCTATGAAAAAACTTGCTAAAGGTGATAACCCAGAGGAAGTTCTTCATGCTTTAGCTTCTGGACTCACCAACAAATTTCTACATGGTTCCATGCACGCCTTACAACACACCCAAGGTCCTGATCGCGAATTACTATTAAAATTGTTACCAGAATTGTTTCGCACTAACTCGCCAGAAAATAAATGAAATCAAGTATGCAGTCTAAGCTTGAGCAATTACAAGCTCGGCTTAAAGAATTAGATTCTCTGTTATCCCATGAAGATGTTGTTCAAAACATGGATCAATACCGAAAACTCACTAGAGAGCATGCGGATATAAACCCTATTGTTTCTAAATTTTCGCAATATCAATCGGCAGAGCAAGATGAATTAGCTGCGCAAGAAATGAAGTTAGATCCTAGCTCTAAAGATTTTGCTGAAGATGAGATTAAGTCTGCCAAAGAACGAATGCT
>CAIJNI010000008.1 GCA_903821995.1 uncultured beta proteobacterium
CACACTAGGATTGGCTTAAAAAATAATTCAATTCACAACTCAAGTATTTATTCAGCATGTCCTTCGTCAGAACCTTCGGAACTTGGATCTGCTGGAACATTACTATCGCGAATTGCTTGAACCATTTTCTTTAAGGTTTCAATATCGCTCGGGATGTGCCCCTTAATAATTTGATCCTTAAGCTCACTGGGATACTGAGGATTGGCAGCTGAATTAAGTACTTCACACAGATACTCTGCAACTCCTTGCGCTACAGTGTGATCATTCTTAATGGTCATATGAAATGCACCACTGGGGAAAAACACCAGCTTACTCTCAATAATCGCCTTAACTGATGCAGCGCGTGGCTCTTCATCAATGAGGGCCATTTCACCAAAAAAACCACCAGGTTTTACTTCAGATAAATTAGTCACTTGCCCGTTAACATTTTTATAAATTTGTAATTTTCCAAATAGTAATACATAAAATCCATCACCCTTATCACCCTCATTAAAGAGCACATCATCAGGCTTAATCGTTAGCATATGCGTTGTTCTAAAAACTGTCTTTTTTAAATTAAAAGGTAGCTTTTTAAAAATCGGCATCGGGATCTGTTCGCCCTCTTCAGTAATCACATACATAGTTATCCTCTAGGTGTTAATCAAACATCATCAAAATGGACTAATAAATTCATTATTAATACGTTATTTTCTACTAATCAGGAACGAGGTTTTTATAGGTCCTAATCCTTTACATTCTATAAAGTCACGCTCTTCTAAAACAAAATGCTCAGTCAATAAATCATGAGTCATTGATGTCATTTGAATTCGGCCATTCTCAGAGGTAGACTCCATTCGCGATGCAGTATTAACAGTGTTTCCCCATAAGTCATAGGCGAATTTAGTAAACCCGATCACACCAGCAACGACAGGCCCAGTATTTAGGCCAATGCGCATATCCAGTTCCATACCATTTTTATCATTAAAGGCTTTTACATCTTCAAACATACCTAATGCCATGTCCGCAACAATGACAGCATGATCAGACCTAGGAATCGGTAATCCACCAACAGCCATATACGCGTCACCAATCGTTTTTATTTTTTCTATACCGAGGTCTTCAGCGCGCTTATCAAATCGTGTAAATAGATCATTGAGTAATTTAACAAGCTCAGAAGCTGTCTTGCCAGCAGACATTTTAGTAAATCCAACTAAGTCGCTAAATAAAATAGTTGCCTCAGGATATGAACCCGCAATATTAGATTCGCCTTTTTTAAGACGGTCTGCAATAGGCCTTGGCAAAATATTTAACATCAGCTTCTCAGTTTTTAACTGCTCAATATTGAGTAGCTCTTTTTCGTGCTGTAATTGAATAATTCTTTCACGGTCCACATCACGCAAGCGCTTCTTCTCTAAAGAAGAAAAAACTCGCGCTCTGAGCAAGACGGGATTAAAAGGTTTAGGTAAGTAATCTTCAGCGCCAATCTGAATACATTCAACCGTTTTTTCAAATTGCTCTGCCGCTGACACAATAATCACGGGAAGATATTTAAGCTCTGGGGTTGATTTAATAATCCTCAGTGCCCCCAAACCATCTAATTCTGGCATCTCCATATCAAGCAACATTAAATCAAAAGTCTCAGCCTTGACCTTCTCAATGGCCTCTATACCGTCAGCCGCTTCTGATATGTTTGTAATGCCCACATTATTAAGCTCTCTGATAAGAAGTCTACGCAGAGTTCGACTATCATCAACCACTAACACCTTCATCGTCTTAGCTAACTCGAGCATTTCGGGAGAAATAGTATTCATCTCAAAAGGTGTGCTAGGCTCATTTGTTGAAATATCCATAAAAATTATCCTTATTTTTTTTGATAATAGGAAACATGATCCATCTGTACTACCTTAAAATTTTCTTCATACAAAATAGACTCAGATGACCCCAACATCAATACAGAATCTTTATCAACAAGTTGCATATTTAATTTTTTTAAAACCTCTAACTTAGTATCATGGTTAAAATAAATCATGACATTTCGTAAAAGAATCACATCAAATTTAGGCATGATGGGCCATTCGATCACTAAATTCATACAATCAAATTTGACGATTTTTTTGATATCTTCAGCTAATTGATAATGCCCATTGGTAAGCTTAGAAAAATAGCGACTGATTTGTGAATCAGTCAAACCTCGAAGAATTTCCGTTTGGTTATATATTCCTAAACGACCTTTATCAATGGCAGCTTGGGAAAGATCAGTCGCTTTAATGTAAACATTCCAACTATTTAATTCTGGAAAATTTTCCTTGAGTAGCATCGCAAGACTATACGGCTCTTGTCCAGTCGACGACGCAGCACACCAAATATAGAGTTCTTTAACTTCCTTCTTTTTTGCAATCAGTTTTGGAAGAATTGTATTTTTAAGGGCATCAAATGGATGAATATCGCGGTAGAACATGGTTTCATTGGTAGTCATTGCCTCAAAGCATTCCCAATGAATCGAATTGACCGGATGCAAAAATAAATATTTTAATAAAGCAGCATAGTCCGCATGACCATATTTTTTAGCCAACAAGGTAAGTCGAAAGGAAACAAGATATTCTTTGCTTGCGTCTAAGGCAATACCCGTATTTTTTTCAAGAACTCTATAAAAGTGCTCTAAGTAACTTGGCTCTGAAGATAAAATATCTTGACTCATTTAAACTGTGTCCTAAAGACAATTTCATCCGGTATTTGATCAAGAGGCAACACTTTTTCCGCCAAGTCAGCCTCAGAAATAGCGCCAGGCATTCCCCAAATCACACTCGTTTCTTTATCCTGCACAATCACAACACCATTTGAGCGAACAATTTCTTGCGCACCTTTTAATCCGTCATATCCCATCCCTGTCAGAACAACTGCCAGTAAAGATTGACCATAGACTTGAGCAGCACTTCTAAATAAAACATCCACTGCAGGGCGGCAAGAGTTTTCAGGGGGATCTTCATTTAACCCCATGAAAATTTTAGTCCCTTTACGTTTTACATATAAGTGCCATCCACCAGGAGCAATGTAGGCTTTTCCAGGTAATGCCTCTTGTCCATCGTAGGGCTCAACTACTGGAGTAGTACCAATCTCCGTTAAACGCGCAGCGAGTAACTCGGTAAATTTCGGAGGCATATGCTGTACGATAAAAATAGGGACTAATAATGGCGTTTTCAACAACTCAAAGAAACGCATCAAAGCTGCAGGTCCACCTGTCGAAACACCAATCACCACGGCATCAACGGGATATTTTGCCCGATTTTCTTGCCGTTTTACGACTTGCGTCAAAATCGGTGCTGAAGCTGCAGCTTGTAATTCCCTATTACTTTGAACTGGAACACCCGTTGCCACTGATTGCTGTTCCCTTCTTGCAATTCCGCGATTTTTTAATGAAGGAGCTCTGTCAATTGGCTTATTTTCTTTTGAGCAAAGGCTTCTGATCTTAGGAATTAAATCTTTTTCTAAAATAGCATAGGCTGCTTCTAAATCCTGAACACTGGTTGGTTTTCCCACATAATCACTAGCGCCGTTAGTCAGAATATCCATCGTCACTTTTGCTCCACGTTGAGTTTGGGTGCTAAACATAATAATTGGAACCATAGATTTAATTTTTCTAATCTCTATGAGTGCTGTAATACCATCCATCACAGGCATTTCTATATCAAGCGTAATTACATCGGGATCTAATTTACTAACAGCTTCAATCGCCAATAGACCATTTGCTGCAGTTCCCACAACCTCAATATCGGGATGACGTAATAGCGCAGTCATAATCACACGCCTCATGATTGCAGAATCATCAACTATTAATACTCGAATTTTTTTCAATACATTTGTGTTTTCTGTCATATGACTTTCTACATCTGTAAATAACAGAATATATTTCTTAATTAACTTAGGATAGTTGTAATTGTTTCTTTTTAACGCCAACAAAATTTGCAATCCCTTTGGGATCTAAAATAATGATTAATCTCTCTGGGAGTTTATGAACACCCAGCACCAACTCTCGAGAAACTAATGAGAAGTTATTGGGTGGATGTTCAAAAGTTGACTCATAGAGTGGAATAATAGGGCCCACATCATCTACGAGGAGTGCCACTGAGAAGCCATCGCCCTGCAAAATAATACTGATCGTTTCTTCTTTGTTCGTTTTTTTAGTTAACCCCAAACATTGGTACATATCAATTGCTGGGACAAGTTGACCTCGCAAATTCATAATACCTCTGACAGTTTTAGGACTTTTCGGAACAGGAGTGACATCTAAGTTATTGTTAAGTTCTAAAACTTCAGTTGCTGTAATTCCAAAATACAGACCATCCAAATAAAATGACGCATAGTCAGAAGTCATCATGCGCTTACACTCATTTCTATCACATCAGGATATTGCGTTTGCTCTTCACCTAATTGGCTCATCATTAAAATCTCTTGAACATCAATAATATTAATCACATTTTCAGCTAAAGAAGCACATCCCAACAAACCACGTTGCGGTGGACTCGGTTCATGAAGTTTTTTCGACACGTGAATAATGTCATGAACCTGAGAAACCACAAGTCCTATCGGCAGATCATTCACATAATGAACAATCACTGAAATCGGATGTTCTATTTCGCGACTGTGTGGATTAGCACCGGATATATATTCATCTAGATATAAGAGTTGCATAATATGGTTGCCATATTGGATCACATTTTGATTACCATTTTTTTGAACTTTATTTGGCATCACAATTTCAAGACGTTCAACATGTTCTAGAGGAATTGCCAACTTATCAAGCCCGCTGAGTTCAAATAGCAACATTGATATTTCTTCCTCATTCTCTAATATCGAAGTGGAGGTTTCATTCAGAGGTCTAGACTGGACCTTTGCGACTAAACCAGACTGAACCGCTAGACCATCAATATCAAGAATTAAAGCAACTCGTCCATCACCTAAAATAGTTGCGCCCCCAAAGTCCTGTACCTCTTTGAGTAATGGACCTAAAGGTTTAACAACAACCTCTTGCATGTTAAGAACCTCATCAACGACCAAACCAAACCTAATGCCAGAAGATTGAAGAATTGCAATATTAATAACTTCATCTGGACTAGGAAGATTTTGATTAAATTCAAGCTGCTGGTTCAGGAAAAGAAGTGGCACAAGCTTATCTCTTAAACGAAAAACTGGCGTACCATAAAAGTCCTCTAAACCCGTTTTATCACTCGCCAAATCTAGCCTAACCATCTCTAAAATACTACTTTGCGGTATAGCATATTTTTCAGTATGACACCGCACAAAAAGTGCTGGCATGATTGCTAATGTCAGTGGGATCTTTAAACGAATATTTGTCCCTTTACCCCTTGGAGAGTCAATATCAATCGATCCACCAATATTAGAGATATTCGTCTTAACCACATCCATACCAACGCCACGACCTGACAAATTGGTCACTTTAGCTTTAGTTGAGAATCCTGGTAAAAAGATAAATTCCAGCAACTGCAAATCATTGAGCTTTTCTGCCTCTTGAACCGAGACCAAACTCTTTTCAATGGCTTTTTGTCTAACAGCGTCAAAATTGACTCCGGCACCATCATCAGCAATTTCAATAACAACCATTCCATTTTCGTGAGTAGCTCTTAGAAGCACCTTACCCATTTCTGGCTTACCTGCGGCAATACGGTCCGAGGGTGTTTCTATCCCATGATCAATGCTATTGCGAATAATATGAACGAGAGGGTCACGAATCGCATCAAGCAAACTTCTATCAAGTTCGGTTTCTGCGCCCTCTTGAATTAATGTTACTTTCTTTTGACATTCATTAGAAACATCTCTGATTAAGCGTGGAAATTTAGTCCACACTTGAGAAATAGGTTGCATACGCGTTTTCATCATTCGCTCTTGCAATTCAAGAGTCAGCAAATCAATTGTTCTTACAGCACTTGAGAATCCATGGTGAGCGAACTCCGTTGTGAATGGTAATAGGCGATTTCGTGCAAGAACCATTTCGCTCACTAAATTCATGAGCTTATCTAACAACTCTAAATTAACTTTCACTGGAGCAGCAACTTCTATATTTTTTCCAGGGTCAGCAGCAAAGACATGCTCAGTAGACTCTTCGCTTGCCTCTTCCGCAGATACTATCTCATTTGTAATAGATGCTTGATTATTGCTCTGCGTATTTGCTGTAACTGTATTAGACCCTCTATTGGGCAACTCTTTCTCAACATCAGTTTTCTCTTCAGTAGGGGTGGGCACTTCGGCTGACACCACTTCTGGAATTAATGCTACTAAATCAGGAGTACTGACTTGAGTAAGCTCCGAGCTTGGTGTCAGCGGCGTCTGAATCTCATCACCTGAAGCCAAACCCAATAAATTCTTAATCAGAGAAGTATCATCTCCCTCTGGTTCTTGATGCGTTTTTTCTATTCCTTCTATGATGATTCTTAGGGTGTCTAAGGTAGATAAAAGAATTGTGGTTTTTTGCGTATCTAAAGCTAGAACACCATCTCTAATTTTTCCAAGTAAAGTTTCCCCCGCATGGGACACTTTCTCTAAACGCTTAAATGCAAAGAAGCCACTACTTCCTTTAAGGGTATGAATTGCACGAAATATGTTACCGACTAATTTTTTATCGTCTGGCGTTTCTTCTAAGCGAACAAAATCGATATCAAGTTGATCCAGTATCTCCCTGGCTTCAATGATGAATTCGTCTAAGATGTCATCATCACTCATATTCTGATTCCTCTATTCTCAAACAAATTTAGATCGTAAACTTAGCAACTAAGCTTTGGAGTTCACTCGCAATCTTAGCGAGTTCAGCTGCTGCTTGTTGCGTGTTTGCTGCCCCTACTGTTGTACTTTGAGCTGTTTCCGAAACGCTGTTAATATTGGATGCAATCTCACTACTACTTATAGCCGCCGTTGAAACACTTCTACCCATTTCACCCGTTGTTGCAGCCTGCTCCTCAACAGCACTTGCAATAGCATGATTATCTCTATTAATTTGGCTCAAATAACTGATCCCCATAAGATGTTTTTGATACATTTCTTCAGTCGTTATATTTAATTCATTAAACCCACTAATTGCAAATAGAATAACTCCAGCTAAACATATAAGAACACCGGTAAAAGCAACAATTAGTTTGGTTCTAAGAGCGAGTTTTTCAAAAGTTTGAAACATATGAGGTCTTTTATTTGTATAAGTTGCACGAAAAGTTACGACACTTACAAAATAAAGGATTTAATAAGAAATATATATTCCAAAAATTAGAATATATATTCTATTTATAAATATATGTTTGACCAAAAAGCCTTGATCAAGAAAAAGTTACACTTATCACGAACTAAGACTAGCTAACTTTTAACGCTCCATAGCCGATTTGGGTAGGCGTTTGGCCACCTGGAGTTACAGAAACTGCACAATACTTAAATTCAGGTATTTTTCCAAAAGGATCAAGGGCTGCATTGGTCATTAAATTAGCGGCTGCCTCATAATATGCAAAAGGAATGAAAATTGAGCCCTCAGGGGTGCCGTCATCTCGCCTAATGTGAATTGCAACTTCCCCACGCCGTGACCGAATCGTGGCTATATCTCCCGCTTTTAGCCCTAAACCTTCTATATCTTTTCCGTGCATCGAAACAGTTGCCATTGGTTCTAGGTGGTCAAGAACCGTTGCGCGGCGGGTCATACTTCCGGTATGCCAATGTTCGAGTTGTCTACCCGTGATCAAAACATAAGGGAATTCATGATCAGGGAGTTCATCGGCATGTATTAATGCTGCAGATACCAAGTTCACTTTACCGTCTTTTGTTGGGAAGTGATCTAAAAATACAATGGGTTGTCCCGGATCATCAGCAGTCAAGCAAGGATAAGTCACGCTAGACTCCTGCTCTAAACGTTCCCAAGAAATACCACTAATAGCAGCATGCATAGCTTGGCGCATTTCTTCATATACCTCTGCAACACCACATTCATCTCCTTGGTAATTCCAAGGTAGACCAAAGCGCTGTGCAATTTGCTGAATGATCCATAAGTCAGGCTTGGCATCTCCTGGAGGATGCAACGCCCGTCGCCCCATTTGGACCATACGGTCTGTATTCGTAACAGTACCCGTCTTTTCAGGCCAAGCACTCGCAGGTAATACGACATCAGCTAACCAAGCCGTCTCTGTCATAAAAATATCTTGCACGACTAAATGCTCAAGGCTCGCAAGTGCATGACGAGCATGATTGAGATTAGGGTCGCTCATGGCTGGATTCTCACCCATAATGTACATACCACGAATCTTGTGTGGGTCAGAATCTTCGGTCAGGATTTTGTCCATAATTTCTACAACGGTATACCCAGGATTTTTATCAAGCGGCGTCTTCCAGAAATTCTCGAACCATGCGTGCGCATTATTATCAATCACTCGCTGATAGTTCGGGAACATCATCGGAATCAAGCCTGCATCACTCGCACCCTGCACATTATTTTGTCCGCGAAGCGGATGAAGTCCACTTCCAGGTTTACCAATTTGCCCAGTGACCGTTGCAAGAGCAATCAAACATCGTGCATTATCAGTACCATGAATATGCTGACTAATCCCCATGCCCCAAAGAATCATCGAAGCCTTCGATGTTGCATAAGCCCTCGCCACTTCCCGAATCGACTCGGCTGATACACCACAAATCGACTCCATCTTCTCAGGTGAAAAATCTTTAACTTGTTTTTCTATACCCTCAAAATTATTAGCCCGCTGATCTAGAAATTTTTGATCAACCAAACCTTCTTCAAAAATGACATGAAGCATCGCGTTGAGAAGCGCAACATCGGTGTCTGGTTTAAATTGCATCACCCGCCAAGCATGTTTGCCAATGTCGGTAATTCGGGGATCAGCCAACACAATCTTAGTGCCATTTTTGACTGCGTTTTTCATCCAAGTCGCAGCGACTGGATGATTTGCTGTTGGATTTGAACCAATAATAATAATCAGTTCTGAATGCTCAACATCATTAACTTGATTACTCACTGCAGCAGAGCCAACACCTTCTAATAGTGCAGCCACACTAGATGCATGGCATAGGCGTGTGCAATGATCAACGTTATTACTACCAAACCCAGTTCGTACTAATTTCTGGAATAGATAAGCTTCTTCATTGCTACCTTTAGCCGAACCAAAGCCTGCCAATACTTTATGGCCATATTGCTTTTTAAGTCCAACTAATTTTCCAGCAGAAAGTTCAAGCGCCTCTTCCCAAGTTGCCTCACGGAAAACTGCTGACCAGTCACCTGGCTTAGAAGTTTCATGGCTATCTTTAGGTACTCCTAACTTACGAATCAGTGGCTTAGTCAAGCGCTGTTCATGATGCACATAGTCAAAGCCAAAGCGTCCTTTGACACATAAACGACTATGGTTAGCCGGCCCATCACGTCCGTCAACGCTAACAATTTTTTCATCCTTGACGTTGTACGTCAGTAAGCAACCTACACCACAAAATGGACAAACAGAATCCACTTTGCGATCAACTTGCTGATTACCTACCAAAGTTTTTGGCATGAGCGCACCTGTAGGACAGGCTTGCACACACTCGCCACAAGCAACGCAGGTACTATCCCCCATCGAATCATTCAGATCAAATGTAATTTGACTGTATGAGCCACGCATTGCATAACCAATCACATCATTCACTTGCTCTTCACGACAGGCTCTTACACATCGGTTACATTGAATACAGGCATCTAGATTAACAAGCATTGCAGGATGAGTGACATCTGAAGGAACAGCTTCACGCTTAAGCTCTTTGAGCTCTGGCCTGACTGTTACATTTAATTCATTCGCCCAATCCGAAAGCTCACCATGCTGAGAATTCTCATCACCGTCAATCCATTTAAATCCCTTGTCAGGCATGTCTGAAAGAAGCATCTCAATCACCATTTTCTGACTTGCTAAGGCCCTATCACTCTTGGTCTGAACGTCCATCCCTGCACTAGGGTTACGACAGCAACTGGGCGCCAAGACTCTTTCGCCAGCAACCTCAACCACACAAGCGCGACAATTGCCATCGGGCCGATAGCCTTCTGTGTAACATAAATGCGGAATATCAATCCCGTGCCTCTTAGCAGCTTGCAGAATTGTTTCACCTACATAAGCTTTAGTCGTCTGACCGTCTAACTTAAATTCAATTTCATCCGGTATTGCAGATAAATGATTTGAAGGTGCATTCATGTCATTTTACCTCTTGTGGAAAGTATTTAACAATAGTTTGAATTGAATTCGGAGCTGCTTGCCCTAAACCGCATATTGATGCGTCAACCATCACTTGAGATAAATCATTCAATGTGCTCTGATCCCATTGCTTTGCTTGCATCAGCGTCGCAGCCTTCGCTGTTCCGACGCGACACGGTGTGCATTGTCCACAACTTTCATGTTCAAAAAACTTCATCACGTTCAGAGCAGCGTCACGCGCCTGATCTTTCTGACTCAGGATCATAACTGCTGCAGAACCAATGAAACAACCATAAGGTTGCAAGGTATCAAAATCAAGCGGAATTTGATTCATCGACGCTGGCAAAATACCACCAGATGCACCACCAGGAAGATAGGCATAGAACTCATGGCCCTCTTGCATACCGCCACAGTATTCATCAATCAGTTCTTGCACTGTAATTCCAGCTGGAGCCAGTTTTACGCCAGGCTCTTTGACTCGACCACTCACACTAAAACTTCGAAGTCCTTTTCGACCATGTCTCCCAAACCCACTAAACCACTCTGAACCTTTTTCAAGAATGTCCCTAATCCAATAGAGAGTTTCAAAATTATGCTCAAGAGTGGGCCTGCCAAATAAGCCGATTTGAGCAATGTAGGGAGGACGCATCCTTGGCTCCCCTCTCTTACCCTCAATACTTTCGATCATGGCAGATTCTTCACCACAAATATAAGCTCCCGCTCCACGACGCAGTTCAATTTTAGGAAGCGCACAGGGCGGATTGGAGATGAGCTTAGCTAACTCATCCTCTAGTATTTGACGACAACCATGGTATTCATCGCGCAAATAAATATAGCAAGCTTCAATGCCAACAATCTGAGTTGCAATCAACATACCCTCTAAGAAGCGGTGTGGATCTCTTTCAAGGTAGGTTCTATCTTTAAATGTGCCAGGCTCACCCTCATCAATGTTGACTGCAAGAAGCTTAGGAGCTATTTGATCTTTCACAATACGCCATTTACGTCCAGCTGGAAAACCAGCACCACCCAACCCCCTTAGACCAGAGTCTTCCATCGCTTTGATCACAATCTCTGGATCACGCGCACCACTCACGATTGATTTTAAAACTTGGTAACCGCCCTGATGAATATACGCCTCATACCCACAATATTCTGGAGAAATTTCATCGTCATGAAATTTTGTAACACTTTGCTCTATATGGTCAGATAATTTAAACGCACCATTCTTTTTAGACGTAGGATGACGTACGATTTTTTGTTTAACTACATCCGCTATTTTTTCTGGGCTTGCAAATATGACTGGATATTGCTCAACTACTGCAACCGGTGCCTGCTCACATCTGCCAACACAAGGCACGGATTCTATTTTTACCTCTTTAAGTCCTAATAGAGTTTTTAATCGATCAATTAAAGCCTGACTTCCCGCCATTTCGCAAGAGACGCTATTACAAACTCTGACTGAAATTGCTGGGTGTTGTTCGTTAGCTTTTAATATGTCGAAGTGATGGTAAAAGGTTGCAACTTCATAGACCTCGGCCATAGAAATTTTCATCAGTACCGCTAGTGCGACTAGATGACGTTCTTGCAGTCCATGGTAAGCGTCATTAAGAACATGTAAATTTTCAATAAGAAGGTCTCGACGATCAAAAACCAATCCCTTTAGGCTATTTAATTCTTGAATAGCCTTATCCTCAGGCTGACGACCTTTCAGCTTCGAACTTTTACGAATCTGGCGTTTTAAATCTTCAGCACTACCGAGTGAGATGGATTTCATAAACTCAATTATGGGTTAAATCATTACATTTTTATAAAAAAATAAGCCATCGGCATAGATATAGCTGATGGCTTATGTATACAACTTCATAATAGACTGTTTCTTAATCGGCCGTTCTTAGTTAAAGAATTTACCAACCACCTTAAAGGTTCTATAAATCCCCCATGCCATTGGAATTCCTACCGCAATCCAAGCCAAAAAGACTACCAAAGAAGATACCTGCGTCGTATCACTTGTGTTTTCCTTCACTTCCGATGAAGCAGCTTTTTCGTGAGCAAGACGTTTTTCTTCTGCTAATTCAGCATCTGTCATAAACCACTTATCAGCGACTGGCTTAACAAGGAAGTTGGCGATGAGTCCAATCGCAAGCATTCCAACCAAAATGTACATCGTTTGGTTATAAACCTGATCCTTAGGAATACCTATACTCAACTGGTAGTCACGCATATAGTTCACTACCACTGGACCTAAAATACCAGCCGTTGCCCAAGCAGTGAGTAACCTTCCGTGAATCGCACCTACCATTTGCGTCCCAAAAAGATCGGCAAGATAGGCTGGCACTGTCGCAAAGCCGCCACCATACATACTCAAAATAATACAAACTGCCGCTACGAAGAAAAACACGTTATGGCTTAATGCGCTTGAAGGAATACTAAAGTAACAAATCCCACCAAGAATAAAGAACACCATATAGGTTAATTTTCGACCAAGGAAGTCGGAAATACTCGCCCAGAAAAATCTTCCCCCAATGTTAAATAAACTAATCAGAGCAGCAAACCCAGCTGCAATACCAGCAATCGCAGTTTTGTTTTCTGGGGTTAAATCTCCCGTCACACCAATTAAAGATCCACCAAAAATTTCTTGAAGCATTGGAGATGCCATACCAATCACCCCAATGCCTGCAGATACGTTCATACACAAAACAATCCACACTAACCAAAATTGTGGAATTTTAAAGGCATTCTTAACATGCACATGACCCTTTGTAATCATGGCGTTAA
>CAIJNI010000009.1 GCA_903821995.1 uncultured beta proteobacterium
ATTTTTTTACTTGAACATCAATGTAAGTCATTGATTTATTTGGTAGGACGGGCGAGATTCGAACTCGCGACCAACGGATTAAAAGTCCGCTGCTCTACCGACTGAGCTACCGTCCCAATTAAGATAATCTAATATTATATCAACAGTTCAGACGCTTCGACGAATTGTTGGAGGATTTTTTTCTAAATACTGGTAAATGCCTTTTAAAATTGCGCTACAAATACGTTCTTGGTAGCCCTCATCAAGGAGTTTAGCTTCCTCTTCAGGGTTACTGATAAAGGCAGTTTCTACCAAAATTGATGGAATATCGGGTGCTTTTAATACTGCAAAGCTAGCTTGCTCTACAAAGCTTTTATGTAATGAAGCAAATTCTCCAATTTCTTTGATGATTGAACTGCCCAATTGCAAAGAGTCTTTGATTTGGGCTGTAGTGGCCATATCTAATAGAAGTTGAGCTACTTGAGGGTCTTTGGTTTTAATATTGAGTCCTCCAATGAGGTCAGAGGAGTTTTCTTTATTAGCTAACCACCTCGCCGCAGTGCTGGAGGCACCTTGTTGGGATAATGCAAAGACAGAGGCTCCCTTAGCGTTGGGTAAAACAAATGCATCGGCATGAATGGAGATAAATAGATCTGCTTGAACACGTCTTGCTTTTTGGACCCGAGTTCCCAGTGGAACAAAGTAGTCTGCATCGCGGGTCATGAAGGTTCTAAAATCAAGATGTGCATCCAGCATTTTTTTTAAACGCAACCCCATAGATAAAACGATATCTTTTTCTTTTGATCCTGAGCTACCAATGGCTCCTGGATCTTCACCGCCATGGCCTGGATCAATTGCTATTGTAATCATTCGAGCAAATTTCTTTTTAGGAATGACCTGAGGTGGTGTATTTGAAGTCTGTGGTGTTATTGAACCCCCCATATTTTTCTTCACAATGGAAGCAATTTCGTCTTCATCCTCAAGCTTGGTGATATTTTTACTTAAGAAAATAGCAACTGGATCTGGTGGATTGGCTGAATATAAATCAAATAAGAGTCTATTTTTATAATTTCCTACGGGGGCAAGGGAAAATAACTGCGGTTTAATTTCTTCTTTTAGATCAAAGACTATTCTGACAATTTTTGGTTGAAATTGACCTACTCTGACCTGTGCAATAAAGGGATCATTTTGACTCACTTTTGAAACAAGCTCTTTGATAGAAACGTTTAAATCTAGTCCTTGGATATCAATGACTAAGCGATCAGGACTTTTTAGCAATTGATGGTTAATTTCTAGAGGGACATCAGACTCTAATGTCACGCGGGTATATTCTTCAGCAGGCCAGACGCGCACTGCGATTAAGTTAGCTCCATAACTAAGCTCATGTGGGCCTAGTGTTAAGAGTAGGCTTGGCGCAGACCATATATAAAAGAGCTTTTTAAGAGATTGGCGTTTTATATTTCTCATCAATTAAAGTGAAAGTTGGGTATTTGATAGGATTACAGAGCCTAAAGAAGAGTGCGCACAGATTTCTAAATCCCGAAGATCATCACTCAGGTGGGTAAGTTTGACTTCCATATCAGGGGTTGGTAGAGTCCCCTCTGCCTTTTCTGGCCATTCGATAAAAGATATACCTGGATGAGTGAGAATATCTTTAAATCCTGCTTCCACCCATTCAGTTGGGTGATTTATTCTAAATAAATCAAAATGATGAAAAGACAGGGGGGCGGGTAAAACTTTTTCAATTTCAAGCTCATAAGACTCACATAAACCATAAGTGGGACTTTTTACTTTCCCATCAAAACCCAGTGCTCGAAGAAAATAGCGTGTGAAGGTTGTTTTGCCCGTTCCTAATTCGCCGATAAGCCAAACATTTAAACAAGAGCTTGTAGAAATGTTTTGAATGGTAGACTTTGCCAATGCATGGGCAAGTGTTTGCATTTGGTTTTCAGATAGGTGCTTAAAATATTTTTTCTCAGTGAATTGATCCATTAATGGTTACTCCAGATTATTTTGAACTCGTCAAAGAGATTCGCAAAGAAGCTAAGCAATTGGGGTTTGCAGAACTGCGCATCACAGATTTGGATATGAGTGAAGCTGCACCGCATTTGGCGCAATGGTTGCAAAAAGGTCATCATGGTGATATGAATTATATGAGCGACCAGGCATATTTGCGAACTCATCCTCAAGAATTATTGCCAGGGGTCATTAGAGCAATTTGTGTCAGGCTTGATTATGTTCCAGAAAAGTTGCTTGAAAAGGGCAATACCTGGCGCGAAAATGAGCTCCATCGTCTAGAAAACCCATCAGAGGCAGTTGTTTCAATTTATGCGCGCGGGAGAGATTATCACAAGGTTATTCGTCAAAGATTGCAGGCTTTAGCAACAAAAATCCAAGAAAAGATCAGTGTTTTTTCATATCGCGTCTTTGTTGACTCTGCCCCTTTAATGGAGGTTGAATTTGCACAAAAATCAGGAATAGGGTGGAGAGGAAAGCATACTCTCGCGCTCAATCGCGAAGGGGGGTCTATGTTCTTTTTAGGAGAAATTCTAATCGATTGCCCATTACCTTTAGACGAACCCATTAGCTCACATTGTGGAGATTGTCAGGCTTGCATCGATATCTGCCCAACGCAAGCGATTATTGGTCCTTATCAAATTGATGCAAGAAGATGCATTTCTTATTTAACAATCGAGCATAAAGGTGTGATTCCTGTCGAATTTAGATCTCTGATGGGTAATAGGATTTATGGTTGTGATGATTGTCAATTAGTTTGTCCTTGGAATAAGTTTGCTCAAAAAAGTTTAGTTGAAGACTTTCAAGAGCGAAACCAATTAGGTCAATCTGAACTACTGGAATTATTTAGTTGGACAGAGGAGGACTTTAATAAAAAATTAGAGGGTAGCCCCATACGAAGAATTGGTTATGAACGGTGGAGTAGAAACTTGTCGGTATCACTAGGTAATACGCTACGAGATAAGAACTTGTCTTTTGAAGTAAAGGATCAAATTATTTCAGCGTTAAATATTAAATTTGAAAGTAGTACAGCAATGGTAAGAGAGCATATCTTGTGGGCATTAGCACAAGATAAATTCGATACAATAGAGTAATGACAGCTCAAACCCCTACAACCTATCCTAATCAGTCATTTAAATTTGCTTTACTAAAAGGAATGAAAGCTGCCTTTTTAGGCCCCGCATTTGTCTTGGCAGGAGGGATGATTGGTTTTGGAGCTATGGCCCATGCAGCGGGGATGGATCTTTCGTTGACTTTGGGGATTACTATTTTTTTACACGCTTTACCGGGTCAAATTGTTTTTGTTGAAATGATGTCTATGGGAATTGCTGCTAGCGTTATTGCTCTTGCAGTTTGTTTTACGGCAACACGATTTTTAACGATGACATTAACATTACTTCCTCAGATCCCACAAGATAGATATATGTTATCTCGGTTTTTATCCGTACATTTTTTAGCGATGAGTTCGTGGACATATTGCATGCGGGACTTTCCTAAAATAGAAGCAGAGCTCCGCTATGGATATTTTGTAGGAATGGGATTGACGTGTTGGCTTATTGCGCTTCCCTCCACAGCTGCTGGATATTTACTCACTGGTCAAGTACCGCAGTGGATTACTTACGGGTTACTTTTTATTAATCCTTTGTTTTTCCTATTGAGTTTTACGGAAGTTCCAATTCCAGCCAATCGAGTCGCTATTGTTTTTGGAGGTATTGCTGGCGTCTTAATCCATTTGGTTTTACCTACCCAATCTTTATTAATTAGTGGGCTAGGGGTAGGTACTCTAGTTTGGTTTATAGATTTTGTCATCAGAAGGCGTCGCTTGAAGGGGCAGAGATGACAACAGAAGTTTTTTTTCAGTACGGGGGGTGGTGGGCTGTATTGTTAGTAACAGCGATTGCGACCTATTTCTGGAGGGGTTTAGGTGTCGTTTTGTCTGGACATGTCTCCCAAGAGGGTGAGATTTTTCGTTGGTTGTCTGCAGTGACCTATGCATTACTGGGTGCCTTAGCTTTTAGACTATTAATATTGCCAATTGGCCCTCTTGCTGAAGTAAGTATTCTATTTAGATTGCTTGCGTGCGTGGTGAGTCTTGCGGTGATGTTAAGTAAGCCCGGCCGACTTTTCCCTTCACTAATAAGCGGTTGTGGGCTGGTCATGGCTTACGGCCTCTTTCAATAACTGAGTAATTTCATTATCAATCGTGGGGATAAATAACCCCACTCCTTGAGTTTTAAGCGCCTTCATAAATGAGAATGATTATCATTAATATGTAGTTTAATGATTAATTATTTATGAAGGAATTGAAATTTAATGTTTAGTAAATCACAACAATGTAAAAAAGCTTTACGAGTCAGTTCGGTGTTAATAGGATTTTTCTGTGTTTCAAGTCTCACCCTAGCTGGAGAAGGTAATTTTGGATGGATTTATGGTCTAGATCTTCAACCAAAAGGAAAAGCAGAAATTGAACAAAAATTACAGTTGGTGAGGGGGCAAGCTGCTGGTACATACGATTATTGGCAGGGTAGGACTGAATTGGAATATGGTCTTACAAACGATATTCAGATCGCAGGATATTTAAATAGCTACTCAATAAATTCAGCTAAAAATTATACAAATCCAGAAGCGTGTGATCAAGGTGTAAATCCCTGCACTGGAGGATATGGGTTACCAGGGAGTGCAAATACATTAGATCAATATCATGCCAAAGGGATCGATGGAATATCACTTGAAAGCATTTGGAGAATATCAAATCCTGTCACTTCCCCAGTAGGGCTCGGAATTTATTTGGAGCCAACTTTAGGAAGACTTAAAGATGCTTTTGAAGGGCGAATCATATTGCAATCGAACTTTCTTGACGATAAATTACAACTCGTTAGTAACATCATGTTTGAGGTTGAGAAATTAAAATTTGATGATGATGTTATAGAGGAAACTGTATTTGATATATTGGCAGGATTTACTTATCGAATAGCTCCAAAATGGACTGCTGGTTTGGAATATCGATTTCACAATGACTTTGATGGATATGGCTTTGGTAACCAAACACAAAGGGCGCACTTTCTAGGACCAAACCTACACTACGCAACAAAAAACTGGTGGCTAACTTTAGCGATGCGCTCTCAAATTGGAGGACAGTGTTGGGAGCCTGGTACAGCAGAATGTTCTGATGGAAAGGTATGGGATAGCCATGGAAATAACGAATATATTGTAAAAGTAGGAGTGCCATTTTAAATGGTCTGGAAACCATCATCACTCTTGGCGGGCATATCTATCTTAGGAATGACGGTTTCTGGACAAATAGTTGCAAGGACATATGTCTCAACAGAAGAAGTTAAACAAATTATATTCCCAGGAGAGTTATTAACACATTATCCAATCAAGATTTCAAAAGAAATTGCAGTTGAAATGAAAAAACAATCAAGCGTGAGCCATGCGCTCGATCCAGACAAAATTTGGAAAACAGCGCATGGCGCATGGTTGGTTATCGATGAAGTAGTTGGGAAGCATGAAATGATTAAATATGCATTAGGGATCAATCAAAGAGGGCAAATAGTTGGTTTAGAAATAATGGAATACAACGAATCATACGGATATGAGGTTATGGAGAAAAAGTGGAGGGGACAGTTTTTAAATAAAACAAGTAAGGATCAAATTAAGTTAAATCATGATATTGAAAATATTACAGGCGCAACTCTATCCTCAAAGCATGTAACTGATGGAGTAAAAAGAATTATGGTGTTGTATCAAACCACTTTGGTAGCGGTGAGATAAATGAGAAGGTGTAAAAATTTACTGGGAACATTTATAGAAATGAAAGTTGGGACTTTATTACCGGGCGAGAAAGAATTTACTGCTGAGCAAATAAAACTGTATCAATACGTAATCAATATCGCTTTTAATGAGATACAAAAAGTTCAAGATTTGATGTCATTTCATAATCCATGTAGTGACTTATCTCGGATCAACCGAATGGTATATGAAGGCATAAAAGAACCGATTGAGATACATCCTTGGACTTATGAGTTGATTGTTAAGGCAAAAGAAATTTATACACAAACAAATGGTGCATTTGATTGTGGAATCGCTTACCAATTAATCAAATGGGGAATTCTGCCAAATATCTATCCAATCAATATAAATAGAAAATTACATAGTTCAAGTCTTAGTGAGGTCGAGCTTTTGCCTTTAAGAAGGTTGAGAATAAAAAAAGGAGTGTGTTTAGATTTTGGTGGAATCGCTAAAGGATACGCTGTGGATCGTGCTATTGAGGTTATTCGTTCTTGTGGAATTAGTCAGGCGGTAGTTAATGCTGGGGGTGATATTAGAATTTTGGGGCAGCATCCAGAAAAAATATCTTTGAGAGAATGTATGGATACATCCTCATATTTAAGTTTGGGGGAATTAAGTGACGGCGCTATTGCAACATCTTCGACCTGTTTTGGGCGAAAAATACAGGGTCGGAAAAAATACTCACATTTAGTAGATCCAAAAACAGGAGAGCCGATTAATCAACAACTCAGTTATTCAGTCATTGCCCCGACTTGTTTAGTTGCTGACGCTTTAACTAAAGCATTAGCAGTTGATAAAAATATTCATGCGCAGTACTTTAATTGGTATGGTGCGCAGCCGATCATTGTCGAGTAGTGAAGGTGTGCGAGTGAATACAAGTGAAATTCGGATTGGAAAAATGCCAGTATGGCTAAAAAAATTGACCTATATTTTAGGTGGGGTATGTTTTTTATCTGGGTTAATTTGGGTTGTTTTAGATGATCTTTTAAATTATCCATTTCCTATGATTCGTCAGTGGATTAAGTTCCATGGGGTTGTTGGACAAATTTGCATATTACTGATTGGGATGGCCATGTATAAACACGTGCAGGTATGTTTGAGTGTCAAGCGAAATCAATGGTGTGGTGGGCTCTTTTTGGCGAGTGCTTTAATAGTTGTGGTTTCGATCTTATTTTTGTTTTATGGTCAGGAGGCATTCCGCTTATATGTTCGTCTGATTCATATTGGAATGGGGATTTTATCTGGAGTACTTTTTGTAGTTCATATTTACATTGGAAGGAAATCTTCTTGGGTGCTACCAAAAATAAAATCTAAATTGACGTAGTTAAAAAATAGTCATTAGATCTAGGAAAAAAGAGTTGGCGTTTACGGCGCATTCATTGGGGTGGGTGCGCCGTCTTTTTTGGCATAAAATAGTGAAATAACTAACTCATAAAGGGATACCATGCCAGCAAATCGTACTTACTTAACCCAAGACGACGTCCAGAAAATATTAAACGCTTCCAACGCTCATGCTAAAGCTAACCAGTGGGCGGTAACGATTGCGGTTGTTGATGATGGTGGACATTTGCTGGGATTAATGAGACAAGATAATTGCGCCACAATTTCTACCTATATTTCACAAGAAAAAGCACGTGCTGCAGCTTTGGGTCGTCGTGAATCAAAGATTTATGAGGATCTCATTAAAGGTGGTAGAACAGCATTTCTTGGCGCAACACCAGTTTTACATGGTGTTTTGGAGGGTGGCGTTAATATT
Source organism: uncultured beta proteobacterium (assembly GCA_903821995.1). Lineage (GTDB taxonomy): Bacteria > Pseudomonadota > Gammaproteobacteria > Burkholderiales > Burkholderiaceae > Polynucleobacter. The sequence continues at coordinate 7,544 of CAIJNI010000009.1, forward strand.
GTTATTGATGGTCACACGATTGGCGCTGTAGGTGTTTCCGGGGTTAAATCCGACCAAGATGCAGAGATTGCTAAGGTTGGAATAGCGGCTCTGTAGGCTTATTTATAAAAAAGCCTCATAATAGAGGGCTGTGAGCGATATAAATTTAACTTCTAGTCCCGATTTGGGTGTGGACACAGATTCATCTGAGTCTACCCCAATTACATTTGCACAATTTCAATTCTCGAGTTTGATACTGCGAGCCATTGAAGAGCAGGGGTATAAAAACCCAACACCAATTCAATTGGGCGCTATTCCACACGCTTTAGCTGGTAAAGATGTCATGGGCGCGGCTCAGACGGGTACCGGTAAAACAGCGGCATTTATACTGCCAATTATTGAACGCATTCTTCCTCTGGCTTCGAGTAGCTCTTCTCCTGCTAAGCACCCTATTAGGGCCTTAGTACTGACTCCAACCCGAGAACTAAGTGATCAAGTGGCTGAGAATGCCTTTAAATATTCTAAATATACCCCGATAAAGACAGCTGTAGTTTTTGGCGGCGTAGATATACACCCACAAATTCAGCAGTTGCGAGCTGGCGTGGAAATACTGATTGCCACACCGGGGCGCTTGCTTGACCACATTGGTCAAAAGACCGCCAATTTATCTCAGGTGCAAATTTTAGTATTGGACGAAGCGGATCGCATGCTAGATATGGGATTTTTGCCGGATTTACAAAGAATTATTTCATTAATCCCAGCGTCGAGACAAACCCTTCTATTTTCTGCAACTTTTTCGCCTGAAATTAGGAAGCTTGCACAGAGTTATCTCAGAGATCCGATTACGGTTGAAGTTGCTCGTCAAAATGCTGCTGCTGATTTAGTGCGACAAATTGTGCATATGGTGCCATCGAACCAAAAACAGCGCGCCATATTAAAAGTATTGTCCTCAAGAGCAAAAAACGGCAAAACGCCACAATGTATTATCTTTACAAATAGTCGTATTGGGTGCTCTAAATTGGCTCGCGCTCTTGAACAAGAGGGAATAAAGGCTGCTGCCATACATGGTGATAAAAGTCAGTTAGAGCGTATGAATATCCTTGATGGCTTCAAGAAAGGTGAAATTGATGCCCTGGTTGCTACTGACGTAGCTGCTCGTGGTTTGGATATTCCAAATATGCCTTGTGTGATTAATCATGAGTTGCCTTATAACGCAGAAGATTATGTCCACCGGATTGGTCGAACAGGACGAGCTGGAGCCACAGGAGATGCTATCGCCTTTGTGGATGATTCAGAGCTCAGATTACTCGCAGATATTGAAAAATTGATGAAGAGGACACTCATTAAATTGCCTGTTCCCGAGCTTGGAAATGATCCTGCCTCAGACCCATTCTTTTATTTACCTTATCAGGCCGGTTCTGATGGGCAAGTCGATAAAACAAAGCCAAGTATTGCCGCGTCATCATCAACACCCGTTAATACCGGGATTACTAAGCGCCCTGGACTGGGTGCTCTTTTGGGCGGCGCCAAGAAGAATTAGGTTATTGAGATTATCAAAAATTAGCTCATCGCTATTTAGCCCTCTATGAGGCTAGTTGACGTATATTTCCTCTGATATTTCAAACTTACTCACGTTAATATTAAAGGAGTCTAGCCTGAGAGCCAACATTTTATTGGCTTTTATTTTATCAATCCAATTACTTAAAGCAGTTAAGGCTGATTTGGGGTTTTGATGCCCTATAGAAAAGGGTGTAAAGCGACTTTCTTATTGCAGTCTGGACCTAGTTAAAATTGTGTCATGACTGCTCAACAATTTGTTCATTTACGTCTTCACTCTGAATTTTCTATCGTTGATGGAATTGTGCGACTGGACGACGGGATTGAGCATGCGGTTAACTATGAAATGGGCGCCTTAGCTCTTACGGATCTGAGTAATATTTTTGGCCTGATCAAGTTTTATACTGGAGCCAGAAAAGCTGGTGTTAAACCCATAATGGGGGTAGATATTTGGATTAGTAATCAAGAAAATCCTGAACAAGCCCACAGAGGCCTATTACTTGTTAAAAATAATCGTGGCTATTTGAACCTTTGTGAATTGATGACTCGGGCGACGCTAGATAACCAAAATTTAGAGCGATCAGAAATAGATTCAAGATGGTTTTTACAAAATAGTAGCTCAGCAGAGGCTCAAAAAAATCCTTTTAAATTAAATGAAGGTTTGATTTTTTTATCAGGAGCGATGGCTGGTGATGTAGGAATTGCTCTAACTTCAAATAGAAGAGATTTAGCTGAAAAATTTGCGCAGCAGTGGGAATTGATTTTTCCAGGAAATTTTTATCTAGAGGTTCAACGAACTGGGGTATCAAACGAGGAATTTTACATACAGGAAGTAACAGAATTAGCAGCACGCTTACAAATCCCTATTGTTGCGACTCATCCAATTCAATTTATTTCAAAAGAAGACTTTAATGCCCATGAAATCAGGGTATGTATTGCTGACGGGCAACAACTTGGAAATCCAAAGAGGCTTGTACGATTTACACCTGAGCAGTACTTCAAATCACCCCAGGAAATGGTCGAACTCTTTAAGGATATTCCAAGCGCGATTGCAAACTCAATCGAAATTGCCAAGCGCTGTAACTTATCACTGCAATTAGGGATTCCTCGTCTTCCAGATTTTCCAATCCCCGAAGGGAAAACACTAGCCCAATTTTTAATGGAAGAAGCATTAGTTGGCTTAGAGAAGCGCTTAATACAGCTCTATTCAGATTTGACTCAACGGGAGTTAGAACGAAGTCGGTATGTTGAGCGCCTTCAATTCGAGGTCAACACAATTATTCAAATGGGTTTTCCAGGATATTTTCTTATTGTTGCCGACTTTATTCATTGGGCTAAAAACAATGGTGTACCAGTAGGCCCCGGGCGAGGATCAGGTGCCGGTTCCCTTGTGGCATATTCCTTAGGCATTACAGATTTGGACCCATTAAAATACAACTTACTCTTTGAGAGATTCTTAAATCCAGAGCGAGTTTCAATGCCTGACTTTGATATTGACTTTTGTCAGCAGGGTCGAGATAAAGTCATTCAATATGTAAAAGATAAATATGGTGAAGAGTCTGTTAGTCAAATAGCAACATTTGGTACGATGGCTGCCAAGGGTGCTATTCGAGATGTTGGTAGAGTCATCGAGCAACCCTATGCTTTTGTAGATTCCATATCAAAACTCATTGAAGCCAAACCAGGTCAGCAAATTACAATCTCTGAAGCAATATCTGAAAAAAAAGAGCTGGCTGAGCGAGTCGAGAATGAGGAAGATGTTCGTCAACTCATAGAACTTGCGCAGCAATTAGAGGGTATTACTCGAAATGTTGGGATGCATGCTGGAGGGGTACTCATTGCGCCTGGTAAATTAACAGACTTTTGTCCTTTGTATAAGCAGTCTGGCAAGGATCCTGATAGTACAGGTGTAATCAGTCAGTTCGATAAGTACGATGTGGAAGAAGTAGGATTGGTGAAGTTTGACTTTTTAGGTCTTACTACCTTGACCATTCTTGAGTTAGCTCAACAACATATTCGTAAACTATATTCTGAGATGAGTCAGTGGGACTTAACTCAAGTGCCGTTAGATGATGAAGCGACTTTTGATCTGCTTAAAAAGGCTAATACAGTTGCGGTGTTCCAACTTGAAAGCCGCGGAATGCAAAATATGTTGCACGAAGCTAAGCCAGATCGTTTTGAAGATATTATTGCGCTCGTTGCTCTTTTTAGACCAGGTCCGATGGATTTAATCCCAAGCTACATTAAACGTAAGCATGGTGAAGAAATTGTTATTTATCCAGATGAAAGAGTTAGACCAGTTTTAGAAGAAACCTATGGAATCATGGTCTATCAGGAGCAAGTCATGCAGATGGCTCAACTGGTAGGGGGGTACTCCTTAGGAAGTGCTGATTTACTCAGACGAGCCATGGGGAAAAAGAAGCCAGAAGAAATGGCTGAGCAAAGTAAAATATTTGTCGCAGGTGCTATGAAGAGTGGCTTAAGCGAAGTAAAGGCGGAAGAAATTTTCGAACAAATGGCAGCCTTTGCTGGGTATGGATTTAATAAGTCCCACGCTGCTGCTTATGCCTTGTTGGCTTATCATACAGCCTGGTTAAAGACACACTACATAGCTGAATTTATGGCTGCCAACTTATCACTTGCGATGGACGATATTGATAAAGTCAAGATTCTCTATGAAGATGCTCATTTAAATGGGGTTCAAATTACTCCACCAGATATCAATATTGGCGAATATAAATTCATCCCGGTAAGAGAAACGGTAGCATCACCCAAAATAGCTTCCCGAAAGATTCACTTTGGATTGGGTGCTATTCGAGGTACTGGAGAGAATGCCATCAATGAAATTGTTAGGGCACGTGGAGATCAATCCTTTAGTGATTTGTTCGATTTTTGTTTAAGAGTTAATCGTAAAATCACCAATCGCAGAGCAGTAGAAGCCCTAATTCGTGCTGGAGCATTTGATTCAATAGCCCCAGGTGGAGTCAAAGGTAGAGCAATTTTGATTGCTTCTTTACCTAATGCCATTCAAGCTGCAGATCAGGCCCAAGCAGATATTAATCAGTCAAACCTATTTAGTGTAGAAGGCGAGTCTTCTGATGAGGCACCTGAATATACTAAGGCAGCATTTTGGCTTGACAAAAAAAGATTACAAGAAGAAAAAGCAGCATTGGGATTTTGTATTTCTGGGCATTTGTTTGATGGTTATCGGGATGAACTAAAGCATTTTATTCATCAACCATTAAGTCAATTGAAACCGAGCTCTGGAGAAAAACTTCTAGCAGGAATTATTACAGCTCAGAGAACTATACGTTCTAGTAATGGAACATTTACCATTATTCAAATTGATGATGGCACAAATCAGGTAGAGCTTTCGTTAAGCGAAGATGTTTATACTCAATATCGTGAATGTTTTAGAGATGATGAGTTGCTCATTGCCAAAGTCATGACCAAGGTCAGACCTGCTAATGAAAATTTTGGTGGTAGTGTTCGGCATTTTATTCAAGCTGCTATGAATATTGCGACTGCACGCTTGAGGTATGCAAAGAGCATTCATTTTCAGCTCAAGCCTGATATTAATCTGCATGCATTCCAAGAAAAAACACAGGTATTTATGTTGGGGTATCAAGATCCACATGTTAAAAAAGCACCTGATAGAGCGCAGCATCAAGGTTTACCTTTAACGGCAGATTTGTTAGATCTTAATTCTGTTTGCCAAATTTCTTTTCCAGAGAACTTTAAAGTTTATCCAGATGACAATAATCTACAGGGATTTAATGCGGCATTAAATATCTTAGGTATTCACGAACAATTAGAAGTGCTTTATCACTAATCTGGATGACTTAAATCAGCATGAAGTGCCTTTATAACAGACTCTAATGTTAAGTGGTCTAAGCAATCACTTTTACTATCTGCCTTATCTTCACAACCGGCTTTGCGACACGGGACGCATGAGCCTGGCCCTTGCAATATAGTGATGTTGTCCACAGTTTGTTGCGTTGATTTTAATAAAAAAGGTTGCTTAGAATTGTGGCCATTAGGCCATGGCCCAAAGTTAGTCGGTGGGGTTGGCCCAAAAAGGACGACTGTTTTTATACCGCTTGCAGCTGCAAGGTGACTCACTGAGGTATCGATGCCCACATAAGCTTTTGCTAAAGTCAATATTTGACTCAGTTGACTAAAACTATATTTGCCAGAAAGGTCAGTGCATTTAGATTGAGCAAATGGTGATAACTTAGAGACGATGTTTTGGCCTAATTCTAGATCAATAGGTTGAGGTCCGCCACTAATTAAGACATGACAATTATTCTGAGTGATATGTTCAATTAATGCGATCCAATTGGAAAGAGGCCATCTTTTGTAGGAATTCAAAGGACATGGATGAATCACAATACTTGATCTTGCAAGAGTCGTCATGGATTCAGGTAAGTCGGATTCATTGTTTGAGATAGGGGGGGTAACATTGACTGCAAGTTGATCCATATCCACACGACTAAAGGGGCCGAGCAACTTTAATTTTTCAGTGATGACATGTTGATTGAAGTAATCAATGACAACTTGATGTGAAGTGATTAAACGCTTCCAAAAATTACCTTTTTCAGAAAGATGAATAACTCCTACGCGTTGCTTAGCAGAAAAGAATCCGAACAGGTAGGCGCGGTCACTTGGTTGCGTAATGATTGCGAGATCATATTTTCTAAATAGTCTCTTAAATAGTGCAAAATACTCATTTCGCTTGGGTTTGGGGCTCATCCCAATGACATCATTTAAATAAGGATTACCTTCGAGAATGCCGATGGCATTATCAAATCCCAGAAAGTCTATCTTGGCATGAGGCCATATGTGACGGGCCCGTTCTATTAATGGCGTTGTGATTAAGGTGTCACCAATTTGTCGGGTCGCAATAATTAATACGGATGAAAATTTCTCAGACATTGAATTAGGTTGACTTTTTAGAGTCTTGACATAAATGCCATAATTTGACGTATTTGTAATAAGAAGTTTGGCCATTAGAAAAAGCTAACAGTAGGCCATGGTTACCATCAAGAAAACCAAGTCGCAAGAAATAGGTCCTTATAAATGCCCAAGAACCGTGAACGATTGCTGAAAATGCGGTGGCTTGTTTGCCTTGAGAAAAAGCTTGCTTGGCCCCAAGACTTGAATACGAATTTACTTTAGAGATGACTTGTTCAAAATTGCGATAACTGTAATGGAGCAGAGGATTTTTTAATTTAAGAGGACTTCCTTCTGGTAAGAGTCTTTCATGAACCAGGTGGTCAGAAAATCGTGCATGTCCATTTAAAAAAAGACGATCTACATAATCTGGGTACCATCCGCCATGGCGCATAAATTTTCCGCAATATTGGCTAAGGCGTGGCAGGCTAAAACAAGTCGTTTGTCCAGGATGGGCCAAACACAGTTTTATTTCAGCGATGAGTTCTGGTGTCAATCTCTCATCTGCATCAATAGATAGAACCCATTCTTGAGAGGCTTGATCTAAAGCGCGATTTTTTTGTGGACCAAATCCTGGCCAATCAGTGGGTTGAAAAATCTTGGCACCAAACTTTTTTGCAACTTCCAACGTGCCATCTTCACTCTGACTGTCTACAATAATGATTTCATCAACTAAAGGTGTTAAAGAGCTTAAACAATCCTCTAGATTAAGTATTTCATTCTTCGTGATTAAGATGGCGGATAAGGTAGGCATAATTCATTATATGAATGTAGATAATAAACAAATATTTTTTCGGGTCATTAGCTATTTAAAGCCACATAAAGTAATGATTTTACTAGCTTTATTGGCAATGGCGGTAGTTGCGGCCACTGAAACTTCAATTCCTGCGTTGATGAAGCCGTTATTAGACCGGGGCTTTACAGGTCAATTAGACGAGAAGCTTTGGCAGATTCCTGCATTTTTAGTTGGGCTTGCATTTATTAGAGGTGCTGCTCAATTCTTATCTAATTATTGGCTAAATCGCGTGATTAATGAGGTTCTTCTCATACTTCGCGAACAAATGTTTACCCGTTTGTTAAAAGCGCCTACAGAGTATTTTCAGCGTAGTACGGTCGCAAATTTGATCAATACGGTTGTCTTTGAGGTCAATAACGTTCTAAGTATTTTAAGTAGTGTTGCTATTAATCTAGTTCGTGATTCTTTGACTGTCGTAGGATTACTAGGTTATTTGTTCTATTTAAACTGGCGCTTAACATTGGTGGTCATGGTGATATTTCCAGTGATTGGGTTAATTGTTAGCTCAATTAACCGTCGTTTAAGATCTCTTGGAAGAAAGCAGCAGCATTTTACGAGTCAGCTTGCGTATGTAGTAGAAGAATCTGCATCTGGCCATAAGGTTGTTAAATTAAACAATGGCTATGATTACGAAATGTATCGTTTTACGACGATGGCAAATCAGTTAAAAGGTTTTGCGATGAGAGCCTCAGTCGCAGGCGGATTAAATCAGCCGTTAACCCAACTCATCGCTTCAATGGCACTATCTTTGGTTCTCCTCATTGCCATTATGCAGTCAACATCTCAAGGAACAACGGTAGGAGAATTTGCAGCGTTCGTAACGGCTATGATGCTCATTATCTCCCCATTAAAACATCTTGCTGATGTGAATCAACCTTTACAGCGAGGACTCATTGCTGCAGAAATGATATTTGGATTAATTGATCAAGAAATTGAAGTAGAGCCTGAGGAAAATACGCGTCATATCGAAACAGTTAAGGGAAAAATTGAATTTAAGGACCTTGGATTTTCATATGTTCAAGAAGATCCAAACCCAGATAACGAGGTCAGAGAAATTCTTAGAGACATCAACCTCACAGTTCAACCGGGAGAGGTGGTTGCGTTTGTCGGTCCTTCTGGAAGTGGAAAAACAAGTTTGGTAAATCTTGTACCACGTTTTTACAATCCTTCGACAGGGATCATTTTATTAGATGATTATCCTATTCAAGAATACAAACTTTCCGAATTAAGAAAGCAAATTGGCTTTGTGAGTCAAGATGTCATCTTATTCAATGATACGATTGCAGCAAACATTGCTTATGGAGCGGTGCACTCTTCAGAGATAGATCGTACAAGGGTCATGGAAGCAATCCAAGCAGCAAATTTGGTGGAGATGGTTAAAGAATTACCTCAGGGGATTGACACAGAAATTGGTGACAATGGCAATCGACTCTCGGGTGGTCAACGTCAACGGATGGCAATTGCGCGCGCAGTGTATAAAAACGCACCCATACTCATTTTAGATGAAGCAACATCGGCATTGGATTCTGAATCAGAGCGTCAAGTTCAAGAAGCTCTAGAAAACTTAATGCAAGGTAGAACAACTTTGGTGATTGCTCATAGGCTCTCTACGATTGAGCATGCTGATCGAATCGCAGTTCTAGAGCATGGCCGAATTGTTGAGCTAGGCAGTCACTTGGAGCTGATTCAACAGGGGGGCTTGTATGCCAGCTTACACCGATTACAATTTTCTAGTAGAGCCTTATAGTAAAACAATATCGTAGTGTTCAGTAGAAAAACTACTTTCTGATTGAAGGCGAATGGGTTTTTTTATGAAGTCACTAAGCTCTGATAAATAGGGGTTTTGTTCTTCTAAAAATAGATCAATCACATCTGGAGCTGCAACAATCCTAAATTCTTTAGGGTTAAATTGGCGGTGCTCGCGTAGGACCTCTCGAAGAATCTCATAGCAAATCGTTTGTGGAGTTTTTAGTTGACCCTTACCAGAACAACAACTGCATACCGCACACAGGAGATGAGCGAGGGATTCGCGAGTTCGTTTACGCGTCATTTCGACTAATCCTAATGAAGAAAATGGGCTAACGGTTGTTTTTGAACGATCATGAATTAAACCTCGATTTAACTCTGCTAGCACAGCTTCCTGATGGCCTTCAAGATGCATATCAATAAAGTCAATGATGATAATGCCACCAAGATTTCTTAAACGTAGCTGCCTAGAAATTGCTTTTGCTGCCTCAAGATTGGTTTTATAGATGGTGTCATCAAATGTTTTTGCGCCTACATAACTACCTGTATTCACATCAATGGTTGTCATTGATTCTGTTTGATCGATCATTAAATAACCACCAGACTTTAAATTAACTCTTCGGTCTAAGGCTAGATTAATTTCCTGTTCAGTTTCGAAGAGATCAAATAAAGGTCGTTCTCCACGATAAAGGACTAGCTTTCCTAGAAGATTCGGCATGTAGGCGGATATAAATTCTTGAAGCTTATTAAAATTCGCCAACGAATCAATTCTAATTTGAGTAGTGGAGTCATCTGCAATATCTCTTAAAACACGTTCTGTAAGAGTCAGCTCTTGATGAAGAATTATGGGTGCAGGAAGCGAAAGAGACTTTTGAGATACTTTTTGCCAAGTCAGCTCAAGATAGTTTAAGTCAGTTGCAATATCTTGATCGCTAGATTCTTCGGCACTAGTTCGAATAATTAAGTGGCCAAGGAACTTAGGTGATAACAAACACTCAACGCGCTTTTTAATCAGTGTTCGACGTGTTTCATCAGTAATTTTCTGGGAGATACTAATTTGATTATTTTGTTTATCTTTGGGTAAATAGACAAGATTACGTCCTGCGATGCTGATATGCGTTGATAGCCTTGCACCTTTGGTACCTAAAGGATCTTTAAGAACTTGAACCATAATCGTTTGCCCATTGAAAAGGCATTTTTCAATGGGATGTTCATCTGTTTGAAGAACATCAGCAATATGAATGAATCCGGATTTATCAAGTCCGATGTCTATGAATGCGGATTGCATACCTGGCAATACCCGGATGACTTTGCCTAAATAAATATTACCGACATAACTATGATGCTGAGCTCTTTCGATGAGAAGCTCTTGAACCTCGGCTTGCCAAATGAGGGCAACTCGAGTTTCTTGTGGTGAACAGTTAATTAGAATTTCTTCATTCATAGATTTAAAGTATAAGAAATACCTGCTAGGTCTAATAATTGTGACGTTTCATATAATGGTAACCCCATCACACCGCTATGACTACCATCCAAGTTTTTAATTAAAGCCGCACCTATTCCCTGGATAGCATAGGCCCCAGCTTTTCCAAAAGGCTCTTTTGATTTAATATACGCCATAATCTTTTCTAAAGGATTATTTTCAAAAGTAACCCTTGATATTGACACAAGGTGTATTGGTGAAGATTCCCTGTGTACCAGTAGCGCAACGGCAGTATAGACTTCATGAGTTTTTCCGTTGAGTTCTTGAAGAATTTGTAAAGCATGCTTGTCGTCTGTGGGCTTACCAAAAATCAAATCCTCAGCTGAGTTGCGGATACAAACAGTCGTATCGGCACACAAAATAGGTGACCAGATTTTTTGCTGTCTGAGTAAGCGTTTTTTTGCAGCCTCTAGTTTTAATAGAGTAACTCGAGTGACATAATCTAAGCCAGATTCATGGGGAAGACGGATTTCAAGGCTTTCTGAATCCTCAAAAGATTCAGGGAGTAAAAGTTCAACCTGTACCCCCATTTCATTTAAAACACTCAGGCGTCGAGGGCTTTGAGATGCAAGATAAAGCATGTTATTTACTCTCGGTGATAGGGATGTCCTTGAAGTATAGTCCAGGCTCGGTAGAGTTGCTCAGTCAAAAGCACCCTAACCATTCCATGAGGAAGGGTTAAGCTTGATAAGCGCCATAACTCATTAGCGGCCTCTTTGATATCAGGGGCAAGTCCATCTGCGCCGCCAATGATTAAAGAAATATCTTTACCTAAATGGCACCAGTCGTCCATTTTTTTGGAGAGTTCAAGTGTGGTTTGATTGATGCCTTTTTCGTCAAGTGCGATAACGTAACTATTTTTAGGAATTGCTTCTTTAATCTTGGTCGCTTCTTTAGCAGGATTGATATCTGGTTTGAGTTCTTTAACCTCAACTGCGCATTCTTTGGGCATTCTTTTAAGATAATCTTGTGTGGCCAACTCTACCCATTGGGGCATTTTATGACCAACACTAATGATCCAAATTTTCATTCATCATCTGGATCATCTTCTGTAGATGGGCCAGTGCTTCGATTGGATTTGATACCACCGTTGAGTTTGACTCGAACTGGTTTTCCACCCCACATCCCTTCGAGTTGATAATAAGAGCGAATTGCAGGTTGAAGTATGTGAACAATAATATCGCCACAATCGACTAAAACCCATTCTCCTGTATCCAGTCCTTCGATGGAGATGACGTCACCACCTTTTTCTTTAACCGTTGTGCTGACTGAGAAAGCTAATGATCTTGTCTGACGATTACTATTTCCTGTAGCGATAACAACGCGGTCAAAAAGGTCACTTAATTTAGTGGTATCAAAAACGCGAATATCTTGCGCTTTAACATCTTCTAGCGCGTCAATAATTGTTCGTTGTAATTTTCTTAAATCCATAGAGTAATAATAATCGTCCTTTAACGACAAATGCTAGTGAGGGTAATAAATTTGTAATCGATTAATGATCTCTAAAACGCGTGGAGACAGAGACTGTTTTAATTGAGCATTAGCAATACCTTGAGTTAATTGCTCACGGAGCTCAGTAGATGAAAGATCTACATGAAAGTTTTCATCAAAAAAAACTTTACCTTTGGCTAAATGGGCTAAATCAGCAGGGTCTTGCGTAATGCGCTTATCGAATAATGCCACCATTTCGGTCGCAGATTGCTTTTCATTAAAATTTAAATTCGACATATCTACTTTAGGCGAGACTTTTCGGCTTGCTACAGCAAGATGTAGATATTCCGGTAAAAGCTCCCAGTCGTTCCACGAGGGCAGGTTTTGATAGGAGTCGGCTCCCATCAGCCATATGAGTGGTGTTTCTCCGCCATGCAAAGATCTGAGTTTTTTTGCGGTGTCAATCGTATAGCTTGGCCCTTGGCGGTCCAATTCAAGGCGACTAACACTGACTTTAGTGCGTAGTGTGGAGGGAATAACGTCACTTAGGTCTTGCATTGCTGCCAGAGTCATTTGATACCTTGTTTCAGCGGGGGTGATTTTTGAGCTCTTTTGCCAGGGTTCCCCCGCAGGAAGCCAAATCAATTCATCTAGCTGAAATGCTTCAATAAAATTTTTAGCAAGCTTGACATGACCCCAATGAGGGGGATCGAAAGTGCCACCAAAGATACCAATCATTTGAGCCAATCCTGAGGTTGCAAGAAGTAATCGGTAAGCCTTTTTTCAGGCGAATGTTCAGCAGCTTCCCACTGATATTTCCATTGAGCGGTCGGCGGCATTGACATGAGTATGGATTCAGTTCTTCCTCCGGACTGCAAACCAAATAAAGTTCCTCTGTCGTAGACTAAATTAAATTCAACGTAACGCCCTCGGCGATATTCCTGAAAAGATTTTTCTGCTGGCGTGAAGGGCGCTTTTGCATGCTTTTTGGCAATAGGCAAATAAGCATCTAGAAAAGAGCTGCCCACAGATTGTGTTAAAGCAAAACTTTGTTCAAACCCTAATTCGGTAAAGTCATCAAAAAATATACCGCCGATACCACGGGCCTCATTGCGATGTTTTAAATAAAAATAATCATCACAGTTCTTTTTAAATTGAGGATATAAATGATCGCCGAAGCCTACTATAGCCTTCTGGCAGGTGTGATGAAAATGAATACAGTCGCTTTCATCACCATAATAAGGGGTTAGATCCATTCCTCCACCAAACCACCATACGGGTTCCTCTTCTTCTTTTGTTGCCACAAAACATCGAACATTCATATGAACCGTTGGCACTTTAGGGTTGATAGGATGAAATACTAAAGACATTCCCATTGCCTCAAAACTTCTACCGGCTAATTCGGGGCGGTTGGCTGTGGCTGATGGCGGTAACTTTTGACCACTAACTTCTGAAAAGGCAACCCCACCTCGTTCTAAAAAGTTACCATTTTCTAGAATCATAGATCGGCCACTTCCAAGAAGTGGGCTATTTGCTGGTTTTTCCCAGATATCTTCAATAAATGGATTGCCATCGAACGCACTGACAGCTTTGGTTATCTCATCTTGCAGACCCCAAAAGAAATTTTTGAGTTCTTGTTTGTTAATGGTCATTATTTTCTTTTAAGAGCGAGGTGCCCTATATCTTTTCTATACTGGGCGCCTGAAAATTTAATTTGGTCAACTGCAGCGTAAGCCCGTGATTGAGCCCCCTTTAGGTTGCCGTCAAGCCCAACTACACACAACACTCTACCACCACTTGTCAAGAGTTGATTATCCTTAAGTGTGGTGCCTGCGTGAAATACCACATGGTGTTCATCTTCAGCGGGGATCCCTGTAATTAGATCTCCGGTTTGAGGAGTTTGGGGGTAATTGTGAGCTGCCATCACTACTCCTAAGGCTACACGTGTATCCCACTCGGGTTCAATGTCATTCAGTCTTCCCTCAACACCATGGATCAAAATCTCTACAAAATCTGTTTTCAGTCTAGCCATAATCGGCTGAGTTTCAGGGTCGCCCATGCGGCAATTAAACTCAAGAGTTTTAACATCTCCAGATGGATGAATCATCAGTCCGGCATATAAAAATCCGGTAAAGGTAATCCCTTCTTTTTCCATGCCTTGGATAGTTGGTCTAATAATTTCTCTCAATACTTTGGCATGAATACCTGGAGTAACAATAGGCGCAGGAGAATACGCACCCATCCCGCCGGTATTTGGACCTTGATCGTGATCCAGAAGGCGTTTATGGTCTTGACTTGTGGCAAGTGGCAAAATATTTTTCCCATCCACCATAACGATGAAGCTTGCCTCTTCACCTGTTACAAACTCTTCAATAACAACACGAGATCCCGCTGATCCCAACGAGTTTCCCGAAAGCATTTCATCGACGGCAGTATGGGCTTCGATGAGGCTCATCGCAACAACTACCCCTTTGCCAGCGGCTAATCCATCGGCTTTGATGACGATGGGAGCACCTTCTTTATCGATATACTGATGAGCTAAATTGGCGTCAGTAAACGTTTCAAATTTGGCAGTAGGGATGTTATGGCGCTTCATAAACTGTTTGGCAAAATCTTTGGAGGACTCAAGTTGAGCTGCTTCTTGTGTTGGGCCAAAAATTTTAAGTCCCAGACTTCTGAAATGATTAACGATACCTGCGGCTAAAGGAACCTCTGAGCCAACAACCGTTAGTAAAATCTGTTCTTGAACTGCAAATTCGGCTAATTCTTTAATCCCTGAAATAGCAATATTAGTGATGCCATTTAAATGAGAACTGTTTTGGGCGGTACCTCCATTACCTGGCGCAATGTAAACCATTTGAACTTTAGGAGACTTTGCTATTTTCCAAGCAAGAGCATGTTCACGACCACCACCACCGACAACTAAAATCTTCATAATTTTTTACCTAGTCTGGAAAGGTTGCATTGGAGTAAACATTTTGGATATCATCTAAATTTTCTAGGGCGTCAAGGAGTTTTTGCATAACAATTGCATTATCGCCTGTGAGTTCGACCTCATTGTCTGCGCGCATTGTAATTTCGCCAAACTCTGGTGTCATCCCAGAGTTGATGAGGGCGGCTTTGACTGTGGAGAAGTCAGTAGGAGAAGTGATTACTTCTTTTGAGAGATCATCGTGGGTAATCACATCTTCTGCACCCGCCTCTAGAGAAGCATCCATGAGTGTATTTTCATCGATCGTTGGTGCAAACATGAGTTGACCGCAGTGCTTAAAAATATAAGCGACTGAGCCATCTGTTCCAAGGTTTCCGCCATTTTTAGAAAATGCGTGTCTTACTTCAGCAACTGTGCGAGTGCGGTTATCAGTTAAGCAGTCAACCATGATAGCCACTCCATTCGGACCATAACCTTCATAACGGATTTCTTCATAGTTAACACCTTCAAGTGATCCTGTTCCTTTGGCTATGGCGCGTTGGATGTTGTCACTGGGCATATTGACATCTTTTGCTTTGTCAATCGCCAGACGCAGTCGAGGGTTACTGGCAAGGTCGCCACCGCCCATTTTTGCTGCGACGGTGATTTCTCGGATGACTTTAGTCCATACTTTTCCGCGTTTCTCATCTTGGCGACCTTTACGATGCTGAATATTGGCCCATTTAGAATGTCCGGCCATAAAATAATTCCTTTCAATAAAAACAGATTACGATATGCAATATGTCTAATTTTAGGCAATTTCGTGAAGCAACCCCAAAAAGGAGATAAAAAATGGCAGGAATGACAGTAAAAGCAATCCGGATGCAAAAAAATGGTGGTCCAGAAGTATTGGAGTTAGTTGATGTGGAACTTGGCGAGCCAGGCCCCGGAGAGGTTTTAATTAGGCAGCATGCCATTGGAGTCAACTATCTAGACATTTACTTTAGAGAAGGGCTATATCCTCAACCGATGCCTTCTGGGATTGGTCAAGAGGGTGCAGGGGTCATTGAAAAAGTTGGGGCAGGGGTTACGCATGTCAAGGTGGGCGACCGTGTTGCTTATGCAGGACGTCCATCAGGATCTTATGCGCAAGCAAGGATTATGCCTGCTGACATTATTGTTAAATTACCCGATGCCATCAGTTTTGAGCAGGGAGCCTCGATGATGCTGCAAGGTTTAACGGTGTCGTATTTACTGAACGACACTTATAAAGTAAAGCAGGGTGAAACCGTGTTATTTCATGCAGCTGCTGGCGGGGTTGGTTTAATTGCCTGTCAATGGTTAAAGGCAATTGGCGCCACGATGATTGGCACTGTAGGAAGTCCAGAAAAGGCTGCTATTGCCAAAGCTCATGGCTGCGCACACACCATTTTGTATCGTGAGGAAGATTTTGCAAAAAAAGTGAGAGAGATCACTGGTGGTAAGGGGGTTCCAGTTGTGTATGACTCTATTGGTAAAGATACCTTTATGGGCTCTCTTGATAGTCTGTCTTCCAGAGGTCTGATGGTGACTTTTGGAAATGCTTCAGGCCCAGTTCCTCCTTTAGATGTGGGTATCCTTGCTGGTAAGGGGTCATTAAAACTCACTCGCCCAACTTTGACGACTTATGTTCTCAATAGAGAATTATTAGAGCCAATGGCTGCAGATTTATTTCAGCGAGTTATTTCTGGGCAAATTAAAATTGAAATCACGAAGAAATACCCATTGGCAGATGCAGCACAAGCCCAGCGTGATATGACTGATCGTAAAACAACGGGATCAGTTATCTTATTGCCATAGCTTAAGTTTTAATGATTAAGCAATGTGCACAGGCATTTGAATATTGAAGTGTGCTGCAATCTCTCCCAATTCCTGAAGTACTCCTTCTGGAATTGGGACACCCTCAATGAGTCTACGATCCCTCATTCTGTTCCCTCTCTCACCGGGAGCTAATATCTCTCCTACTTCCATGTCTACGGGCAATGATTTAATGCCATTGATTGTGGCTAAAACATCTTTTTGAAATGTTTCTTTGTTACAAAAACGGTAAGTATCAATTCCCAGGAGCCAAGCATTTTGACTATGTCTTTTAGCATTTGGAGAGTTAGAAAAATATTCTGCAATCAGGGGGTTAGATACAGCTATGGCACTAATCAACTCGATCATGAGAGCAAGACCAGAGCCTTTTGGCCCTCCTAGAGGCATGGGAATTGTAGCTTTAGAGGGATCTGTCGTTGGGTTGCCAAAATCATCTTGGGCAAGACCAGAAGGAATGGGTTGATTGAGGCTCTTGTGCTGCAATAGCATTCCGTAAGAAATCGCACCAGTTGACATATCTAGGACAATCGGGTCATGTGCGGGGCCCGGAACTGCAATAGAGATAGGTGCGGTTGAGACACCTGCGCCCTTGGCTCCAAAGTAATTCATTAAAGGTTTTGAGGCTGTCATGGCAATGCTAATTAGCCCTTCTTGGGCTAATTGATTGGTGTAATAACCCAGCGCAGCCGTGTGGGTGGTTTGTCTAATCATGACAAGGCCAATTCCAGTTGCCTTAGCCTTTTCTAGGATGATTTTCTGAGCAACCTTCATAGCTACAGGACCTGAAGCGCGGTCCGCCTCGAGGACTGCGACAGCAGGAGAGTCGTTAATGATATGAATATGGGGATTAGGATTCATTGCCCCAGTTTTCAGGAATTTTAAGTACAAGGGGATACGGTTAACTCCGTGAGTATCAACGCCTCGAAGATTTGCCATGATGAGTGCTTGGGCTATGGTTGTAGCATCTTCAGAAGAAAAGCCAATTTTCGTGAAGATCGATTGAGCAAACTGTTGCAGATTTGATGATGTAAATTTTTTATCTTGAATCATACGTTCTTGGTTAGAGTTGTTTTTCTTAAATAACACTTTACATGAAGAATCAGAAAATCCATTAGATCGTGATGTTTTAATAGAGCCTTTGTTACACTGAGGTAGTTCATAAAAATAATGTCGTAAAAATAATATACGGAGATCCCATGACATCTATTACCCATAAATTTATTTTATTAGTTCTGACTTCATTACTACTTAACAATGCTTCGGCTCAAGTTGAGCAGAAGCGTTTTAAAACAATCACCACATCAGAAATGACGCCTGAGCAAAAGGTGTATTTTGACGCAATGATGTCTGGGCCAGTATCTGGAACTGGGAGTGCGGCTGTGATTAAAGGAGCGACTAGTCTTGGCGCTCCCTTTAATGTATATTTGCGTAGTCCAGCTTTGGCAGAACAATTAAGACAACTGAGTGAGCAGATACGATTCAAAAGTTCGCTACCACCTAGGCTTAATGAGTTTGCAATTTTGATTATTGCAAGACATTGGGGTTCTCAGTATGAGTGGTACGCGCATCAAAGATTAGCTCTTAAAGCAGGACTAGATCAAAAAATAGCGGATCAGTTAGCTCAAGGGCAAAGGCCATTGGGTATGAGGGAAGATGAGGAGGTTATTTATAATTTTTCACAGGAGCTTCTTACGACTCATGAGGTGAGTGATGCAAATTATGATGCTGTCTTGAAGCATTTTGGTGAAAAAGGTGTCGTTGATCTCATTGGTGTTAGTGGCTATTACGTATTAGTATCTATGATTCTGAATGTGGATCGGTCGCCATTGCCCCCAGGAGCAACTTCGATGCCTAAGCTCAAAAACTAGTTCAATTCATGGCATAATGACAAGCTATGCCGCGGTGGTGAAATTGGTAGACACAGGAGACTCAAAATCTCCCGC
>CAIJNI010000010.1 GCA_903821995.1 uncultured beta proteobacterium
AAAGCTTCTGTTCCGTGCCTAATACCTGTGTAAATTAAAAACTCTACATAACATCGACATAACTTTCTATTTTCTGGATAAAAGACATCATCAGCCTCTTCCCACGTTTTCATATACTCTAAAAGATAATCCACTTCTTGCTGTGTGAAAGCAGGGCGAGGTTGTCCTTTAGGCCCATCCACTTTCATCGGTGGTATAGGTTTGTCGCTTGGTAAATAAGCCATACTGCGAGCAAAATTCATAATGCGGTTATAAGCACTGGAATGATTTTGTTCTGTGCTGGCTTTAGGTATCTTCCCCATTACACTTACTCGCCATTGTTCAAATTCAGCGATGTCAGTGGCTGTAAGTTCAGCAATCTTTTTCTTATCAAAAAATGGGAGTAGGTATTTTTGAATTACGAAAACATAATCACGATAAATCTTTTTGTGTTTGTTTAATGTTTTGGATGCGCGAATATCTTTAAGAACTAAACGTGCTACATCGCCAAATGTTTTAACACGCAAAGGTGTGCCCATCTTGATTTTGGTTTTAATAGTTTCATACAAAATCACAGCTTGGGTTTTAGCTTCGTCTAGATCGTATTGGCCTGTTGATAGCCTTATATATTCGCCACTAGGCATTGTGATGCGAGCTTGCCAATGAACAGATTTTGGTCTGATGTATAAAGTGATTTTGCCATCAAGAAGATGGTGTAGTTGGCTTGCGCGGTTTTGTTCTTCTTTGAAAAAGGATTGTAAATTATTCATATCCTAGCGTCCCGTTACTAGACGCTAAGTATTTTTATTTCAAAGTGAAAAAAGGTCTACCGAATTTTTCCATTCAAGAAGTGTGTAGAAGTTTCGACACCATTGGTTGAAATAGTAAGCCAGCGGATGAGTGTGCAGAAATACAAAATTTTCTATGACGCTAGTGCCGCAATGCTTTTGGAGGGTTTTTGTCACCAAGGTGAGTTTTCAATCCGCTGCTCTACCGACTGAGCTACCTGGCCATATAAATTCTCACGATAAAAACCGTGAAGAAGCGGAATTATAGCAAAAATAGGCAATTTTAACGAACCCTGGCCACAAGATTACCAATCTAAGAGTCCCGAGACTAGACGTTGAGTTTTTATAAAAGCTCACCGTTACTTAACTAGACGCTAGATTTGAGATAAGTGTCAAAACTTTTGACACTTGTTGTGTTGTGGTGTGTTACGAATAAAATTAATAATTTATTTGCTTATATCGTCTTTACTTTTAATGCCTAATGTTTTTCTTACAAAATGATCAAAATCAACATAAAGTGCTAGCATCATTCCTAACAAGCCCATGAATGCAATAAAGTAATAACCTGATCCAATACATGCTCCAATTAATCCACATGCCCAAATGGTTGCCGCACTTGTTAATCCATATAAGCGATGGGTATCTGTTTCGCGCATAATAATTCCACCGCCAAAAAACCCTAATCCTGTAATCATGCCTGCTAATACTCGACTAAATCCATCCGGATGATTAAGTGAGACGCTGTCCATTAACATCATTGTCATTGCGGCAGTTACCACAACTACGCAGTATGTTCTAATGCCTGCATTACGTTGATGGCGCCAACTATCAAATCCGATAATTAATCCGGCAATTAATGCCAAAGCTATTCTTAAAACTATTTGTTCAGGTGCTAGTGTGCTTGTCATATATTTATAAGCTTCATAAAACCAGCTGAGCTAATCCCCCAGAAAAGAACATTTTACAGTATTTGTCTGGGTTGTAGAGGGGGTAAGCGGGGCTTTTTGGCAGGGGCGGAATAGGGGTGTGTAAGTAAAAGGTAGATTTGCTTTTACTACTTAAAAAGACAATGTAAACTTACTCACATTAATTATTTAATAATCTACATGGACAAATACCTAATGAAATCCGCATAATTCAAAAACTTATTTTAATCTCGCTACTCTCTTTATCTGCGTCAGCTTTCGCTGATGATACATCATCTTCTACTTCAAAATATTTTGGTGGATGGTATGGTGGTGTTCAGCTAGGCGCTGCTAACATAGAAACAAAAAGTAGAGATTTAGGTGGATGGTTTGGACAGATAGACCAATGCGGTATAACGCCTTGTACAGCTAAATCATCTAAAACAAATGCCACCGTTGGACTTCTTTTAGGATACGACTATATTGTGAGCTCTCAAATTATGGGTGTATTTGCTGAAGGGTCTCTTGGAAATATTAACTCAAAAAAACAATTTACTTGGAATGGTGGTGATCCTAGCTATATGGCAAATTCAGAAACACACAAACTAGGGTCGGTTAGAGCCAAATATGGTTTTGTTAAAGATAACTTTGCACTCTATGCTTCAGGTGGTGTGGCATATTCTGATATAAAGCAAAAATACCAAGATGTTAATTGTCTGATTAACAGTTGTGGCGATTATGGCTTCAATAAAGTTGTATGATGAAAAAAAATCAATACAAAGAAACAATTAAAGCAGTGAACATAATAAACAAAATACTAGAACATAAACTAGTTGTAGCAATGACAGTCGTAGGTGGACTTGTATACACACTATATGAACCTATTACTAAGCTATTTGTTGAAGGTTACTTTCACCCAAATATAGTTTTAGACATACAAACTGAAATTATTAATGTAGATAAGAACAAAAACTTATTAGTAATACACGTGTTACCTAATAACAAAGGCAACGTGCCATTAGTTATTAAAGATAAGAATGTGTTTACATTAGAACTACGCAGATTAAAAGATACAGCAACTAATAATTGGATTGATTACGATAAACAAGAACTAGTAAGTAAGATTGATTTACTACGTAACATTGTTAGTGAAGTTGGTGATACATATACATTAGAAACTAACAGCGTGTATGACGAAGTTGAAACAATACCTTTAGACAATGGTGTTTATTATGTGAATGCTACACTAAACTATGATGGTGCTTATGTTAATCAAAGCGCAGTAATTAAAATACCAAATAAAAAAGAATAATTTAATACCAATTTTTCAAATCCCTTACTAACTTTTCATTTTTTTCTGTTAAAGCAAAATTTATTAAACTTTCAACATTGTTTTTTGTAACGTAAGCCCAACCTTCATTGTTTTTTTAACAATTCATATATTCTTTTATTTTCATTCCAATCTTCATTTGTTCTATTTGGCATATTAATATTTTATTTTCTGTATGAGTTAATAGTAATTTTAAATACTCTGTTCGCATTATCAAAAAATAAAACAAGATGCATATCTTTATAAATCATAACTAAATTTGCTTCATATGTTTTTGCTATATCACTATTAGCAACAGCCTCTACTGTTGGTTTACCTAAAAATTTATATACATTTTCTTTTTCTGTCCCTAAACCAACACCATCTTTCCCATTTTTACCTACAATTACGCAGTGCGTTGAAAATTGTGCTATTAATGCTTCATACATATCATTATTGTTAACAGAACAACTTATATCATTAACAGCCCATGGATCAATGAAACCAGAATTTGTAATACGTCCAAATATGTCATTAATTACTAAAGTGTAATCTTTATATTTGTATGTCCAATTTGTTATTGATTGATTGTCACCATTACCATAATGTCCTACATTGCCATTTGTCGCTATGCGGGCGTTTGAAAATTAAAAGTTTATTTTTGATAATTTCTCGGGTAGTTTCTTTGCGCTCGGGCATGTTGTGAGCATATTTTCAGAGTGTATGAAAGAGCAACCGAAACAAATTGATAATAACTACTTAGCTGTGTATTCTATAACCAACAATTTTTTTTATTCTTATAAAACATGGAATTAACTGAAGACCAGACCTTAGTTTTTGAGCAAATATTCGAGTGGGCTAGGTCCACCGATACATCTATAGCCATCCTCACTGGTTCGGCTGGAACTGGTAAAACAACGCTATTAAAAGCTATCGTTGATAAATTAGATAGCATGAAAAAATCAGCCACACTTCTTGCGCCAACTGGAAGAGCAGCGCGAATACTTGAAAAGAGGACTTTACGCGCAGCAACTACAATCCATTCAGCAATATATGAATTAGGTGATCTAGAGGTAGAGAGTGAAACTAATACATCTCAATTAGAAATTGATACGGCTGGCTTTTCAATGCCTTTTAAGCTTAAAAATGGAGACGCAAAAGCAAATTTCTTTATTATTGATGAGTCATCAATGGTTTCAGACAAAGCTACAGATAATGACTTTCTTTCATTTGGGTCTGGAAGATTGCTCCACGACTTACTTCATTATACGAATTTATTAAATAAACCTAAAAGTCAGCGTACAAAAATTCTCTTTGTTGGCGATAATGCTCAGCTGCCTCCCGCACATCCACAGACACCTCCGTGGTGAGAACAACATCCCTGCTGAGCTAACTCTTCTTTCGAAGCATTTTGGGAGAGCAACTGATCGCATGAAATCTCTTCAGCAATCGAACCCAAAGAAAATAGTAAAAATAATGCTAACAATAGATTTTTCATTTGAAATCTCCTATTTGAATAAATCAAAAATACTAAATGTAACTCGTCTGTATATCCTGTTATACAAAGCCTTCTTAGGGTTAGTAACCCACCCCAGTCCTCTTGGTGCTTTTAAGCCTAATCTATGTCTAACAAATCTTGCTGGGGAAAGGCGAGCCGAAATCATGCCCTTTATAGATGGTCTTCTTATGCCAAATCTCATAAAATCTGCACCAAAATAAATCTCATAGAAATATTAACAACAACCAATACAATCAATGAAATGATTAGTCTCACTGCCTTTGACTTGAAGTTTCTCTTCGTTAGTAAATAATTAACATAAGCATAGAAAATAAGACTTATCGCTGTACTGATAAATACAAGTAAAAATTGACTCATTTTTTAATCCTTTTTGCTGTGTTGTAAGCCGCATTAATCTCTTTAGATTTCTTTTCGGCGAGCTTTTTTAACTCAGGGCCAAGTGATTCGACCTTGTCAGGATGATATTGCCTGATCTTTCTCTTGTATGCAGTTGTAACCTCATCCAAAGAAGCGCCTTCATTAACCTCTAGAATTTGAAACCATGCATCATCCGTCGATGATTTTTCATTACTGTCACTTTTGCTGCTACCTTGTTTCTGCTTATTCGAAGAGGAGCTTGATGGCGATTCTTTTCGATTTATAAAAGCGTTAACAGCCCAATAACCAAAAAATAAACCAACAATTACTACTATCCACTCATCTAGGTTCATTTCAATTAGCCCCTCCCTTTTGGTAAGGATTCATAAGACCCTGTCTGTAGAGAATCAATTGTTTTTTGTACTTAGAATTACCATCGCAGGAATTGATTGACTCTTCAATTCTTTCACTTAGCGCATACTTAAAAAACAAACGCTCTTTTTGTGACAATCGTTTCTTAGAAAACTCAATCGGTGTGAATGTAAATTTTTGCTTCAATGTGATTTTCCTCACAACATTAATCGCAAATGGTGGGCAGGCCAAAATATCAAAAGCTATTGAAACAAAATCCTTGTTCGTTAAATTTAATTTTTTTCTGAGCAACCATAGCAAAAAAATCATTAAGAGAATAATTAAGTAAGTAACCGCTAACAAGGTAAGCAAATTGTAAATGGTGCCGTACATCAGCAAAATTGGCGGTAGAATTAAGATTAAGGTAATCCATAAAATAACTGATAATAACCTAAATAAAATCAATGTGTTAAGGAACTTATTTAAAGTATTTAATTGCTTTATTTCAACTGCTTTTTCTGCACATGGCCATGAAGATAGGAATACAGACTGGAATGGCATAAATACATTACAAAGAAAAATAAACCTGCTACCTAACCTAAACCGACTGCTTGGAAAGGTAAAGCCCCATGTCTTAGATGCCTCCGTAAAAACAATTTGATTATGGAATAAGAGGCTTAGGGAGTCGTAGATATAAAAACCTATGACCCCTAAAATCAAAAGCGCATCAGAAGATAAATTCAATGTTATTTATCTGACTTCTTAAATATTGAAACAATCATTTCTTTAACTTTAGTAAAGAAAAGGATGATTGGAATAAAGATAAGCTTCCATGCCGCTGCAAAAAACCCTGCTAGAACAGCCCAAAAACCTTTTTTGGTTGCTACCGCTGCTGCCCCACCAAGAATAAGTGCCGCTAATCCATACTCAGCAACTTTGTCTCCTTGTTTAAATTCAGTGTATTTTTCACCTACATTAAATTCAAAACCATTAAGTTTTTGTTTGAAATCTACAATTGCTACATTCATATTTTCAGGAGTAGCAACCAAAAGAACGGTCATAACACCTGTTCTTCCTAATATTCTTGTGTAGTAATTCACAACTGGAATTTGAGTCTTTGCATTACGCAAAAGAAAAGCCCATTCTAATAATTTTTTTTCTTTATCGTATTGCGGCTTAATGAACCAACCATCAACCTCAAGAGAATCCCACCCCTTCTTTGCGCGTTCATTGTTTCCAATTTTTACACCCTCTTTATATTGGGTTAAAAGACTTTCTGAATCAATTGTTTCATTATCTTTTATGTAACCAGTATCATCAAAATGAAAGTAAGCTTCAAATTTTTCACTTAGAAAAAGCGAGTCTTTTCCGTTAGTAGGGTTGTGAGATATCTCTGAATATTTATTCGTCTCTTCCTTATCCAAAAAAAGATAACGTTCAGGCACTTTTAATGTTGCCTTACCATCAATAGTTTGGGTGTTAGGCCCAGCTTGCCATTTAAGTTTATCAATTGGATTTTCTTCTTGCGCTGAAAAAGCATTTACTGATAAAAACAGGGTAATTAAAAATATTCTAATGAATTTCATAATAAAGGCCTTTTCGATGACAAAGAGTAAATTAATCGTGCAAACTATAGTTATATCCAATATAGAATTAATCCATGCTGAATAAAAGCCTTTTTCTTTATTTTTTTATGTCTTTTGCATTGACTTCACATGCAGAGTATCAACCTCCTGTCACCTATGAAAAATACATTCAAACGGTCACTGTTCACTCAGATGGAACTTATGAAGAGATAAATGAAGGCGTCACTCTTATAGAGACTAAAAAAGGCGTAAATAGCTCCAGCACTCTCGATTTGGAGTTCAATCCTGCAATGGAGAAAACAGAGATTATTGAAGCTTATACACTGACACCTGAGGGAAAAAGAATAAATGTGTCTAAGGATAAGATACGAGTCCGCGATGACCCTATTGATGGTGGCGCTGACATGTTCACGGGAGCGAAACATAAAGTCCTCATATTTCCTGATATAGCAATAGGCTCTAGGATTTGTTACAAGATGAAAATTACACATTTCAAAACTGAGTTCAAAGGTCAGTTCTTCTACACCTCAGTTATGTCGCCCACCCAAAGGAATGGACTATATAAAATAAAGTTTATCATCGATAAAAAAATCCCTGTCAAATTCGATGTAAAAGATATTGAGGGTGGACTCATAAGAGATACACATAAAGACAACATCTATGAGTTTGCTTTCAATCGCACAGATATTCTTCCACCTGAAAGTGGCTCTGTAAGTATTTATGATTTTGCACCACACATATTTGTATCGAGCTTTCAAAGTCAGGAAGCCTTGGGTGATGCCTATCAAAAAATTGCTTATCCAAAAACAAAGCCGTCAGGCTATGTTCAAGGATTGGCTGACATGATTATTGCTGAAGCTGGAGGTGGGGACAAACGAGCCGAGGCTAAAGCGTTCTATGAGTGGGTAGTTAAGAATATTCGCTATGTGGCAGTTTATGTTGGTAATGGTGGCATTGAGCCTCATGACGCTGAAACGATAGCAAAGAATGGCTATGGCGACTGTAAGGATCATGCTGTTATTTTAGAAGCGCTTCTTCGTACCAAAGGAATTAAAAGTAGCCCTGCTTTAATTAACTCAGGTGTGGCTTACACCCTTCCTGCTGTTGCGGTTTTAGCGCCTCATAACCATGTGATCACTTATCTGCCTGAATTTGATCTTTATGCAGACTCAACTACACAATTCACTCCATTTGGGCAATTGCCTTATTGGGATCAGGATAAGCCAGTAATATTGGCGGCGCTGAATTTGTTAGGTCGCACACCGAAGATGCAATCAAACGAAGCTAAATTAAATTCTGAAGTGACTTTAAATATCAAAGAAGATGGATTCATAGAAGGAAAAAGTAGAACCATTGTGGAAGGCTCCCTTGAGAATGGCTATCGAAGATCACAGCATGGAAACTTAGGAAAAGATGATCAACAAATTGTAACTGATAGGCTTTCAGGTTTTAGTGAAACTGGTTATGGCGAGATTACAGCTACTGAACCAACTGACTTTAAAAGTCCATTTAAAGAAGAGACGACTTTTACATTAGATCCTGTTTCTAACTTCCCTGGGCAAGGTGCGATAAAAGTTCCCGTGG
Organism: uncultured beta proteobacterium; assembly: GCA_903821995.1. GTDB lineage: Bacteria > Pseudomonadota > Gammaproteobacteria > Burkholderiales > Burkholderiaceae > Polynucleobacter. The sequence goes on from CAIJNI010000010.1 coordinate 8,379, forward strand.
GATTAGCTCAAGGCAGAATTTTTATTGAGGCACAAGACAAGCCTAAAGACAAAATTAATTTTCCATTTTCTTGTGCCTCAAAAAAGTATAACGAACATTACACAATCAATTTCCCAAGCAATGTAAGAGTTACAAGAATCCCTCCAAATACCTCATTCAAAAAAGATGGGTTAATTTATAAAGCTGATTATGTTCGCTCTAAGAATACCGTCGATGTAAAAAGAGAATTGATTTATGAATACCCCTCAATGTCTTGCAAGCCAAGTGACCAAGAAAATTTGAAGGATCTATTTGCTAATCTTAGAAAAGATTTAATGTCGCAAATATTTTATGAGTAATGATTTATTATCTGCAGACATGTAGCTCATGATTAAATTTATAAAGAAGGTGTCCTTCAGAACAATGCCATTCTGAGGTCCAATATTTCCAAGGACCATTTTCTCTTTTATTAGAATTTTTTTCATTTACAGAGCTATAGTATTTCTTACAGTCAGGGCAATATATTCTTGCTATCTTTTTGATAAGAAAATCTAAGGCGTAATCGCTTAAATGTCTTCTCTGAAATTCATCCAAATTTGTTACAGACTCATCCTTTAGATTAGCATTTATAAACCAAGGTATCATAAACTCTAGAGCTAATTGATAAGGGGAATAAGGTGGGCCGTCATTAATAATGTGATCAAACCTTGATCCGATCCATTCGGGTAATAGACTTGCTTGTACTTCTACTGTCCCAATAAAACCTTTATCTTTGAATTCAGGTGCGCAGAGCCTAACCCATTTACTACATCTTGATTGGGGTGAAGAGTAAACTCGCTTCCTTCTAAATTCATCAATTTTTTTAGTTAATCCAAACATAGCTATTCCCATTGGTCCTTTTCTTTTGCCTCTTGAACCGTTTGCCACTGCATATTTGATGGATCATCTTTTCCACCACGTTTTAGAGCTATTATGTGATCAATAATATAGCCAGGACATCTCCCGTAAGATTTGCCTGTTGATGGGCATGGATGCATGCGTTTAAATAGGATTCTTGCTTCTTGGCTTCTTTTAATATGTCCATGAGCATCTCGCTCACATGTAACACAATACTCAGATTTAACTGCAAACGCAGAAGTTACTAAGAAAAAACTTAACAAGAATAATATTTGTTTAATCATTTATCTTGAGCAAAACCTTCGATAATCCATGCTATCCCATATGACAAAACAGATAAAATAACCGCGACAGAAATGCCTGCAAAAAAACTATCAGATCTAGTTAATGTAACAAACAAGACAAAAGCTAAAATTACCCCAGCAACTCTTATGACCCTTGCAATTCGGAGTAAGCCTTCTTTTATATTCATTATAATTTTTAAGAAGGACTAAAAAAAGCCGCTCTAGTGATGGATGTTGAGACTGTTGATGCCAGCAAAATGAAAATATTCTGTCCACCAGTCGGTGATAGAGAAATTCATTTTTGACCTAGGTTGAAATTGATAAATTTCGACTGAATCAGTATTAGAGTTTGTTTGTAATTTGGCAAATTTATTCATAAAAATATCAACTTCACGGTCCTTCATGGACTCCTTAAAGGTTGGACAGCTGTTGCCTTTGCATAACTTATAGAATGATAATTGATCTGTATTTTGATAAAGATCAGATGCAATTATTAAATGTCGCTTGCTGCTAACATCATCAAACCCAAATCTTTTACTTCTAAAAACCTCGACTATCAATTCAATAAGGCTAGTATTTTTTGCGGAGGATTTATTTGTATTTACAAGACTTTCAAAAGAATAAGACAGCCCTTCTTTGAAAGCTCTGATTTGTTTTTGCTGAACTAATTTAGCCATGGTTGCAGTGATTTTGTAATTAGGGACGGGTGCGCACATCGTTACAAAATCTGATGTTGCAACTGGCTTGTCAGACAGTATTACAATGCTTACTCTGTCGCCCTCCTCTTTCCAATCGAAGCTTTTAATGAAATTATCTCTTAAATTTTGTGCATTTGAGGTTATAACTGGATCTGTTGCGTCAATTAAAAGAAGTGTTGAGTTCTTGACTGGCTTTTTTTCAGCCTTATTTTTATCACACAAATTTGTAAAAAATTGAATATTGTTTTGAACGATAGAGGTGTTTTGAACGATAGAGGCGTCTGCAAAAGCAGATGAAATTGAAGTCAAAAGATAAAAAACAATAAGGAATGGGATATTTTTTATCATGATTAATTCAAGTGACATGCAAAAGTTTCAGATAGCTTCTTAATTTTTTGGGACTGTTTATCAACAACCACATGCATTTCTTTTAAAATTTTATCGAGCTTTCTAATAAAGTCTTCTTTCATTAATTTTTCTTTTCTAAGTCTGTCATTGTCGTTATAAAAAAAATGTTTTGTGTCGCTAAAAATAATATTCATATCGAACTCACGCTTTTCTAACAAAATAATATTAGTCAGGGCTAATTTTTTAGTTTCTTTAGAGAATTTATTGTAAGTTGATACATACATCTTCATGGCTTGTTCGAAATTTTTCTCTAAGCCAATAACGATGTCTTTATAATCATCCCGAACTTGCTCAATGACATTAATTTCATGGCTCCACTCTTTAATAGCTTTAAGCCCTAAGTCTCTTATATCTTTTTCTTTATTTTTAGCTTCAGCTATAACCTTGTACCATCTCTGATTTATAGACTTAATTTGAGATTGAATTAATTTTCTTTGTTTTAAAGCTGTTCTATAAGTTGCGCCATAACCAGGATAAGGATCATCAGAAAAATATCCATCAATATAGGCAATAAGAGCAAATAAGACACCAACAAAAATCATCAATACAGCTGTGACATCAATTTCTGTGATCTTTTCCCAAGGAGACCATGACCAATGGCCAATAACCTGAACTGATGTTAATGCTGCACTTTGAGTGCTCTGAACGATCGCATCTCTATATAGTCCCATATTTGCATTGATAAGTAAGATCAAATAGACATGGAATAGAAATACAATTCCATACCCGATCCTTTTTGAAGTGCTATCTGCATGTTTAATTTGACCAATCAGCATCTTTCCACCGAGGTAACAAAAACCAATATTGATTGCTGTTTGAGCTACAGAAATAGCAAGCGCTCCAAATAATTCAATAGCGCCTCCCGAATACATCATAAATGCATTAAGAATTAATTCGCCCACAATAATAATATAAAGAATTAATTTTTGAGTCCCGTTATGGTCAGGATCAGCATTAACAGGCATCAAGCTAAGGCCATTTAATCTCTTAAAATTAATGTAATTGTCTTTATTGATATTAAAAGTTTTAAATTTATGCTCGAGTGATGTTTCTTCATCGTCAAAATGAAGGTCTTTTGGATGCTTAACTATATTTTCAATATCTGTTTTTATTTGATGGGTGTCTGAAATATGAAGATAGTTTAGAATTTTCGCTTGAGATTCTGCAAAATATTTTTGTGCTGTTAGTTTTAATGTTTGCTGATATTTATGGAGAGTCTGTGTAATCGAAAGCATAACTTTAGGTAAGTTATGTTTATCAACACTTATACCAAGATTACCATCTGCTTTAGCATGTTTTTCAACTTCAGATATAGAAACGTCAGGGGGACTATTAAATCCTTTGTATGCTGCTGGTATATTTAGCCTTGCCATAAACTATTCCTTATTCATTTTCAAACGGGCTTATTGAGTTAAGTTAAAGTAATCAAGACTCATAGTCAACTAGCGACTGCAAAATCTTTGTGGTAACGATTGTGGGAACAATAATTACAGATTTAATTAGTTCCCCAAATAGCTTGACAATATGGCGGAAGGGGCGGGGGATTTTGGCTGGGGTGGAATAGGGGGTGTGTTAGGAAACATCCGGAATCCGGAGATTATTTCCTTAATTGCTATAATCAATCTATGAAAATCATTTCTTATCAAGAGTTAGCTTTTAATGAAGCTATGCAAGTTCAAAAGGGCATGAACTTCAATGTCAAAAAGTCTTATTCAATAGTATTAATGTCAACTTTAAAAAATGCACCTTACGCAGATAAGTTGCTTGATGATGGCATTATCGAATATGAAGGGCATGATGCTAGAAAACATGATAGTTATCATAAAAAAGAAGTTGATCAGCCTATGGCTAATGAGACTGGAACTTTAACTGAAAATGGTAAATTTTTTCAAGCAGCAGATAACTATAAAAGCGGCAAAAGAGAACCTGCAAAGATCAAGGTATATAGAAAGCTAAGAGATGGTGTATGGGTGGATATGGGATTTTATGACTTGATTGATGCATATCGAGTCCATGATGGCAAAAGAAAGGTATTTAAATTTCTCTTAAAGCCTAATTTTGATGATATTAAAGAAGTTGAAGAGTTTGTTGATCTTGAACATAACCGAATGATTCCAGGCGAAGTGCAAAGAGAAGTTTATGAAAGAGATCATGGGAAATGCACTCAATGTGGTTCAGCTGAAAACTTACATTTCGATCATATACTTCCTTTTTCAAAAGGTGGCTCATCTAAAGTAGCGACTAATATTCAACTGCTCTGTGCGAAACATAATCTTCAAAAGGGTGCAAAGTTTGTCTAAAGTTTCTTATGTCATTATTTAAAAGCCTAAAGAAATACATACTTGAAGATATGTCTATGCAGCATATCTACCAACCAGTAATGCTTATTGAGTTATTAAAGAATCAAGGAAATGCATCTGAAGAGACTATTGCTAGGGTTATATTGAATCGTGACCCAACTCAGGTTGATTACTATATTGATAAAGTCAGAAATATGGTGGGCAAAGTTCTCCGAGATAATGGAATCACAGAAAGAGATAAGGAAGTTCACTCACTAAAAGACTTTCAACAATTAACACAAGATGAAATTGAAGAATTAATTAATCTTTGCCGAGACAAGCTAATAGAATTTGAAGATAAGCGAGGCGATAAAATTTGGGAACACCGAGCAACTGATAGAGAGGCAATTAGCGGCTCTATTCGCTACGAAGTATTGAAAAGAGCATCAAGAAGGTGTGAGAATTGTGGCGTATCAGTAGATGAAAGACCTATTGATGTTGATCATATTATTCCTAGAAGTGTTGGTGGAGCAAATGATATTTCAAACTACCAAGCACTATGTTATTTGTGTAATACAAACAAAGGGAATAGGGATCAAACCAATTTCTCTGAATTAGAGAAAACATATAGTGCTCGAGAAAAAGGTTGTTTGTTTTGCGATATACAAATTGACAAAAAAAGAGTTATTGAAGAAAACACACTTGCTTACGTCATTAGAGATGCTTTCGCTGTTACCGAACATCACACTTTAATTATCCCAAAAAGACACACCTTAGATTATTTCAGTCTTTATCAGCCAGAGACAAATGCGATCAATCAGCTAATAAACTCCCAAAAAGAAAAATTAAATAAATTAGATAAGTCTATTCAAGGATATAACATTGGTATGAATGCTGGTGAAGTTGCAGGCCAGACTGTATTTCACTGCCATATTCATTTAATACCTAGAAGAAAAAATGATGTAGCTAACCCAAGAGGTGGTGTTCGAAATATTATTCCAGGTAAAGGTAATTATTAGTAATAATTTAAGGATTAAAAATTTTAATTTATAGTTCCAATAAAACTGACTTCTTAAATCACCTACTATCAAATGAGATACATGACATTATTGAAAAAAACTATGTCATTAAAACTGGTCGAAGAGTGTCTAGAAATGAATTTCGTTCTTGGCAAGAGTCTATGCGCTTTATGGGTGCTGTATTAAATGACAGCGAAATACCTTCAGATAGCGGCATTAGCATTGAATATCACATCCCCCAAACCTCTAAACGTATTGATTTTTTAATTACAGGCCAGAATGACAATCAAGAAGATCAGGTTATTATTGTTGAATTAAAGCAATGGGAGTCAGCTGAACTTACCGATAAAGATGCTATCGTTAAAACAAGATTTCAACATGGTGTTGCCGAAACAAGCCATCCTTCTTACCAAGCTTGGTCTTATTGCGAATTACTTAATCAACTAAACGAAACCGTTTATAATGAAGACATTCGATTAAATCCGTGCGCTTATCTTCATAATTATATTGAAGACGATGTTATTAGAAATGATTTTTATAAGTTCTATTTAGATAAAGCCCCAGTATTCTTAAAACAAGATAAAGATAAATTAAATAAATTTATTAAATCTTTCGTAAAGCATGGCGATAAATCAAATGTCATGCTCAGGATTGAAAATGGCAAAATTAAACCTTCAAAAAGCCTTGCAGATAGCCTTGCTAAAATGCTTGCAGGCAATCCTGAATTCATTATGCTGGACGAACAGAAAATTGTTTTTGAAACAGCGATTCAATTAGCTAAGCAATCATCATCCTCAAATAAAAATGTTTTGATTGTGCAAGGTGGTCCAGGCACTGGTAAATCAGTTGTGGCTGTTAATCTCTTAGTGCATCTTATTCAAAAGTTAGGACTAATCGCTCAATATGTGACTAAGAATGCGGCCCCAAGAGCTGTCTATGAGGCTAAGTTAACAGGCAGTATGCGAAAAACTGCTATTTCTAATTTGTTTAGCGGATCAGGCTCTTTCCATTCGATCGATAAAGATTCATTTAATACTCTTCTTGTTGATGAAGCGCATCGACTTAATGCAAAGTCAGGGATGTTCAAAAATATCGGGGAGAATCAAGTTAAAGAAATTATTGATGCAGCATCATTGTCTGTATTTTTTATTGATGAAGACCAGAAAGTCACCTTTAGTGACATTGGTAGCAAAGAGGAAATTACAAAATGGGCAACTAAAGCCAATGCCAATATCTACTATCACGCTCTTGAATCACAATTTAGGTGTAATGGCTCAGATGGCTATTTGGCTTGGCTTGATAATGTTCTAGAAATAAGAGAAACAGCGAATACCAATCTCAACGAATTAGATTATGACTTTAGAGTTATTTCAAATCCAAGTGAATTGCGAGAGCTTATTGTTGAGAAAAATAAGATTAACAATAAAGCCAGAATAGTTGCTGGTTATTGTTGGAATTGGGTAAGTAAAAATAAACCTGATCAGTTTGATATTGTTATTGATGATTTTGAGGCTAAATGGAACTTAGCCACCGACGGTTCTTTATGGATACAAGCACCTCGCTCTGTTTCAGAAGTAGGTTGTATACATACTTGCCAAGGATTAGAGCTAGATTATATTGGGGTTATTATAGGTGATGATTTAATCTATAAAGATAATGAGGTTCTTACTCAACCAGAGCAAAGAGCTAAAACAGATAAATCATTAAGTGGCTTCAAAAACTTATTAAAAACAAATCCTGAATTTGCTTATAGTCAAGCGGATGCGATTATTAGAAATACTTACAGAACATTAATGACTAGAGGAATGAAAGGTTGTTATATCTATTGCACAGATAAAGCATTACAAGATTACTTCAAGTCTATGCTTAACTTAATAGCTTAAATTTCGTTATATTTTTTTGCAGAACTTTTAGATTTTTCGACAGGATATTTCAGTTTATTTTTTTCAATTTTAGCTTCAACAATTTCTTTAACA
>CAIJNI010000011.1 GCA_903821995.1 uncultured beta proteobacterium
CCGATCAAATCCTTGTCGTACATTTTTTGAGTATTCTCACTCAGCATATTCATGCCGTAGATTGCCGTTGCAGAAATAATTAATGCAAATGTAACAACCGCAGAGAAACCAATTACTAATTTAGTACGTAGGTTTAATTTGGCAAAAGAATTCATTAAGCTCATTTTGTGTCGTCCAATAGGAATTATTTTTTGTTAAGCCCGCATAAATAAGGTTTAAGCTATGGCTAACTGTCTGTAGATACTAACAAATTTTCATTGCACTTTATGCTCCAATCGCCCATTAGTGAGGCATTAGCCAAACTTCAGAATCCAAGCCAAAATGGCTTATCGGGGAAACCCTTAGATTTGCTTGAGACTTTGTTCAAGTTTTCGCGCAACTATACCGAGGGGTTTGGGGAGTTTCTGGAGGAGTTATTACGTTCTAGTTTTTGGAAAGCCCAAGACTATACAAGCAACCCCTACCCTACCCTGTGCCTTGGACTGGCATCGCTCATTGACTCCTATTGCGCTAACTTAGGGCGCCCAGAACCCGCATATCACTCTCGTAAGCATTTCCAGGACGTTTGCCTGGCACTCACAGCTCTACTAAGCCAACCCCTAGCATCACACCCGAAGCCTGAGTCTGATGATCCATGGGCAATTTCTCATGAAAATGCCTGGGTTTTACTATTTTGCGCAATTGCTCATGATTTTGGACATGATAGCTCAATCAATAAAGCACCTTTTGAGCTCGAAAGATCCAGTATCGAGAAAACTCGCACCTTCTTAAGCCAGAATTCCTCTGCACCAGATTTAATAATGGGGCTTGAAACCAAAGTCGAGTCCATTATTTTGGCAACCGATCCTTCTTTTCTGGGTGCTTTATTGGCCAAATTTACTGGGTCAACAGCAAACTTCACAAGGATCGACTGCATGTCCATGCTGATGGTGGAGGCAGATCTGCTAGCAAGTATATTGCCCATACACGGCAAATTATTAGGAAAACTGCTTGGGCAGGAATGGGAGTCAAGCAACCCAAAGGCAGCCGCATCAGTAGCAAGCGATCAGGGTCGCCTAAAGTTTTTAGAATGTGTTCGGTTTATAAGTCCCCATGCGATCATGTTAAAAATGGAAGACATTCGCAACCAATCTATAGAACTGATAAAGGATTAGTACATGGCAGACAATCCAAAAGAAGCCTCGATTGCTACCATTCCCTTCTTTAAAGGATTATCAGCCCCTGATTTAATGGCTATCCTAGGGATCACCACCACAAAAGCAATAGAGGCAGGTGAAAATCTTTTTACGCAGAATGACCCCTCTGATGGCCTATATGTATTGCTATCAGGAAAACTACAGGTCTATATCTTCAGTGGATTCTCTGGTGGTACACCTAAAGTTCTCGCCGAGCTCAACCCAGGGCAATATGTTGGCGAGATGGGTTTGCTGGACGGTCAAAATCGCTCTGCTTCAGTCAAGGTCTTACAAGGGGGCGAGGTTATGTTTATTCCTACTGTCGGATTTGCAGTGCTACTACAAAGTCACCCGCATATCGCCAAAGAGGTAGTTAACTGTCTTTGCGACATGATTAATAATCAGCCTAAACTTGTCATACGTTCTGAAAAAGCAATCTTAGTTAAAGAAAAACGATTGGCGCCAATCTTGCCGAATATGAAAGCCCTCTGCGCAATTCTGCGAGAGCATAACAAAAATATCGCCATTGGCTCTAAATAGAAGTAGCCTCTGAATCACAAATTTTGCTTATTGCTTTCGCGAATAATGGTGACTAGCAGTTTCATGTTTTGAAGACTCGGGCTTAAATTTTTTGTTTTAATCAACCCCAATTTTTCCGATTTAATCTCAAGGCCAGGTTGATTGACGATCAGATCGCAAAGATTCCCAACGATCGATCTTGCTACCTCTGGATTATTTGCAATCAAACCTTTAAATGCCCCAGCAGTCAGCGATAAAAGTA
>CAIJNI010000012.1 GCA_903821995.1 uncultured beta proteobacterium
AAAGAGATGAATGGTATAGATGATCGACTTATTTCAAGATTTGACTCAGGTCTCACGGTTGCTATAGAACCCCCCGAACTAGAAATGCGGGTCGCAATTCTTATGAAAAAAGCCAATGCAGAAATGGTTCCAATGTCAGAGGATGTTGCCTTTTTTATTGCCAAACATCTACGCTCTAATATTCGTGAACTAGAAGGGGCCTTGCGAAAAATATTAGCCTATGTCCGCTTTCATGGCAAAGAAGTCAGCATAGAAGTGGCTAGGGAAGCCTTGAAAGACCTATTATCTATTCAAAATAGGCAAATTTCTGTAGAAAATATCCAAAAAGCTGTTGCTGACTTCTACAGCATCAAAGTTGCTGATATGTATTCTAAAAAGCGTCCCGCAAACATAGCTAAACCTCGACAAATTGCCATGTATATTGCCAAGGAGCTTACCCAAAAAAGTCTTCCTGAAATTGGCGACCTCTTTGGGGGCAGAGACCATACGACCGTCTTACATGCCGTCAGGCGTATTGCAGACCTTCGCCTTCATGATAGTAATTTAAATCATGAATTACACGTTTTAGAACAAACTTTAAAAGCATAATAGGGGGGTGTGGATAAAGTTGTGGAAAACTTATGTATAACTATGTTAATAACTTATGTATAAGCTGTTTAAAATTTGTGGACAAGTTCCCAAAGTGATGCAAAATAGTTGAATTAGTAAAGTTATTCAGAATTTATCCCCGAGTTATACATAAGTTATTAACAGGTTTTATTTTCAATAAGCTATTGTTTTTATTGTAAAATAAAAGTTACCCACAGAATTTTCAACCCTTATTACTACTATTACTTTAATTTATATATAAATATTAACTAGGAACAAATATATGCAACTGGTCAGTACTTCAAGAGATGCGCTTCTTAAACCATTACAGGTTGTTAGTGGAATCGTGGAACGTCGTCATACCCTACCTATTCTTGCTAATTTGTTGCTTCGTAAAAGTAAAGATAAGATTTCTTTTATATCAACTGATATTGATATTCAAATTACAACATCGACTGATTTTGGTGTTGGTGATGACGAATATAGTACTACAGTTGGTGCAAGGAAATTATTAGATATTTTAAGATCTCTCCCAGAGGGGCCTGTTAGCTTAAGCATGAAAGACAATAGGATGGTTGTTCAAAGTGGTAAAAGTCGATTTTCTCTTCAGACTTTAGCTGCGAATGAATTTCCAACCATGCAAGAAAACACACAAAATGCAGTTTCTTTTTCGGTTACACAAAAGCAATTTAAACAATTGATTGGCCAAGTTTATTTTGCAATGGCGCAACAAGATATTCGATATTACTTAAATGGAATGTTATTTGTTCTTGAAGGAAAAAAACTTATAGCAGTAGCTACTGACGGGCATCGTTTAGCTTATGGGCAAATAGAGTTAGTTCACGAGATTGAGGGTGATCTACAAAAAATAGAAGTAATTATTCCAAGGAAAACCATTCTTGAATGTCAGCATCTCTTAGAAGAAAACGATGAGTTGTTAAATATTCAAATTTCCTCTAATCAAGCAAAATTTAACTTTGGATCCATCGAACTTTTGTCAAAGCTTGTTGAAGGAAAATTTCCTGATTACCAAAGAGTTATTCCTAAAGGACATAAAAATACACTCATCGTAAAACGAGAAATTTTTCAATCCGCATTACAACGAGCTGCAATTTTAACAACAGATAAATTCAAGGGTATTCGCTGTTCTTTATCTACAAATTGCTTAACTGTACAATCAACAAATGCTGAACAAGAAGAAGCTCAAGAAGAAATTGAGACTATTTATGATGGTGACACTTTAGATATTGGTTTTAATGTTTCCTATTTATTAGATGTTTTAGCAAACTTAAAAAATGATGACGTTGAATTAAGTTTAGGCGACTCAAACTCCAGTGCACTTCTTACTATTCCAGAGAATGATAATTTTAAGTATGTAGTAATGCCGATGCGGATTTAAGTTAAGTAAAGAACAAATGACTCAAGAAAACCAATCAGTAACTGATTTATATAGCGCCTCTTCAATTCAAATATTAGAGGGTTTGGAAGCGGTACGAAAGCGACCTGGTATGTACATCGGAGATACCTCTGATGGTACGGGCTTACATCACTTAGTTTTTGAAGTATTAGATAACTCTATTGATGAAGCATTGGCTGGCCATTGCTCAGAAATTACGGTTACGATCCATTCTGATAACTCCATTTCCATAATAGATAATGGTCGCGGTATTCCAACAGGCATTAAGTATGACGACAAACATGAGCCAAAAAGAAGTGCGGCTGAAATTGTAATGACCGAACTTCATGCAGGTGGAAAATTTGATCAAAATAGCTATAAAGTATCCGGTGGACTACATGGTGTTGGCGTAAGTTGTGTTAATGCATTATCAAAATGGCTTAGGCTTACAGTTCGACGCGACGGTAAAACGCATTTTTTAGAGTTTCATCGTGGCGTCGTTCAAAATAGAACACTACTAGAAGAGCGTGGCTTAACGGTGTCCCCAATACCAGTCATTGGTAATACCGATATTCGTGGCACGGAAGTACACTTTTCTGCTGATGAAGAAATTTTTGGCAAGGTCGAATTTCACTACGAAATTTTAGTAAAGAGAATTCGCGAGTTATCTTTCTTAAATAATGGTGTTCATATTCGTGTTATTGATGAGAGAACCGGTAAAGAAGAGGATTTTGCTTTTTCTGGCGGCGTCAAAGGTTTTGTTGAATATATTAATAAAACAAAAAGTGTTCTTCACTCAAATATTTTTTATGCAATAGGTGAAAAAGCAGCTGAAGTAGGTGGAATGATTACCTCAGAAGTTGCGATGCAATGGAATGATGGATATAACGAGCAAGTTTTATGCTTTACAAATAACATTCCTCAGCGTGATGGAGGAACCCATTTAACTGGCTTGCGTGCTGCGATGACGAGGGTAATTAATAAGTACATCGATGAAAATGAGTTTGCAAAAAAAGCAAAGGTCGAGGTCACTGGCGATGATATGCGCGAGGGATTAACATGCGTTTTATCAGTAAAAGTTCCCGAGCCAAAATTTTCAAGTCAAACCAAAGATAAATTAGTTTCAAGCGAAGTTCGCGGACCAATAGAGGAAGTAATCTCGTCTACTTTAACTGCCTATCTTCAGGAAAATCCTGCAGATGCAAAAATTATTTGTGGAAAAATTATAGAAGCGGCAAGGGCCCGAGAGGCCGCACGTAAAGCTCGTGATATGACGCGTCGCAAAGGCGTTTTGGATGGACTTGGTTTGCCAGGGAAGTTGGCAGATTGTCAAGAAAAGGATCCCGCCAACTCAGAACTCTTTATTGTTGAGGGAGACTCTGCGGGTGGCTCAGCCAAGCAAGGAAGAGATAGAAAGTTTCAAGCGATTCTTCCATTAAAGGGGAAGATTTTAAATGTAGAAAAAGCGCGCTTTGATAAAATGCTTAGTAGTCAAGAGGTTGTTACATTAATTACGGCTTTAGGGACAGGAATTGGCGCTGAAGAATATAACGTTGAAAAGTTAAGGTATCACCGAATTATTATTATGACCGATGCCGACGTCGATGGAAGTCATATTAGAACGCTGTTGCTTACATTTTTTTACAGACAAATGCCAGAGCTTATTGAAAGAGGCCACATCTATATTGCACAGCCACCTCTTTATAAAGTGAAAAATGGTAAAAATGAGCAATATTTAAAGGATGATATTGCCTTAACCGAATATTTAATTGGTATTGCTTTAAATGGTGCACAAGTTGTTCAACATGATGGTACCGTTTATGAGGGCGATGCTCTGAAAGAGTTAACGACACGCTATCAACAAATGCAACAAGTTATTGATCGTCTTTCACGAACAATGGATACGGATGTTTTAAGAGCGATTAGTGAAGGTGTAAAACTAGAATTAGACACCGAGGAAAGTGCGAACCAATCTGCCGCTTTGTTAAAAGAGAGTTTAATTAATAAACTGGGCGACTCTAATCAAAACTTGGATATTATTGTTCAGCTTGAAGAGCGAACAGAACGTTTTCGTCTTTTAATTTCACGCCGCATTCATGGAAACTTAAAACTTTCAGTGGTTAACTCTGATTTTGTTCATGGATCTGACTATCAAACGATCCATGATTTTGCAACCTCTTCTGCCGGACAAATTTCTACCGGATCTAAGGTTCGTCGTGGTGATCCTGAAAAGTCAAATAAAGAAGCGCAGGTAGATAGTTTCCAAGAAGCCATGAATTGGCTTTTACAAGAAGCGGAGAAAAGTGTTTCACGTCAAAGGTATAAAGGTTTGGGAGAAATGAACCCGAGTCAACTGTGGGAAACAACGATGGACACAATGACTCGCACCTTACTACGCGTTCAAATTGAGGATGCAATTGTTGCTGATCAAACCTTCACCATGTTAATGGGTGATGAAGTTGAACCGCGCCGTATTTTTATTGAAACAAACGCCTTAATCGCCAAGAATATAGATGTCTAAAAAAAAGCCTAAACCTATTCCTCGAGACTCAATAAAAGTAAATAATTCGGTAATTCATGGCAAGGGTGTTTTTGCTTTGTCTGACATTAAACGGGGCGAATGTATTATCGAATATCAAGGTGAGAGAATTTCGTGGAAGAAAGCTTTGGCTCGTCATCCTCATGACCTCAATCAACCAAATCACACTTTTTATTTTGCTCTTAGCGATGGTCGCGTTATTGATGGTAATGTAAAAGGAAATGCCGCGCGTTGGATTAATCATTCATGTATGCCCAATTGCGCCACCTTAGAATTTACAGATAAAAAAGACAAGCTTTTTGTTTTTGTAATGGCAAAGAAAAATATTCGCCTTGGTCAAGAGCTTTTTTATGATTATGGGTTAGAGGTCGAAGGAAAAAGAACAAAAGCTCAAAAAAATGACTACGCTTGTCATTGTGGTACTAAGAAGTGTCGCGGCAACATGCTTAGTAAAAAATAAGGCTACGATGCTGTTCATTAACTTACCGGATTTAGAGGCAGCAATTAACTACTGGCGTACACAGTCTCCATCTAAAGGAGATGCTTTGGAGTTATGTCCGGAAGTTTCGGCTCTTGCTAAACCATATGCCGCACTTATTCTTCAGGGTAGCAAACGACTCTCTATTGACTTGCTTGATGCTAATGCTCAATTAGCCTGGTCCGCATATATGAACCATTTAAATGAGGCCAAAAATGGCTAATACTATAACAAATCATGGTTCTTATGATTACATTATTGTTGGAGCTGGAAGCTCCGGTTGTTTATTGGCAAATCGACTAACGCAAAACCCAGATGTGACAGTTTTATTACTTGAAGCTGGTTCAAAAGATGATTATGTTTGGATTCATGTCCCGGTTGGATATCTCTACTGTATTGATAATCCTCGTACTGATTGGCAATTTAAAACTACTGAAAATGTTAATTTAAATGGTCGTCAACTTTTATATCCGCGTGGAAAAACTTTGGGTGGATCTTCTTCGATTAATGGCATGATATATATGCGGGGTCAGGCAGCAGATTTTGATTTGTGGTCAAGTTTAACAAATGATTCTGCATGGTCTTGGGATCAAGTGTTACCTCGTTATAAGTCTTTTGAAGATTATCACGGTGGTGCAAATGACTGGCATGGCGCCGGTGGCGAATGGAGCGTTTCCAAACAACGGTTGAAGTGGGATATTCTTGAGTCTTTCAAAGAGGCAACAATTCAAGCGGGTATTCCAGAAACTTCAGACTTTAATCGTGGTGATAACTTCGGAGTGGGCTACTTTGACGTTAATCAAAAAAATGGATGGCGCTTAAATACAGCTAAAGCCTTTTTAAAAAAAGCATCGTTAAGATCAAACTTAACAATTATTACAGGCGCTCATGTAGATCGGCTTGTATTTGATGTTAATAAAAAATGTATTGGTGTAAATTTTTACGGAAATAACACTGCACATTGTGCTCAAGTTAACTCCGAAGCTCTTCTTAGTGCTGGATCTATAGGTTCTGTACAAATTCTAGAGCGCTCAGGTATTGGACAAAAGAAACATTTACAAGACTTAGGTATTCCTGTTGTTCATGACTCTCCTGGGGTTGGCGAAAATTTGCAAGATCACTTGCAGTTGAGAATGATTTATAAAGTCTCCAACATTAGCACCCTTAATACAAAAGTAAATTCACTTTTTGGAAAAGCAAAAATTGGGCTTGAGTATCTTTTAAGAAGAACAGGCCCTATGTCTATGGCACCCTCGCAGTTGGGCGCCTTTGCTAAAACAGCATTTCAGACTCGGGCAAATGTTCAATATCACGTTCAACCTTTATCCCTTGAGCGTTTTGGTGAGAATCTCCATCCGTTTAATGCTTTTACGGCCAGCGTTTGTAATTTACAGCCATCTTCTGTTGGTAGCGTTCATATTTCTTCTGCCGACTTCATGGCGTCGCCTTTAATAAATCCCAACTATCTTTCAACGATTACAGATCGAAAGGTTGCAGTTGAATCTATAGAGCTTACTCGTAAGATAATTTCTCAACCAGCGCTATCCCAATTTTGTCCAATGGAATATAAACCTGGGGCTCATCTATTGAGTGAGGAGGATTTAGTGATTGCCGCTGGAGATATTGGGACCACCATTTTCCATCCGGTTGGAACTTGTAAGATGGGTTTAGAGTCTGATCCCCTTGCTGTTGTTGATTCTGAACTCCGTGTGTTTGGAGTTAGAGGTCTTCGAATTGTCGACGCATCTGTTATGCCTAAAATAACCTCTGGAAATACAGCAGCTCCAACGATGATGATTGCTCAAAGAGTCGCAGATATTTTAAAGAGCCGTTAATTAACCTCGTGTAAACCCCTACGATTTAGTCCTTTATAGACAACTCAATTTATACTATTCTTCCAAAGCTATGGATCAAAATAATCTAATTTTAGAAACGCAAAGTCTTGTTAAATCTTTTAAAGGATTCGTTGCAGTTAACGACGTTAATCTTAAAGTTAAACGAGGATCTATTCATGCCTTGATTGGTCCGAATGGAGCAGGTAAAACAACCTGTTTTAATTTGCTAACAAAATTTTTAACGCCTACCTCGGGTTCTATTATCTTTAACGGTGTTGATATTACAACTGTAGCCCCAGAAGATATTGCAAAGAAGGGGCTCATTCGGTCGTTTCAGATTTCTGCGGTTTTTCCACATCTTAGTGTTTTAGATAATGTTCGTATTGCCTTGCAAAAAAAATTGGGCACCGAGTACCACTTTTGGAAGTCCCCGAGCTCTCTTAATGTTCTTAATGATAAGGCAATGGATCTATTAGCTTTGGTTGGTCTGACCTCTTTTTTTTCCGAACTTGCTGTTAATTTGCCCTATGGTCGTAAGCGGGTTTTAGAAATTGCAACGACGCTCGCAATGGACCCTGAATTGATGTTGTTAGATGAACCAACTCAAGGTATGGGTCATGAAGATGTTGAAATGGTTACTTCTTTAATTAATAAAGTATCATCCGGAAGAACCATATTAATGGTTGAGCATAATATGAAAGTAGTATCTAAAATTGCTCACACAATTTCTGTTTTACAACGTGGTTCTGTTTTGGCTGAGGGTTCTTATCACGAGGTTTCTGCTAACCCTCTAGTAATGGAAGCTTATATGGGGTCTACGGCCCATGTCTAATCAAGTGGCTTTAGAAATCTCAAACCTGCAAACTTGGTATGGGGAGTCTCATATATTGCATGGTATTAATTTATCTGTGGATAAAGGAGAGGTTGTTACATTATTAGGTAGGAACGGGGCTGGTCGTACTACAACTTTAAGAGCTATTTTGGGATTAACTGGCAAACGACTGGGCTCTATAAAAATTCAGGGTAAAGAAACTATTAACCTTGCAAGTCACCTTGTTGCAAGGCTTGGCGTTGGTTACTGTCCTGAGGAGAGGGGTATTTTTTCTAGCCTTACTGCGGAGGAAAACCTACTCTTACCCCCCATCATTAATGAGATGGGCATGTCTATTGAGGAAATTTATAGCATGTTTCCTAATTTACTTGAAAGGCGCTTAAGTCCAGGGGCTCGCTTATCTGGTGGCGAGCAACAAATGCTTGCTATGGCACGAATTTTGAGAACAGGGGCTAATATTCTTCTATTAGATGAAATTACGGAAGGTCTTGCTCCTGTTATTGTTCAAAAACTTGGCGAGGTGGTCATGAATTTAAGAAATAAAGGCTACACCATTATTTTGGTTGAACAAAATTTTAGATTTGCTGCGCCGTTGGCAGATAAGCATTTTGTTGTTGAGCATGGAGTTGTTGTTGAAACTGTTTTAAGTCATGAATTGCAGGAAAAAGAGGAGCTTTTAAATAGTTACTTAGGTATTTAATTTTTTTAGAAAGAAGAAAATGAAGATTAAAAAATTAGTTGCACTGCTCGGAGTATTGTTTTTGTCAGCAGCAAACGCTGCTGATACAGGCCCTATCAAATTAGGGTTTATCACGGATATGTCTGGTCTGTATGCCGACGTCGATGGCAAGGGCGGTATTGAAGCGATGAATATGGCTATTGCTGATTTTGGTGGGTCAGTTCTTGGTCGTAAAATTGAAGTGGTTGCCCTTGACCATCAAAACAAAGCTGATATTGCGGCAGCAAAAGCTCGCGAGTGGATTGACCAAGACGGAGTTAATGTCATCTTTGGTGGTACAAACTCAGGCACAGCATTAGCAACAGCTAAAGTCACTGCAGAGAAAAAGAAAATTTACATTAATAATGGCGCTGGTACTTCGGCGTTAACGAATGAGCAGTGCTCACCGTATACTATTCACTATACTTACGACACTATTGGTTTAGCTAAAGTTACTGGTAAGGCAATGGCGTCTAAAGGTGATAAAAACTGGTTTTTTATTACTGCTGATTACGCTTTTGGATATCAATTAGAAAAAGATGCAACTCAAGTGATTTTGGATAATGGTGGAAGAGTTGTTGGTTCCGTCAAGCATCCACTCAGTGCTAGTGATTTTTCCTCGTTTTTATTGCAAGCTCAAAATTCTAAAGCTCAAATCTTAGGTTTAGCCAATGCAGGTGGCGATACCATTAACGCAGTGAAAGCTGCTAGCGAATTTGGTATTAATAAGACGATGAAAATAGCAGGTCTTCTTATCTTTATCACGGATATTCATAGTATTGGTCTTAAAAATGCGGCTGGGCTTTTAGCTACAGAGAGTTGGTATTGGGATTTGAATGATGAGACTAGAGAGTTTGGTGGTCGCTTCTTACAAAAAATGAAACGCATGCCAACGATGGTCCAAGCGGGAGATTATTCTTCTACTTTAGCTTATCTTAAGGCTGTTAAAGCTGCTGGTACAGATGATCCTGATAAGGTTTTAAAGCAACTTCACAGCATGAAAATCAACGACATGTTTACTAAAAATGGCTATATTCGTAAAGATGGCATGATGGTTCATGACATGTATCTTTTTGAAGTAAAGAAAGCTGAAGAAGTTAAGAGGCCTTGGGATTACTATAAGCTCGTTCAGAAAGTTCCTGGTGAACAAGCTTTTAATACTTTAGCTGAATCTAAGTGTTCTTTTATTAAGTAATATGGAAATATTTGGTATGCCAATGTCCGCTGTTTTAAGCCAGCTCCTTTTGGGGCTGGTGAATGGCAGTTTTTATGCGATTCTAAGCCTTGGTTTGGCGGTAATCTTTGGCTTACTTAATGTCATCAATTTTGCCCATGGCGCGATGTTTATGATGGGGGCAATTATTACTTATATTGGTTATACGCAGTTTGGGTTAGGGTACTGGCCCATGCTGTTATTGTCGCCACTTATTGTTGCTTTTTTTGGTGTGTTTGTTGAGCGCTTCTTAATCAAACCTTTATATGGGCTTGATCACTTGTATGGCTTACTTTTAACTTTTGGTTTAACGCTTTTGATCGAAGGTTTTTTCCGCTCCTTTTATGGCGTGTCTGGAATGGCTTATTCCGTTCCCGAAAGTTTATCTGGAGCAACAGATATTGGCTTTATGATTCTTCCTAACTATCGTAGTTGGGTTGTCGTTGCTTCTCTTACAGTTTGTTTTACAACGTGGTTCATTATTGAAAAAACAAAACTCGGTTCTTATTTACGAGCCGGCACTGAAAACCCAAAACTTGTTCAAGCATTTGGTATTAATTTTCCGTTGATGGTGACATTAACGTATGCGTTTGGCGTTGGTCTAGCTGCTTTTTCTGGAGTTCTTGCTGCTCCAATTATTCAAATTTCTCCACTCATGGGCTCGAATTTGATTATCACTGTTTTTGCTGTTGTTGTTATTGGTGGTATGGGCTCTATTATGGGCTCCATTTTGACGGGTCTTGGCCTTGGTATTGTTGAAGCAATTACAAAGGTTTTTTATCCAGAGGCTTCGAGCACGGTTGTTTTTGTGGTTATGGCATTAGTTTTATTGGTTCGTCCTGCCGGTCTTTTTGGAAGAGAGAAATAAATGAGTAAGCGCCCACTTTTAATATGGGGATTTTTCTTTATCCTTCTTTTATTTGCACCTTGGTTTATTTACCCTATTTTCTTAATGAAGCTTCTTTGCTTTGCACTTTTTGCCACCTCTTTTAATTTGTTATTGGGATACACGGGGTTGTTGTCAT
Source organism: uncultured beta proteobacterium (assembly GCA_903821995.1). GTDB lineage: Bacteria > Pseudomonadota > Gammaproteobacteria > Burkholderiales > Burkholderiaceae > Polynucleobacter. The sequence continues at coordinate 10,625 of CAIJNI010000012.1, forward strand.
TTGGTCATGCTGCGTTTTTAGGTGGGGCCGGTTATGTTGCAGGGTTTTTAATTCGAGACCAGCATCTTCCACCTGAAATTGGAATTATAGGAGGCACTATTTTTGCAGCCGCTCTCGGTTTAATTATGGGGGCTTTAGCTATACGTCGACAAGGGATCTATTTCTCAATGATTACTTTGGCTCTTGCGCAAATGTTCTATTTTATTTGTGTTCAAGTTCCATTCACTGGAGGCGAGGATGGTTTTCAGGGTATTCCTAGGACGATGATGCTGGGCTTACTTGATCTTCAAGATGATAAAACGATGTACTTTGTTGTTCTTGGGTTAGCCGTGGTTGCTTTAGCCTTTGTTGCTAGAGTAGTTGCATCTCCATATGGCAAAATTCTTTTCGCTATCAAAGAAAATGAGCCGCGGGCAATATCCCTTGGATATAAGGTTGATCGCTTTAAATTGATTGCTTTTGTTCTTTCGGGAGCCCTTGCTGGATTAGCGGGTAGTCTTCAAGCTGTTGTTATGGGCTTTGAAACTTTGTCCGATGCTCATTGGACAATGTCTGGCTTGGTGATCTTGATGTGTTTGGTTGGTGGCGTTGGTACTTTACTTGGCCCAATACTCGGAGCCTTCGTTATTGTTATTCTAGAAAACAAAGTTGGTGATATCGGTAATTTGATTTTTTCTTGGACTAACATTGAGTGGTTTAAAACTTTGGGTGAGGCTGTAACAATTGTTACCGGATTTATTTTTGTAGTTTGCGTTTTATCCTTTAGAAAAGGAATTGTTGGCGAGTTTTTGGATAAATTCAAAAGCAAGAATGTGGTTTGAGCTCCGTAGATTTTTTAAATCAGGGCATTTATGTTTTAGCTCTAGCCGCATTATGTGCAGGCTTTGTTGATGCAATTGTTGGTGGTGGTGGCTTAATTCAAATCCCGGCATTGTTTTCAGGGTTTCCAACGGAAGCCCCAGCAACGCTTTTTGGCACAAATAAGCTCTCGGCCCTTGGTGGAACTTTGGTTTCCGCAGGTAGGTACCTAAAGCAAATTAGATTACCTTTAAAGCTGATGTTATTCGCCAGTATTGTTGCTTTTTTGGCATCTATTTTTGGGGCCTGGGCTTTAACATTTATTTCTCCAGTTTTTATTAGAGTATCCCTTCCGGCTATATTGCTAGGCCTTCTTATTTTTACACTGGTTAAAAAAAATAGTGCATTTGCTCATGACCCGATGCAAGACTCTTTTCATACCAGGCTAATATTATTCTTAGGTGTTGCTATCATCGGTTTTTATGATGGGTTTTTAGGGCCTGGCACCGGTAGTTTTTTAATGTTCTTTTTTGTTAGTTTCCTTAGGTATGATTTTTTGCATGCTGCCGCTGCAACTAAAGTAATTAATTGCGTCACAAATATTGCCGCATTGTGTTTGTTCATTCCAGCAGGCCATATTCAGTGGGGTTTGGCTGTTGTAATGGTTGTTTTTAATATTCTGGGTGGTTTACTCGGCAGCAGTATGGCCATGAGACTTGGAAGCGATTTTGTGAAAAAGTTTTTTATCGGCGTGGTTTTGCTATTAATTATTAAAACAGCTATAGATTCATATAGGCTAATCGGCTTTTAAAATTAGGTTTCACGTGAAACAAATTTAATGCTATCATCACGCCCCTGAGGGCAAATTTTATGGATTTTAAAAAAAAGTTTGATGTGATTGTTGTTGGTGGAGGACATGCAGGCTGTGAAGCGGCTTTGGCCAGCTCGCGCGCTGGCGCAAGTACCTTACTTTTAACCCATAGCATAGAAACATTGGGGACAATGAGTTGCAACCCATCCATCGGAGGAATAGGCAAGGGACACCTTGTAAAGGAAATAGATGCTTTAGGTGGCGCTATGGCGCATATAACAGATTTAGCGGGAATCCAATTCCGAATCCTTAATGCCAGTAAAGGGCCGGCTGTTAGAGCTACCCGAGCGCAAGCAGATAGGGCGATTTACCGCTCAACCATGCGGAAAATTTTAGAAAACCAACCTGGACTAACCCTCTTCCAAGCTGCAGTAGACGATATACTCGTAAGCTTGGATCGGGTGATTGGTGTCGAAACTCAATTGGGCATTAGGTTCCTCAGTCAAACTGTGGTTTTGACGGCGGGTACTTTTTTAGATGGGAAAATCCATGTTGGATTAGAAAACCATACCGGGGGTAGAGCTGGCGATCCTGCGGCAATCAAACTATCTGCAAGGCTGAAAGACCTTAAGCTCCCACAGGGAAGGCTTAAAACAGGAACCCCGCCAAGAATAGATGGTCGGACGATTGATTTTTCTAAAATGGCTATGCAGCCAGGAGATCTAGATCCTGTGCCTGTTTTTTCATTTTTAGGTCGACCAGCCGAACATCCTCGTCAGGTTCCTTGTTGGATTACCCATACTAATACTCAAACGCATGACATCATTCGAGGAGGGCTTGACCGCTCTCCAATGTACACAGGAGTTATTGAGGGGATTGGGCCGAGATATTGCCCATCTATTGAAGATAAAATCCACCGATTTGCGAGTAAGAATAGCCATCAAATTTTTCTTGAGCCAGAAAGCTTAACGTCTAATGAGTTTTACCCCAATGGAATATCTACAAGCTTACCTTTTGATATTCAGCTTGATTTAGTCCATAGTATTCCCGGGTTAGAGAGCGCCCATATTATTCGTCCAGGTTATGCGATTGAATATGACTACTTTGACCCAAGGGGCCTTAGCCAATACCTTGAGACAAAACAAATATCAGGATTGTTTTTTGCTGGGCAAATTAATGGCACAACTGGCTACGAGGAAGCTGCGGCGCAAGGACTGCTTGCAGGGCTCAATGCTGCATTGAAGGCAAAGGGGAAAGATCCCTGGACGCCTCTTAGAAGCGAGGCTTATTTGGGTGTTTTGGTTGACGACTTAATCACCAAAGGTGTTCAAGAGCCCTATCGAATGTTTACTAGTCGGGCAGAGTATCGTCTTAGCTTAAGAGAAGATAACGCGGATGAGCGACTGACCGAGGTTGGAAGAAAGTTGGGGCTAGTTGATGATATTCGTTGGGCAATATTTTCAGAAAAGCGAGAAGCTGTTTCACGTGAAACACAACGATTAGCCTCTATTTGGGTTTCTCCGAAAACGATCTTGGAAAAAGATAGCAAAGATTTGTTTGGACAAGTTTTGTCGCATGAGTACAACCTACTAGACTTGTTAAAGCGCCCAAATGTTTCATATGAGCAACTAATGACAGCTCTAGGCGGCAAGTGGAAAGGTGAAGAGACGTATGATCCGGTATTACAAAACCAAATCGATGAGCAGGTAGAGGTTGTTACCAAATATGAGGGATATATTAGCCGCCAAACCATTGAAATAGAAAGACAGTCCTATTACGAGTCCATGGAGTTGCCAGATAGCCTCGATTATCAGGAGGTCGGAGGTTTATCAAACGAGGTTAAACAAAAGCTTGGCTTAACAAAGCCTAAAACTTTGGGTCAAGCATCGCGAGTTTCAGGAGTTACGCCAGCTGCGATTTCGCTTTTACTGGTTCATTTAAAGCGAGGTATATTAAAACGCTCCCAGGTAAGTAATGGAAAAGAGTGAAGAGATAAAGGCTTATTTTGAGCAAGGAATTACTAAGCTTGAAATAAAGTTAAATCAGATTCAAAAAGAGCAGATTCTAGAATTTGCAAATGAATTCTGGCGCTGGAATAAAGTCCATAACTTAAGTGCTGTTGATAATACTCGAGATTTTGTCTTTACCCATTTGTTGGATAGTTTGGCCGTGGTGCGACCGATAACAGACTTGATTGCTCAGGGGCTTTTATCTAAAAAGGCAAAATTTGCAGACTTGGGCACGGGCGGTGGGTTCCCGGGGATCTTGTTGTCAATTATGTTTGTTGAGCATGATTTTGTTTTAGTGGATGCTGTCAAGAAAAAAACGGCCTTTTTACATCATATTAAGGGCAAGCTAAAGTTAAAAAATGTAGAAGTTGTGGAGGGGAGGATTGAAAACCACTCTAAAAGCCATCCTAATTCAGTTGATGCAACTATTTCGAGGGCATTTGCTGAGTTATCAACCTTTGTAAGCTATTCTTTACCCTTACTAAAAGATATGGGCTTAATTCTTGCAATGAAATCACAGAAAATTAATGAAGAAATTCAGGCCTTATCTAATGAGTGCCATTTAATTAGAATTGAAGAGCTCATGGTGCCAAATTTAAATGCTTATAGGTGTTTGGCAATACTACAATCTAATCATATATAGATAACGGGATAAATTAAGAATGGCAAAGATCTTTTGTATTGCAAATCAAAAGGGCGGAGTTGGGAAAACGACAACGGCTATAAATTTATCAGCGGGATTGGCATTGCTTGACCAAAGAGTTTTGTTAATTGACTTAGATCCGCAGGGAAACTCCACAATGGGATCCGGCATTGATAAACATCAAGTTGAAAGCTCCGTTTATCAGGTTTTAATAGGCCATAACACAATAAAAAAATCAAAATATCATTCAAAATCAGGTGGTTATGATGTTGTTCCAGCGAATAGAAACTTAGCAGGAGCCGAGATTGAATTGGTAGATTTTGATGGTCGTGAAACCCTCCTCAGAAAGGCGATAGAGGAGGTTTTAGACGATTATGACTTTATCCTAATCGATTGCCCACCAGCACTGTCACTTCTCACATTAAATGGGTTGTGCGCAGCTAACGGAGTTATTGTGCCAATGCAGTGTGAGTATTTTGCGCTTGAGGGGTTGTCGGATTTGGTAAATAGCATTAAGCAGGTCCATGCAAATCTAAATGCTGATTTAAAAGTCATCGGTTTGTTGCGGGTAATGTTTGACCCAAGAATGGCGTTGCAAACGCAAGTTTCAGATCAGTTAATTAAGCATTTCGGAGATAAGGTTTTTTCTACAATTATTCCGCGCAATGTGAGACTAGCGGAAGCTCCTTCCTACGGTGTTCCAGGCGTTGTATATGATAAAAATTCACGTGGCGCAAAAGCCTATGTGGCCTTTGGCGCTGAGATGATAGAACGAATAAAAACTTTATAGAGAAAACATGATGAAAAAAAGAGGCTTAGGAAGAGGCTTAGAGGTCCTGTTAGGTGAAGCTATTGATCCGGGTGCAAAAAGCGATAAGAGCGGTGAGGTTAGAGATTTGCTCCTAGAACAACTGCAACGGGGAAAATATCAACCACGTAAAGTAATGCACGAGAGCGAATTAAAAGAGCTAGCTGAAAGCATTAAAGTACAAGGAATTATGCAACCTCTATTGGTGAGGTCTATTGGCAATAGTCAATACGAAATTATCGCAGGCGAAAGAAGGTTTCGCGCTGCGGCGATGGTGGGTTTAAAAAGTGTACCGGTCTTAATTAGAGATGTAGACGATAAAGCTGCCGCAGCTATGGCGCTGATCGAAAATATGCAAAGGGAAGACTTAAATCCCTTGGAAGAGTCTGAAGGATTAGCTAGGCTAATTTCTGAATTTGGGTTTACCCACGAACAAGCAGCACAGGTCGTTGGAAAGTCTAGAAGTGCCGTATCAAATCTTCTTCGCTTATCGCAATTAAGTAAGACAGTCCAAAATTTGTTGATGAGCGGCGAGATTGATATGGGGCATGCTAGAGCCCTGATTCCATTGTCAGGTGCGATGCAAGTTGGTTTGGCCCAAAGGGTTGCGGCACAGGGGCTGTCGGTCCGAGAGACAGAAAAGCTTGCCAATGCACTGTTAAATGCATCGGTTAAACAAAGCGATATCAAAAAAGTGGTAAAAAAGGGAGTTAGAAACGATCCTGATTTGACGCGTCTACAAAATCAGATGTCGGATTTAATCGGTTTAGCTGTAGACATTAAAACCAAAACGAAGGGTGGAGAAATTAAAATAAAGTTCTCTCACGCAGATGAGCTTCAAAGCTTATTTAATAAATTGGGGTTAGTTTAGAGCCAAGTGGTGAAAGCTAATAACTTATATAACGACGATGAAAAAGACGTAAAAGCTTTAAGTCGTGCAGAAGCATTGGCATTGTTTGGCCAAGAGCGTTTACATCCAAAAATTAAATCCCCGTGGGTGGTAGTAAATGCCCAGATCATATTAACAGGAGCCTTATGCCTTTTAGTAACTGTGTTTAAAGGTCAACTAGGAGTAAATAATCTGGGGATTTCAATATTTTTTGGTGGAATCTTAGGCGTCATTCCTACGATTGCGTTTATACTTCTAGTCGAATTAGTGAAAAGAAGTGTCTCTTTTAAGCCGCAACTTTTTGTTAGAGCAATGATTTATGGGGAATTCATTAAAGTTACTTTAACGATAACTATAATATTGTTGGTAATTCAGTATTTTCCAAATTTAAACTGGCTAGCTTTTTTAATAACTTATATAATTGTTGTCCAGTGTTATTGGTTGCCTTGGGTAGTTAAAAATAAAATTTTTAAGTAATTTTAGGATAGAGTCGATGTCAGTAGAAGTTTCATCACCCACAGGCTTACAGCCTACAGAATACATTCTTGAGCACCTAACGAATTTAAATTCAACAGGTCATGTACAGGCTAGCATAGTTGATTTCAGTATCATCAACTATGACACCCTGTTTTGGTCAATTTCCATGGGCCTAATCGCTGTTGGATTTTTATTGTTGGCGGCAAGGAAAGCAACCTCTGGAGTTCCTGGCAGGTTTCAGGCTTTAGTTGAGATTGTCGTAGAGTTAGTAGAGACCCAGTCAAAGAATATAGTGCACGGCGATAGAACATATATTGCCCCTTTAGCGCTGTTTGTGTTTTGTTGGATTATATTTATGAATACGCTAGACCTCATTCCAATAGATTGGATTAATGGCGTGAATGGGTTTTTGGGAGTGTTTCATGTCCATATCCCTCACCATAAAATTGTGCCCACAACAGATTTAAATGGAACGATGGGGATGTCACTATCTGTTTTGTTAATTATTTTGTACTACAGTCTTAAGATAAAGGGTATTGGCGGTTTTGCCCATGAATTGATTTCAGCCCCTTTTGGATCTAAATGGTATTTGGCACCATTTAACTTATTACTCAATTTAATTGAATATGTAGCAAAAACCGTATCTTTAGGTATGCGACTTTTTGGCAATATGTATGCGGGAGAGCTAATTTTTATGTTGATAGCACTTCTCGGCGGTGTATGGGGTTTTGGTGTTGATCTTTCATTCCTTGGGTTTGTAGGACACGTCATTGCAGGTGCGGCATGGGCGATTTTCCATATATTGGTAATTTTGCTTCAAGCATTTATTTTTATGATGTTGACTTTGGTTTATATAGGTCAAGCGCATAGTCACCATTAATTTTTTTTCAACTTTTATTTTTAGGAGTCAACAATGCAAGAATTTATTTCAAACATACAAGGCCTTACAGCAATTGGTATTGGCATCATTATTGGTTTAGGGGCTATTGGTGCCTGTTTAGGGATCGGTATGATGGGTGGAAAGTACATTGAAGCATGTGCACGTCAGCCCGAATTGATGGAACCTTTGCAAACTAAGATGTTTTTGCTTGCTGGTTTGATTGATGCCGCGTTCTTGATCGGCGTTGGTATTGCAATGTTGTTTGCATTTGCAAACCCATTGTTATCAAAACTAGGTAGTTAAGTATTAAATAAGTATGGCCACTAATTAGTTTATTAGTGGTTAATTTAATGATTCGAAAGGAAATACCGTGAACCTGAACGCGACACTATTCGCGCAAATGGTGGTCTTTTTTATTCTATGGTGGGTTGTTGCCAAGTTTGTTTGGCCACCACTTGTGAAAGCTCTTGACGAGCGGGCCACTAAAGTAGCTGAGGGATTAGCTGCTGCAGAAAAAGCGAAAACAGATCTAGACGTAGCTGGCAAAAAAGCTGATCAAGCGTTAGCTGAGGCTAGAAACGAGGGCGCACAAAGAATTGCAGAAGCTGAGAAGCGTGCGCAAATGAGTGCTGATGAGATTAAGCATAATGCTCAATCAGAAGCAGCTAGAATTATTGCTCAAGCAAAATCTGAGGCTGAGCAACAAATTATTCGAGCTCGTGATTCCTTAAGAAATGAAGTTGCAGACCTGGCGGTTAAAGGTGCGGAGCAAATTTTGCGACGTGAAATAGATCCCAAGGCACACTCTGCTTTGTTAGAACAATTGAAAGCAGAGCTCTGAAATGGCAGATTTAGCAACAGTCGCTAGGCCCTATGCTGAAGCTCTTGTTCAAAGCGCATCACCTAGCCAACTAAGTAGTTGGTCAGAGCGGTTGTTTGAACTTAGCCAGATGGCTGCGCATCCTGAGGTTGCGTCGCTTTCAAATAATCCAAATGTTTCACAGGCTCAGTTAGCAGGATTGCTATTGAGCGGAATGAAGAATAAAGCAGATGATGTGATAACAAATTTTGTGAATTTGATTATTTCTAATCACAGGTTAGCTGTTATGCCAGAGATTGCTATTCAGTTTGAGCAGTTAAAAAATGAATTAGAAGGTTCGGCGGAAGTTTTTATAACAAGCGCATTTCCAATGAGTGATGTTGAGATTGCAGACTTGTTACAGACACTTAAAAAGCGCTTTGGAGACAAGAAATTTAACCCATCTGTAAGTATTGATCCAGATTTGATAGGTGGCGTAAAAGTAATAGTTGGTGATGAGGTTTTAGACACATCAGTGAAGTCGCGACTAGCTTCAATGCAGGCAGCACTTTCAGCTTGATTATGATTTGAAATACAAACGATATTAAAGACCCTAGGAGTTATAAATGCAACTTAACCCATCTGAGATCAGTGATCTGATCAAAAGTAGAATTAGCAGCGTCGGTGTTGATGCTGAAGTTCGTAATCAAGGAACTGTTATTTCTGTGACGGACGGCATATGCCGCGTTCATGGATTGTCTGGTGTGATGCAAGGCGAAATGTTAGAGTTTCCCGGAAACACTTTTGGTTTAGCGCTGAATCTAGAGCGTGACTCCGTCGGCGCAGTTGTGCTTGGAGAATATGAGCATATTTCTGAAGGTGATCCAGTAAAGTGTACGGGTCGAATTTTAGAGGTTCCAGTTGGCCCAGAGTTGCTTGGCCGGGTTGTAAATGCGCTGGGTCAACCGATTGATGGTAAAGGTCCAATTAACGCAAAAATGACGGATGTGATTGAAAAAGTTGCTCCGGGAGTAATCGCAAGACAATCTGTGAGCCAACCATTGCAAACAGGCTTAAAGTCTATTGACGCAATGGTGCCAATTGGTCGTGGACAGCGAGAGTTAATTATTGGGGATCGTCAGACAGGAAAAACTGCAGTTGCAGTTGATGCAATCATCAATCAAAAAGGTAAGGGTGTTTATTGCGTTTATGTGGCGATTGGCCAAAAAGCTTCAACCATCAGTAACGTTGTAAGAAAACTAGAAGAGCATGGTGCATTGGGCTACACAGTTATAGTTGCAGCTTCTGCATCTGAATCGGCAGCGATGCAATACCTCTCGGCTTACGCAGGCTGCACAATGGGCGAATATTTTAGAGACCGCGGTGAAGATGCATTGATTGTTTATGATGACTTGACTAAACAAGCCGTGGCATATCGACAAGTTTCACTTCTATTAAGGCGCCCGCCTGGTCGTGAGGCTTATCCTGGTGACGTATTTTATCTACACTCTAGGTTGTTAGAGCGTGCGGCACGAGTTAACGAAGACTATGTTGAAAAATTTACAAATGGAGCAGTAAAGGGAAAAACGGGATCTCTTACAGCACTGCCTGTGATTGAAACACAAGCTGGTGACGTTTCAGCTTTCGTGCCTACCAATGTGATTTCAATTACAGATGGACAGATCTTTTTAGAGACCGACTTGTTTAACTCCGGTATTCGTCCAGCGATTAATGCGGGTATTTCAGTATCTCGTGTGGGTGGAGCGGCGCAGACCAAAGTGATTAAAAAACTTTCGGGCGGAATAAGAACAGACTTAGCGCAATACCGTGAATTAGCTGCTTTTGCTCAGTTTGCGTCTGACTTAGATGACGCAACGCGTAAGCAATTGGATCGTGGTCGTCGTGTGACAGAGCTTTTAAAGCAGGCACAATATAGTCCACAGCAGGTTTGGCAATTGGCGACAACATTGTATGCTGCTAATAACGGCTTTTTAGATGATGTCGAGGTGAAGAACATGTTAGCTTTCGAAAAAGGGTTACATGATCATTTAAAAGCTAAATTTGCTGATCTCATTGGTCGGATTGAAGAAACTAAAGAGCTATCGAAAGAAGATGAAGTAGCCCTTAAATCTGCCATTGAAGATTTTAAACGCTCAGCCTCTTTTTAATAGACTAGTCAGGAGAAGCCTCAATGGCTAGTACTAAAGAGATACGAACAAAGATCAAGAGTGTACAAAATACACGCAAGATAACTAAAGCAATGGAAATGGTTGCTGCATCTAAAATGCGCCGTGCTCAAGAGCGTATGAGAGCGGCACGCCCATATTCTGAAAAAGTTAGAAATATTGCAGCAAATTTAAGCAATGCAAATCCAGAATATCGTCCATCGCTATTAACGCAACGCGAAGTAAAAAATGTAGGTGTAATTGTTGTAACTACAGATAAAGGGCTTTGTGGAGGGTTAAATACAAACGTATTAAGAAATTTAACTGCAGACATGAAGACCTGGACTGGAAAGAACTATGGGATTAATTGCACTGCTTTTGGTGCAAAAGGATTTCAATTCTTAAATCGGATCAAAGCTAAATTAGTATCACATTTAACTCACATGGGCGATACGCCTCATCTTGATGCGCTTATCGGATCTATTAAGGTTCAGATTGATGCATTTGAGTCTGGTGAAATCGACGAGCTTTACCTTGCCTACAATAAATTTATTAACACAATGAAGCAGGAGCCGGTAGTAGAAAAAATCCTGCCCTTGGCCAGAGAGGCCCTGAATCAATCTGAAAAAGAAAAGTCGGATTATGGATGGGACTACATCTATGAACCCGATGCACAAACTGTTGTCGATGATTTATTAAAACGTTATGTTGAAGCTTTAATTTATCAGGCTGTAGCAGAAAATATGGCTTCAGAGCAATCTGCAAGAATGGTTGCCATGAAAGCTGCTTCAGATAATGCAAAAAATGTTATTGGAGAGCTGCAGCTGGTTTATAACAAAACACGCCAAGCAGCGATTACTAAAGAGTTGTCTGAAATTGTTGCTGGTGCGGCAGCTGTTTAGATTTATAGAATTGTAAAATTGATTGGAGAAATACGATGAGTAACGGAAATATCGTTCAGTGTATTGGAGCAGTTGTTGACATACAATTTCCTCGCGATAGCATGCCTAGAGTGTATGACGCGTTAATTTTGGATGATAATAATGAAGCGTCCTTTGCTGAAAAAGGCTTAACTTTTGAAGTGCAGCAACAATTAGGAGATGGGATCGTCCGTACTATTGCATTAGGCTCTAGCGACGGTTTGCGCCGAGGAATGTCCGTAAAGGGAACAGGGGCCCCAATCTCAGTGCCTGTTGGGCCTGCAACTTTAGGTCGAATCATGGATGTGTTGGGACGTCCTATTGATGATGCCGGACCGATTGCAACCGAAGAGCGCCGCTCTATACACCAATCTGCGCCTAAATTTGACGAGTTATCACCTTCTGTGGACTTATTAGAGACCGGGATTAAAGTGATTGACTTGGTATGCCCGTTTGCAAAAGGCGGTAAGGTTGGATTGTTTGGCGGTGCGGGTGTGGGTAAGACTGTAAACATGATGGAATTGATTAATAACATTGCAAAGCAACATGCCGGATTATCAGTATTTGCTGGTGTAGGTGAGCGGACCCGAGAAGGAAACGACTTTTATCATGAAATGAAAGATTCAAATGTTTTGGATAAGGTTGCAATGGTTTTTGGTCAGATGAATGAGCCTCCAGGAAATCGTTTAAGAGTGGCGTTAACGGGGTTATCAATGGCCGAGCGTTTTCGTGATGAGGGCCGAGATATTCTTTTCTTCGTTGATAATATTTATCGCTTTACTCTGGCGGGTACAGAGGTATCAGCACTATTAGGTCGTATGCCTTCAGCTGTGGGATATCAACCGACGTTGGCTGAAGAAATGGGTCGATTACAAGAGCGGATTACATCGACTAAGACAGGGTCAATCACATCGATTCAGGCTGTATATGTTCCTGCCGATGACTTAACAGACCCATCACCAGCAACCACGTTCTTGCATTTAGATTCAACCGTTGTGTTATCTCGCGATATTGCTGCCTTAGGAATTTACCCAGCGGTTGATCCCTTAGATTCAACAAGTCGTCAATTAGATCCATTGGTTGTTGGTACAGAGCACTATGAGGTAGCGCGAGGAGTTCAAATAACTCTTCAACGCTATAAAGAGTTACGTGACATCATTGCTATTTTAGGTATGGATGAGTTATCACCTGAAGATAAACAATCAGTAGCCCGAGCACGTAAAATTCAGCGTTTCCTATCACAGCCGTTCCATGTGGCAGAAGTGTTTACAGGCTCACCTGGAAAATATGTTCCTTTAAAGGAAACTATCCGTGGTTTTAAAATGATTGTTGATGGTGAGTTGGATCACTTGCCGGAGCAGGCGTTTTATATGGTGGGCTCAATCGATGAAGCGATTGAGAAGGCTAAAAAACTGTAAGTTTAAAAAAAGGTTTCCGATAGTATGTCTACGATATATGTTGATGTTGTAAGTGCAGAAAAATCGATCTTTTCAGGGGAGGCTAAATTTGTAGCTTTGCCAGGGGAGTCGGGGGAGTTGGGTATTCTGCCAGGTCATACGCCTCTAATTACAAGAATCAAGCCTGGAACAGTGAGAATTGAAAAGGCGGATGGAGAAGATGAGTTCGTATTTGTTGCGGGTGGCGTTCTAGAGGTTCAGCCAAAGAGAATTACAGTTTTATCGGATACGGCTATTCGTGGTGCTGATTTAGATGAGGCAAAAGCAACGGAAGCTAAAAGAAAAGCTGAAGAGTTAATGGCTAATCGCACATCAGACATTGATTTTGCTAAAGCTCAGTCAGAATTTGCTTTTGCAGCTGCGCAACTCGCAGCCATAGCAAGATTTAGAAAGAAAAAATAAATTTTGGCTCAATTTAAAGCCAGCCCAGAATTATTAAATGACCGATTTTTAAAGGCTTGTCGTTTTGAAAAAACAGACAGGACGCCTATTTGGCTGATGAGACAAGCTGGGCGTTATTTGCCTGAATATAACGCCACAAGGTCAAAGGCGGGAAGCTTTTTGGCTTTGGCAAAAAATCCACAATTTGCAGCCGAAGTAACAATGCAACCATTAGATCGTTTCGAGCTAGATGCAGCAATTTTATTCTCGGACATTTTAACGATTCCAGATGCAATGGGGCTAGGCTTAAATTTTGTGCAAGGAGAAGGGCCTCAATTTTCAAAGCCTCTAAACACAGAAAAAAGAATACTAGACTTGCAGGTGGCAGACATGGGTCAGTTAACTTATGTTTTTGATGCTGTCAAAGAAATTAGGAAAGCCCTAATAACTAATGGAAAACAGAGGGTACCTTTAATAGGATTCTCAGGTAGTCCATGGACCTTGGCATGCTATATGATCGAGGGAGCGGGGTCCAAAGACTTTTATCAAACCAAGTCACTTATGTTTAAGCGGCCAGATCTAATCCAGAGAGTCCTAGATATAAATATAGATTCAATAAGTGAGTATTTACTCCAACAAATATTCTCTGGCGCGCAGGCTGCAATGCTCTTTGATACTTGGGGGGGGTTACTGTCTAATGAAGACTATATAAAGTATTCGCTTCTACCAATGCAAAAGATTATCAAGAGAATAAAGGCGCACCCAGAAGTTCCAAAAGATTTACCGGTGATGTTGTTTACTAAAGGTGGATCTTCATGGTTGGCGGATATGGCCGGAGTGGGGGCGGATGTCATTGGGTTGGATTGGTCGAACTCATTGGGTAAGAGTCGAGAACAGCTTAACCAATTAAATAAGAAAATTGCAATACAAGGAAACTTAGACCCATTGGTTTTACTCTCTGATCCTAAAACAATTCAAAATAAAGCCATCAGTTTATTGGAAGAGTTAGCACTAACTTCGAATAAAAATGAAGGCTTATCGTCATTAGATGGGCATATTTTTAACTTAGGCCATGGTATTTCACAATTCACGCCTCCAGAAAATGTACAAGCACTAATAGAGCAAGTGATAAAGACATCTACGTTATTAAGAAAAACGTGATTTAAAAGTTATACACAATAGAAATAAAAAACATAAGAACAAACCTTTGCAAGAGTATTACAAAATT
>CAIJNI010000013.1 GCA_903821995.1 uncultured beta proteobacterium
GGTAAGGTTATTTTCTCCGGTAATAGTTTACGAACTTACGGTAACTTAGTTATTGTTAAGCACAACAATAGTTACATCACTGTTTATGCCAACAACAAATCACTATTAGTTAAGGAAGGTGATTTAGTTCAAAAAGGTCAAAAAATTGCTGAAATGGGCAACAGCGAAACGGATCGTGTCAAACTGCATTTTGAATTACGTCGTGATAGTAAGCCGATAGATCCTACAAACTATTTCGAATAAAAACAATTCATATGAAAACAGTTTTAGTTTTTGACATCGAAACAATCCCAGATGCTAAAGGACTAAGACGCTTCGGAAATTATCCTGATACGCTCAGTGACGTTGAAGTCGTTGAACAGGCTATTCATGAGCGAGTTGCCAAGGGCAGCAGTGAATTCTTACCGCTCTATTTACAGCGTGTTGCAGCAATTTCGTGCGTTATACGTCGGACCACTAAAGAAGGTTTACCGCAGTTCAAGGTTGGAACATTGGGCGATTTAGAGAGTTCTGAAAAAACGATTATTCAAGAGTTTTATCATCTTGTTGAAAAATATACTCCGCAGCTTGTTTCCTGGAACGGAAGTGGCTTTGATTTGCCGGTTCTTAACTACCGTGCTTTAGTCAATCAGGTCAACGCTTCACGTTTTTGGGAGATGGGTGAAAGTTCTGATAGTGATGCACGAGAATTCAAATATAACAATTATATTTCCAGGTATCACGCGCGTCATCTTGACTTGATGGATTTATTGGCGATGTATCAAGGTAAAGCTAATGCGCCATTGGATGGTTTAGCCAAGCTATGTGGTTTCCCAGGTAAATTAGGAATGGATGGCTCTCAAGTTTGGCCAGCGTATCAAGCTGGAAAGTTAGATGAGATTAGGCGTTACTGTGAAACTGACGTGGCTAACACTTATCTCATGTATTGCCAATATCAACTCTTAAGGGCTGGTTTTACGCCTGAAGAGTATGCTTTAGAAATTAATTTTATTAAGCAAGAGTTAACAAAAGAATCTAAAAATCCTAGTGGTACCCACTGGGTAGAATATCTGGCAGGTTTTGAGAGTTAAAAAAACACCGCGCGGGATCTTTCGTAAGGTCCGGATTGAATCAATGGACCTGGAAGCGCAGGGAATTGCAAGGCTACCGCAATATAAAGACAATCCCGGAAAAGTTGCTTTTGTTCAAGGGGCGCTGACGGGTGAGTTGGTAACTTATGAAGTCACTCGAGAAAAAAATAGGTTTGAAAAAGGTAAAGTACAAGAGATTCACGAAGCAGCTTTCTTTCGTAAAAAACCGTATTGTCAGTGGTTTGGTTACTGCGGCGGGTGTTCCATGCAGCATATTGATATGCGGACTCAAATCGCGCTCAAGCAAAGAGTTCTTGAAGATAACCTGTGGCATTTAGGGAAAGTGAAGGCTGAACTTTTATTAAGGCCGATCGCTGGCCCGCAGTGGCATTACCGCTACCGCGCCAGATTGAGTGTAGTCAATCGCTCCATTAAAAAAGGAACAGTTTTAGTAGGGTTTCATGAACAAAAAGGAGCTTATGTTGCTGACATGACTTCATGTGAAGTTTTGCCTAAATCAGTTTCTGAGTTACTCATTCACTTGCGAAATCTAATGATGAGTATGAGTATTAGGGATAGGATTCCGCAGATTGAAGTTGCTGTTGGTGAGCGAATGGCTGGTGAGAATGACCTTGAGGGGGGTGGTGAAACCATTGCATTAGTGCTTAGGCATTTACTAGACTTTACGTCTGAGGATTTGGAGTGCTTAAAAAAATTTAGTGAATTGCATCATGTATGGATTTGGGGGCAATCAAAGGGTATTGAAAGTGTATTGCCGATTTATCCTTTGACGGGTTCTCTTTTTTATAAGATTCCAGAATTTGGAGTTACTCTTAATTTCTTACCATCTGACTTTACTCAGGTCAATCCACAAATGAATCAAGTTCTTGTGGGAAAGGCAATTCAACTCCTTGGGCTTGAGTGCGGGGAGCGAGTATTAGATTTATTTTGTGGCATTGGGAACTTTACTTTAGCTCTAGCGACTAAAGTAAGTGAGGTTTTGGGTATTGAAGGAAGTAAAGAGTTAACGCAAAGGGCACAAAGTAATGCCCATGACAATAAGCTTAAAAATGTAAGCTTTAAATCGGCTGATTTATTCAAGGTCGATAAGTTAGCTTTACTGTCATGGGGGGTTTCCCAACGGTGGTTGATCGATCCACCGCGGGATGGTGCTTTTGAAATTGTTAATACATTAGCGCAAATTAAGAAAGACGCCTTGTCTGAAGAGCTCTTATATCTTCCAAAGCGGATTGTTTATGTCTCGTGTAATCCAGCGACTTTAGCCAGGGATGCTGGTGTCTTGGTTCATCAGGTGGGGTATGAATTAAAGCAAGCGGGGATGATTAATATGTTTCCACACACATCGCATGTCGAATCGATTGCTGTCTTCGATTTGAAAATATAAAAAAAGCTACCCAGAAAAATCGCAGGGTAGCTTTTTGAATAACGCTAGGAGAGTTAATTAATCTCTATCTCCGCCAACAATACCGAAGAGTGCCAATAGATTAGTAAACACGTTATACAAATCAAGATAGATTGAGAGTGTAGCCATGATGTAATTAGTTTCGCCACCGTTGACGATACGTTGAACATCGAAGAGGATAAAGGCTGAAAAAATACCTACAGCAAGTACCATAATCGTGATCATTAGCGGGCCGCTAGAAATAAAGATGTTAGCGATAGAAGCAACGATCATGAGCATCACGCCAACAAACAACCATTTCCCTAGCCCACTAAAATCGCTTTTAGATGTTGCAGCCCATACGGACATACCCGCTAAAATAAGGCCTGTGCTGCCGAATGCCATCATAATTAATTGGTGGCCGTTTTTGAATTGAAGAGTGTGGGATAGTATTCCTGTGAGCATGAGTCCCATAAAGAACGTGAAGCCCAAAAGAAGTAATACACCAGTACCGGAGTTTTTATTCCTTTCAATACCCCAAAAGAAGCCAAATGCGATGGCAATAAAAATAATCATTCCCATGAAAGGACTTGTTTGGAAGAAAGAGAATCCGGAGGAAACACCAATCCACGCGCCGAGAACTGTCGGGATCATGGTTAGTGCGAGTAGAGCGAAGGTATTTCTTAAAACACGATTACGAGCAAGAGCTCCTGAAAAGGAATTAGAACCTTCATATACATATGAGCTTTGTTCATTCATTGTTTAATTTCTCCTTAAGAAAACCGAAATCGGTTATGTCTAAATTATAGACATTTTTTGGATTTGCAATACCCCTATTAAAAATAAATATATACCAATTCCATGTGTAAATTGATGAAAATCAATTATTTACATAGTAAATATCCTAAAAACGTTAGGGTTTTAACGTAGATATGTCTGTATAATAAGTTTTTTTCTCACAGACCAACTCAGGAGCTTTAAGAATGGCCATAGAACGTACCCTTTCCATCATCAAACCAGATGCAGTTGCTAAAAATGTCATTGGTCAAATATATGCACGCTTTGAAGGTGCTGGATTAAAAATAATTGCCTCAAAAATGGATCATTTGTCACGTAATGAGGCTGAGCAGTTTTATGGAGTGCATCGTGCGCGTCCTTTTTTCAAAGATTTAGTCGATTTTATGATTTCAGGACCTGTCATGATTCAGGTATTGGAAGGTGAAAACGCAATTCTTAAAAATCGTGATTTGATGGGTGCAACTGATCCTAAAAAAGCCGATAAAGGCACTATTCGTGCAGATTTTGCAGACAGTATTGACGCAAATGCTGTCCACGGTTCCGATGCTCCAGAGACAGCGGCAGTAGAAATTGCCTTTTTCTTCTCTGGGATGCAGGTTTACTCCAAGTAATTAGTGAAGCCTAGTTCCCGAACCAACTTACTCAATTTTGATGGGGGCAGGCTTGCTGAATTTATAGCTGGCCTGAATGAAAAGCCATTCAGGGCTCAGCAACTCATGCGCTGGATCCACCAGCGTGGTGTTTCAGATGTTAATCAGATGAGTGACTTAGCCAAAAGTTTCAGAACTCAACTGGAAGATCTAGTAGAGATTAAAGCTTTGCCGGTGATCAGTGATCAAATTGCGAAAGACGGTACGCGCAAGTGGTTACTCGATGTTGGTGAAGGAAATGCAGTTGAGATGGTTTATATCCCAGAAGAAGATCGTGGCACTTTATGTATTTCTTCCCAAGCCGGTTGTGCTGTCAATTGCACATTCTGCTCAACGGGCAAACAAGGATTTTCTAGAAACTTAACTGCAGCAGAAATCATTGGTCAACTTTGGTACGCAGAGCACATCTTAAGAGCGGATCCCAAGTCTATTCGACGTATTGATGCTTATGATAAAACGATTCTTGAACATCATGATGGGCGGGTGATTTCTAATGTGGTGATGATGGGGATGGGCGAGCCTTTACTCAACTATGAGCCAGTGGTGACTGCCATGCGTTTAATGTTGGATGATAATGCCTATGGTTTATCTCGTAGACGCGTCACCCTATCAACATCGGGGGTTGTGCCGATGATGGATAGGTTAGCAAGTGATTTGCCTATAGCACTTGCTGTATCTTTACATGCTCCGAATGACACTTTGCGAAATGAACTTGTACCGCTTAATCGTAAGCATCCTTTAAAAGAACTTATGGCAGCTTGCCAGCGTTATTTACCCAGTGCTCCAAGAGATTTCCTAACCTTTGAATACTGTATGTTGGATGGCGTTAACGATTCGGATAAACTAGCCTATGAACTCATCGCACTTTTACGTCCTATTAAATGTAAATTAAATTTAATTCCATTTAATCCATTTCCTGGCTCAGGTCTAAAACAATCACCGAGACATCGGATTGAAAGCTTTGCCAAAATTCTTCAAGATGCAAAAATAGTAACAACTGTTCGTAAAACTCGTGGGGATGATATTGCAGCAGCTTGTGGGCAGCTCGCAGGAGATGTTGTGGATAGAACAAATTTAGCGCAAAGAGAAATGCAAGCCCAGTTGGAACGTGAAATTACATGGATGAAAAATAACTAAACCTAAAATCACTCATCATGCAAGATAACTTAGAAGCAACGAATTATCAAAGAAGAAAATCCAAGCAAGCGATTATTCAGTGGGCTGGTCAGATTATTACTGTGGGTGATGGCGCCCCTATTCGGGTTCAATCCATGACCAATACAGATACTGAAGACGTGATGGAAACGGCTATTCAGATTAAGGAATTGGCTCGTGCAGGATCTGAACTGGTTCGTATTACAGTGAATACGCCAGCTGCAGCTGCTGCAGTTCCGTTGATAAGAGAACAACTCGATAAAATGTCTATTAGTGTTCCTATCATTGGAGATTTTCATTACAACGGTCACACGCTCTTACAAGATTACCCTGAATGTGCAAAAGCGCTTTCTAAATATCGAATCAATCCTGGAAATGTAGGCCAGGGAGCAAAAAGAGATACGCAGTTCTCACAGATGGTCGAGCTTGCTTGTAAATATGAAAAGCCGATTCGTATTGGTGTGAATTGGGGGAGTTTGGATCAAGACTTGCTTGCTCAATTAATGGATCAGAATGCAAGCTTGAATGTCCCAAGACAAGCCCGCGAAGTCATGATAGAAGCTTTAATTCAGTCTGCTCTGCAGTCTGCACAGCGAGCTGAAGAAATCGGTTTGGCTGGGCATCAAATCATACTTTCTTGTAAGGTGAGTGCCGTACAAGATTTAGTCACTGTTTATCGTGACTTAGGTCGGCGTTGCGACTATCCATTGCATCTTGGACTGACTGAGGCGGGGATCGGCAGTAAGGGTATTGTTGCGTCCACAGCGGCATTAAGCATTTTGCTTCAAGAAGGAATTGGAGATACCATTCGTATTTCACTCACGCCTGAGCCAGGGGCGCCGCGTGAAAATGAAGTCATTGTTGGTCAAGAAATATTGCAAACGATGGGCCTGCGTCATTTTACGCCGATGGTTATTGCTTGCCCAGGTTGCGGTCGAACAACGAGTACTTATTTTCAGCACTTGGCGTCTGAAATTCAGTCTTACTTAAGAAATCAAATGCCTCATTGGAAGTTAGACTATCCTGGGGTGGAATCGATGAATGTTGCAGTGATGGGTTGCATTGTTAATGGTCCGGGAGAAAGTAAACAAGCAGATATCGGTATTAGCCTGCCGGGCAATGGTGAATCACCGGCTGCACCAGTATTTATTGACGGTCAAAAAGCCATGACGTTGCGGGGGGATCATATTCTGGAAGAGTTTCAAGTGATTCTAAATGACTATGTTAAGCAACGCTTTGGCCAATAAAAGAGAATAACGATGAGTTCCATAGAAAATCAAAAAATAACCAAACTATCTGGCGTGAAGGGGATGAATGATCTATTACCCGTTGACGCTAAACTTTGGGACCATGTTGAAAAGATGGCTATGGGTGTAGCAAGAAGTTATGGTTACCAATTAATCCGAACACCGATTGTGGAGCATACTGCTGTTTTCCAAAGGGGTATTGGTGAAGTCACTGACATTGTAGAAAAAGAAATGTATTCCTTTGAAGATCGTCTCAATGGAGAGCAATTGACTCTTCGTCCGGAAGGAACTGCGGCTGTTGTGCGCGCAGTGATTGAGAATAATTTACTCTATGACGGTCCTAAAAGATTATGTTACATAGGCCCGATGTTTCGCCATGAACGTCCACAGCGTGGTCGGTATCGTCAATTTCACCAATTTGGTATCGAGGCTTTAGGCTTTGCGGGGCCAGATGTTGACGCTGAAATTATTTTAATGTGTCAACGCTTGTGGGATGATTTAGGGCTCATTGGACTGCAATTAGAAATTAACTCCTTAGGGGATATGAGTGAGCGTAGTGCACACAGAAAAGCACTAGTCGAATACTTTGAAAAACACCAAGAATTACTCGATGAAGACTCTAAGCGTCGTCTACTTTCAAATCCTTTAAGAATTTTAGATACCAAAAATCCACAAATGCAATCACTGGTAGAAAAAGCGCCACAGCTGATTAGTTACTTAGGTCCAGCCTCTTTAGAGCACTTTGAGACCTTGCAAACACTTTTAAAGGCTAATAATGTGCATTTTAAAATTAACCCAAGGTTAGTTAGGGGCTTAGACTATTACAACTCCACGGTATTTGAGTGGATAACCTCACAATTAGGAGCGCAGGGAACTGTTGCAGGTGGCGGTCGTTATGATCCCCTGATTGAAAGAATGGGGGGTAAAAGTGCTCCAGCTTGTGGTTGGGCGATGGGAATTGAGCGAATTGTTGAGCTCATGAAAGAGCAGAAGGTTGAAGAAATGCAGTCTAATCAGTGTGATGTTTACTTTTTACATGCTGGCGCGCACAGTTTACAAATTGCATTAGTTCAAGCCGAAAGGTTACGATCTGCGGGGATGGATGTCATTCTGCATGCATCTGCTGAGTCACAAGTTTCAAGCTTTAAATCGCAAATCAAGAAAGCTGATGCTAGCGGAGCTTTATATGCCGTTATTATTGGGGAAGATGAAGTGCTCCAGCAACGTGCTCAAATCAAAGATTTGCGCCGCAGTGGAGAGCAACAAGCCGTTAGATTAGAGGACTTACTAGATGAGATGATTAATCGTCTGGTATCGCATTCTGAAAATTAATTCACAAGAAAGTATGACTATGGCATTCAATTTAGAAGAACAAGAGCAAATTGCGGTATTAAAAGCCTTTTGGAAAGACTATGGTCGCTTCATTCTCATTGGTCTAGTTGCTTTTTGTTTTTGCCTAGCTGCTTATAAAGGATATGAATATTACAAAAAACAACAGTCCATATTGGCATCGGATGAATATGTCTTGTTGACAGGAGCTTCTGCTAAAAAAGATTTGCCACGCGTTCTTGAGTTGACTGAAAAGATGCGCAAAGATTATGGAAAGACTGCTTATGCAACATTAGCAAGCTTTGTTGCTGCCAATTTAGCTTTTCAGGTGAATGATTCAGAACTAGCATTAAAACAACTCACATGGATAGAAGATCAGGGTTATAACGACAACTATCAAACTTTAGCTCGCTATAGAATGGTTCCGATACTAATTGATAAAAAAGATGGTGCAGGGCTTGAGCAAGCCAATCTTTTGCTCAAGAAAAAGCCGGCTCCCGGATATGAAATTTTGCAACTAGAAATGACTGGTGACTGGTATTTTGCTCAGGATAAATTACCACAGGCTCATAAAGCTTATCTTGAAGCTTGGGATAAATACCTTGATAAAAAAGCAAAGTTGATGGGATTAAAAGAAGTTGATTCTTCTACTAAAGAGATGGCCAAACAAAATCCTGAGGCTGAAGTTAAATTGCTAAAGATCAAAATTGACGTTTTGGGAGGTTTTTAATGCGATCAAAAAACAACCTAGTTTTAGTTTGCGTTGTTTTATCGTTGGCGCTTGTGGCCTGCTCTGGATCAAACAAGCGAGTACCTGCAAAACTCGAAGCCATCACGAATGCCTATGAGCTCAATCGCTCATGGTCTCTTAATGTAGGTACTTCTGCGCCTTTTTCATTTTCTCCTGTAGCTGTTGCTGGTGATATTTATACCGTTTCGCGAGTTGGAGAGATCTACCGAGTTAATGCAAGTTCTGGCAAGGTGCAATGGAGTGTGCGAACTGAAGCAGAAATTTCATCTGGAGTAGGGACAGATGGGCGTCAAGTCGCCGTTGTCAGTAGTAAGGGCATGGTCATGACTTTTGATGCTGCTACTGGAAAAAAATTGTGGGAAACTTCGGTAGGTAATGAGGTATTAACAGAGCCTATGGTTAGCCGAGGTACGATTGTTGTGAGAACGATTGACAACCGTTTTGTAGCAATTGATGGAGCAACCGGTAAGAGGATTTGGGTCACACAAAAACCCCAATCGGCACTTTCCCTGCGATCAAGTTACGCTATGCTTAATTTAGAAGGTGAAGGTTTTCTCACTGGAATTTCGGGTGGGAGATATGGCGTGATGCGTTTTGCTGATGGTTCAACTTTACTTGAAGGTATTTTAGGTATACCCAAAGGTGTTTCAGAGATTGAGCGTCTAGCTGATATTACGGCTATTCCCACGATACAAGGATCTCGAGTTTGTATGGTGGCTTATCAAGGAAAAATTGGTTGTGGCGACATTCGTCAGCAGCAGTTGACCTGGACCAAAGAGTTTTCGAGTCATACAGGTCTTACTCAAAGCACGGACAAAGTCTTTTCTTCTAGTTCAAAGTCATTTATGACTGCGTTTAGTGCTGATACTGGTCAGCAATTATGGATGAATGAAAAATTACTCTGGCGCGAGCTTGGTGAACCATTAGCTGCAGGTAAATTTGTGATCGCGGGTGATGTCGAAGGATATCTGCATTTCTTTTCTCAAGAAGACGGTCAGATTATGGGACGTGTTCGTGTTGATAGTTCCCCGATCACATCAGCGCCTTTGGCTGTGGGTGGGCTCATTATTGTTCAAACTAAAGGTGGAACGCTTGCTGGGTATAGTCCTAAATGAAGCCAGTGATCACCATTGTTGGGCGACCTAACGTAGGTAAGTCGACTTTGTTTAATCGCCTCACGCGTTCAAGAGATGCGCTAGTGGCTGATTTTTCCGGGTTAACAAGAGATAGACATTACGGTAATGGTCGTTTGGGTGATCGTGAATTTATATGCATTGATACTGGCGGCTTTGAACCTGTTGCTAAAACTGGTATTTTGGCTGAAATGGCAAAGCAAACTCGTCAAGCGGTTGTAGAGGCTGACATCGTTATCTTTTTGGTGGATGGTCGTTTAGGCTTAGCTCCGCAAGATAGAGTCATCTCAGACTATTTGCGCAAGACGGGGCGTCCAATCTTATTGGCCGTCAATAAAGCTGAAGGGATGTCATATAGTTCTGTTTCTTCAGACTTTTATGAATTAGGGTTAGGAGACCCCATTCCAATTTCTTCTGCTCATGGCGATGGTGTTCGGTCGATGATTGATGAGGCTCTTGATGCCCTTGGTATTCCTGAGCCCGAGGAAGAGCCTGAACGAGGCGAAAAATCTCTTCGAATTGCAGTAGTAGGAAGACCTAACGTTGGCAAATCAACCCTAATTAATACTTTATTAGGTGAAGAGCGGGTCATTGCATTTGACATGCCTGGCACGACGCGCGATGCCATTGAAATTCCTTTTACGCGGGGTTCTAAGCCTTATACATTGATTGATACTGCGGGATTACGTAAACGAGGAAAAGTTTTTGAGGCCATTGAGAAATTCTCTGTGGTTAAAACATTGCAGGCGATTTCGGAGTGTAATGTCGTTATCCTGATGCTCGATGCCCAACAGGACATTTCTGAGCAAGATGCCCACATTGCTGGATACATTGTTGAAGCTGGAAGGGCGCTGGTTGTTGCGATCAATAAATGGGACGGCATTGATGATTATCAAAAAGAGACTTGTCGAAAGGACATCGCTCGAAAATTACGTTTCTTAGATTTTGCAAATGTCCACACGATTTCAGCTGCAAAGGGATTTGGTTTAAATAACTTATTCAAGGACGTAGATGCTGCTTATGGCTCAGCCATGGCAAAGCTACCGACTCCTCGGTTGACACGAATTCTAGTTGAAGCAGTTGAATATCAGCAACCGAAGCGAGTAGGACGTTTTCGGCCAAAATTACGTTATGCGCACCAAGGCGGATCCAATCCCCCGATTGTCGTGATCCATGGGAATGGATTAGACGGCGTCACTGACAGCTACAAGCGATACTTAGAGGGACGTTATCGGGATGAATTCAAGTTACAAGGTACGCCATTACGGATTGAATTCCGATCAGGTGTAAATCCCTATTTAGAGGCAGGGAAAGTCACAAATCGCCGCGCCAATTAATTTATATTAATGAAGATGTAAAAATATCTATTTTTATGATTTATCATTGACATAATTAATTTAAAAAAAGGGTAATATGAACAGCAACAAGGGCCAGCTTTTACAAGATCCGTTTTTAAACACATTACGTAAAGAGCATATACCCGTCTCAATATACCTTGTTAATGGTATTAAGTTGCAGGGCAACATTGATTCTTTTGACCAATACGTCGTTTTGTTAAGAAATACGGTTACACAGATGGTTTACAAACATGCCATTTCTACTATTGTTCCAGCAAAAGCTGTGACATTTAGAATGGAAGAGGATTCCGCAAGTTAAGACTCTGTCGCAGACCGATGAAGTTCGTGCTGTTTTAATAGGCGTGGACTCAGGTCAACTCAATTTTCTTGAAAGTATGGCTGAACTCAACTTGCTGACGCACGCTGCTGGTTCAAAGACTGTTTTTCAAATTACGACTAAAAGACAAAAAGCAGATCCTGCTTTATTTATTGGTAGTGGCAAGGCTGATGAAATAAAAGAGATCATGGATGCCAATGAGGCAGAGATAGCTATTTTTAATCACACCTTAACGCCGGCTCAGCAACGTAATCTAGAGAGAAAATTGCAGCATCATGTGATTGACCGTACGGGTCTAATACTGGATATATTTGCGCAGCGCGCCAAAAGTCATGTGGGTAAAGTTCAGGTTGAGCTCGCTAATGTCAAATATCGTATGTCTCGGCTTGTAAAAGCTTGGAGCCATTTAGAACGTCAAAAGGG
Source organism: uncultured beta proteobacterium (assembly GCA_903821995.1). Lineage (GTDB taxonomy): Bacteria > Pseudomonadota > Gammaproteobacteria > Burkholderiales > Burkholderiaceae > Polynucleobacter. The sequence continues at coordinate 11,633 of CAIJNI010000013.1, forward strand.
TGGTATTGGTTTACGGGGTGGTCCAGGCGAAACGCAGATGGAATTAGATAAGCGGATGCTTGAAAATCGCGCTAAAAGATTGCAAACAGAGTTGGCTAAGTTGCAACGCCAACAGGCGACTCAAAGACGATCGCGTGTCAAGAAAGATGTTTTTAGTATCTCTTTAGTTGGTTACACCAATGCTGGCAAATCCACACTATTTAATGCTTTGACTAAGGCGGGAACGTTTGCGGCAGATCAATTATTTGCGACCCTGGATACAACCTCGCGCAGAGTTTACCTCCAGGGCTATGGGAATGCTGTGATTTCGGATACGGTCGGGTTTATTCGAGAGCTACCTCACCAGTTGGTTGAGGCATTTCGGGCAACCTTGGATGAAACTGTTCATGCGGATCTTTTACTCCATGTGGTAGATGCAGCAAGTCCTGTGAGAGATGAGCAAATCCATGAAGTTGAGAAGGTTTTAACAGAAATTGGAGCAGATCACATACCGGTTATTCTTGTCATGAACAAGATAGATCAGCTTGCGGAGTATATAGGACGTGAGCCCGAAATTAGAATTGAAAAAGATGGTCGTATTTCGAGGGTATATATTTCTGCCCAAAAGGGCTTAGGATTGAATTTACTTAGGGAAGTACTCACAAATATTGCTGCAGACACTGATAAAATCAATGACAATGAATTAAATCCCGAAAATGACGGGGTTGAAGCTCAGGAGGTTCGCCCTCCGACAGCTGATTATTTAGAGGGATTAGGGCCGCAACGAACTGGATATTTACCAAGAGACATATAAATTGATGAAATTGACTAATAATGTGCTCCTAAAAACAGGAGAGACTCTTCAAAAGATAAAAAATCGCATGTTATGGCGACTTGCTGACCTATTGAGGGCAGAGCCGAGAAACACTTTTTCACCTCAGCTTGCAGAATCGGCACCTCCTAGCGATCCACAAGATGGGAAGTCTACTGGACAATCTGCTTCATCTGGGACGAATCCTTCAAATGTCAACCCTACGCCACAAGCACAATCACCTGCCCCTAAGAATCCTCATTCGGAAGATGGTCCGCCTGATTTAGATGAGCTTTGGAGTGACTTTAATAAGCGCTTAGGCAACTTATTTGGTAATAAAAAGCCCAATTCACCCAATTCTACTAATACGCCACCGAGTAATAATTCTGGAGCATCTTCTAATCAACCGGGTAATAATCCCCAAGGACCCACGTCCCCGCCACCGCGTTCGCCTTTGTCTAATTCATCCAACAATTCTTCTAACAATTCTCCCAATAAAGGATTTACTGAGCTGATTCAAGATTGGCTCAAGAAAAATTCGTCGGGGGGTGGCGGAAATCTTGGGGGATCTGGAAAAGGTGGTGGTTCGGCGATACCCAATATTGGATTTGGTATTGTTCTAATAGGTATTCTTGTTGTTTGGTTATTTAGTGGAATCTTTATCGTACAAGAGGGGCAAGCGGGCGTTGTATTGCAATTTGGTAAATATAAGTACACGACACGCCCTGGTATTAACTGGCGTTTACCTTACCCGATACAAGCTCATGAGGTTGTAAATGTCTCTAATGTGCGTTCTGTTGAAATTGGTAAATCTTTCGTCATTCAAGCGACTAATTTAAAAGATTCTTCAATGTTGACGGAAGATGAAAACATCATAGATGTTAAATTTGCCGTGCAATATCGCTTAAAAGAACCAACGGAGTATTTGTTTACCAATCGCGAACCAGATGCAGCTGTAATTCAAGCGGCAGAAACTGCAGTGCGTGAAATTGTTGGGCGAAGCAAAATGGATGATGTTCTTTATGTTGGTCGTGAGCGGATTGGCGTTGATCTGGCCACTTCCATTCAGAAAATTTTGGATAGTTATAAAACTGGTATTTATATCACCAGCGTCAACGTTCAGAACGTTCAGCCCCCTGAACAAGTCCAATCTTCCTTTGATGACGCTGTTAAAGCTGGACAAGATCAAGAGCGTCAAAAAAATGAAGGGCAGGCGTATGCTAATGATATTGTTCCAAGAGCCAAAGGAACAGCGGCACGTTTGTTAGAGGAGGCTGAAGGATACCGAGCTAAAGTAATTGCCATGGCTGAAGGGGATGCTTCGCGCTTTAAGCAAATTTATGTTGAGTATGCTAAGGCACCTCAAGTCACGCGCGATAGGATGTATATCGATACTATGCAACAGATTTATTCGAATGTTACTAAGGTTTTAGTGGACACTAAAAGTGGTAATCAACTGCTTTATTTGCCCCTTGATAAACTTATACAACAAGCGACACCCAATTCAGATAACAACGTACCATTGGGAAGCAATGCGTTACCATCGAGTAATTCAGCTCAACCACCTAGTGGTTCTGTAACCGTTCCTCTTACACCAATGGCGCCGTCACTGAATGGTTTAAACTCAACACCGAGTCCATCTCCAATGCCCTCTGATAAGAGAGACTCATTGCGAAGTCGTGACCGAGATATTAGATAAGGGCTACTATGAACCAACGTATTGTTTCCATTGTTATTGGCCTATTCGCCATCATCTATCTTTTGACCTCTACCTTATTTGTAGTGGATCAACGGCACTTTGCAGTTGTTTTTGCGTTTGGTGAAATTAAGAGGGTTATTGAAGAGCCGGGTTTGAATATCAAACTCCCTTCCCCACTCCAAAATGTTCAGTTTTTTGATCGACGTATTATGACGATTGACAATCCTGAGGCCGAGCGCTTTATCACTTCAGAGAAGAAAAATTTACTGGTGGATTCTTTTGTAAAATGGAGAATTGTAGAACCTAGAAAGTTTTTTATTAGTTTTAAAGGTGATGAGCGTCTTGCACAAGATCGTCTGTCACAACTTGTTAAATCAGCATTAAATGAAGAGTTTACAAAGCGTACAGTCAGAGAGTTGATTTCTGAACAGCGTGAACAAGTAATGCAAGGTATTAAAAAGAAGGTTGCTGATGATTCGGCTGATATTGGGATTGAAATTGTAGATGTGCGTTTAAAAAGAGTCGACTTATTAGCTGAGATCAGCGATTCCGTTTATCGCAGGATGGAGGCAGAGCGTAAGCGCGTTGCCAATGAACTTCGTTCTACTGGTGCTGCGGAATCCGAAAAAATTCGTGCAGATGCTGAACGTCAGCGTGACATTATTCTTGCAGAGGCTTATCGTGAAGCGCAAAAAATAAAGGGTCAAGGCGATGCAAGAGCAAATGCAATTTACTCTGAAGCTTTTGGACGTGACGCCCAGTTTGCTGAGTTTTATAGAAGCTTAGAGGCATATCGCGGAACCTTTAAAGATAAAAAAGATATGATGGTTATGGACTCAAGTAGTGATTTTTTACGTTTCTTAAAAAAAAGTAAATAACTCTAGAATAAATTCATCATGAGCAATCGATGGTTACTTCCCGAAAACATGGCGGATATTCTGCCATTTGATGCCCAAATTGTAGAAAAACTACGACGTGGTTCTCTAGATCTGTTCTCCTCGTATGGATATGAGTTAGTGATACCTCCAATGTTTGAATATTTGGAGTCACTCTTAACTGGAACCGGGAGTGATTTAGATTTGCAAATGTTTAAGCTAGTAGATCAGGCTTCGGGAAGGACACTTGGACTGCGGGCTGACATGACCCCTCAGGTGGCAAGAATTGATGCTCATATATTAAATCGTGAAGACGTGACTCGACTTTGTTATGCTGGGACTACGCTTCATTCTAGAATTTTGCCAGGGATGTTTTCTAGAGAACAATTACAAGTAGGCGCCGAACTTTATGGCAGTAACACTTGGGAGGCTGATCTAGAAATTATTACGCTCATGTTAGAGGCTCTTCATCAAGCTAACATAGGTGTTATTTCATTAGACCTTTGTCATGCGGGTTTATTAAAAGAACTTTTGACGACTGTAGAAGCAGCTATGCAGCAGAAAATCTCTGTTGTCGCAGATTTGTATGCCGCTTTGCAAGCCAAAGATCGCGGCAGTCTCATTAAGATGACACAGCTATGGCCCGATGATGCTAAAAAAGTGATTCTTGCTCTATTGCATTTAAGTGGAGAAGCTGATCAAGTCCTACAAGAGGCGCAGAAAATTTTGCCTCGTGGCGCTTTGACTCAACAGGTGATTCTTGATTTGAGGCGTCTATGTAATGCGATTAAATCTCTTTCGCCCCAAACACAACTCAATATTGATTTAGCAGATTTGGATGGATTTCAATACCATACCGGAGTGATGTCGGCAGCCTATGTGAAAGATTATCCCGTCGCGATTGCAAGGGGTGGCAGGTACGATCAGGTTGGTTTAGCTTTTGGACGATCCAGACCCGCTACCGGGTTTTCTATGGATATTTTAGAAGTCGCCCGCTTATCGCAAGTAAAGAATAGTCGTACTGCTATTTCTGCGCCATGGTCAGATGATGCTGCTTTAAAAGAGCTCATTGCGCAATTACGAGTGGATGGACAAGTTGTTATACAAGAACTCCCCGAAAGCAAAATTAGTAATCAAGGTTGCGACAGAAGACTAACTTTCGAAAATGGAAAGTGGCAAATCACACCAATTCTTAAACAATCATCATAGAACAACAAAAGGGTTAACCAAGTACATGAAACAAATGAATATTGGACGAAATGTTGTCGTCATTGGTACCCAATGGGGCGATGAAGGAAAAGGAAAAGTAGTTGATTGGTTGACGGATCATGCTCAAGGTGTTGTTCGTTTTCAAGGGGGACATAATGCTGGTCATACCCTCATTATTAAGGGTAAAAAGACAATTTTGCGCTTAATTCCTTCGGGGATTATGCACCCACGGGTTGTTTGCTATATTGGCAATGGAGTTGTACTTTCACCGGAAGCTCTTTTCAAGGAAATTGATGAATTAGAGTTAGCAGGATTAGACGTTTGCTCACGCCTCAAAGTATCTGAGGCTGCGACTCTAATTTTGCCGTATCACGTGGCGATTGATCATGCGCGCGAAGTAAAACGCGGCTCTGCCAAAATTGGTACTACCGGTCGAGGCATAGGTCCAGCGTATGAAGATAAAGTAGCAAGAAGGGCACTACGAGTCCAAGATCTCTTTTCTCCCATGCAATTTGCTGAGAAGCTCAAAGAAAATTTAGAGTTCCATAATTTTTGTTTAACTCAGTATTACAAAGTGAGTCCGATTGATTTTCAAGTGGTATTTGATCAAGCGATGTCATACGCAGATCGACTCAAACCGATGGTTGTTGATGTTTCTAGCGCACTATATGCAGCCCAGAGTGCTGGTAAAAACCTGCTCTTTGAAGGTGCACAAGGCACACTGCTAGATATCGATCACGGCACTTATCCTTATGTCACATCTAGTAATTGCGTAGCTGGTAATGCAGCTGCAGGATCTGGCGTTGGACCTGGCAGTCTTCGCTATATTCTGGGGATTACCAAGGCGTACTGTACAAGAGTTGGTGCGGGACCTTTTCCAAGTGAGTTATATGATCATGATAATCCAGCGCGGCAAGATCCGATTGGCGTGCGATTAGCTGAAGTAGGAAAAGAGTTTGGTTCTGTAACCGGTCGACCAAGAAGAACAGGATGGTTAGATGCTGCGGCACTCAAACGGTCTATTCAGATTAATGGCGTGAGTGGTTTATGTATGACCAAGTTAGATGTTTTAGATGGTCTTGAGAAAATTGGTTTGTGCGTAGGGTACAAGTTAAATGGCGAAACCCTAGATGTATTGCCGCGGGGAGCAGATGCAGTTGCAGCTTGCGAACCAATTTATGAGTTTTTCCCTGGGTGGACTCAGAGTACTGTTGGAATAACTGACTGGGATAAATTGCCACCTGAGGCTCAAAAATACCTCAAACGTATTGAAGAGCTAGCGCTTACGCCAATTGCGATGATTTCTACTGGCCCCGATCGTGAAGAAACTATTCTTTTACAGCACCCATTTGCTTAAATAATGATAAATTTTCAGGTCACTTTTGTGACGATTTTGTTCGGCGTAACAGGTTGTTTATTATTAAATGGATGTGCGGTGGTTACAGTAGCTGATGCGGCTGTATCTGTTGTTGGTACTGTAGTAGATGTTGGAGCGAGTGCTGTTTCAGTGACCGCTCAGGTTGTTAGTGGTACGGTGAATGCAGTTACCCCGTCATCAAGTTCGAAAAAGTAATATCAATATCTAGGGAAAAAAGAATGGCTCTTCGGTATATTATTCTTGAAAAAATTGAAAAGGTTGCACTGATTACTTTAAATCGTCCTGAAGCTTTAAATGCTTTAAGTCCAGAGCTCACTCAAGAATTATCACAAACTATGAATGAATTGGAGCAAGATCCATCGGTGTCTTGTGTCGTTATTACTGGAAGTGAAAAGGCATTTGCAGCCGGAGCTGATATTAAGGCGATGAAAGATTGGAATTACATGGATGTCTATATGCCAGACTTTATTACAAAAACATGGGAGAGTATGGCAAAGTTTCGCAAGCCGACTATTGCTGCAGTTGCTGGTTATGCATTAGGTGGTGGTTGTGAGCTTGCGATGATGTGCGACATGATTATTGCTGCGGAAACTGCAAAATTTGGACAACCTGAAATTACGATTGGTACTATTCCTGGAGCAGGTGGAACGCAGCGACTCACACGATTTGTTGGTAAATCAAAAGCAATGGATATGGTTTTAACAGGAAGAATGATGGATGCAATTGAAGCAGAGAGAAGTGGTTTGGTGACGCGGGTTGTACCGGCAGATACCTTAATTGAAGAGGCTTTAAAAACTGCTCATAAGATTGCTTCCATGTCTCTTCCGATTACGATGCTTGCAAAAGAAGCTGTTAATCAAGCTTACGAATCGACTTTGAACGAAGGGGTTCATTTTGAGCGCAGGTTATTTCATTCTACTTTTGCAACTGAAGATCAAAAAGAAGGAATGGCAGCTTTTATTGAAAAAAGAAAGCCTTCCTTCAAGAATCGGTAGTCTTAAAAACGTGAGGTTTTAGATACCTATAGTTGGAATTAACGCCTAAATACCCACCTTTTTCTATAAATGAAATGCAATCTAGTTGTAATACACTCAAATAATTAATCAAAATAGGGGTTGTTATGAATATAGGAATGATAGGTTTGGGGCAAATGGGCGAACCTATGGCTTTAAACCTCTTAAAAGCAGGTCATCAATTATTGTTATGTGATATCAATGCCAGTGCTGTAGAGCGCGTCGTTGTTGCAGGTCAAGGCCAAGCACAAGCCATTGCAACTCCTAAAGAAATTGCTGAGATGGCTCCAAATTACATCATCTCGATGTTGCCATCATCACCGCACGTTCAAGAAGTTTATTTAGGGGAACAAGGTCTTTTGATGGGGAAGCTTTCCAAAGCCACCTTCTTTATAGATTGCTCAACCATTGATCCTAAAGTGTCCAGATTAGTCAGAGAAGCCGCAGGACATTCTGGCTTAGCCATGGTAGATGCGCCTGTTTCGGGCGGCACTGGGGCAGCAAAAGACGGCACCTTGACATTTATGGTTGGCGGTACCGATGCTGAGTTTGCCCAAGTAAAACCAATTCTTGAACTCATGGGTAAGAACATTGTGCACTGTGGGCCATCTGGTAATGGTCAAGTGGCCAAAGTCGCCAATAATATGCTTTTGGCAGTGACTATGATTGGCGTTTCAGAAGCTATGTGTTTAGGGACTCAGCTAGGTATGGATCCTACAGTTTTAGCTGGCATTATTAATACATCGAGTGGACGTTGCTGGAGTTCTGACACCTACAATCCGTATCCCGGCGTTAATCCTAATGCCCCAGCTTCTAGAGATTACCAGGGTGGTTTTAGCAATCAACTCATGCTTAAAGATGTGATGCTTGCGACTGAAGCTGCCAAAGCAGTTAACCAGCCAACGCCACTAGCGAGTCTTGCACAGGTTGTTTATCAAACGATTTATAATCAGGGACTAGGCGATTTAGATTTCTCATCTGTGATCAAATTATTTCAAAAAAATTGATTTAACTCTTTAAAGTATGGAAGCCCAATCTGTGGATTTGTTAATTGAAATAAAAGAAACAGTTGGGATCATTACTCTTAACCGTCCTAAAGCATTAAATTCCTTGAATTTAGAAATGATTCGTGGAATGCATCAGATTCTTCAAGAGTGGGGAAAAAATCCACAAATTTCTGCTGTTGTTATTCAAGGGGCAGGTGAAAAAGCTTTTTGCGCTGGTGGAGATATTCGGCAGTTATATGACAGCGTCAAATCAGGGGGTGATGATCACATGACCTTCTTTGAAGAAGAGTTCGTTTTGAATGAATACATCTTTCGCTACCCAAAGCCCTATATTGCCTTGATGGACAGATATGTGATGGGCGGCGGAATGGGAATATCACAAGGGGCAAGTATTCGAATTGTGAGTGAACTTTCTAAATTAGCAATGCCTGAGACTGGTATTGGTTATTTTCCTGATGTTGGAGGTAGTTATTTTCTTTCGAGATGTCCTGGGTCTTTAGGGCTTTATCTTGGAATCACTGGTCTCATCTTTGATGGTGCGGATGCAATTTATGCTGGTTTGGCTGATTGGTACTTGCCACACGATCATTTTCAAATACTCATGCAAGAATTGGTAACACTTTCTAAAAATCCTAAAGAGATGACAAAAGAAAAGATTAGTCGGATACTAGAAAGAAAATTAGGTGGTGAGACGAATTTATTTACAAAAGGGCGTTCGAAACTAGCGAAACTAAAATTTGCAATCGAAAATCATTTTTCAAAACCCACAGTCCCTCAAATTGTTGAATCCTTAAAGAATGAGAAAAATCCAGAATTCACTGAATGGGCGAATCAAACCTTAGAGATTATGGAGAAAAGATCAACCTTTGCCATGGTGGGAACTCAGCTATTACTAAGATACGGTAGAGAGCTCAATTTATCGCAATGCTTTGCAATGGAGTATGGATTGATACCTGGGTGGATGAGGGAAGGCGACTTTATTGAAGGGGTTAGATCAGTAATCATTGATAAAGACTTTAAGCCTCAATGGAAATATAGCTTAAATGATTTAAACGTGGAGCAGATCGAAGGTCTATTTGCTCATGTTAAATAAGTCTTGATCTATTGTTGTACATGGTTTTTTAATTTAGGCTATATTAGCAATTCAACCCACTTGGAGACTTTATGAAACTCAATCCTATCAATTTTTTATGCTCTGTTACTCTTGCAATTCTTCTTTCTGCTTGTGGCGGTAACATGATGTCGGCTTCAATGCCGGTAGTTGCAAACGGAATTTTAGTTAGCCCCAATGGTATGACTTTATATACGTTTGATCGTGATAAGGCTGCATCTGGTAAGTCTGTTTGTAATGCTCAGTGTGCTGTGCTTTGGCCGCCGATGTTGGCATCTGCAACGGATGTAGCTTCAGGAAATTTCACAATCATTACCCGTGACGATGGTGCTAAGCAATGGGCCTTTAAAGGTGAGCCAGTATATTACTGGAGTAAAGATACAAAAGCTGGAGATATGACTGGCGATAATGTGAATAAAGTTTGGCACACTGCTAAACCATAATTTTTAACTTGCAAAAAAAAGCTGACTTCATCATGAGGTCAGCTTTTTTATTTCCTCAATACTCAAGTTTAAAAAGAATTTTTGCAATTATTGTTGCAAGATGAACAGCATTCAACAGTGCTGATAGTTATGTTTTTACTCATCTCAAACTTATCTTCAAGGGGGCATTTTTCATCGCTATAACAGTCATGTTCCTCTATGCATTGTCCAATGGTTTGATTTGAAGCTACATTGGTTTTAAGTAACGGACACCATTGTTCCCGTGGAATTTTGTTTTGTGAAGTTCTCATAAATCTTATTTTGGATCTTTGAAAATCATTTGATTTGATTTATATCAAATTTAAGCAACGCATATATTTTTATTAAAAATAAATTCTTAAATTTGATTCAAATCAAAATAGGTCTGCTTGTAAAGATTTAAAGTTAACTGATCAAATAAAGGTCAGTGGAGTGGTAATGATAAGAATCAAAATTTCAAATTTAGCTATAAATCATGAAAGCTAAAAAAATTATTCTTAAAATAATTGCTATAGTACTGGCTCTTTTATATATGGTTGCATGTAGTGATTTGGGCGGCAGTCGAGATGTCAATAACGCAAGTCTTTCAGGGCGAGTATTAGCTGAACAAGTTTGTTCTGGTTGCCATCAGGTCACTGGTGAATCTATTTCTTCGAAATATCCTAAATTAGCTGGGCAACAAAAAGATTACCTGATTGTGCAATTATCGGATTTCAAAAGTCATCAGCGTAAGGATCAATTAGGTATTAAATATATGTGGGGGTTTACTCATTTAACGACAGCTCAAATAGATGAAATCGCTACATACTTCTCTGAACAGGTCCCCATGCAAGGTAAGGGAACCGATTCTGAAGAAATGATTGCTCGTGGTGAGAAGATTTTCTTATGGGGAAAATCTGAGCAGGGTGTAATTGCATGTACAGCATGCCATGGTAAAAATGCTCAGGGTCGTAGAGAAATTCCTCGTTTAGCAGGACAACATTCTGATTACATTATCAAACAAATTGAAGTGTTTACCAAAACCGAACAGCGACCTCGTGGCGCGGTCATGAAAGAGGTAATACACCTTTTAACACTTGATGAAATCAATGCAGTTGCTTATTATTTGGCCTCTTTGAATCCTAAAAATTAAACTGAATTTTCAGCGACCTTTTTTAACTTTGCAAGATCGATGATTTCAACATGGCGTTGTTTGATCGTGATAAGTTGTCTCTCGACGAAGCGAGAGATGACTCTACTTAGAGTTTCAATTTGAATACCAAGATAACTCGCCATATCCTCCCTTGACATTGGAAGATCAATCGTTTGACTAGGATGTCCACGTTGTTGAAATCTCTCAAAAAAGTTAATCAACAAACATGCAAATTTTTCTTCAGCATTTAGGGTTCCGAGTAAATGAGAGTGACGATGATCTTGATAGATTTCGCGGCTCATGACCCGATTAAGATGGCGTTGTAAGTTAGGAATTTCATGAGAAAGAGTTTCTAGCTCAGAAAATGGGACCACACAAACGACTGAATCTTCAAGGGCAATGGCATTAGATTGGTAGATGTGTTCTGCTATTCCATCGACACCTAATAGTTCCCCAGGGAGATGAAAACCAATCACTTGATTATTCCCACTTACAACTGAGAATTCTGATTTTAGTGCGCCATAGCGCAGGTTATATAAAAACTCTAATTCAGTACCTTGTCTGTAAAGATAGTCCCCTTTTTTAAGAGGAGTGCGAACATTGATTAGTTCATCGATTCGATCAGAATCGCTGGCAGACAGGCCGACGGGCAGACAAAATTGACCCAGAACACATTGTGAGCAATTATTATTGGGTGCAAGCATAGTCTAACCCCTTATTATTTATAGCTTATATCTTACACTCCTTATTTTATTAGTAATTTAATTCAATGAATTCAATTGCTTGATTAATATTGAGGATAGGTAATCAACGAATGTCCTCACTATGATTAATCATGTTTCATTGACATCAAAGAATAAATGCTGACGCACATTTTTGGTGCAACTCATCAAGAAAGCCTAGAGTGTCCTCATGTCTAATGAATAAAAGATATCTGCATCTATTTATAGACATAAAGGCTAAAGAATGAGTAATAGATATAAACCTTTTGAACTTAATGGCGGATTATTCACAGGGTGTTCATGTGGAGCACATGTCTCTGAGTCTGAGCATCAAGAGTCCCTCACTACAGAAAAATTAAACAATGATTTTATTGAAGCTACGCTAGTTAAAGCTTTATTTCCAAATGAGAACGTTCGTCGTTCCTTTATTAAAGCTGTTGGTATGGGAACTGCAATGTCAGCGATTTCAAGTGTATTGCCCATTGGTGCGATGCAAGCGATGGCACAGGATAAGACAGGAAGTTTAGAAAAAAAAGATTTAAAAATTGGATTTATTGCAATCACTTGTGCAGCTCCGTTGATTATGGCTGATCCACTCGGTTTTTATAAAAAGCAGGGATTAAATGTTACTTTAAATAAAACTGCTGGGTGGGCTTTAATACGCGATAAGATGGTCAATAAAGAACACGATGCTTCTCATTTTTTATCACCAATGCCTATAGCGATGTCGATGGGCTTAGGTTCTCAGCCAAACCAAATGCGGGTGGCTTCGATTCAAAATACAAATGGTCAAGCGATTACTTTACATGTCAACCATAAAGATAAAAGAGATCCAAAGCAGTGGAAAGGATTTAAATTTGCCGTCCCGTTTGAATACTCTATGCATAATTTTTTGCTACGTTATTACTTGGCTGAGCATGGCATAGACCCTGATAAAGATGTGCAAATTCGAGTAACACCTCCACCTGAGATGGTTGCTAATTTAAGGGCGGGAAACATTGATGGTTTTTTGGGGCCTGATCCTTTTAACCAACGCGCTGTATATGACGAGGTAGGCTTTATTCATATTCTTTCTAAAGAAATTTGGGATGGTCATCCATGTTGTGCATTTGGCACTTCAGAGGAGTTTATTAAACAAAATCCTAATACCTTTGCAGCACTATACCGAGCAGTTTTGCAAGCTTCAGCAATGGCAAGTAATTCCAAAGATAGGGCATTAATTGCGAAGGTGATTTCGCCGCAAAATTATTTGAACCAACCTGAGATTGTTTTAAACCAGGTATTAACTGGAAAATTTGCGGATGGTTTAGGCAATATTCTTAATGTACCTGAACGCGCCAACTTTGACCCTGTTCCTTGGTATTCAATGGCTACATGGATGCTGACGCAAATGAAACGTTGGGGGTATATCAAAGGCGATATTAACTATAACGATATTGCTGAAAAGGTCTTTTTGCTGACGGATGCAAAGAAATATATGGCTGAGATGGACATTTCTATCCCAGAAGCTGCGAAGAAAGGGTATAAAAAATTCAAAGTCATGGGTAAGGAATATGACCCTGCTAAATCTGATACTTATTCAAAATCATTTGCGATTTCTAAGTTGAATTAAGGAAAAAAGATGACACCCAATGAAAAGTAAATTATTTGCAGTTAAGGCATTTTTCTTGTCGCTTGTTATTTTTCTTTTTATATTGGCGGTATGGCAGACCAGCACAAGTAAATCAGTAAACGCTGTTAACAGTAGTCAAGATGCTGAGTATGCTGCACTGATGGGAAAATCTTCTGCTCATAAGACGAATGGTTTTCCCACACCTAAAGAATTTTTAAATAAAGCAGTTGAGCAACTCAAAGATCCATTTTATGATCATGGGCCTAATGACAAAGGAATTGGTATACAAATTTCTTTTTCATTGGCTCGAGTGGCATTAGGTTTTATGTTGGCATTGGTTGTAGGAGTGCCTTTGGGTTTTATGATTGGCATGTCACCATTAATTTATCGAGCACTTAATCCATTTATTCAAGTGCTTAAACCTATTTCACCGTTGGCTTGGATGCCTATAGCGCTTTATACGATCAAAGATTCATCGATTTCAGGTATTTTTGTGATTTTTATTTGTTCTATTTGGCCCATGTTAATTAATACTGCATTTGGTGTAGCGTCTGTTAGAAAAGAATGGTTAAATGTTGCAAAAACATTAGAGGTTTCTCCCCTTCGTAAAGCGTTACTAGTTATTCTGCCAGCCGCTTTGCCCACCATACTGACTGGAATGAGAATTTCCATGGGGATTGCTTGGTTAGTGATTGTGGCTGCCGAAATGTTAGTTGGGGGTACTGGTATAGGTTACTTTGTATGGAATGAGTGGAACAACTTATCCTTATCTAGTGTTCTATTTGCTATTTTAATGATTGGCATTGTAGGAATGAGTCTTGATATGGGCTTTGCTGTATTACAAAAAAAAGTAACGTATGTCGATTAACCATAAAAGCTTCATCAGAGTTGAGGGCTTGTCTAAACAATACTCAGCTGATCAGCCTGCGGTATTTGAAAATGTTCACTTTTCGATTGATGCAGGTGAATTTGTATGCATTATTGGACATTCCGGTTGCGGAAAGACAACGATCTTAAATATTCTTGCTGGTTTAGAGGAGCCTACAAATGGTTACGCCATGATGGCAGATAGACAAATTAATGGACCAAGTCTTGATCGAGGCGTCGTATTTCAGGGACATGCTTTGATGCCCTGGCTCACAGTGTTGCAAAATATTACGTTTGCAGTAAAGTCTAGGCACCCTGATTGGGGTCGAGCCAAGATTCAAGAGCAGGCATATGAATCTATTGAACTTGTTGGTTTAGAAGCGGCTGCCTTCAAAAAGCCATCTGAGCTTTCTGGTGGAATGAAACAAAGGGTAGGTATAGCTCGAGCATTTTCAATTGAGCCTAAGATGTTGCTTTTGGATGAGCCCTTTGGAGCATTAGATGCTTTGACAAGAGGGGTAATACAAGATGAGCTCTTGAAGATTTGTCGAACAACACAACAAACTGTATTTATGATTACGCATGATGTAGATGAGGCGATTCTTCTGGCGGATAAAATCTTATTAATGAGCAATGGTCCTCGTGCAAAGGTAGTTGAGATTGTTCGTAATACGATGCCTAGGAATAGGACGCGGGAAACGATACATCACGATGAGCAGTTTTATTTGATCAGAAATCACTTACTTGATTTTTTAGTAAGAAGGTCAGTGATTGAGCGCGATCGATTAGGGCCAAATGATCATGCAAGGGATGTCTCGCCAGGTTTAGGATTGATTTAACATAAAAATATCGTTAACACTTAAAGGGGGAAATATGATTTCAGATCGTAACGAAGTAACTAAGATGATCATTTCGAGTAAGGTTGCTAAAGGGATTAAGTGGGCCGACGTTGCAAAAGCTGTTGGTCATTCAAAAGAGTGGGTAACTGCTGGTTGTCTTGGGCAAATGACATTTGATAAAGCTCAAGCGCAAATCATTGGCGAGATTTTTGGATTGAGTGACGAAGCGATTGCTTGGTTGCAGATTGTTCCCTACAAAGGATCTTTACCTACAGCAGTACCAACGGATCCTTTGATTTATCGCTGGTATGAAATTGTCAGCGTGTATGGTGTGACGATTAAAGAGCTCATTCATGAAGAGTTCGGGGATGGAATTATGAGTGCAATTGACTTCTCCATGGACATTGTTAGAGAACCAGATCCTAAGGGTGACCGTGTTCAAGTTGTGTTGTCGGGTAAGTTTTTACCTTATAAAACGTATTGAGTAAGCTTGAATTTAAAGTTTTAGGCGTGCCAAGCAGGGGGCTTTGCACCCTAATTTTAATGGGCATATTCAAGCTCATCTACATGACTATCTAATTAGTGGGCGCGCACCGCCTGGAAACGCCGATTGCGAAGTGCTTGCTTTTGCTTCAGTCAGGCAGGCGATTGTTGTGTCTGATGATGTTGAACTTCATATGTTAGCTATCGATTTTAAGATGCCAATTTGGCATGGACATGACTTGCTAAGCAAATTCTTTGCGGCAAAGGTTGTGGATAGTGGTCTCATAAGAGAAATATATGACGCCTTAGAGCGAAATGATGACTTGACTAAGACATGGCTAGACGCTAAGTAAAGAACCTTTAAGAAGGTGTTTGGGAATCAAAAATAAAACCTCTTCAGTTAACGCCCGTTTGTAAAAGCTTGGCGGTCTAATTAAAGTGTCTAACTTTTATGGGGCAGTCCATGCAGATGAATATGTGGTGCCCAGGAAGGGACTCGAACCCCCACAACCTTACGATCGCCAGCACCTGAAGCTGGTGCGTCTACCAATTTCGCCACCTGGGCACTTAGCTATTTTACCCTTAATTGATTTCTATGAGTGTAGTCTTAACTATGCATATTTGTTTGAAGAGTTGCATTACTATCGTCTAGTCTAAAAATCGGAAAAAAGCCTACTTTTTATAATAAGTGTTACAAAAACTTATCTGTTCCAGATTTTTAGAATTTCGACTTGATACGGTTTGGCGCGTCCTGCTAATCGGAGTACCTCATTATCTTTGCTGATTAAAGAACAAGGCGCCAGATGAAAAGCTAAATTGATAAATATTTGATCATCCCGATCTTTGCACTTTAAAGGTGCTTTAGGTAAAACATCATCAACCAATTGTGAAAGGTGTTGAGATTTTTGGATGAGGGTTGCGACTTTATCAGCGTTATTTTTAAAGGCTGGGCGGGCGATGACTTCGGCAAATTCCTCAAGAATGAGTGTATTTGTATACGAAATGATGCTGCCATGATCGAGGTCTTGACGCAATTGATTTAGATCAGGATTTTCAAAATGAAGAAGATCGAGCAGGATATTTGTATCCAGAACTACTCGATTAATCATAAATGTCTTTCAAATGGGTTAAATTATGGTTATGAAGAACAATTATCGCCTGAATGATGAATAATCCAGCACCACCCAAATCCACTACAATTCACGCGAAAAAAGATGATCGCTTAGGAACAGTTCAAGGGCATCGAGATGGCTTTGGCTTCGTAATTCCTGATGATGGGCTATTAGATATATTTCTATCAGAACGAGAAATGGCGCGAGTCATGCACGGTGACCGTGTCTTAGTGAAAGTGCTAGGGACGGATCGTAGGGGTCGTCCTGAAGGGCAAATTGCAGAAGTGATTGAACGCGCAAATAGACATGTTATTGGCAGGTTGCTCAATGAAAATGGCGTATTAATTGTTGCACCTGAGGATAAGCGGATCTCTCACGATATTTTGATTCCTCCCAAGGGACATCTCAATGCTAAGCTAGGCCAAGTTGTTTCTGTAGAAATCATTGACTATCCCGACAGTTATCGTCAAGCGGTGGGTCGTGTTGTTGAAGTCTTAGGTGAGATTGATGATCCTGGGATGGAAATTGAAATTGCAGTTCGTAAGTATGGTGTACCTCACGAATTTACTGCTGCAACTCTTAAAGAAGCTGCGGCCTTACCAGATGAGGTTCGTGAAGAAGACTTAGAAGAGCGTGTGGATTTACGAGATATTCCATTAGTGACGATTGATGGTGAAGACGCACGCGATTTTGATGATGCAGTTTATTGCGAACCGATGACTTTTGAAGGTGGCAAAGCATGGCGTTTGATTGTAGCCATTGCAGATGTCTCGCATTACGTTAAACCTGGACATCCACTTGACTCAGATGCTATACGTAGGGGGACTTCAGTTTATTTTCCTCGGCGTGTTATACCGATGTTGCCAGAGAAAATCTCAAATGGCTTATGTTCATTAAAGCCAGGTGTTGATCGTTTGTGTATGGTCTGTGATGCTGTTGTGGATGCTAAAGGGATTGTTCAGGCTTATCAATTTTATCCCGCGATTATGCATTCCGTTCAGCGCTTCACTTATAACATTGTGTGGGAAATACTTAGTAATACCAATGGGCCAGAATCTGTAAAATATGCCCAACAAAAACCGCATTTACAAAATCTTTATCGTCTTTTCCAAACGCTCAAAGTCTCACGTGAAAAAAGAGGGGCGATTGATTTTGATACAACTGAAACTCAAATCATTAGTAATGAATTTGGAAAAATTGAAAGAATTGAGCCAAGAGTTAGAAATGATGCGCATCGTTTGATTGAAGAATGCATGTTAGTTGCAAACGTATGCGCTGCTAATTTTATTGGCGATAAAAACCATCTTGGTCTTTTTAGAGTTCACGGAGAGCCCACCATTGAAAAAGTAAATGCTTTGCGGGATGTCTTGCGTTCAGCAGGTTTATCACTTGAGGGCGGGACTAAACCGCGTCCGATGGACTATGCAAAGCTGATTACAAGCATTAAATCTCGACCAGATGCGGGAATGTTACAAACTGTTATCTTGCGGTCGATGCAGCAAGCGGTTTATCAACCCGAAAACCTAGGTCATTTTGGATTATCTTATCCCGCCTACACGCATTTCACGAGTCCTATACGAAGATATCCGGATTTATTAGTTCATAGAACGATTAAAGCTATCTTGGCTAAAAAGAATTACAAACCAACGATTCCTGAAGATGTGCCGTTGAACTTAGCGATGCCTAAAAATGGCCCTGGTCGTGTCAATGCAGCTTTAGTTAAAAAGAATATAGCCGACAACACATCTCGGAAGAATGCCTCTCCTGAGCCCGCTCAAAAAACTGCACGTAATCGCCGAAAATCTGCCTCTGATGGTGCTGATATCGCAGCTTGGGCACAACTTGGTGTGCATTGTTCAGCTAATGAAAGGCGAGCTGATGAGGCTTCGCGTGATGTAGAGACGTGGCTTAAATGCTTTTTCATGCGAGATCGTTTGGGACAAGAATTTGCTGGCACGATTACAGGTGCGACAACATTTGGGTTATTCGTTCAGCTAGAGACCTTGTATGTTGAAGGTTTAATTCATATCTCAGAATTAGGTGGTGACTATTACAACTACGATGAGGTTCGCCAAGAATTGCGTGGCGAGAGGACTGGAATTAGATATCGTTTAGGGGATCGCGTTCATGTCTTAGTTAGTCGGGTTGATTTAGATGCTCGAAAAATTGAATTTAGTCTAGTTAAAAATACTCAAGATCGAGGACGCTTTAGTCCTCCTGTGACGATGGATGATTCGGGTAGGCCAAATAAAAAGGCTGCGCCTAAACATAGTCGTCCTCCTGAAAAAGCTCCAAAAGTTGGGGGTATGAAGGTGGGTTCTCCTAAAAAAGCAACTTCTAGGGCAGGCAATAAACCCAAGGCTGCTAGTAATGCAAAGCGAAAATCAGTAGAAAAAGCATCGCCGAGCTCAGGTGCAGTTCGTGCGAAGGCTCGGAGTAGAAAATAATGCAACAACAAATATTGATTGGTTTTCATGCGGTGATTGCGCGCATTCGTCAGGCTCCTGATAGTTTAAAGACGGTTTACTACGATCTTTCAAGACGAGATCGTCGCATGAAAGACTTTATAGAAACAGCTCAGGAGGTTTTGGGGAGAAGGCTCCACCAAGCTGATACAGAGCGCCTACGGCAATTAGCTGGGCACGACAAGCATCAGGGGGTCGTTGCATTTGCTGAGCCTGCAGCGGTAGCTAGAACCATTCCGGAATTACTCGATACGATTGGCAATCAAAAAGCTTTGTTGTTGATTTTGGACGGTGTTACTGATCCACATAACCTGGGCGCATGTCTTCGAGTTGCAGATGGTGCAGGTGCAGATGCCATTATTGTTCCCAAGGATCGGTCAGCACAACTCAATACAACCGTTAGTAAGGTTGCGAGTGGCGCTGCAGAAACAATGCCCTTTGTTGCTGTTACTAATTTAGCCAGGGCGATTCGAGAGTTGCAAGATGCAGGGGTGTGGGTTGTTGGTACGACTGATATTGCTGAAAAAACGATCTATGACATTGACTTATCTGGTCCGATTGCTTTAGTAATGGGTGCCGAAGGTGAAGGAATGCGACGCTTAACCCAGGAAACCTGCGATGAATTAGTCAGTATTCCGATGATGGGTGGGGTACAGAGCCTTAATGTATCGGTTGCAAGTGGTGTTTGTTTATATGAAGCAAGACGCCAAAGAATGAAGAAATAGTCAGAATTATTAAAATATAAGCCGTATTTTATAAAATACGGCTTATGACAGATCTAAAACAACTCCTTTGGCAAAACAAAGATTGGCCAAATTTATCGCTATCTATGGATTTGCTCTTGCCTGATATCACTTAGGCTAGGGCATCTCAAGGTAAGTTTATGGGGATGGCAAGAGCAATTAGTTCAATACGATGTGCTCTTTACATTAGGGCAGGGTAAGTCGACTAAATACTTTATTCGGGTTGATGGAGGGACTCATGGTGTTCAATTAGAGTCCACTCAAGGGAAATTTACTGGCTTAAAAATGTAATTAGTTTATCGGTATCTACTGAAAAATTACGAATACCTTCGGAAAGTTTTTCAGATGCCATTGGATCAATATTCATTGCTTTTCGGAATTGTTTTTCATCCAGAGATATCTTTTCAAAGCTAAGATTTTTTGCCTGTAAAGAGTTGAGTTGAGTTGTTAGTTCACTTTCGGTATTTTTAAGAATTTCTAAAAGTTCTGGGCTAATGGTGAGCAGATCGCAACCTGCTAAAGCTTTAATTTGTTCAATATTTCTAAAGCTAGCCCCCATGATTTCTGTTTTTATATCGAAATATTTAAAATAGTTATAGATGCCTGTGACAGATTTAACTCCGGGGTCTAATAGCCCACTGTTTTGTGTCTCATTCCAAAATTCTCCCGCACTTTTTTTATACCAATCTGTAATTCTGCCGATAAATGGAGAGATGAGTTTAACCTTGGCGTCTGCACAAGCAATAGCTTGAGGGAGATTGAATAGGAGGGTGAGGTTACAATTGATCCCTTCATTTTGAAGGATTCGTGCTGATTGAATTCCTTCCCAGGTGGATGCGATTTTAATAAGAACACGATTAGTGTCTATGCCTTTAGCTTTATACAAATCAATTAAATGACGTCCCCGCATGACAGTTTCTTCGATGTCGAACGACAGTTTGGCATCGATCTCGGTCGAGACACGACCGGGGACAATTTTTAGGATCTCGCAACCAAATGCCACCAATAAGTGATCGACTAGTTCATCGTGGGTAACGCCAGGGTGATCCTTTTTGACCTTCGAGATTAATTCTTGATACTCAGATTGGAGTGATGCTTTTAAGATCAAAGAGGGATTGGTAGTGGCATCTTTAGGGGCGTATTCATGCATTCTGACAAAATCGCCAGTATCAGCCACCACATCTGTTACTTTTTTTAGTTGTTCAAGTAGGTTCATAATCAAATTTTAGCTTCATAATCATTATATTGAAATCCTATTTATTAAAATTCATAAAAACATCATCATGGTTAAACCAATGAATCAAGACGAACTTAAAGCCCTTGTTGCACAAGAAGCCGTTAAAGAAGTATTAAATATGGTCAAGAGTCACCCGAAAAATATCCCGTTTGTGATTGGTATTGGTACAGGGTCTACAGCTAACCTCTTTATAGATGCTTTAGCACCACATCGCGAGCTATTTGCAGGTGCTGTATCGAGTTCAGAGGCCAGTGCTGCTCGTTTAGAAAAACACGGCTTTGTGTTGATGCAGGCCAATGATATTGAATTTCTTCCTGTCTACGTGGATGGCGCAGACGAGATTGATCCACAAGGTAATATGCTCAAAGGAGGCGGTGGGGCATTGACGCGTGAGAAAATTATTGCTCAATTAGCAAAGACTTTTATCTGTATTTGTGATGATACAAAAGCTGTTAAGACCTTAGGGGCTTTTCCATTACCAGTAGAAGTCATTCCTCTTGCTTATCAGCAGGTCAGTCGAGAATTAACAGCTTTAGGAGCTCGCATCACTTTACGAGTTCAAAAAGGGGATACTCAAAAAACTTTTATGACTGACAATGCTGCGTGGATTATAGATGTTCACGGACTGAGAATCGATAAGCCAGCGGAGTTAGAATCTTGGATTAATCAAATACCTGGGGTGATATGTAATGGTATTTTTGCAAGGCGCAAAGCTGATATTCTGCTGATGAGTAACTCTTTAGGAGTCACTCATCAAGAGTTCAAGGATTAAGCTTCGGGAACAAATCCTACAGCTGCATCTGCACCATCGCCAAAGAAATGTTTATCCGTTTGCTTGAGTAAGTATTGACGTGCACGAGCATCAGCCATATTAAGTCGATTTTCGTTAATCAACATTGTTTGTTGCTTTAACCAATCGGCCCAAGCTTCCTTGGAAACACTTTGCCAAATCTTTTTTCCTAGATCTCCAGGGACTGGGGCAAAATCTAAACCTTCAGCTTCTTTGTTTAATTTAATACATTGAACCATGCGTGCCATACCAACCTTAATTAAAGTGTTTTCATTAGAACCATCGATTTACGATCCCAATTGTAATGAGAGCGACGACCTTTTGGTAAATCTTCTACGTTTGATTTTACAAAGCCGCGTTTTAGAAACCAATGTTCAGTTCGTGTTGTAAGAACAAATAACTTTTTAATATGTAGTTCTTTAGCGCGGGCTTCGACCCGTTTGAGTAGTCTTTCGCCGTCTCCTGAACCTTGAGTATCTGGATCAACGGCTAGGCAAGCAAGCTCTCCTATGCCGTTTTCAAAGGGGAAAAGTGCAGCGCAACCAAAAATAACATGGTCATGCTCGATTACTGAAAAGCTCGAAATATCTCTCTCAATCATGGCGCGTCCTCTAGGGGCAAGAACTCCTTCTTCCTCGAGTGGAGAAATAATTTGCAAAATACCCCCGACATCATCAATAGTGGCTTCACGAAGATTTTCAATATCTGAGGCAACAATCATCGTTCCCACGCCATCATGGGTGAATAGCTCTTCGAGAACAGCACCATCACGGTTGTGAGGCAGCAGATGAACTCGACTGACGCCGAGCTTAATGGCCCGAGAGGCGGTAAATAGAAGTGATCTTAAATCACCCGGTGGCAGTCCATTTTCCCCGAGATACTTGGCGAGTTCAGGTAGTGCGATTTCAACAATTTTTTCACCGAACTCATCATGAAGTGAATGTACGCTGGACAAGAAAATTAATTTATCTGCTTTCAGAGCGGTTGCTGTTGAACAGGCAACATCTTCATAGGCCAGGTTAAATGCCTGTCCTGTAGGAGAAAATCCAAGAGGAGAGAGCAAAACAATCTTATTGTGATCAAGGGACATTTCGATTGATTCATGATCAACCTTACGTACAAGACCGGTATGCATAAAATCCACGCCCTCTACAACTCCGACTGGGCGTGCAGTAATAAAGTTTCCAGAGATCACGGATATTCTTGATCCCGCCATAGGGGTATTTGGCAGACCTTGGCTAAAGCATGCCTCGATATCAAGACGTAATTCACCGACAGCCTCTTTAACGCATTCCATCGTTTTGGGGTCAGTGATCCGGTAACCTAACATTTGGCCAGTACCGTAGCGAGCTTCAATATTATGTAAACTCAACTGTTCTTGAATTTGTGGCCGCGATCCATGCACGAGAACAATACGCATTCCCATGGCATGAAGCATTGCGATATCCTCGACTAAATTCTCGAGTTCGCTATCTGTAGCTAGTTCACCGGCAAATGCGATAACGAAAGTTTTCCCATGAAATGAGTGAATGTAGGGAGCGACTGTTCTTAGCCAACTCACAAATGGAAAAGTATCCGCAGAGTTATCATCGGAGATTAATGGGTTTTGGGAAGGATTTATCGACATAAGCGAAAATTATAGGGTGCAAATGAAACTTAACGGTAAAAACAACCCATCTCAGTTGGAAAAATCAGACATTTATCTCGAATTTCCCGAAAGCTTGCCAGTTTCTGGTCAACGGGAGAGGATTATGGCTGCGCTTACGCAGTCTCAAGTGATTATTGTCTGTGGTGAGACAGGTTCAGGTAAAACAACACAGTTGCCCAAAATTTGCTTGCAAATGGGGCGAGGTAGGGCCAATGGAACTGGCAAATTGATTGGTCATACTCAGCCCAGAAGGATCGCTGCCACATCAACAGCTAAAAGAATTGCTCAGGAGCTTAAGTCAACTATTGGTCAGCATGTGGGTTATCAAGTCCGTTTTTCTGATAAAACAAGCTCCACGGCCTCTATTAAATTGATGACGGATGGGATCTTACTCGCTGAGACACAGCATGATCCTTTGTTAATGGCTTATGACACCATCATCATTGATGAGGCTCATGAGCGCAGTTTAAACATTGATTTTTTGTTAGGGTACTTGCGTCAAATACTTCCTAAGCGACCTGATTTGAAGATCATTATCACTTCAGCAACGATTGATGCTTCACTCTTTGCTGAGCACTTTAAAACTCAGTCACATGCTGCACCGATTATTGAAGTCAGTGGCAGACTATTTCCTGTCGAGATTAGGTATCAACCTTTACAAGATATTTCTGTCAAAAAAAATCGTGAGAAAGAATCCAAAGAGCTCAATGAAGCTGTGGTGGATGCGATTGGTGAGCTTTGGGGACAGGGGGTTCAGGGAGCGGGGGATATTTTGGTTTTTTTACCTGGTGAGCGAGAAATTAGGGATTGTGCAGAAGCCATTAGAAAAGACCATGTATTAAATCAACGATTTCATCCAGAAGTTTTGAGCTTATTTGCAAGGCAATCTGTAGCGGAGCAAGAGCGAGTATTTTCGATGAATCATGGTAGGCGTATCGTGTTGGCCACTAATGTGGCTGAAACATCTCTGACTGTTCCTGGGATTCGGTTTGTCGTCGATGCTGGGCTTGCTCGGGTAAAACGCTACTCATATCGCAATAAGGTAGAGCAGTTGCAAATTGAAGCTATCTCACAAGCGGCTGCCAATCAAAGGGCAGGGCGATGTGGTCGGGTTGCTGACGGAATATGTATTCGTTTATATAGTCAAGAAGACTTTCAATCAAGACCTGCATATTCTGATCCAGAGATACTGAGGAGTTCTCTAGCTGCAGTTATTTTGCGAATGGCCAGTTTACATCTAGGTCGAATTAATGATTTTCCATTTATTCAAGCTCCACTCGGACGAGCCATCAGTGATGGTGTGCAATTATTAGAAGAGTTAGGTGCGATTGAATCGGTGCAGACCGATCTGGGTAGAGAGGTTCAATTAACGCCACTCGGAAAAGAAATGGCTAGTTTGCCACTTGACCCTCGGGTTGGCAGAATGTTGCTTGCTGCAAAAGAGAATATTGCTGTTAGGGAAGTTTTAATTATTTGTACGGCCCTCGCTTGTCAAGATCCTAAAGATAGACCCCTTGAGTATGCACAAGCTGCTGATAATGCGCACAAACAATTTGCACATGAACAGTCGGAATTTTTAAGCTTTGTCAAACTTTGGGATTGGTATCAGGAAGAATTAACTCATCAGCATAGCCAGCGTAAGTTAGATCAATTATGCAAGAGTAAATTTATCTCAATGAGGCGGATGCGTGAATGGCGAGATGTGCATGGTCAGTTGCATCGATTACTCACGGAGCAGGGGTGGAAAGAAAACACCTTAGCGGCCACTTATGAACAAGTCCACGTCTCTCTTTTGACGGGACTGTTAGGAAATCTAGGTAAAAAATCAGAAGATGAAGGAGTTTTTGAAGGGGCTAGGGGAATCAAAATTTCGCTTTGGCCAGGATCAACCATTGGAAAAAAAGTAGGGGCTTGGTTTGTTGCTGCTGAGTTGGTAGAAACTCATCGATTATTTGCAAGAACACTTGCAAAAATTGAGCCCACTTGGGTCGAAAGAATTGCCCAGCATCGTCTCATTAGAACCTGGAGTGAGCCTTTCTGGGATTCGCGGCCGGGGGAGATCATGGCGCATGAGCAAGGCTCGCTTTATGGATTGCCGATCTATCACGGTCGAAAAATTCGTTTTTCTCCCCAAAACCCGGAGGAGGCGCGACAACTCTTTATTCAAAGGGCATTGGTCGAGGGCGCTTTATTTGGAAATGCGGATACTCATCAAGCGCAAAAAGAATGGGGTCAGACATTTTCTTTTTACTGGCATAACCAACAGTTAATTAAACAGATTGAAAAATTAGAGCATCAGTCAAGAAGACAAGATGTACTTGTAGATGACACGATTCTATTTGAGTTTTATAACCATCATTTGCCAGATAGTGTTTTAAGTCGAATAACTTTACAAGATTGGCTGAAAAAAGATAAAGGTCATATTGAGGCAATAAAGCTTAATAAAACAGATCTGATGCGTCATGAGGCAGCTGGGGTGACATTAGACCGTTATCCCAAAGTGCTTCATATGGCAGGCTCTGAATTATCGCTGACTTACCATTTTGAACCGGGTAGCCCTAAGGATGGGGTTACATTAATGGTTCCCTTAGCGATATTGAATCAAATTGATGCTCGGCGATGTGAATGGCTTGTGCCGGGATTATGTGAAGAAAAAATTCACCTCTATCTCAAATCACTTCCTCAAAAACTGAGACGTCATTGCGTGCCTTTACCGCAATTTGCCAAAAATTTTGTCGATCATTTATTGAATTCTGAAAGATTTGGGGTGGGAGATCTTTTAGATGAGTTGATGCTATACATTCGTGAGCAAACGCAAATTGTGATTCATCGCAGTGATTTTCGTCCAGAAAACATTCCGCCACATGCTTTAATGAATTTTAGATTACTAGATGAGCACGGTCGTCACTTAGAGTTAGATCGAAATTTAAGTCGACTTAGAACGCAATACTCCCAACAGGCAAGAGAGATTTTTCAAGAATCAGCTGCAGAGATCATTCCTCAAATGATGACGTCTTCGTTAAACCAAAGTTCTCATGAAATGCTCATTACGGGGGGGGATGAAAAAATAGCGCCTGTGGTAACCCTTGAATCCAATCCGATTTCTGAATGGAGCTTTGGAGAATTGCCTGAAATGTTAGAAATTAGGCGAGGTAAGCAAAAATTATTTGGATACCCTGCCTTAGTTGACCATCAAAGCTTTTGTGAAATTGAAGTATTTGATGATGTTCGAATGGCGCGTCAATTGCATTTTTTAGGAGTACGTCGCTTGTTTGCAATAGCTCTTAAAGACACGATTAAGGCCTTACAAAAACAATTACCGGGGCTTCGAGAATGTGGATTGTTATTTATGTCGATTGGATCAACTGACAAATTGGCTCAGCAAATACTCAATTTAGCATTAGAGCGCTCCTGTTTATTTCTCCCCCTGCCTAATGATCCAAAAGTGTTTAATGAACGTATCCAAGCGGCAAAAGGAAAGTTATCCCTGATCGCACAAGAAATCACACGACATGTTCTGGCTAGTTTGCAGGCATTTCATGATGTACAGAAAAAAATTCCACAGGCAAGAACCATTAACCAAGAAGCCTATCACGACATCAATAAGCAGCTTGAAGGTCTGATCTATGAAGAATTTTTAGCAAAGACCCCTTATGAGCAACTCGTACATATACCTAGGTATATCAAAGGGATTATTTTAAGGATAGATAAATTAAGAACTAATTTGGTTCGTGATCAAGAATCTCAAAAGGAGTGGCATGAATTAGCAAGAGGTTGGCAAAAGTTGCTTCAAGCGCAGAGGACAGAGGGTCAATTAGAAGAGTCCCGTTTAATGGATTTTAGGTGGCAATTAGAAGAATTAAGGATTGCTTTATACGCTCAGGAGTTAAAGACGCCTGTACCCATGTCCGTTAAACGTTTGCAAAAGATACTTGAAAGTATGAGAACGTGAACGTTTCAATAACAACGTCGTAAAATAGAACCATGAAACTCAAAAACTTACCTTATTGCATCTTAATGTTTAGTCTTTTTGGCGCATCATCTCTAAATGCTGAAGTCTTGAATCATGGTGTGAGCAAACCTTCGGAATTTTCTTACGTCAATAATATCCAAGCCAAGGTTTCTGGAATGGCGACCGATGCGGGGATGACTTCACCCAAAACCGCGATTGTTCTCAATTCTGGAGCTGCGAGTATTAGCCTCATTGATATGGAGACTCGAAAGGTAAAAAAGACCTACTCGGTTGGTAAAGAGCCGCATCACCTCATGCTGATGCCAGATAAAAAAAGTTTACTGGTAGCCAATGCTGCCGGTAATAATGTGGTGATTGTAGATGCTTTGTCCGGCGAAATGATTAAAAAAGTAAGTAATATTATTGATCCCTATCAAATTGGATATTCGCCTGACAAAAAATGGTTTGTAGTAGCCGGGAACCGTTTAAATCGGTTGGATATTTATGCGGCCGATCGTCAAGAACTGCAATTATTAAAGACTTTAAAGTTATCTGAAACGCCGAGCCATATTGCTTTTTCAAGTGATAGTAAAGTAGCCTTTTTAACTTTACAAGATTCCGATGAATTAGCTGCGATTGATCTGACAACACAGACGCTCTTGTGGAAAATGCCAACAGGAAAGACCCCCGCAGGGATTTGGATGACGCCGGGAGATAAATATCTACTGGTGGGATTAACCGGTTCGGACGCTGTGCAAGTCATTGATTGGCGTCTTAAAAAAGAAATCAAGCAAATTAAAACTGGACGAGGTGCGCACAACTTTAGACCTCTGGGTGACCAACGTCATGTGTTTGTAACGAATCGAGTTGATTCAACGATTAGTTTGCTGGATATGCAGACTTTAGAAAAAATAAATGATATTAAGGGGCTACCCTCTGGTCCAGACTGCATGGACATTACACCGGATGGGAAAGAGCTATGGGTCACCTTTCGTTTTTCTAAGAAAGTTGGCGTGATTAACATTGCATCGCTTAAGCTAGAAACTATTATTCCTGTCGGTAAGAGTCCACATGGGGTCTTCTTCTCTCCAAATGCTGGTTGGGAGTGAATGTATGCGCAGATGCTCTGGGTTAACGATTTTACGAGCATTATTTTGTATGACGATTTGTTGGATGATGATGCCAACAGCCAGTGCTGGTGTCGGTTGTGACAAAACCATTTTCTTAACATTTGATACAGGCAACATGTCAGTGGCACAGCAAGTGGCTGATATCTTGCAACAAGAACAGGTTAAAGCCACTTTCTTTGTGGCTAGTGAAAAAACCTCGCACAATGATTTTTCCTTAGATGCATCTTGGAAAAATTTTTGGCTCTCGCGGATAAATGAGGGTCATGCTTTTGGAAGTCATACCTTGCACCACACTTATTGGAAAAAAGATGCTGGGTCAAATAAAGTTATTGTTCAATCACAATTTGGTCCACACGCAGGTAAATTACAAACCATAGGTCAAGAGCAAGTTTGTCAAAACATACAAGGTGCTGACCAGCGATTTAAAGATCTAACGGGGCGTAGTTTAGATAAAATTTGGAGGGCGCCGGGTGGTAAAACTTCTCCAATGTATATCGCAATGGCTAAAGCTTGCGGATATAAGCATATTGCTTGGGCTAAGGCTGGATTTTTAGGAGATGAACTATCCTCAAGTGCTTATCCAAATGCTGTCTTGTTACAGAGCGCATTAGACAATCTTAAAGATGGGGATATTACTATGGCGCATCTAGGTATTTGGTCACGCAAAGATCCTTGGGCTCCTGTAGTACTTCAACCCTTAATTCAAGGACTTAAAGCAAAGGGATTTTGTTTTGAGACTTTGGCAAATCGTGTGGGTTAATGATGATTAATTTATACGATATGATTCACGAATGGTTGATGCAACAAGGGTTATTGCCATTACTCTATAACTTAAGCATGATGGAATATGCGGACGAGGCAAATGTTGGACTCGATTGGATGATGTTAGGGTGTTTGCAAATTCTACTGATTGCGCTGGTTATTAGGCCTTTAGAAAGAGGAGAGACTCATGAGCTCTTTGAGCAGAAACGAAGATCTGCGGCGATTCGCAATGATATTTTTTACACTTTAATTCATCGATTAGGGATATTTCAATTTACTTTCTTTTATCTCTTTTCTGGGTTTCTATTTAGTATTGATGCCCACTTTCACGACTTGCGTTTTATGCGTCTGAATGTTGAAGATTGGTTTCCGATACTGACGCAAATTCCTTGGGTCAGTTTTATCATTTACCTCATAATTTTTGATGGTATCGATTACATCTATCACCGAGCTTCTCACCGATTTCAATGGTGGTGGAAATTACACGCTCTGCATCATAGTCAGAGACATATGACTGCATGGACTGATAATAGGAATAATATTTTAGATGACCTGATGAGGGCTCTAGTATTTGCGGTAATAGCGCTTGTTATTGGTGTTGGACCATCGCAATTTTTATTGCTCAGTCTAACCACACGTTTAATTCAAAGTTGGCAGCACGCCAATTTTCAAACGGATTTAGGATGGGCAAAATACTTGCTTGTTTCTCCAGCGTATCACCGGCTTCATCATGCGCTTGGACTAGGTTATGAGCTTTTAGGAAAACCTGGGGTATTAGGAGGGTGTAATTTTGGCGTGTTATTTCCATGGTGGGATATGCTTGGAAAAACCGTGATTTTTCCTCGGGGTATATATATGACAGGCGTAGAAGACTTTAATCCCTCTACGCAAATTATGGGGCAGCAATGGCAAAGTATCAGAAATAGTTATCAGGCGATCATTGCTTTTTTAAAAGGGATAAGGACATGAAAAATCTAGTGAAGTCTTTTGGTCTTTCTGTCCAAGGAATTTTTCATCCTTGGGTACTTTGGCTTTCTTTGAGACCTTTTTTGATGAGTGCGCTGGTATGGTTTGGAATTTTATGGTTTTTCTGGACGCCATTACTTGATCAGACCAAAAACTTTATAACGAATTCTGCTCTGACAAGTTGGATTTTTGTCACGATGAATCAAGTGGGATGGGGGGATTTAAGAAGCATTATTTCTCCCTATCTTTCAGTAGTCATTATTATGCCGCTCATTATTCTGACATTATTGTTGATTGTGTCATTTACTTCGATTTCTGGCGTTGTTGGGCATGTAGGTCGCGCTAAGAACTATCAAGATCTCAATTGTGCTCATGGAGGCAGTTTCTGGGGCAGTATTGCGAATACAAGTTGGTCGACCTTTATTTGTTTGCTTTTAATTATTGTGACCTTGCCCGTATGGTGGATTCCGCCTATTTTTGCGATTATTCCACCCCTCCTTTGGGGGTGGTTAACCACGCGGTTGATGAGTTATGACGTATTAGCCAAACATGCTAGTGAAATTGAGCGTAAAGAGATTTTAAGGGAGCACAAATGGCCGCTTTTAACCATGGGGATTATTACGGGTTTAATGGGGGCGATTCCTAGTTTCTTTTGGTTATCTTCAGTGTTTGTCCTGATATTATTCCCACTTGTATCGATTTTCATGATGTGGGTATATTCTTTAGTTTTTATATTTGCCTCATTATGGTTTAGTCACTATTTGCTGCTGGCATTAAAAAATAGGCGATTACTTAAAGGAGATTTAATGTGACGAGCATTCAAAGAGGTATAGGTCTTATTGTGGTTGGTGATGAGATACTTTCTGGCAGAAGAGCGGATAAACATATGCCGTTTTTAATTGAGTTATTAAAAGCAAGAGGGATGCAGATATCTTGGGCTGAATACATTGGTGATGATCCCGACCGGATCACGGCCACATTAAAGCGCAGCTTTGCTACGGATGACATCGTATTCAGCACGGGGGGGATTGGTGCTACACCAGATGATCATACGCGTGCATGTGCTGCAAGAGCGCTTGGTGTTGAATTAGAGTTGCATCCTGAGGCTAAGGTGCTCATTAGTCGTCGTATTCTTGAAATGGCTGAAGGCGATCCCATTAAAAGTGACTTAAGTACGCCGGATAGTATGCAACGCTTCAGAATGGGAGAATTTCCCTTAGGTAGTGTCATTATTCCTAATAATTACAATCATATTCCTGGATTTAGAGTCAAAGATCATCACTTCTTACCTGGTTTTCCTGTGATGGCTGGACCGATGATGGAATGGACTTTAGATACTTTGTATTCCGATCAATTTCATTTAAATGATTTTGTTGAACGAAGCTTTATTGTTCCTGGAGCCATTGAAGCGACGCTGACTCCTTTGATGGAGGTGATTGAAAGAGATTTTCCACCCGTCAAAGTGTTTAGTTTGCCTTCAGTTGGCGATCCAAGTCGTGGAGGGATCTACGCATCACGACATATTGAACTTGGAGTGAAGGGACCGATAGAAATCGTTGAAAGGTCCTTAAAGCAGTTGAGGCATGGTGTTGAGGCTTTAGGAAGTATCACTTTCGATATTACGCCGTAGTAAACACCTATAAATTGCACTACAATGGTGCGTGATGTTGATATTTAGAGTTTTTATTTGTTGTAATTGATAAACCGTAGTTACCCTTGTTAAAGAATATTTAGGAGAAATGCATGAGCAAAAATGTTGCTGAAGTTTTAAAGTTGGTTAAAGATAAAGAAATTACCTTCGTTGATTTCCGTTTTACTGACACCAAGGGTAAAGAGCAGCACGTGTCTGTTCCAGTTTCCGCATTTGGCGAAGACAAATTTGAGAGTGGTCATGCATTTGACGGCTCTTCAATTGCTGGTTGGAAGGGTATTGAAGCGTCAGACATGTTGTTGATGCCAGATCCGACTACAGCTTATATTGATCCATTTTATGAAGAGCCAACGTTGGTATTAACTTGCGACGTGGTTGAACCGACTGACGGCAAGGGTTATGATCGTGACCCACGTTCTATTGCAAAACGCTGTGAAGCTTATTTAAAAAGTACCGGTTTAGGAGATACAGCTTACTTTGGACCAGAGCCTGAGTTCTTTATTTTTGATGGTGTGACTTGGAATGCTGATATGCAGGGTTGCTTTGTCAAAATTGATTCTGAAGAAGCACCATGGTCATCTGCTCTCGAAATCGAAGGCGGCAATCCTGGTCACCGTCCTGGTAAAAAAGGCGGTTATTTCCCAGTTGCTCCGGTTGATACATTCCAGGATATGCGTTCTGAGATGTGCTTGATTCTCGA
>CAIJNI010000014.1 GCA_903821995.1 uncultured beta proteobacterium
AATTAAAACGCCGTACCTACTTGGAACTGCAAACGCTGAATATTATCCGTTGGCTGAGACTTGATCGGAATACCATAACTGAATTTTAACGGTCCCAGCGGTGATATCCATGATAAACCCAAGCCGTATGAATAGCGTAAAACTAGGTTCAAATTGGTTCCAAATGCATTACCACCATCCACGAAAGTGAATAGGCGCAGGGTTTTATCGACCCCTGAGCCAGGGACTGGGAAGGTATATTCCACATTACTGACGATCTTAGACTGGCCACCAGTGGGCTGCATACTCCCAGTGGTGGTATTAAAGTATTGAGGCCCCAGTGAGCCTGGAGCATAGCCCCGCACTGATCCAATGCCGCCTACATAGTAGTTTTTGGTAATTGGGAATGGGTTATTACCGTAAGCCTCTCCGTAACCCACCTCGCCATTAAACGATAGGATATTCCCTTTGGAAAAGGAATGGTACTTTTGATATTGCCCAAAAATACGATAGAAAGTCATATTGCCTACTGGCGTCCCAACCTCACCGGAGAGTTGTTGCAAAGAACCTTCAGAGGGAATTAAGGCGCTATCGCGCCCATCACGAGCCCAACCTATCGTCAATGGAACGTTGTATGTTGTTAAGGTTGCAGGATAACCAGGCGCTGCGATTCCATAACTTTGAGCATAAGCAAGATATGGCTGAGGGGTATTAGAGGACGTATTTATCTGGAATGCTTCGATTCCCGTACCAAAGAATACCCTATCAACCTCGGTATATGGGACCCCAAACTTTAAGTTTGATCCGACCGATTTGATTTGATAATCAGGGTCTCCAACGTAATACAAAGGCTTGGATGAGCGGTAGTACAAATCACTATAACGGCTAATACCATCCTCAGTGAAATAGGGATCGTACTGCGACAGAGTTAAGTTTTGATTAATTTTACCAAGCGAGGCATTTAAACCAATCGCAGTGCCCGTACCAAAAGCGTTGTCCTGATTAATACCGGCAGACAAAATCACCTTTTCAGTTGAGGAAAAACCAGCACCAATGGTCACTGCACCGGTAGGTTTCTCTGTCACTTTAACGTTGACATCAACCTGGTCTGCAGACCCCGGAACATCTTGCGTAGAAATGTCGGTCTCAGTAAAGTATCCAAGACGCCCCAAACGCTTCTTAGACAAAGCAACCTTGTCGCTGTCAAACCAAGAGCTCTCAAACTGACGCATCTCACGACGGATGACCATATCGCGAGTTTTGGCATTGCCGCTAATGGCCACTTGACGAACATAAACACGTCTACCTGGATCAACCACCAAAGTGAGATCTACCTCACTCAATTCACGGCGAATATCGGGTTGTGGGTTGATAACAGCAAATGCGTAGCCGTAAGAACCCAAGATCTCGGCAATTGCTTTAGTGCTCTTGGTCAACTCAGCAGAAGAGAAGGTATCGCCCGGCTTTAAGGTAATCAACTGCATGAGCTCAGCCTCTTTACCAAGCAACTCGCCAGCAAGACGAACGTTTTTAACGGTGAACTTCTGACCCTCGCGAATACTAATTGTGAGGTAGATGCCTTTTTTATCTGGAGTAATAGAGACTTGAGTGGACTCAATCACAAACTCAAGATAACCGCGATTCAAATAATAAGAGCGGATCGTCTCAAGATCGGCCGTAAGTTTTTGCTTGGAATACAAATTATCTTTGCTATACCAAGATAACCATCCGCCCGTTTTGAGTTGCATCTCACCCAATAAGGTACCTTCGCTAAATTCTTTATTGCCAATAAAGTTAATTTCTTGAATCTTGGCAATAGGGCCTTCATCAATATTGAAGTAGATGGCAACTTGATTACGCTCTACAGGGGTCACAGTAGCCACCACCTCCGCAGCATACATACCCTTACCAATATATTGACGCTTTAATTCTTGTTCGGCTTTATCGATAAGCGCTTTATCGTAGAAGCGTGCTTCAGCCACTCCAACAGCCTTCAGGGATTTACGAACAATCTCTTGATCAAACTCCTTCATCCCCGTGAACTCGATGCGGGAAATCGTTGGCCGCTCATCGACAATCACAATTAAGACATTGCCTTGGGCTTGGATCTGTACGTCCCTAAAAAAGCCTGTGCTGTATAACGCTTTGATCGATTCAGCGCCCTTCTCCTCAGTGAACGTGTCACCCGCTTGAACCGGTAAATAGCTAAAAACTGTTCCAGGCTCTACACGTTGCAATCCCTCGATGCGGATATCTTTGATAACAAAAGAATCGGCTGCATGTGCGCTAACGAAAAATCCAGCGGCAGCAATCAAAAACGCTTGCGCAAGAAGTCGGACAAAAAAGTGAGGAAATGAGGTCAAAAAATTCAAGGTTAAAAGTAACGTTGCAAATCGTTAAACAAGGCCAGTAGCGAGAGTGAAATCAGCAAGAAAAAGCCCACTTTTTGGAACTGTTCCTGCGTTGAAACCGAAATCCGCTTACCGGCAACTAACTCCCATGCATCATACAGGAGCTGACCTCCATCTAACATGGGTAAAGGCACTAGATTAAGCAGGCCAATACTAATACTAAGTAATGCCAAAAAGGCTAAAAATGGTTGCCAACCGACCTGCGCAGATTTACCAGCCATATCCGCAATACTTAAAGGCCCGCCAAGTTGCTTAATGGAGGTATTGCCTGTAAATAATCCCAACATCAGGCGGGTGGAAACCTTGGTAATTAACCAGACCCTGTCGGCGGCGTAAGCTAAGGCATCTAATGGACCCAATTTAAGCTTGAACCAGTCTGATTGAGAGCTAAGTTTAGGGCGAATGCCTAAGGCTATGAAAGGATCGGTTTCAGGGCTCATTTGAGGTAAATCAAGACCCTTAAAAAGCTTAAAAGATCTTCCCCCCGCAGTCCCACGCAACTCTAAGATAAAGCCTTCTTGCCCAGTAAC
>CAIJNI010000015.1 GCA_903821995.1 uncultured beta proteobacterium
GGGTTAGGATGGGAAAGTGGCTCCAAAAGCCCAATTTTCACCAAATAAGGGCATATGTCAGACCCGCACAGTAATCTGGGGCACCTAACAGGGAAGGTGGCCTTCTTTTTCTTTAAATTTCCTTCTGTAATCCACTACATATCAAAGGGGGATTAGTGACTTTTTTACCTGCTCAATCAAATAATAGAGGTGCTTCAAAAAAGGGATTGATCTTTATTGCGCCCTTAGTCTTGTTAGTGGTAAATATTTTGGACACATTGGTGTTGTGGCACGTGCGATTCACGTTTATCGGTTGGGTATTTTCAGCTTTAACCTTAGTCTCATGTGTGATTGGACTCATCAGCACTGATTCAAAATACATAAATAGGAATCTGCTCAAGATTGCTGGATTGATGTATGCAGTTGTAACTTTTGCTACGAATATATACACAATGACTTTAATTGATGGCAAATTGACAATTTGGGACCGTTTCTGCCTTGCATTTGGTCTCCCATTACCACCAATTTCAATAAAATACTTCTATTTAAATGGATTCCACAGTGCGTTCACTAGTGTCTTGGACCTTCTTTTTACCGTCTCTATCTTTCTCAGCTTACTAATCTCGCTTCAGCCACAAAGACAAAAGCCAGCGATAGACACATTCCCTGTAAATACCCTGCCAGTTAGTTCAAAACCTATGAATGGAGTAAGTATGACAACCTCTTCAAATCAAAATGGCCAATGGCTGGTAAAAATGCCTGGACAACCTGATAACGCTGTGGATACGCCTACGCTACAGATGTGGGCACGCAGTGGCGTGATACGTCCAGATACATTAATCGTTGAAGTCAGTTCAGGTATGTCATACCAAGCTAGCCAGATTCCAAGTGTTTTCTCAACTAAGTCTTATGTCACCGCCCTTTTGCTTGCCTTCTTCCTGGGCTCACTAGGAGTAGATCGCTTCTACCTTGGTCAGACTGGTCTAGGGATCGGAAAACTTCTGACTCTAGGTGGTTGCGGAATCTGGACACTAATTGACTTTATTTTGATTGCAATGCGAAAAGTAACTGACGCACAAGGCAATCCTCTGGCCTGATGGCTGTTTCAGTCCATGAGGACTTTTAATCGCGAATTAGAAAATAAGTGGACATACGGTGCTTATTCCCTTGGCGTTTTGTACTTAGCTTTCGCCCCTAAAAGTCTTTTAATTCCATGTCCTATTCACTCTTTCTTTGGAATATATTGTCCCGCCTGCGGGGGAACCAGAGCTTTGCGAGCGTTGATAACTGGAGAATTCTCGCTCGCGCTTCATGAGAATGCCTTAGTTTCTTTGCTTCCAGTATTGATGGGGTTTTGGATATTGCTAAAAATGAAAGTAGAGTCAAGAAGCATTCTCTTTGCTTATTCTATTTTGATTGTTGTGGCGGCAATAACTTTTACAGTATTTAGAAATCAAGCAGGTTCTCCATTAGCCCCTTTTGAGAAAATATGAACATTCCGTTGCATATTCACTAACTAACATCATCTTCTCCTTATGAATAAAGGAGTCAAGAGATCTAATACTGGATATAAAGGTTTGGCAGATATATCCAATAAGCAAAGGTTTGATATACATCCAATTTTTGGATGTGGTTGCTATGGGGATGCGACCAAATGATGAATGGGATGGAGACGTAACAAAGTTTAAAGGTTTGATTGTTGTGAAAACCGATGGCGATGTGGTTTTCTATTATCTTTATAACATAA
>CAIJNI010000016.1 GCA_903821995.1 uncultured beta proteobacterium
TAGATTCTGTAAAATATTGCAGCGAGTGCGGGTCTCAAATCGAACAAGTTTCAATGGCTTCTCGAGAATCAACAATTTCTGAAGATGCGGAAAACGCATCGACAACTGATTATCTTGCTACCGATAAAGCTTTGAATTTAAAACCAAACCAGTTGATTTTAGGAGCCGCAGTAATTCTTATATTGGTTCTTGGGTTCGTCCTTTACAGGTCTCAGGGGCCTTCAATTTCTACACATTCGCAGACAACAACAGACTCTCCAGTGACAACCACAGACAATTCAAGTAGCGCGCCGTCAGGAGTAGATTACGCAACTGCAATTCCTACCGATGAAATTGTGAGCACAATTTCATCAAAATTAGGAGTGAGTATTAATCAAGATGACCCTACTCGCGGTATTACATTTCCAGACATATCCCCCCAAGCAGATATTTGGTCGGCTCCTTACGTTACCTTAGTAATTTATACTGACTCAGATTCCTTAAATGCAGATAAGGCAAACTTTCAACAGGATTACAATAATTTAAATAGCAATAGACAATGGGAATCTTGTATAAATGTAGTTGCAATTTTTCCTAGTCGTATGCAGAATAAAATTGATAAAGCAGTGAATGTTTGGTGCACTAGCAGTACACCATCCCAATTGCCGAGTCCTGCGAATCCTCAAAAATTGGCAAAAAATATAAAGAACTTGCCTTCTGTCGTGCAAATTTCAATTAGTAACCCTCCAGGCGAGATTGCGAGTGTTATTGCTTCCCCAGTTATTGTTAATGGAGGGTCCCATGCAACTTCTGCGCATTGCACTGTAAGTGTTTTTGATGATAAAAATAGAACAGTAGGGGTAGTAGAATTTGACACGGGGATTCTTCAACCAGGTGAACAATACTCCGGGAGTTTTAATATGCCTGACCCAAATTATATTTTTAATAGTGGGTTTAGTTCTTCAATTTTATGCAAGTAGACGCGAGTTTGGGAGAGTAAAATGACTTATTGTACTAATTGTGGATGTGAAGAAAAGCCCAATCATATTTTTTGCAGTCAATGTGGTACTAAAGTGCAACGTGGTCAGTTAGGTAATCCCATGCTGACTCCCCAGGTTGATAGGAAAGTACTAGATAATCTAAAAAAGGGACGGACAACCCCGAGATTTTTATGTCTTGACTGTGGATATGCGGGACCCGCAATCAGAGTGCGTACAAAAATTAATTGGCCTGCCAGCATAGGAGCATTTTTTATTTTTGTTTTGCCAAGTCTCTTCGCGCCCTCACTAGCTTTCCTCAGCATTATTTGGCTTGCAGTTTTTGCTTTAACTACCTCCAGAGTGATGCGATGCCCTAAATGTGAAAAAGAAACTTCCGAAAAGGGTTTCAATTTAAAACGTTACTAACGCACGGAAAGTGATTTATCTGTGTTGGAGAGACTCAACTTTTCTTTCTAGTGTTACTCTGAGATATGAGAAAATCTCTGACGTTGATTGCTATTAGCTCAGCTTTTCTGTCGTTTTTGATTATATCTCCAATAACCGCACAAGCCGACCCAGCTCAGACCGTTGTAATGATTGATAGCGGTGTTAATGATGCGTTATTTGCTAAAAACATAGTTTATGAAGCTTGCTTCATTGAATACACAACCTGTTCAAACGGCAAAAATTCTATGGAGGGTCCAGGAGCTGCTCAGCAGGTGAAATCTACAAACATGGAAGTCAACCATGGCGAACAGATGTTTTCTATCATGCTGAAGGTCAATCCCAATATCAAAGTAATCCCCATCAAGATTATGGGGGTCACCGCAGCTGGCAATCCTGTGATTTATTCTCTTGCTTCAGTGAAGTCCTCTTTAGATTGGGTAGTTGCTAATAGGGCGAAATTTAATATTGGTTTGGTGAATATTTCTCAAGGCAAAGTTTTCGCTAATTGCGCCGTACCCGCTGGGTTAGCGGCAGATATCAACACTCTGCAGGCAAATAATGTTGAAGTAGTCGCCTCTACAGGAAATGACTCAAACCGCACGGCGATGTTTTCGCCAGCTTGCTTGTCTAACGTGATTTCAGTGGGCGCTACGGATAATCCTTGGGGAGGTTCTCAAGGCTACA
>CAIJNI010000017.1 GCA_903821995.1 uncultured beta proteobacterium
CGCCAGCAGATTTTAAAATTGCTGGAAGAAAACAAACGAATGAAAGTAACAGACATTTATGTAAAACTTCGTTTGGAACAATCAGTTGCTTCTCAACACCTAGCAATTTTACGCCGGGCTAATATTGTACGCACTGAACGTATGGGTAAGGAGATATACTATTCCCTAAATAATAATCGGATTGAACAAGTTGCATTATTTGCCAATAGAATTGCAGCCGAATAATTTTTCTTATCATTCATTCACCAAATTAAAATCTCACAAATGAACAAAGCAGAATTAATTGAGAAAATTGCCAAAGATGCAAACATGACTAAGGTTCAGGCAAATGAAGCTGTTGATTCTTTTACCTCATCAGTGGTGGCTACTCTTAAAAAAGGAGACAAGGTTACTCTTGTTGGTTTCGGTACTTTCTCAGTAACGGCTCGTGCTGCCCGTAATGGTCGCAATCCCCAAACAGGAACTACAATTAAAATCAAGGCTCGTAAAGTGCCGAAGTTCAAAGCAGGCAAAGACTTCTCTGAAAGTATCAATAAGAAGAAGTAATTGAGAGATTATTTATGCAATCCCGATATGTACTTGCATAAATATATGAGGCAGATTTGTGGCAGTTGTGTTTCATTTTGTTTCGTCTTGTTTCACATTGATTCGCCTCGTGCTATGACGATAACTAAGCCCGGAGTGAATTAGGCGTATATTAGCTGAATTTATATGAATAAATTTATATCCCAACGGGATCACTTTGGTTAACTGAAACCCTTGATAGTCAACACTTTCAAGGGTTTCTTTTTTATTTGTGGCAGAATTTGTGGCAGTTTTCTTAAGCTCTCTTAATTCTCTGAAAGCCTTTACAGTAAATACTTTCATGGTTTTGTAATTAAAATAAAAAAGGACGGTCAGATTTTGACCGTCTTTTACTATAAATATCTAGATTATTATTTCCCGTATCGCCTATCCCACTCCTTCTGCAACAAGTCTGCCTTTTCATCCTGAGTTGCTTTCACATAAGCTCTAAATGTAGTTTGTGAGCGGTGCCCTGTGATAGCCATAATCACAGATTCGTTTGTGCCATTCAGAAACTCGTTTGTCGCAAAGCTCCTTCTGCAACAGTGCGTAGTTAAACATCTCCATTTCTTGAAGGTTACCGTCTCAACCTTATACTCCCTTGTAGTGCGCTTTTCAAACTCTTTTTGTAGAGAAGGAATCTTTTCCCCAATTTCCTTCAGGTAGTCATTGAACTTTTGTGAAGATGGGCACTTAGGTAGACCATCCGGGTACTTCAATAGAATTTGTTTTACTAATGGGTGAATTGGTATAACAACTTTCTCACCTACCTTTTGTTGAATTGTTCTAATCCTTGATTCTATGAAGTTTTTCTGACTGAGTCTGGAGAAATCTGAGTGGCGCAGGCCGCTCCAACAGCCAATCACAAACATATCTCTAATATATTCATGTCTTGATGATTCTGGATTTTTATAATCCATCAAATCATTGATTTCAGCTTCATTCAAATAGATGTTGTCACTCTCTTCACGGATCACGTTGATTTTTAGGTTAGCAAATGTCTCATTAGAAATGAGCTTCTTTTGCTTCGCATATGAAGCCATCAACATGAAAGTTTGTAAGTACTTACTTTTTGTATTGAGTGCTAATTTCTTTACTTCCACCAGATAAGTTTCAAACTCATCTATCAGGTCTTGATTAATCTGGTCAAGATGGAATTTTCGTCTCTTGGCTACTTCAAAACATTCGAATGCTTGTTTGGCACTACAATAAGGTTTAATGCTATCACGCTTAATCAGCATTTTTTTATCAGACAGTCTTCGTCAGGTTTTGGTGTCATCAATCATTCGCTGGAAGAAATCCAGATTTAGCACTCGTTCATTTTTTTCAACAACGATATTCTTCCTTTTGGCACCACCTTTAGTTGCCTTCTTTAGTAAATCTGGGGTGATATTTTCATAGCCAATTTCAATCTCCAATTTTTCAAACGCATCACGAATCTTCTGCTCTAGCTTGTTCAGCCGTCCTATCAACATTGCATTATCAGAGTTTTGCTTCGGCTCAAACTTTTTGTTGTTCCACTCAGAAGTGTGGATGCTTTCACCGGCTTGCAATATGAGTCGGTTACAACACCATACTATTGTGTAATAGATGGATGTAATGCCCTCATGTTTTGGGTTTCGTATGTACTTGTTAAGTTTCATTTCTTTTTGGTTTTAAATGCAAATGCATCTAAATCACTCTTTTTAAACAGATACTTACGACCAGTGCCGCCGTTAGCAAGTTTGCCTTCTTTAACCCTGGTAATTAATGTGCGAGTGCATACTTTACAGTGAATAGCAGCTTGTTCAAGCGTCATGTTTTCGTCTGATTCATTGAGGAGGCCATAGTAAGGAACCTTTTTCAATTCCTCTGCAACAATCTCACGCAAGACTTCTCGCAATTCAAATGCAGGCATGAATACCATCGAGTTTACGTTAAACATATTGGACATGGTTGTATCAGTTTAATTTTAAGCAGTATGATTTAGACTTATTCGTCACTATTGATAAAAAAATGATAGGGTTTATAGGATAACTTCTGGGTATTGTTACAACTGAGAAATTAAAAATCTGCCCAAAAGTTGTCCAATGATACCAGTGTCAGTGAGACGTCATCAAACCCTGTCGGAAGCCCCCAGTTACCATTTGGCAATTCTTCCAACTGGTCTGTGTTACTGATAATTTTCCCATCAACCGTTAACTTGATTTTACCAACGAGCTCCAGTTGCTTGCCATCAGACAGAATAACTAATACTTTTTGAGCAAGAGGCGGTGGAGGAACTTTTTCGTCAGACGTTGAATCGCCCTTTTCGTATTTTTCTAGGTATTTGCGATATTCATCCTCATTGCTGCCATCCTGATCTGCGGTTGGTTCGCTTGATGTAGTCTGGTCAGTGGTTTCAACATCAGTAGTAGGCGCAGACTGGTCAGGATCTATTGTAGTATCTGGCTTTGAATTGTCGGGTACAGGTTTAGTTGGCCCTTTTGATTTCTCGCTTCCAGTTTGTTTCTCTGGCCCTTTATCAGGTGCGCTATCTTCCGTTGAGTTATCCTTTTTCTCGTCAGCAAGGCAACTCGCATACGCAGAGCTTAACCTATAGTTTTTATCCTCAGCTAGCAGCTTGAGATACTTTTCATTACCCTTCTGTATCAACTTTAGGTAGCATCTGGCAGCATGTTTACTAATACCAAACAATTCAGA
>CAIJNI010000018.1 GCA_903821995.1 uncultured beta proteobacterium
ATGTTACGCCATCTTTATTTAGACCTGGATTATTAGGGTCAGAGTTAACACCTGCTGGAGAATAAGATGTTAAATAGATATTATTAAAGACGTTATCAATACCAAATCTAACACGTGCGGACTTAGCGAAACTACCTAAATTTTTAAACTCGTAATTTGCATATAAACCAGTCAAGTAAATCTGAGGAATTTGTCCCCACTCATTAATAGATCCATTATCAAGCCACTGAGGACCGACACGTTTGACAGTACCACCTACAGTCCAGTCAGATTTTCTATAATATAACCCAAGAGTTTCCATATCTGTTGGGACTAGCGCTGCACTTAAGCCAACTGAGTCAATAATCGCATTCATCTTCGATGCATTTCCGTAAATCGAGAATCCATTACCGAACGCATAGGTAGATTGAATTTCTAAACCAGTATAAGTCGTTGCACCATTAGAGTAATAGAAAGGGTTAGATGGGTCCGAACTATTTAAAGTAACAGAGTTGTCAGCTTTTGTCATATACACATCAGCATCTATACTGAAATTCTTTTCTTTGTAAACCGTTCCAATTTGGTATGACTTTGTTTGAATCGGAGGTGGAAGTAGCGACGGCGCAGCTGCATTTGCTGTGTCAAAAACAGTCGTGCTTGGGATCACATTACCTGTTGCAAACTGAGCATAAGCTGACCAGTTAGGTTTAATCATGTAATGGATATCCAGAAATGGATCTGGTGATCTATACGTTGCATTATTTAAAACCGGATTAGCTTGGTTTCCAACAAAGCCGCCTGGTTTTGTAAATGCAGTATTACCACCGCCTAAACTTGGAAGTGCTGAACTACCCAAATCAGGGTTCTGTGAAAGACTCATGTTATAGATACTATATTTAAATCCTGGAGTCACCTTAAGCTTATCGTTGACTTTAAATTCAAATTCAGCAAATGGCTGCATAGAAGTCGTTGTATAGTTTTCAGCAAACTTCACGTTCGTGAGCCCTGTCCCCATGGCTAAAGACTGACCATTGAAGGGATTAAAGTAATCTTGGAAACGACTTGAGACTGCTAACTCGTACCACATACCCGTTCTAAATTGTCCGAGAGAATTATCATTAGTGACACGCAAAATATCACCGAATTTCTGATAAGTATTATGTTTATCGGTTGCCATTGCATTAAGTGGAACTGAGGATGTTGCAGTAAGACCTTGGTTTGGTGATGCTACGTTAGCAAAAATATCATGATTGTTATAAGACATGTTGTACAGCTTGTTGTCTAGCTTCCAAGAGTCACCCAAGTTTGCCTTTATACCAAGGTAATTCATGTAGGTGCGGATTTCAGTTGTAGCTCCACCATTAGGAAGTATAGGATAAGTATTACTATCTAAACGTGAAGGGTCATTGCTGGCGAAATAATTTTGTCCTTTATAAAGAGGGTTAATTCCAGCTAAATTAGGATTAGTATCTTGAGCATAAACCTTCGCCCCGTCAGGACCATTTGTAAAGTAAGAGATCGCAGAGCCAAAAAGAGTTACGCTAAGATCTTTTGTGATTTCACTATCAATTTTTAAATAACCACCATCCCTACGGACGTTGTTGTTCGTCTGGTAACCATCAGATTTCATTTCGTGTACACCCATGGCAATTTGTGTCTTACCTTCAGAACCAATGGCGCCAGTCTGGACATCAGCACCATACAGAAAGGTGCCAAATGATCCAACGGATCCAAATAAGGTACCGCCTTTTTCAGTAGAAGTTTCTTTAGAATATAAATTAAAACTACCGCCATAGTTTGCGGGACCAAAAGTACTAGCTAACCCTGGACTGCGGTCTATCCCCATGCCACCTAAAAATGGGCCTACGGCAAAAACTGTAGAGTGATAGCTCACACCATTTGTATCATTAATTGGAATCCCATCAAAACTCATTGTGAATTGACCGTTATTAAAACCTCTTAACGTCAATTTATTATCATTTAGCCCTGGTCCATTTGTGCTCATACCAAAAACACTTGGCGAAAAGGCTGCTGCTTCAACATAACTTACCGTAGGTGCTGAAAAGTTATCCAAGAAATCCTTTGAAACATAGGACTGTGCC
This sequence comes from uncultured beta proteobacterium, assembly GCA_903821995.1. Classification (GTDB taxonomy): domain Bacteria; phylum Pseudomonadota; class Gammaproteobacteria; order Burkholderiales; family Burkholderiaceae; genus Polynucleobacter. Next base: position 2,082 of record CAIJNI010000018.1, read on the forward strand.
ATCCTTGACTCTAATTTAGCCTGCCCAGGAGCCACTTTCATTTCTTCAGGAACTTTATCTGCTGTAATCTCAATTGAGGTTTCAGTATTTGACTGTGCTTGGGCATTAAACGCCAATGCCATTAAAAATATGAGCGGCTTTAACTTGAAACGATTTGAGTTCATAGAGTTTTCCTTAGCAATATATATAATTTCTGTAATATATATGTGGAATGTTTCAGAAAAACGAACCTTTTGTTTCAGATAAATTTCAAATTTATTTCATTAAAAAGACATTCATCACTGTATGCAGAATGCTTTCTTTAAAAAAACTCATTAAATCAGTTCTTTATTTATTTATTACTTTGTCATGACTCTTTAAATAGATTCTATTTAATTAGCTTTAATTAAAACGTCAAACTCTTAAACAATAGTTTAATTTTTATTTATTTTCTAAACCATTGAAAATCCATCTCTGACCTCTGTGTTTTCCAGATCTGCGCACCCGTTACACTTGTATCAAGCAACCAATTTCCCCTCAATTGGTATCGATTAACCACTTCAATATTCGGATGACGATAGCGATTTCTATATCCCGATTGAGAAAACACGAACTGCGGATCTAAGGAATCAATAAAACTTTCAGTAGACGATGTTTTACTTCCATGATGCGGCGCCATGAGCGTTACTTTTCTTTGTCTAATCTGTTTAAGCGCACTTTGATGATCGATGATCCGATTGGCAATATCTTGTTCTGCTTGCCTTTCTATATCTCCAGTTAACCATATGGAGTGATATAAATTTCTTACCTCAATGACACAACTCATATCATTAGGCTTTCCTAGGTGATATTTTGACTCAAATGTGACTTGTTGATGCGGGTGCCACACAATGAAATCAACGCCATCCCAATGCCAACGATACCCCGCCTGACAAGGCTTAATAGAAACTTTGTTATTTCTAAACTCCTGATGTAATTCATGTCCAGCAGGAATCGAGCCAAGAGCATCACTCACTTTGAACTCCCTCAGAATTGATTTCACCCCACCGACATGATCTGAATCTTTATGGCTAATTGCCAAGCGATCAATCTTATCTATTCCTTCTGCATGTAAGTGAGGCATGATGATCCTCTGGCCGGGATCAAAATTACCTAAACTCAGCGGACCAGTGTCATACAGTAATACATGGTTTCTAGTCTGTATTAAAACAGCTGTGCCTTGTCCAATATCCCAAGCGGTCATCTCTAACTCACCATAAGGCACCCCAACAGCAAATACACTAAACCAATTTTTAGGAATAAATAACGACAAACAAAGCAATAAGCCAAATAGCCGAGATTTCCATGTAGGTAGTATTTTGCCTGGGCGTATCACGACGATAACTCCAAAAATCGATACACATAACATCAACAAATTAGGTTTGGCCCCATGCACAATTGACCAGTCTAAACTTGCCATGGTTCTAATCGCCCATGCAAGAGCAGAAAAACTTGTATGTGCTAACCATAATGAGATATCACCAAAATACCAAGGTAAAACTGCACCCACCATTGCCAAAGGTGTCACTATAAAACTCACTACTGGGATCGCAATCGCATTTGCAAAGGGTGAGATTAATGAAATCTGATAAAACCACCACAAGGTCATAGGAATTAAAGCAATAGTTACAACTGCCTGAACTCGACACGCCTGCCCTAATGAATTCTTTAATTTCTGGATGAAAATTAAATCTAAGTCAGGAACCTTTCCATAATGTTCTGTTGGCATCGCAAAAAGAATAGCTGCAACCGCTCCAAAGGATAACCAAAAGCCTGGCGTATACACTGCCCAAGGATCTAGAAAAAGTACTGCTCCTAAAGCCCACCACCACATATCAAAGGGCGCAATGATTCGTTTGATCCATAACGCGATAGCTAGAGAGCCAACCATGAACATAGTCCTTTGTGCCGGAATCTGAAACCCGGCTAAAAAGGTATAGATTAGTGCGGTCAAGAGCCCACCAATCACCTTTACTTTTTGAGCTGGAATAATTAATGGAAGATTTTTATATCGCCATAGACGGTTTGTTACCCACGCTCCAAACCCAGCAAGCATAGTGACGTGGAGTCCCGATATTGAGATTAAATGACCTATACCTGTAGCATTAAATACTCTCCAGTCCTCCTGTGCAATAGCTGCTTGATCACCCATCACAAGGGCGCTCATCACCCCCACATAAGGAGCATCGGCACCTAATGAGTTCATGATCTTCTCCCGAATACCATAGCGAACTCTTTCAACAATCGGCGTAAATTCCCACGTCCAATTAGATAGTAGTTCTGCAGAATTGACTTGAATAAAACCACTCGCACCCAGATTTTGGACATACATCCAGCGTTCCACATTAAATCCGTGTGGGTTTAATAATCCCCGGGGTCGATTTACCTTAGCCTTGAACTTCCATTGTTGCCCTGGAGTAAATACAGTTTTAACCCCTGCATCATTTTGGCTTGCAATAGACTCTTCTTTTTTCCAGAGATCACTATCTCGTAGAAACCAAGTTAAAGAAACTCTTTCAGGAAACGAACTTGGTTTATTAACTCCATCAACTAACTCAATATGAAATGTAAATTGGATACTTGATTTTCCAATTCGAGGCAATCCATCAATATATCCGGTGAGCATCACGCTCTTGCCGTCAAACTCTTCATTCAGGATAGTTAAATCCTTATGACCTTTAAGATACTCAGTCCAAACATATCCAAAGCTACAACATACAATAGCAAGTCCTATAAGTGAAAAGTGCCAATTCTGCCAAATTAATAAACGTCCACTCCAGGACTGAATATAAAAACACCCTCCAGCAATACAAAAAAATATAATAGCTATACCCAAATAAAACGTTACGCTTAAGCCAACGAAATTCCGAAAAAAAAGTGAAAAAGACTCCCCGACAATAAATGCCGCAATTAAAATTCTCATACAGAATTTATTGCATTAATTGATTCAAACGGGGCAATACAGATAAGATATTTTTTTGAGCTTCAATCGCCAATTGATCTATAGATATTGCTCTGAGATCCGCAAAACACTCGGCAATTTTTGGGATTTCTTGAGGTTCATTGCGCCCTTTAACATCACCTAGTAACCATAGCGGTGGAATATCAGGTGCATCTGTTTCGAGCACAAAGGAGTCAATGGATAATTCCGTTGCTAAACGTCTTATTTGCAGAGATCTAGGATGCGTTACTGTGCCACCAAATCCTAATTTAAAGTTCAATTTTAGAAAATGATTAGCCTGAACTTGACTACCGTTAAAAGCATGAGCGATACCACCACTCACTTTTATTTTTCGCAAGCGCTTCAAAATTTGATCCTGAGATTTACGAACATGAATAATGACGGGTAATTGAAAATCTTTTGCAATGTATAACTGCTCTTCAAAAAAGAATTCTTGTTTTTTATCATCCAAGTGCGTTACAAAATAATCTAAACCAATTTCACCAACCCCCACCAGACGTGGGTGATCAGCATATTGGTTTAAAGTGTCTTTGAGGATTTGTAAATCTGAGTCGATTGCTTCATTGGTATATAAAGGATGTATGCCCAATGTAAAACAAATTTGAGGTAATACATCTTTATACCTCTCACACAATTGAATCACTTTCTGAAAGTCTTTGGCCTGCACTGTCGGAATGAGTAAGCCTTTGAGACCCACTTGCACAGCACGCTCTACAACCTGATCAATATCTTCTGAAAATTCAGAAGCATCCAGATGACAATGAGAATCAAACCAAGTCATGGATGCAGAACAAGACGCCCATGATTCATGTGTAAAATTCGGTCGCAACGAGTCGCACGCTGCGGATCATGCGTCACAATCACAAAAGCCGTCCCAAGATCCTGAGCTAACTTTATCATCAAATCAAACACGTGATCAGCAGTTTCAGAATCTAAATTTCCTGTAGGTTCATCAGCTAAAACACAACTAGGATGTCCCACCAGCGCACGCGCAACCGCCACACGTTGCCGTTCTCCACCAGAAAGCATCCCTGGAGTATGTTTTAAGCGGAGTGATAGACCTAACTGTCCTAACATATCACTTGCCTGATTGAGGGCCTCCCGCTTTGCAATCCCACGAATCCGCAGTGGCATGGCTACATTTTCAAGCGCTGTAAATTCAGGAAGCAAATGATGAAACTGGTATATAAATCCTAGTTTACGATTACGTAATTGATTACGCTCAGATTCATTTAAATCAGAGAAATTAACGCCTGAGAGTTGAATTTGTCCTTGAGTCGCATCATCTAAGCCCCCAAGGATATGAAGTAAGGTGCTTTTACCTGATCCAGATGCGCCCACAATGGCAACTTTCTCGCCATGCTCAACCTCTAAATCGACACCATTTAAGACATTCAAAGCCTCAACATCATTGCCAAATGTCTTACAAATATTTTTCGCAAGTAGTGCGGGAACATGAATTTTATTCATAACGAAGGGCCTCCGCTGGTTTAACCTTCGCAGCCTGCCAACTGGGATAGAGTGTAGCCAACAAACTCAAGACAAACGCCATACTTCCAACGCGAATAACATCTTCACGATGAATGTCTGAGGGCAACTCACTAATAAAGTAGATATCTTTGGGTAAAAATTGCACCCTAAATATCGCTTCAATGGCAGGCACAATGACATCGATATTTGCAGCAATCAGAAGTCCTAATAAAACACCAAAGAGTGAACCTAAAATACCTATAGCTAAACCTTGAACAAAAAATATTTGCTGAATCATTTGCTTTGAAGCACCCATTGTTCTAAGAATGGCGATATCCGCTTGTTTATCAGTCACTGTCATCACCAGCGTTGATACTAAATTAAAAGCTGCGACTGCAATAATTAAAGCCAAAATGATAAACATCATACGTTTTTCTGTTTTAACAGCAGCAAACCAGTTACGGTTTTGCATTGACCAGTCTGACGCAAAGAGGTTTGGAGGTAATACTCCGTTGAGTTGAAATGACGTATTGGGAGCTTCATCCATATGATCTAATTTAACTCTTAATCCTGTAGGCCCCTGTGCTCGAACGAGTGCAGCAGCATCCTTCCAATGAATCAGAGCTAATGTGCTGTCAAATTCATAATGACCACTATCAATAATCCCAATAATAGTAAACGTCCTCATGCGCGGCATAACACCTGCAGGTGTCAGATCCCCTTGAGGAACAAGTACGGATATCTTGTCACCCATTTGCACTGCCATAGTCTCAGCAAGCTGACTCCCAAGAGCAATCCCAAATTGACCAGGTTCAAGGGCTTGGATGGAACCACGGCTAAATTGTTTGGGCAAGTCGGATACATTGACCTCATCTTGCGGAGATATCCCTCTTAAACCAACGCCACGCATGATATCTCCACGAACCAACAATCCTTGAGATTGCAACAAAGGAGCAACACCAATCACGTGAGGTTGTTTTAGAACGAACTGGGATAAATCTTCCCAATGCTCTATTCCGTCTTGTGAACGAATCTCTACATGAGATAACACCGCTAGCATTTTATCTCTCACTTCCTTCTGAAACCCATTCATCACCGAGAGCACTACAATAAGAGCAGCGACACCTAAAGCAATGCCTGCCATGGAAATACCAGAAATGAATGATAAGAAGCCATTACGCTTCTCACCCATGGATTTACGTTTGGCACGTACATACCGAATCCCTATTTCGACCGCAATAGGGATTTGAAATGTAGGTATTTTAAAAATAGATGAGAATATAGACATTCCACTAGTTTAGTGTTTTTTATTTCCTACTTGAAATGATGGGTATGACTAAGTCAATATTGCTGTTTTGCCCCCAAAAACTGAATAATCCGTTTAGCCTAGAAGCTTCGCAGGAGGATTTAAGTATTTTTAACCAATCAGGCGCGTGGCAAGAGCTTGTTTTTCTTGGGAAAAAGGCTGCTATCGCGCCATTATGGGTCCTTGCGCAAGCTAAAGCTGAGCCGACCAAGCCCTGGGCATGCGCTGAACTCGTACATATTCATGCTGCGCGAGATCACTTAGTACTGACAGATCCGACTGATTTAAATATATTACCGGAAGAAGAGGAAGCTCTTAGACTCAGTGCTATCGAAGTTATCCGTGATTTTTCCCCAGTTAATTTTTATCCCTCAATACAACGTTGGGTTTTTCCTGCCGGTGATTTGGCCTCACTCATGACTTACTCACCTTCGCAAGCTCTTGGAAGAAATATTGATGCCTGGATGCCAAAAGACACTTTGGTTCCTGGTATGGCTAAATCTTGGCGAAAATTTCAAAATGAGATTCAAATGCTGTGGCATGACCATCCCGTCAATCAGGCTAGAAGTTTGCGTGGAGCATTACCCATTAATTCAATATGGCTGTATGGTATTGGCTCACTTGAGGATTTAATACCGCATCCTATTGTCCAAAATATTCCTACAATTTCTACATTCAGGCCCTATGCTGAAAATCTTTCCCAATTAACAATGCATCATTGGGTGCACGAACAATCGATTGTGGAATATCTTCAAAAAATTCCTTTGGAGTCTTTACCTATTGCTATTGAATCTTGCGACCTACACTCTTTAACAGAGTGGTCGCTCATCTGGAATCAAGTACTTCAACTTTTACATCAAGAACAAATTACCCATATTGATCTTATTAAACACTTAGAAGGAGACTTATATCTCAGTAGATTAAGTAAAGATAATTTCAGGGGGACTTTACTGCAAGGTTTATTTTTAAAAAACCAACTGAAGAAAATCAAGTTTCCAGATTGGGATGAGTTTTATTCAAAAGTGCAATGGAAGAAACTAGAGGTATCTTTAGTATGATCTTGATAGAACGCGAAGCTAACCAAGAACTGGTAGAGACGTTTAAAAAAGCTAATACACATCCATTATTGGCAAAGCTTTTTGTCAGTCGTGGCATGATGAATGTTGCTGATATTTCTCTCGAATTAAAAAATTTAATGCCACCTGATCAACTCAAGGGTTGCCAAGACGCGGCAAAGTTTTTAGTCGATGCCATTGTTGCAAAAAGTCCAATTCTTATTGTTGCTGACTATGACTGTGATGGAGCAACCGCTTGCGCTGTCGGAGTACTTGGTCTAAATACCTTAGGTCAGCAATTCAATACTCAAGTTGATTTTCTAGTGCCTAATCGTTTTACGATGGGATATGGATTAACACCTGAAGTTGTAGAACTAGCAGCATCACGCAGCCCTAGACCTCAAATTTTGATTACAGTAGATAACGGTATCGCAAGTATCAACGGCGTCAATGCGGCGAATGAATTAGGGATGGATGTCGTGGTGACAGACCATCATTTACCCGCCGATGACCTTCCTGCAGCAACCCATATCGTCAACCCCAATCAACCTGGCTGTGCTTTCCCAAGTAAAGCACTGGCAGGTGTTGGAGTTATGTTTTATCTTCTATTAGCAATACGTAGTGAAATGCGCGCTCGCGGCTTCTTCAGTCTTGAAAATCAACCAAAACTTGAGCCCCTACTTGACCTCGTCGCACTAGGGACAGTTGCCGATGTTGCCAATTTAGATCGAAATAACCGCATACTTGTAAATGCAGGTCTAAAAAAAATGCGTCAAGGTAACGCTAGTCCGGGAATCAAAGCGCTTTTTGAAGCATCTGGACGTGATATTAATAAAGCAAATGCATTTGATTTAGGATTTGGCGTGGGTCCTCGCCTCAATGCGGCTGGTCGACTTGCTGACATGACTCTCGGAATCCGCTGTCTACTCAGTACCAAATATCCGCAAGCACAACAACTTGCGCAAGAGCTAGACCGTATGAACCGAGAAAGAAGACATATTGAAACCGGTATGCAAGAAACCGCTTTAGATAATTTAGCTGAAATTAATATCAGTAATCTCCATGGACTAACATTAGTTGACCCCACTTGGCATCAAGGCGTTATTGGTATTTTGGCCTCGCGCCTGAAAGATAAATACCACTTACCTGTTTTTGTTTTTGCTCATGCGGAAGAATTAGATCATCAAGGACAAGTAATTCTGAAAGGATCTGGGCGTTCAATTTCCGGATTTCATCTCCGCGATGCCCTTGATTTAATCTCAAAAAAATATCCAGATCTGATTTTAAAATTTGGTGGGCATTCAATGGCAGCTGGTTTATCCATATCATCTTCTGAATTTGAGCAATTTAAATCAGCCTTTGAGGAAGTTGCGTCTTCTTGGTTAGATGAGGATGCACTCTCTAGACGCCTCATTCATGATGGAGAATTGGAAGCTACTCAGATCACTCCAGAAACGGCAAGAATTTTGAGCGATGAAATATGGGGCCAAGGATTTCCAGAACCTATTTTTACAGGAAATTTTAAAATTATTAAACAAACCGTTTTAAAGGATAAACATCTTAAATTAGAGTTAGTCCCCCTCAACTCTGCATCCCCTGCCTCACAACCTCTCTTGGGGATATGGTTTAACCATGCCGATCCCTTACCTCAAGAGATTTGCCTAGCTTATCGGCTTTTACTCGATGAGTTTTTAGCATATCCACGAGCTCAATTGAATATTCAGTCAGCCTATCCACTGCATTCGAACGATTCTTGAAACAAAAGCTTTATAATATTGTGATGGAAGCCGAACGCATAAACTTATTAAACACTCACCTCAAAACCCTCACGACCCGCGTCGACGATTTACGGGGGTATCTTTGACTTTGATACCAAAGAAAAACGCTTAATCGAAGTTAACCTTCGATTAGAAGACCCTAAGGTTTGGGATGATCCAAAATTAGCTCAAGCCCTTGGTAAAGAAAAAAAACTCCTTGATGGAGTAGTTAATTCAATCCGCAAACTCAATCTTGACTTATCAGGTGCCTCTGAGCTATTTGAACTCGCAGCCGCCGAAGGTGATGAAGACACGCTACTAGCTATAGAAGATGATGAGAAAGCCATTGAAACCATTGTGGCCGACCTGGAATTTAAACGTATGTTCTCACACCCCATGGATCCATGTAGCTGCTTTATTGATATCCAAGCTGGCGCAGGTGGTACAGAAGCTTGTGACTGGGCTAGCATGCTCCTTCGGCAATATCTTCGCTACTGCGAAAGAAAAGGCTTTAAGGCTGAAATTTTAGAAGAATCCAGTGGCGATGTCGCTGGCATCAAAAGCGCCACCCTCAAGATAGACGGAGAATACGCTTACGGCTTTTTAAGAACTGAAACAGGAGTCCATCGATTGGTAAGGAAATCTCCTTTTGATTCAGCTAATGGCCGTCATACTTCTTTCTCAAGTATTTTTGTCTACCCTGAAGTCGACGACTCCATAGAAATTGATATTAACCCTGCTGATATCAGAACTGATACCTACCGCGCATCAGGAGCTGGAGGGCAGCATATTAATAAAACAGATTCTGCTGTTCGCTTAACCCATATGCCAACAGGTATCGTTGTTCAATGTCAAAGCGACCGAAGCCAGCACCGTAATCGCGCCGAAGCCATGTCCATGCTGAAATCGCGTTTATATGAACATGAGTTACGTAAACGCCAAGTGGAACAGGATAAGCTTGAGGCAACCAAGACCGATGTGGGCTGGGGTCACCAAATTCGTTCTTATGTCCTTGATCAAAGCCGTATTAAAGACCTACGTACTAATGTTGAAATTTCTAACACCCAAAAAGTTCTCGATGGCGATCTCGATCCATTTATTGAAGCCAGCTTGAAACAGGGTGTATAAACTACTTATTCATCTTATTTCTTGATCGCCTATGTCTAACTCTCCAAATCAAAGTTCCACACCTGAAAATCTTGATGCAAGCCCTGCACTAGATCAAAACCATATCATTGCAGAGCGTCGTGAAAAACTAGCAAAGCTTAGGGAAAAAGGAATTGCCTACCCTAACGATTTTGTACCTACACATCTTGCTGCAGAATTACATGAAACCTATAACAGCCTTTCTAAGGAAGAATTAGCTGAGAAGAAAATCCCAGTTAAAGTTGCAGGTCGAATGATGCTCAAGCGGGTGATGGGTAAAGTCAGTTTTGCAACCGTCCAAGATCGTAGTGGCCAAATCCAGTTTTATATTAATGACAATGTCAGCGGCGTAGAAGTTCATGAGGATTTTAAGCACTGGGATATGGGCGACATCATTGCCGCAGAGGGTATTTTATTTAAAACTAATAAAGGTGAACTCTCTGTCGAAGCATCTACACTTCGACTATTAACAAAGTCACTGCGCCCTTTACCTGATAAGTTCCATGGTCTTGCAGATCAAGAGCTTAAATATCGCCAACGATATGTTGATTTAATCGTCTCTCCTGAAACACGAAGTACTTTTCTGGCCAGGAGTAAGGCTATGAATACCATCAGAAACCATATGGCACAAGCCGGCTTTATGGAAGTAGAAACGCCTATGTTGCACCCTATTCCAGGAGGCGCTACAGCCAAGCCATTCATTACCCATCACAACGCACTCGATATGCAAATGTTTATGCGTATCGCGCCAGAACTTTATTTAAAGCGCCTAGTTGTTGGAGGATTTGAAAGAGTCTTTGAAATTAATCGTAATTTTAGAAATGAAGGCGTCAGTCCACGCCATAATCCTGAATTTACCATGATGGAATTTTACGCAGCCTATACCGACTATCACTGGCTCATGACATTTACCGAGGATTTAATTCGGCAAACAGCAATAGCAGCTCACGGCACAGCAAACCTGTCTTATGGTGGTCGCCCACTTGATCTTAACGCCCCATTTGAGCGCTTAACCATCACAGATGCGATTATGAAATATAGTCCAGAATCTGGTAAAAATTTCACGCTTGAACAGATAAATGATCCTTCATTTGTCCGCACCGAACTGAAAAAATCAGGGCAGAATATCGATGGTCCGACCTTGATCAATGCTGGTCTTGGGGCCCTTCAATTAGCGCTATTTGAAGCTTACGCAGAGGAACACTTATGGAACCCAACCTATATTATCGATTACCCCATCGAAGTTTCTCCACTAGCTCGGGAATCTGATACAAGACCAGGTATTACTGAACGCTTTGAGTTATTTATTACCGGTAGAGAAATTGCAAATGGCTTTTCTGAATTAAATGACGTCGAAGATCAAGCCGCAAGATTTCAAAAACAAGTTGCTCAAAAAGAAGCTGGCGATGAAGAAGCTATGTACTTTGACCATGACTTCATTCGAGCCTTAGAGTATGGCTTACCTCCTACCGGAGGATGTGGTATTGGTATCGATCGCCTGATGATGTTAATTACAGATTCACCGAATATTCGTGATGTCATCTTATTCCCACACCTTCGCAAAGAAGATTAATTTAGTGATTTTCTTTGGCGTGGTTAATCGAGTATTTAGGAATCTCAACTACTAAACTGGTTTGACCCACAATCGCCTGACACGACAATCTTGATAAAGGATGAAGCCCCCATGCACGGTCGAGCATGTCATCTTCATTTTCATCACTTGGATTAAGAGATTGATTCCCCTCACGGACGATCACATGACAGGTCGTACATGCACAAGACATTTCACACGCATGCTCAATCGCTATATCGTTATCGAGTAGAGCCTCACATATTGAAGTCCCAGCAGGTGCTTCAATCACCGCCCCCTCTGGACAGTATTCTTCATGTGGTAGAACAACAATTTGCGTCATGTCAAACCCTAATTATTTAAATTTCAGTTAATTTTTTACCTGTTAAAGCTTGGCGTATTCCTGCATTCATTCTTCTAGCAGCAAAATCATCTGTCGCTTTAGCTAAAACATCAATCCCGATATGGATCGCATCCGCATTTGTAGAATCTCTCAATAAGGATTGTAATTGGGTAAGCTTATCTTCAATCAAGACTTTTTCCCCCTGGTCTAGTAGTTCCGAGTCCTGTACAAGAGAGGAAATTACAGCATCAATCAATCTTTGCGCCTCAACCTGTTCTTCTCTTAATGCTCGTGCATCTTTGTCAGTCGCAGCACTTTTAAAACCTTCCTGCAACATTCGCGTGATATCACCATCATTTAAACCATAACTAGGCTTAATTTGTATCGTAGCTTCAACACCCGATTTTTCTTCTTTAGCATACACCGACAAAAGCCCGTCTGCATCTACCTGATAAGTCACACGTATTCTTGCTGCACCCGCAGCCATTGGCGGAATTCCTCTTAATTCAAATCGCGCTAAAGAACGACAATCTTCAGATAACTCTCGCTCACCCTGTACAACATGAATCGATAGAGCGGTTTGACCATCTTTATAGGTGGTGAAGTCTTGCGCCCTTGCTGTTGGAATCGTTGCATTTCTTGGAATAATTTTTTCTACCAACCCGCCCATCATCTCCACACCCAAGGAAAGAGGTATGACATCAAGCAATAACCATTCGTCATTTTTATTTTTATTACCAATGAGCAAGTCGGCTTGACGAGCCGCACCAAGTGCGACTACTTCATCTGGATTTAAATTATTTAAAGGCTCTTTATCAAATAATTCTTTTACTGCCTTTTGAACATTAGGCATCCGCGTTGAACCGCCCACCATGACGACACCCTGAACTTCGGTCAGCGTTACTTTTGCGTCCCGTAATGCTTTTTTGATACTTTGAATTGTTTTTATAACGAGAGCTTGCGTCAACTCTGAGAAGTCTACTTGATGGATCGTTAAGTCTATTTTTGTACCGTCTGAAAGTGTTTGATCAACTACAAATTGATCTACCATACTCAACTTTTCTTTAACATCCTTAGAGAGTAGTAAAACTTCACGATGCATCTCAGGCGTCAGATTTTTAAATTTAATTTTCTGAATCAACCAAGTCGCCAACAATTGATCAAAATCATCGCCACCTAATGCCGAATCCCCCCCCGTTGAAAGAACCTCAAAAACACCCTTACTTAATTTGAGTATGGATATGTCAAAGGTGCCGCCACCAAGATCATATACAGCATAAATTCCCTCTGAGGCATTATCTAATCCATAGGCTAATGCTGCTGCAGTAGGCTCATTGAGTAAACGCAGTACATTTATCCCCGCTAATTCGGCTGCATCTTTTGTAGCTTGCCGCTGCGCATCATCAAAGTAAGCTGGAACTGTAATGACAGCGCCAACAATTTCATCATTAAAACTGTCTTCTGCTAACTGTCTCAAACGAGCAAGTATTTCGGCGGAGACTTCAACAGGACTTTTTACACCAGCAATGGTTTTGAGCTTCACCATTCCTGGAGCATCTATAAATTCATAAGGCATTAAGTCGTGATGGGCGATGTCGCCAAGTCCTCGCCCCATGAAACGTTTAACTGAGATGATAGTATTACTTGAATCCGATAAAGCAGATTTGAGGGCTAGGTGTCCTGCTTCAGTTCGCCCATTGGCTAAATACCGAATAACAGATGGCAACATGGCTCGACCAGTTTCATCTAATAGCACTTCAGGTATTGAATTTTTCATACTAGCGACTAAAGAATTAGTTGTTCCTAAATCAATGCCAATAGCAATACGTCGCTCATGTGGATTACGAGTTTGACCTGGTTCTGAGATTTGCAATAAGGCCATAAATATAATTGTTAAGAGTTTGAAAGTGATACATCGATGTGACGGCTAACGTCTTCTAAAAAACGTTCCATAAACAAAGCACATCTTAATTGATTGAGCGCTTTGGGTAAATCGCGCAAGACATCGATAAGATTTTTTACTTCGACAAGAAGATTATTTTTCTCGTTTGAAATCATTTGAAATAAATCTTCTAAACGATCCACATCTTGTTTGATTTCATCAAGTTCTTCACGCCACTCCATTTGTTGAATTAAGAACTCTGGGGGCATCGTCGTATTAGTTTCAAGTTGTAACTCTAAGCCAGACAATTCACATAGATAAAACCCACGTTTAATAGGATCTTTTAAGGTTTCAAAAGCTGTGTTTGCGTAAGTAGAGAGTTGCATTGCAACTCTTTTTTGAGCTTCACCACTACTAGTATGTTTGTCTGGATGAACTTCTTGCTGAATTTTTAAATAGATTTGATCTAACTCGGTCAAGTTAACTTCAAACTTTTGAGGTAAATTAAATAATTCAAAAAAATTACTAAATCCTGAATTCACAAATTTCTTAGACTCTGAATGATTCGCCACAGCCACATTCGTCTTTCACATTAGGGTTTTGAAACTTAAACCCTTCATTCAAACCTTCACGAACAAAATCTAATTCCGTTCCATCGATATAAGGCAAGCTTTTAGGATCGACAAAAACCTTAATCCCGTGAGATTCGAACTCTTGGTCTTCCGGCAATATCTGATCTACATACTCTAATTCATAAGCAAGTCCGGAGCATCCAGTCGTACGAACCCCTAAGCGAAGGCCTATACCTTTGCCTCGTTTTTCCAAGTTACGGTTAACGTGCTTTGCGGCTTTTTCAGTCAAACTAATCGACATAAGTGTCCTTAATACCAATTAATGGGATGTTGTGTGTTTATCACGGTAGTCTTTGACTGCAGCCTTAATCGCATCTTCAGCCAATATGGAGCAATGAATTTTAACCGGTGGTAAAGCCAATTCTTCTGCGATTAATGAATTTTTAATTTCTAGGGCTTGATCTAAAGTCTTGCCCTTCACCCACTCAGTCACCAGTGAAGAAGAAGCAATCGCTGAACCACATCCATAAGTTTTGAATTTAGCATCTTCAATAATGCCATTCTCATTCACCCGTATTTGTAACTTCATCACATCGCCACATGCTGGCGCACCAACCATTCCAGTCCCAACGGTGTCATCACCTTTTTCAAAGGATCCTACATTACGTGGATTTTCGTAGTGATCAATTACTTTATCGCTATATGCCATGATTATTTCCTTAAATGATTAATGTGCTGCCCATTGAATGGTGCTGATATCAACACCATCCTGAAACATTTCCCACAAGGGTGAAAGTTCTCTTAATTTTGCTATTTTTTGTTTTACTAATTCAATCGTAAAATCAACTTCTTCTACAGTCGTAAATCTTCCAACAGTAAAACGAATTGAGCTGTGTGCTAGTTCATCGTTCCGCCCTAAAGCACGTAAGACAAAAGAAGGTTCTAGGGAAGCTGAAGTGCAGGCTGACCCTGATGAAATCGCAATATCTTTTAAAGCCATCAACATAGATTCGCCTTCAACATAGTTGAAACTAATATTTAAATTATGCGGAACACGCTGAGTGATGTCGCCATTCAGATAAACTTCTTCTATTGCGTTAAGGCCATTCCATAAACGATCACGTAGCATTCGAATACGTTTATTCTCTTCAATCATTTCTTCTTTAGCTATGCGAAAAGCTTCGCCCATTCCTACAATTTGATGCGTTGGTAATGTCCCTGATCTAAAACCTCGCTCATGACCACCACCGTGAATTTGCGCTTCAATCCGAATGCGTGGCTTACGTCTAATAAAAAGAGCGCCGACGCCTTTAGGACCATAGGTTTTGTGAGCTGAAAAACTCATCAAATCTACTTTTAGATCCGCTAGATTGATATCGACCTTACCTGTAGCTTGCGCTGCATCAACGTGAAAAATAATTCCTTTTTCCCGACAAATTTCTCCTAAGGTTACTATGTCTTGAATAACCCCAATCTCATTATTAACAAGCATGACCGAGAGCAAGATAGTATCTGGACGCATCACCGATTTAACATAATCTAAATCAAGCATCCCGTCTTCTTTAACCTCGAGGTAAGTCACTTCATAACCTTCTCGCTCAAGCTCTCTACAGGTATCTAAAGTCGCTTTATGCTCAGTTTTAACAGTGATGAGATGCTTACCTTTATCTTTATAAAAGTGTGCAGCACCTTTGAGTGCCAAATTAATACTTTCAGTAGCACCGCTCGTCCAAACGATTTCACGCGGATCAGCGCCAACTAACTGAGCAACATTTAAACGTGCTTCTTCAACTGCCTCTTCAGCTTCCCAGCCAAAGGCATGACTACGCGAGGCTGGATTCCCAAATTGCTCACGCAAAAATGGAATCATCTTGTCAACCACTCTGGGGTCAACAGGAGTGGTCGCCGAATAGTCCATGTACACAGGAAAATGCCTAGCACTGAACATCGGGAGCGGATTAAGTTTTGGGGTGTTGTGTTCGCTCATAATTAGTTAATTTTAGTCTTCTGAATCATTTAAGTTTGTTGTGCCAAATTAAATACTGAATTCACAGGATAGCGTTTAGGCTCCTGTGGACGGCTATCTCTTTTTCCAATTGGAATTTTTGACTCCAGTAACTCAGTTTTATTCGCCCCTGGAATGCGTGAAGTCATTGGTCTATTTTTGATAAACGGTTCTATAACGCTGATACCACGATTTTCTTGGGATAAAACTAAATCATCTAATGTAACTGAGGCCAAATAGTCCACCATCTTGCGATTTAAATTAGACCATAATTCATGAGTCATGCATTGGCCATGATCCTCATCTTGACCTTGGCAGGAGCCTGTACCACCGCACTGGGTCGCATCAATCGGCTCGTCTACCGCAATAATAATATCCGCAACCGTAATTTGGTTACCCGCCCTTGAGAGCGTATATCCGCCTCCGGGACCTCTGGTACTGTCCACAATTTGAACGCGCCGTAATTTTCCAAACAATTGTTCAAGGTAAGACAGTGAAATCTTTTGTCTTTTACTAATCCCAGCTAGAGTCACTGGGCCTTCATTTTGACGCATCGCTAAGTCAATCATGGCTGTTACTGCGAAACGCCCTTTAGTGGTTAATCTCATTTTTTCTATATCTTTCAGTAAATTAGCAAAATACCGGTTGGATATCCGGGGCCATCAACTTCCCCCCAGTATGGGTAATACCCGAGGGATGTAGTCAAGTATAACCTATTCCCGACTGATTTGCTCAACTTAACATGCCTTTTCATAGAAATCAACTGAATTACATCTGAGACTGCGCACCAAAAGCCATTGCACGAACTTTTGTCAGCCTGTCCCGAGTTGAAGCCGCTTTTTCAAACTCGAGATTGCGCGCAAAATCACGCATCTCGTTTTCTAAGCGCTTAATTTCTTTTGCTAAATCTTTTTCATTCATTTCTTCATATTTAGCTTTTTCTTTTTGCGTCTGCCATTGATCTCGTTCCTCGTCAACATCATAGACACCATCAATAATGTCTTTGATACGTTTAGACACGCCTACTGGTGTAATTCCATGTTTTAAATTATGTTCAGTCTGCTTGATACGACGTCGTTCAGTTTCAGCCATCGCCTTGCGCATAGATTCGGTAATCTTGTCTGCGTACAAAATAGCTTTACCACTGACGTGACGAGCCGCTCGGCCTATGGTCTGAATCAAACTACGCTCGGATCGTAAGAAACCTTCCTTATCGGCATCTAGAATGGCAACTAGAGAAACCTCGGGAATATCTAAGCCCTCTCGAAGTAGATTAATTCCGACCAACACATCAAACATACCGAGTCTTAAATCTCTAATAATCTCGACTCGCTCTACCGTATCAATGTCAGAATGAACGTACCTGACTTTAACGCCATTGTCTGATAAAAATTCCGTCAGTTGCTCTGCCATGCGTTTGGTAAGAACTGTGACTAATACACGCTCATTCTTGTCGACACGCTCACGGATTTGCCCTAACAAATCATCGACCTGCGTTACAGCCGGTAAGACCTGCACCTGCGGGTCTATAAGCCCTGTTGGTCTTACCACCTGCTCTACAGTGTTATTTGATTTTTTGAATTCATAATCGCCAGGGGTTGCAGAAACAAATGTCGCCTGACGCATCTTTGTCTCAAACTCAGGAAATTTAAGAGGCCGATTATCTAAAGCTGAAGGTAGCCGAAAACCAAAATCAACAAGGGTTGTTTTCCGTGCACGGTCACCGTTATACATTCCTGTAAATTGACCAGTTAACACATGAGATTCATCAAGAAACATCAAAGCATCAGGGGGTAAATAATCAATCAAGGTTGGCGGAGCTTCACCGGGTTGAGCACCCGATAAATGCCTTGAATAATTCTCAATCCCCTTACAAAATCCAAGTTCGCTAAGCATCTCTAGATCAAAGCGAGTTCTTTGCTCTAATCGCTGAGCTTCTACCAATTTATTTTCTTTAATAAGCTCCGCAACGCGGTCCCGCAATTCTTCTTTAATCGCATCGCATGCTCGCAAAACAGTTTCTCTCGGGGTGACATAATGCGATCCCGGATAAACAGTGAAACGTGAAATACGTTGCTTAATCCGACCAGTCAATGGGTCAAAGAACTGCAAACTATCCACCACATCATCAAACAGTTCTACACGAACTGCTAACTCATTATGTTCCGCCGGAAAGATATCAATCGTGTCGCCACGAACTCTAAATGTTCCCCTAGAAAAATCAATATCATTCCTATCGTATTGCATGGCAATAAGACGCTTAACGATTTCTCCTTGCGTTAATTTATCCCCTTGACGCAGTGTCAATACCATTTGGTGATAGTCGCCAGGATTACCGATACCGTAAATTGCTGAAACGCTGGCAACAATCACTACATCGCGACGCTCAAGAAGACTCTTCGTTGCAGATAAGCGCATTTGCTCAATATGCTCGTTAATCGAAGAATCCTTTTCAATAAAGAGATCTCTCTGCGGAACATAAGCTTCTGGCTGGTAATAGTCGTAGTAGCTCACAAAGTATTCCACTGCATTTCTTGGGAAAAACTCACGGAATTCACTATATAACTGCGCAGCAAGAGTCTTATTAGGTGCAAAAATAATAGCCGGGCGCCCTGTCCTGGCAATGACATTGGCCATGGTGTAAGTCTTACCTGACCCCGTGACGCCAAGTAAAGTTTGATACAACAAGCCATCTTCAATCCCCTCAACTAACCCCGAAATAGCTGTAGGCTGATCTCCAGCAGGCTCAAAAGGGCGATATAACTCGTAGGGTGAATTAGGAAATTGGATGAATTTCGACTCATCAAGGGCAGGCGCTTCAATCGGCGCAGCCTTCTGATTTTTTACTTTTGCTTGTCGTGTTGCCATCTCAGATAAAATAGTCGATGACTTATTTGTTGGGGAACTGTTAATTATGCATTTTTTTCGATTTTTATGAATATAAAGTCGAAAATTCAGTGAACTACTTTTTAAAATTTATCTTCTACTACTCAAAATGACCCTTTTTTCTTCCGTTGAACTTGCACCACGTGACCCTATTTTGGGACTCTACGAAACTTTCAACCTCGATACCCGCCCCAACAAAGCAAACCTCGGAGTTGGCGTATATTTTACAGACGCAGGTAAGATACCTCTGCTAAAAGCTGTTCAAATTGCCGAAAAACAAAGATTAGATAACCCCTCATCCAGAGGTTATCTTCCTATTGAAGGTATAGCTGCCTATAACTCTGGTGTGCAAGATCTACTTTTTGGAACTGGCAGTGACATCGTTAAAGACAATCGTGCAGGAACTTTCGAGGCTTTAGGAGGTACCGGTGCTTTAAGAATCGGTGGTGACTTTTTAAAACGTTTAAAACCAAATGCAAAAGTAGCAATCAGTGACCCCAGTTGGGAAAATCATCGCGGTATTTTTGAATCATCTGGTTTTGAGGTTATCCAATACCCTTATTACGATGAGACAACCCGTGGTGTGAACTTTCCAAGCATGGTTGCCTTTTTAAAAACTCTCCCAGCAGACACAATCATTATCTTGCATGCGTGTTGTCACAATCCGACTGGCGCTGACATGACTACTGATCAGTGGCAACACGTAGTGACTCTATGTCAAAAATATAATTTAATTCCATTCCTAGATATGGCCTATCAAGGCTTTGCAGAAGGCATTGAAGCTGACGGCATTGCGGTTCAACTTTTTGCAAAATCTGGAATGTCTTTCCTTGTTTCGAGCTCTTTCTCAAAATCATTTTCTCTTTATGGAGAACGTGTTGGGGCTTTGACTGTCGTCACCCAAAACAAGGATGAAACTTTAAAAGTGGTCTCCCAAATCAAACGTGTCGTTCGCACTAATTATTCAAACCCACCAACTCACGGGGCATCAGTTGTTGCAGCTATTTTGAATTCGAAAGAACTCAGAAAAATGTGGGAAGATGAATTGTCTGAAATGCGTGACCGCATTAAATTAATGCGCAATCAACTTGTGACAAAATTAAAAAATGCAGGTGCCACACGTGATTTTGAATTTATTAACCATCAACGAGGTATGTTCTCCTATACCGGACTGACAAAGCCTCAGGTAGATCGCTTAATCAGTGAACATGGAATTTATGCAGTAAGTACTGGCAGAATTTGTGTTGCCTCTCTCAATTCCGGGAATATTGATGCTGTAGCAAAGGCTATTGCCGCCGTAATTTAGTGAGAATTGTTCCTTAAATACAACTTAATCAAGTGTTTAAACTACAAAAGGTCCTTGATGAAAAAAACTTTTGTTGTTGTCTTACGTAATTTAAGAAATTCAGTGTATATTTAAGTCAATTTGTTGCGCTGCAATATGAGCTTTTATTAAAGGACTAATCTATGCTGTATCAATTACAGGAATTTCATCGTGCATTACTCGAGCCCATTAGCTCTTGGGCAGAAATTGCCGCGAAGATGTTTACAAATCCAGTAAGTCCCCTCTCGTCACTTCCTATTTCTCAACGATTAGCTGCCGGTTATGAATTACTCCACCGTCTAGGTAAAGAGTATGAAAAGCCTGAGTTCAATATTAAAAATATTGTTTCACGTGGTAAACAAGTTGCAGTCAATGAGTTCGTCAATATTGAAAAACCTTTTTGTCGACTAATTCGCTTCAAACGCTTTTCTGATGATATTAAGATCATTCAGGAAATGAAAAAAGATCCAACTGTCCTTATCGTTGCGCCACTATCTGGACATCACGCGACTCTTCTTAAAGATACCGTGCGCACTCTTTTGCAAGACCATAAGGTCTATATCACAGACTGGACCGATGCAAGACTCGTTCCCCTCAGTGATGGTAGCTTCTCTCTAGACAATTACATCCACTATATTCAAGAATTCATTCGTCACATTGGCGTAGAACATTTACATGTGATTTCTGTCTGCCAACCCACTGTCCCCGTTTTAGCAGCTATTTCTTTAATGGCTTCCAATGGCGAAAAGACCCCTTTAACGATGACAATGATGGGCGGCCCAATTGACGCCCGTAAGTCTCCCACATCAGTCAATTCTTTAGCTACGAATAAGAGCTATGAGTGGTTTGAGAATAATGTGATTTTCTCTGTACCCTCAAATCATCCAGGAGCTGGAAGAAAAGTGTACCCAGGATTCTTGCAGCATACCGGCTTTGTGGCAATGAACCCCGATCGTCATTTGAAGTCACACTGGGATTACTTTCAAGATTTGCTTAAAGGCGATTCTCAAGATGCTAAGGCACATCGCGAGTTTTATGATGAATACAATGCTGTATTAGATATGGATGCTGAGTATTACCTCGATACGATCAAAACAGTTTTTCAGGATTTTTCACTTCCTAATGGAACCTGGAAAGTTGCAGGTCAACTCGTAAAACCTCAAGATATTAAAACGACCGCCCTCTTAACCATCGAAGGTGAACTCGATGACATATCAGGTAGCGGCCAAACAAAAGCTGCCATTGATTTATGCAAATCAATTCCCACCTCCAAGAAAAAGCATTATGAAGTTGTTGGTGCAGGCCACTATGGGATTTTTGCAGGACGTCGCTGGAGAGAGTTTGTTTACCCACAAATTTCTGACTTCATTCGAGAAAATGAACCTAGCTCTAAATCCATCGCAACAAGCTATAAAACTGTTCGTAAAACCGCAGTTAAAAAGCCATCAACTGCTAAAAAAAGAGCTTAATATTTTTATACTGAGAAATGCGGCGACCACAACTAAAAAATGTCTGATTTATTAGCCACATTAATAGACGCCGCACTTCCTCAAACGCAGTGCACAAAATGTGGCTATCCCAGTTGTAATGATTACGCCATAGCCATTGCACAAGAAAATATCCTCTACAATCGCTGCCCTCCTGGTGGGCAAGAAGGTGTGGGTAGACTTGCAAAAATCTTGAATTTACCGGAAATTCCACTGGACATTTCCCGAGGTATTGAGCGTCCTAGACCCATTGCAATCATTGACCATAAAGAATGCATTGGCTGCACCTTATGTATCAAAGCTTGTCCAGTTGACGCTATCGTGGGACTGCCAAAGATGCTTCATGTGGTCATTAACGATAGATGTACAGGTTGTGATTTATGCGTTCCGCCATGTCCTGTGGATTGTATTGAAATGCGCCCTATCACCAATGACGCCACAGGATGGAAAGCTTGGTCGACAGAACAGGCGACGCATTCAAAAGAGTATTTTGAATCTAGAAAAGTTCGACTGATAAGAAATGCTAAAGAGCTAGCAAAAAAACATGCAAAAAAAATTAAATCTACCCTCAAAGAACTAGCAGCTTCTTCAAATGACACACCTGAAAAAACTCAGGAAGTTGCCCGGAAAAAAGCGATTTTAGAAGCAGCTATGGCCAGAGCTAAAGCGCAATTGGATTCAAACTAATAAGCGAATCGATTCAATGTAAGCATGCATATCAGGTGGGGTTCCGTTACGTTGAGCTTCCCATAGTATTTTCCCAAGACACTCCATGATGTGGTGGGCGGCATCATGTTCAGAGCCATTTTTTTGCAATAAAACTCTTGAGACTTCTTTAATTCCAATAGGCTGGTCAATTTGTATTTGTTCTGCAATACTTAAATGCATCGAGAGATGCAAAAAGGGATTGGTTTGGCCGTTCTCAACACTAAAATCCTGTTGCATACTTTCTGGATTAGAAAGAATTTGATGATATTCAGGATGTTCGACAATCCATTTTGCAGCAATAGTTTCTAAAGGTGTCAGTACCCCATGGGTTTGATGCTTTTTCCAAGTATCGCAAAAGAAAATTCTGACCTCTTCTTTAGTTGGATTAAATAAACTCATTGTCAATCAGACCACAGTCAAGAAATTTTTATCAGGAAACTGACATACCGGTTCCACAATACAAGTTGCACAACTTGGGCTCCTCGCCTTACAGGTATAGCGCCCCAATAAGATTAACCAATGGTGTGCGTCAACTAAAAATTCAGCAGGTATTCGTTTGAGTAATTTTTGTTCAACTTCCATCACATCTTTTCCAGGAGCTAATCCAATACGATTGGATACACGAAAAATATGCGTATCCACAGCCATCGTCGGCTGCCCAAATATGGTGTTTAGAATGACATTAGCCGTTTTCCTGCCAACACCCGGCAATGCCTCTAAAGCTTCTCGATTAGAAGGAACAATGCCTTCATGCTGCTCTATTAAAATCTTGCAAGTTTCAATCAGATGTTTTGCTTTAGTTCTGTACAACCCAATGTGCTGAATATAAGGTCTTAGACCTTCTTCCCCTAGAGCATATATTTGCTCTGGTGTATGAGCAACTCTAAATAAGCGACGAGTCCCTTTATTGACTGAAATATCGGTGGCTTGCGCTGATAACAAAACAGCTGCAAGTAATTCAAAAGGTGAGGTGTATTCAAGCTCTGTCGCAGGCTCTGGATTATTCTTTTTTAACTCTCTAAAAAATATGTGCCGCTCTTCAAGATTCATCAACCGAGTCATTGATTGCTCTCGTGCTGCATAAAATATTCTTTGATCGCTTGAACCAGTCGGGTCGCTAATTCTGCTTTTTCATGTAACCAAGCTTGTGATACTTGTCGCTGTGTCTCCCCCCATATTGGCAAAGGAAAATGAGTATCATCTACCCATCTCGGAATAATATGCCAATGAAGGTGGGGTACGGCATTACCCAATGAAGCTAAGTTAATCTTTATGGGTAACATGATTTGCCTCATCATATCTTCTACTAGACAAACCGTTTTCATCATTTGACTACGGTGTTCAAAAGTCAAATCTGTCATCTCTTGAGCATGGCTATTCCAAATCACTCGAATGAGCCCGGGATATAGCGCTTCATGAGGAGCAATAATACGTAAATGACTATTTTGGAAGATGAGTTCCCCACCAAGCTCATCACATAAGACGCAATCGATTGATTTCATAACTCTAGTTTAACAACTTTTACCTGATTGGCTAACCAATCTGTCCCCATTGCATCGCTAGATTAAGAACATCTTGATAGGGAGTTGTTACACTTAAATCAACCCCACGATCTAAATCTTTCTCAGTCAGTCCAGGCCAATGTCCCATGACTTGATTTTTAGGAACATGACTCCCCATGACTAAAGAAAGACTGCCATGACCATGGTCCGTTCCATTGCTACCATTACTTCTAAATCGTCTCCCAAACTCAGTTAAAACAACCAAGGTATAGTTTTTTTTCTGGGCTTGCATATCTTCGTCAAATGCTTGTAATCCCTGACTAAGTTGCCCAAGCATATTTGGCATTCGATAAGGATGACCTTCATGCATATCCCATCCGTCATGATCAACCCATGCATACTGAAGCGGTATGTCAACACTTAAAAGTCTCGCAATGGATCGTAGCCCAGTACTAGGGTTGTTATTAGCATAGGGTGTTTTACCCTTGGATTCATAAGGCTTAATAGGCTTACTATTTGTTTCAAATGTGGGATCTAATGTCTTTTGAATACGAAATAATTGATGTAGTGTTTTATACATAGTCGCTGCAGCAGGATGAGCCTGATCTACTTTAGCTAATTGAGCCAAAATTGATAAGTTCGACACTCCACCAGGAAAACCGATCCCATTTTGTAAATCCCGAATTGCAATTGCCGGAAGATTTCCTTGCATTGCGCGAGGTAAATTATTGCCAGCAGAAAACAAAAAAGAGTCATCTTTTAATTTCCCAGTAGCAATTCGAGTCATCATCCCTAAAGAATCAGGTAAGGACGATAGCTGATCTACACCACGCTCTATGATTTCTTGAGCCTCAAAGTGCGATCGTGTCTCATTGGTTAATCCAACAGCCGGCCATGGAACTAAGCGTCCCGCCATCATTAATTCAGATAAGGGTTGAGCTTTGGGATGCCAAAACAGCTTTGTACCGTCTAATATCACTGGATTATCCGTTGGGGAAAAGTTCATTTGAGGAGCCCTGGCAGCAATAAAATTAGGATCCTCAAGTGGCGATAAAATTCCTAGCCCATCAGCTCCACCCCTTAAAAATACAACAATTAAAGGACCCGATTGTTGTACTGATTTAATTGCATGAGCTGTCTGTGCCATTGCAAATTGGTTCACCCCTGCACCTACTAGTAATGACGATATGCCCACCCTAGAGCCTACTTGAAGAAAGTTACGTCGATTCATCATGATCTCCTAAGCAATCTTTTGTGGAAGTACGACTTCAGTTTGAAAACTAGGTGAACACGCCATAACACCAATGATCTTGCACACAATCTTTGCGTCATTCATGTTTTCGTTAGGTTTAATATTTCCAAACTTAGCAAGTTGCTGACTCAACTCTGGCCTTGGCTTTCCAAATAATTTTTTCTCCCAATGATTCATCACAACTTGATACTGACGCGATGACCCAATTTGTAAAAATGGATCCCACTCTCCAGTACCCCACCAATTTTCAGCTAATCCTTGAATCAAACTCACCCGATTACGAACATAGCCTGAAGAAAGAATTTCGGACATACCATCAGGTAGTCCATCTGGACTTGGCCAGCTATAAGGATTAAAGCCAGCGCTCTCGACATTACCTAAAAATCCATTTTCATTAAAGTTAAAGGGTATATTTACTAATTGAATAAATTTACTCGCTAGTCGAATCGGTGTCATTGCTTTTTGTTTTTTAACTTCAGGAATTGCACTTGCTTGACGTACTAAGTGATTAAAAATAATTTTGAGTTGATCCGGGTTTTTCTGTTCTTCATGAAATAGTTTGGCTGTTGATTGCACAATATTTACGGGAGGGGTGTCACTGATAAATCGCTTCACTAATTTTTCAGCAAGATGAAGAGCCGTTTCAGGATGAGCAGCACACAAGTCCAACACTTTTCGTCCATCACTCATCGCACCAGCATACGAGGCAAATTCTGTACCTAAAATTCTTTTTTGATAATTGTCATGCCGAGATTCAATATATACAAATTGACCAGTCTCCGGTAGCTTCTTATTACCACCTAGTCCCGATCCATCCTCAACCGTCCAACCAGTAAAGGCTCTGGCTGCCTCATAAACATCTTCATCAATATATCCAGCTGGTTTACCTGAAAGCGCTCCAGGCACCTTTTTCCATTCAGAGTAAATATTATTTAAATAAGCTTTTTTTCCTAAAGTGTGTAATTCAAATAACTCGCGTGCAAAGTTTTCGTTTGCACTACCCGCCCTAGAGGAGCGATTGTTTAAGTAGTACAACATTGCTGGATGACTTGCTTGCACTTCTAGTAACTCTCGAAAATTTCCCCAACAATACTTTCTAATAACATTTACTTCCCAATGGGGTGAAAATGCTCCGACATTTTGATCTTGACCAAATATAGAAAAATGATCCCTCCAAAAAGTAACCCATGCTTCTTCCCATGGCGTCTGAGACACAATATTCTGCATTAATATACTGACTAAAACCTCCTGGCGAGGTCGTCCTCTCTCGGGATTAGGAATGATATCTTTTGCCCCTGTATAAGGGTACAAACCTTGCAAGTCTGAATTCAATAAAGTGAGGGGCCGTTTTTCATCAACCGCAGGGTAATCTTTACCATCCCGAAATTTTCCTTCTTTATATTTAACTCTCAGAAAGGTATTGTTTGGTTCAAAGGATATCGTCATTTATTATTCTCCTGACTAGAATTTTATAACGCTATGATGACGATTCTGTTGACTACAAAAAAAACCCAACGATTTTGTCGTTGGGCTTGGTTGTTGAAAATTAATAATAATTAATGAAACTGCTCCTCCTCCGTTGATCCTGTAAGCGCTGTTACTGAAGATGCTCCACCTTGAATTACTGTGGTGACATCGTCAAAGTAACCTGTTCCAACTTCTTGTTGATGTGATACAAATGAATATCCGCGGTCACGTGCTGCAAATTCAGGTTCTTGAACTTTTTCAACATAAGCTGACATTCCGCGTTTTGCGTAATCTTGAGATAAATCGAACATATGGAACCACATTGAATGAATACCAGCCAAAGTAATGAACTGAAACTTATATCCCATCGCACCTAACTCGCGTTGAAACTTAGCAATTGTTGCGTCGTCTAAGTTCTTTTTCCAGTTAAATGATGGTGAACAGTTGTACGCTAATAACTTACCAGGAAACTTGCTACGAATAGCATCTGCAAATTTTTGCGCAAACTTTAAATCGGGTGTTCCAGTTTCACACCAGACCATATCAGCGTAGGGTGCATATGCCAATCCACGAGAAATTGCTTGATCTATTCCTTTACGGGTTTTATAAAAACCTTCAGCAGTTCTCTCACCAGTAATAAAAGGCTTGTCATTCTCATCATGGTCAGATGTCACTAGATCAGCGGCTTCAGCATCCGTTCTTGCTAGAATAATCGTCGATACACCCATGACGTCTGCAGCAAGTCTGGCTGAAATAAGTTTCTGAACAGCCTCTTTTGTAGGCACCAAAACTTTACCACCCATATGCCCACATTTTTTAACAGAAGCTAATTGGTCTTCAAAGTGAACGCCAGCAGCGCCTGCAGCAATCATTGATTTCATGAGCTCAAAACCATTCAAAACACCTCCAAAACCAGCTTCAGCATCAGCAACGATGGGAGCAAAGTAATCAATATAGCCAGAGTCCCCAGGTTCCATCCCTTTGGACCACTGAATTTCATCAGCACGCTGAAAAGTCTTGTTAATACGTTCAACAACAGTTGGAACGGAGTCTACTGGATATAAAGATTGATCTGGGTACATAGAAGCACTGCTATTGTTGTCAGCAGCCACTTGCCATCCTGAGAGATAAATTGCTTTAATCCCAGCTTTGACCTGTTGCATTGCTTGTCCACCAGTTAATGCACCTAAGGTATTAATATAGGCTTCATTATTAACAAGGTTCCACAACTTCTGAGCCCCTTCTTTAGCTAAAGTGTGCTCAATCTGTAATGAACCACGCAAACGGATAACATCCTGTGCTGTATAGCCCCTTTTTATCCCTTGCCAACGTGGGTTTGTGTCCCAGTCCTTTTGCAATGCCTTTGCTGCTTCTTGACGTGATGTCATCTAACGACTCCTTGGTTTATTAAAAATAATTACTAATGTCTTATAAAAGACTTTAGAGGAGGGCTAGAATCAGCACAAGGGCTCATTAAAATATAATAATTCATAAAAATCAATATCTTATAAATTATTTTTCATATTATGGAATAACGAATCACCCCTTAGGAAAAAATTGAATTCAAAAAACTAGGTGTTTTTACTGACAGGAATTGCATTTCACATCATGAAAAATACTGGAAAACTATAGGGAATACTCCAGCTAATTCGTGCTTTAGGTCACCATTAATGGGTGACCTAAATATGATTTAAATGTTGAATCTCTAGTGGACTTGCCGAGTAAAAACAAACTCATTATTTTTAACATCAACCGGAATAACATCCTTCGGACCAAATTTTCCTTCAAGAATTAATTTGGCAACTGGATTTTCAATATGATGTTGTATCGCTCGTTTGAGTGGCCTCGCACCAAAAACCGGATCAAAACCAGCCTGAGCCAACTTCGCGATTGCCTCGTCACTGACTTCAAGCAACATATCCATCTTCATAATACGGTGACCTAAATGTTGTAACTGGATTTTTGCAATGGAAGCAATATTAGCTTGATCAAGTGCGTTAAACACCACCACCTCATCAATACGATTTAAAAATTCAGGACGGAAATATTCTTTAACCTCATCCCAAACCGCGTCTTTAATCTCATCATGTGATTTACCAACCATGCCTTGAATCATTTGCGAACCTAAATTACTAGTCATAATAATGACCGTGTTTTTAAAATCAACTGTTCGACCCTGTCCATCAGTCATTCGACCGTCATCTAACACTTGTAATAAAACATTAAAGACATCAGGGTGCGCCTTTTCAATTTCATCTAACAAGATAACACTGTAAGGTTTTCGTCTAACTAGCTCAGTTAAATATCCACCCTCTTCATAACCAACGTATCCAGGAGGCGCGCCAATGAGTCGAGAAACACTATGCTTTTCCATAAACTCACTCATATCAATCCGAATCATGTGCTCATCACTATCAAACAAGAATTCTGCTAACGATTTACACAATTCTGTTTTACCTACCCCAGTTGGACCAAGAAAAATAAATGAGCCATAAGGACGACCTTCGTCTGATAATCCTGCACGCGATCTTCGAATCGCATCAGAAACAATGGTTATCGCTTCCTCCTGACCGACAACCCTTTGACGCAAGCGATCCTCCATATGCAAGAGCTTTTCACGCTCTCCTTGCAACATTTTGGCAACCGGAATTCCAGTTGCTTTAGAAACCACCTCAGCAATTTCTTCAACACCCACTTGGGTACGCAGTAATTTATTTTTTACAGGTTCAGCATGATTGCTCTCAGCAACAGCTGCTTTCTTAAGCTTACCTTCTAGTTCAGGCAATTTACCGTATTGCAGCTCAGCAACTTTATCCAACTTTCCCTCGCGCTGTAACTTGACAATCTGAGCACGAATTCTGTCAATCTCTTCTTTTATAGTTGCCGTTCCTTGAGCAGCACCTTTTTCCGCTTTCCAAATTTCTTCAAGGTCAGCATATTCTTTTCCTAATTTCTGAATCTCTTCTTCGATTAATTCAAAACGTTTTTTTGATGCATCATCATTTTCTTTTTTTACAGCTTCACGCTCAATTTTTAATTGAATAATGCGCCGCTCTAACTTATCCATGACCTCTGGTTCTGAATCAATTTCCATTTTGATGAGCGAACCTGCTTCATCAATTAAATCAATAGCCTTATCGGGCAAAAAGCGATCTGTGATGTAGCGATGCGATAACTCAGCAGCTGCAACGATGGCAGGATCTGTTATTTCAACCCCGTGGTGAACTTCATATCGCTCTTTTAAGCCTCGCAAAATGGCTATCGTATCTTCTACCGTTGGCTCTTCAATAATAATCTTTTGAAAACGCCTCTCTAATGCAGCATCTTTTTCTACATATTTACGGTATTCATCAAGAGTGGTCGCTCCAATACAATGTAACTCACCCCTAGCAAGGGCTGGCTTAAGCATATTTCCTGCATCCATCGAGCCTTCAGTTTTTCCTGCGCCAACCATCGTATGAATTTCGTCAATAAATACAATCGTTTGCCCCTGGTCTTTTGCCACATCTGACAATACCGCCTTTAAGCGTTCCTCAAATTCTCCACGGAATTTTGCACCCGCCAAGAGCAATGCCATATCTAAGACTAAAACTCGTTTATTTCTCAAAGACTCTGGCACTTCTCCATTAACAATTCTTTGCGCCAAACCTTCTACAATTGCGGTTTTACCTACACCTGGCTCACCAATTAAAACTGGATTATTTTTTGTACGCCTTTGTAATATTTGAATCGCTCTACGTATTTCGTCGTCCCGACCAATGACGGGATCTAATTTCCCTAAACGTGCTCGTTCCGTTAAATCAATGGTGAATTTTTTTAAAGCTTCTCTTTGCCCATCGGCATCTTGAGAATCCGCTTTATTTCCACCACGGATAATCTCTAATGCAGCTTCTAAAGCTGAGCGCTTTAGACCAGCTCCCTTCGCGGCTTTGCCTAAATCCGCCTTATCGTCAGCTAAAACCAACCAAATAAGTTCTGAGGTGATGAATTCATCACCTTTTTTATTGGCTTCTTTTTCTGTTAAATTTAACCAAGCTGCAAGAGCTCTACCCACCTGAACTTCACCACTACTACCTTCCACCTGTGGGATTCTTTTTGCTAACTTTTCAATTTCGGTTTCTAAAACAGCAGTGTTTACACCTGCTCGGGTTAATAAACTTTTTGAATTGCCGCTTTTATCTGAAAGTAACGCAAGTAGAGCATGCTCTGGCTCAATAAACTGATTATCAGCTGACACAGCCAAGCTCTGCGCCTGAGCAAGAGCCTCTTGAAATTTGGTTGTAAGTTTATCAATTCTCATACTAAGCCTCTAAAAAGTAAGATTATTTAGTCTATATTTTATAAATAGGGTTAGATTAGTTTTTTTCAAGTCTATGCGTACAATTAGAACGTACTAACTATGCCCTTAAATACAACTATGCCATGGTTTCTTTATCTTTTGAAATGCTCAGATGGCACGTTTTATGCCGGCATTACCAATGACCTCGAAAAACGACTTTTGGCTCACAACGAAGGTAAGGGGGCAAAATACACAAGGGGTAGAGCTCCACTAGAACTTTTAGCATCTAAAGCATGTGAGAG
This sequence comes from uncultured beta proteobacterium, assembly GCA_903821995.1. Lineage (GTDB taxonomy): Bacteria > Pseudomonadota > Gammaproteobacteria > Burkholderiales > Burkholderiaceae > Polynucleobacter. Next base: position 33,375 of record CAIJNI010000018.1, read on the forward strand.
TCGGTCCAGCGCATTAAAAGAAGAGGCCGCAGTAAAAAAGCTACCCAGAAATCAGAAAATTAAGTTCTTCAATGCCAAAATAATTGATTGAGTTCAAATCTCATCAAAAATAGACTATCTACTCTTGTAGATCAGTCAGGACTTTAAGTCCCATTTTTTTAGTCTTTCGTCATCAATCACTCTAGCATCAACCCATTTAGCACCCTGAGCCGTCAATTCTTTTTTCCAAAATGGGGCCTCCGTTTTTAAATAGTCCATGATGAATTCACAGGCAGCAAATGCTTCACCCCGGTGTGCACTAGCAACAGCGACAAAGACAATTTGATCTCCCGCATTTAATTCACCAACCCGATGAATAATGGTGGAATCGATAATGTTCCATCGTTCCTGAGCTTTTTTAACAATCTGCTCTATGGATTTTTCAGTCATACCAGGATAATGCTCTAAAGTCATTTGACTGACTTTGATGTCGTCATTAAGATCTCTAACCACACCTAAAAAATTAACAACCGCCCCAATGTGAGGTTTGCCCCTTCTCATAATTTCTAGTTCTGTGGATATATCAAAATCTTGAACTTGAATACTGATTTTCATATCCTACCCCCCCGTTACCGGAGGGAAAAAAGCAACTTCAGCATTGTTTTTGATTATTGAATTCCACTCAACCATTTCTTGATCCATCGCTACACGTATATTTTTGGATTCAATCAAGACCCTATGCCATCTTTCATTTCGCTGCCCTAACCAATCTTTGAGCTCTTGCATCGTCTGTATCTGTTCTGGCAGCTCAATATCTTCTATAGATTGACCAAGTGCCTCACGAAGGGAAGCGAATAATTTGAGCTGTATTTTCATGAGTCAAATTTAATTCAATAATTGAGAAAAAGGTATAAATTTCACCAAATCCCCGCGATGAATGATCTGATTGGCAGGGTTATCAATAATTCCATCACCCCATGATGCACTCGTCAACACACCTGAACTTTGATTTGGGAATAATTCAAGTTGTCCCTGTTCATTCATCCTAACTCTTAAAAATTCATTTCTTCGGTCTGGTTTTTCCCACTGAAAATTAGCAGGTATAAGATAACTCACCTCTTTTCTTAAAGTCCTTCCTTGAAGACAAGCAATAAAAGGTTTTACAAAAAGTAAGAACGTAATAAAACTTGAAACGGGATTGCCAGGTAATCCCATAAACCAAGCCTCACCTTTTTCAGCATTGGACGAGCGTCTAATTGCACCAAACGCTAATGGCTTTCCAGGTTTAATCGCAATTTGCCACATATCTAAACGTCCCTCAGCCATCACAGCAGGCTTAATGTGATCTTCTTCACCAACAGACACGCCACCTGAAGTTACAATCAGGTCATGATGCTGGGCAGCTTCACGTAATGTCGCTCGAGTAGCGTCTAAAGTATCCGGAACAATCCCTAAATCAGTTGCAATACACCCCAAAGTCTTTATACATGCGAGTAAGGTATCTCTATTGGAGTTATAAATCCCGCCAGGTTTTAATGTCTCTCCCGGCAAAGTAAGCTCATCTCCCGTAAAAAAGGTGGCAACTCGCAACCTTCTTTTGACACTTAAGTGCGTCAAGCCAATCGAGGCAGCTAATCCTAACTCTTGCGGCCTTAAAAAGGTACCCGCTTTTAATACAATGCCATGCTCTGCAATGTCTTCACCCTTTGATCTGATCCACTCCCCCGCTTGAGGAAGTTGATTAATTTGGATCCTGTAATCAATGCCAGCCTCTGGAATCTCTCCTATGGCAACACATGATTCTTGCATGATCACAGCATTGACCCCCTCTGGAATACTAGCGCCCGTAAAAATTCTAACTGCTGTACCTGGTGCCAGTGTTTTTCCAACATAACCTGCTGGAATCCTTTGAGATACATTCAACTCAATTCCCACATCTTTTACATCTTTGACATTCACCCCATATCCATCCATTTGGGAGTTATCCATTGGAGGCACATTAACCTGACTAATCACATCTTGTGCAAGCACTCGCCCTAATGCATCCTGAACAAGAACAAGCTCCACTTCAGAGACAGCGCTTGCAACTGCCAGTAAAGCTTGCAATGCCTCCTGCGCAGTTTTCATGGGCTGCTTAGACATGATCGATGATGAATTGTTTAATAGCCTCTGCGCTAGTAGGCACAGAAATCACGCGCTGAGGAAGATCTTCAATCCCGATAAATGCGTCGGGACGATCTGCTGGTTGACCTAGTGCTTGCTCAATCGTTTCACCAAATTTAATTGGTAGCGCTGTTTCTAAAACAAGCATTTTTTGATTTGGCACAAGGTGATCTCGAGCTACTTTAACCCCATCTGCCGTATGAGGATCAATCACAACTTGATATTTACGATAAATATCTAATATGGTTTCAAGTCTATTCTCATGAGTACTTCGCCCAGAGACAAAGCCATATTTTTCTTTACTTTGTTTTACAAAATCCTGCGCTTGATCCTGCGACAAACCAAACTCACCTTTGGTTTGGACTTGCTTAAATAAGTCTTTTACCTTAGACCCATCCGTACCTACCAAATCATAGATAAAACGCTCAAAATTACTTGCCTTGGAAATATCCATCGAGGGACTTGTCGTGTGGTAAGTTTCTTTAGAAGATCGGGTACGATACATACCAGTTCTAAAAAACTCATCTAAGACATCATTCTCATTTGTAGCAACAATGAGCTGATCAATCGGCAGCCCCATCATTCTTGCAATATGCCCAGCACACACGTTTCCAAAGTTCCCAGAAGGAACACAATATGAAATCTTCTCAGTGCTATTGTGTGTGGCACGCAAATACCCCGCAAAATAATAGACCACTTGAGCTACCACTCTGGCCCAGTTAATCGAATTCACGGTTCCAATATGATATTTTTCTTTAAACGCAGCATCGTTACTCACCGCTTTCACGATATCCTGGGCATCATCAAAAACCCCATCTACTGCCAAATTAAATATATTGTCATCTTGAAGCGAATACATCTGAGCACATTGAAAGCGACTCATTTTTCCTTTTGGTGACAACATAAATACCTTGATACCGTTCTTATTTCTCATGGCGTATTCAGCAGCACTTCCAGTATCCCCAGATGTGGCTCCTAAAATATTGAGTGATTGCTTTTCTCGCGCTAAAGTGTATTCAAACAAATTTCCTAAGAGTTGCATCGCCATATCTTTAAAAGCTAAGGTCGGACCATTAGATAAACTCAATAAGCCAATCTGTGAATTATTCTCAGATCCTAACCAATGAATTGGCGTAATGTCTGTGGCCACATCACCTAACCGACCATGGCAATAAGTCTGTTCGGTATATGTTTTTTTTGTAATCGACTTTAAGTCAGCATATGGTATGTCATCACAATAGAGCTTGAGTATTTCGTATGCTAATTCGTGATAGCTAAGGGTGCGCCAAATATCAAGAGTTTCCTTAGTGACCTGAGGATAACTTTCTGGCAAATATAACCCACCATCCCCAGCAAGACCTGCTAGCAATATCTGAGTAAAAGAGAGTTTAGGTTGATCACCACGTGTTGATAAATATTTCATTGGACTTTGGGGTAACGTAATTCAAATAGCGCTCTAACTAAGTTCTTCTAAACGTATCTTAGTGACCGAACCTTGAACGGTTGCTAATGCTTCAATCTCTTTAATTGCACTCAGCATATGTTTTTCTTGCGTCTGATGCGTCAGAATAATTAGGTCAGTATGATTTTGTCCTTCAAGCGCTTCTTTTTGTAAAAGGGCATCAATTGAGATATTTTTATCTGCAAGAATTCTTGTGATATCCGCAAGCACTCCTGCTACATCAACTACATGAAGACGCAAATAGTAACTCGTCGTGATATCTTCAATTGACATCACAATCGTATCTTTTACACGGTTTTCCTGAAAAGCTAAGTAAGGTACTCTTTGCTTGGGATCCACAGCTTGTAATCGCACCACATCAACTAAGTCAGCAATAACCGCCGATGCCGTAGGCTCAGCACCTGCACCTTTGCCATAATAAAGTGTTGTGCCAACAGCATCCGCATAAACTTGTACTGCATTCATCGCACCTTCAACACTGGCAATCAACCTCTTTGCAGGAATGAGCGTTGGATGAACACGCAACTCAACGCCATCTTTAGTTCGCTTTGTAATTCCCAATAACTTAATTCGGTACCCAAGTTGTTCCGCATAACGAATATCAACAGCTGCCAATTTCGTAATTCCTTCAATGTGCGCTTTATCAAATTGCACTGGAATTCCAAAAGCAATAGCACTCATAATCGACGCTTTATGAGCCGCATCGATCCCTTCAATATCAAAAGTAGGGTCCGCTTCTGCATAACCTAGACGCTGAGCTTCTTTAAGGACATCAGCAAAATCTAATCCCTTTTCTCTCATTTCAGAAAGAATAAAATTAGTAGTCCCGTTAATAATCCCCGCAATCCATTCAATTCGGTTGGCAGTTAATCCCTCTCGAAGTGCCTTAATAATTGGAATCCCACCAGCAACTGCAGCTTCAAAGGCAACAATGACACCTTTTTCTCTAGCAGCGTTGAATATCTCATTGCCATGAACTGCTATCAAGGCCTTATTAGCAGTAACAACATGTTTGCCCGCAGCAATCGCCTCGAGCACCAAAGCTTTAGCAATACCATAACCACCAATAAGTTCAATCACAACCTCAATATCTGGGTTATTAATAATCTGCCTTGCGTCTGCAACGATCTTTACTTTATCTCCCGCAATTGCTTTTACTTTTTCAATATCAAGATCAGCAATCTGAGCAATATGAATCCCCCGCCCTGCACGACGCTGTATCTCTTCCTGATTTCTTTCTAAGACTGTAAAGACGCCACCACCCACGGTGCCCATTCCCATTAGCCCTACTTGTATTGGTTTCATGTTACTTACCATTCGTTATTTGACAAAATTAGTGACTGCTTAAAGTTTAAGGGAGTCAGTTCCCATGCGCTCACGATATTTTTTTAAGAATCGTGCGATGCGACGAATTGCTTCTCGCAAAACATCTTCGTTAGGCAAAAACACCAATCGAAAATGGTCTGGCTTATTCCAGTTAAAACCAGATCCTTGAACCAGTAATACTTTTTCTTCTTTGAGTAATTCAGCAATAAAGTCTTGATCATTCGTAATCGGATAGATTTTGGGATCTAACTTAGGGAATAAATAAAGTGCCGATAACGGCTTAACGCAGCTCACCCCAGGAATCTGCGTAATCAACTCATAAGATAGGTCTCTTTGGCGCTTCAATCGACCATTTTCTCCAACTAAATCATTAATACTTTGATAGCCACCTAAAGCCGTTTGTATTGCCCACTGACCAGGAACATTGGCGCAAAGGCGCATTGAAGATAGCATATTGAGCCCCTCAATGTAATCTTTTGCAACCGTTTTATCCCCTGAAACAATCATCCAGCCCGCACGATATCCACATGCGCGATAGTTTTTTGATAATCCATTAAATGTAATCGTCAGAACGTCATTGGACAACGCAGCGATCGACGTGTGCTTAGCTCCGTCATAAAGTGTTTTGTCGTAAATTTCATCTGCAAATAGGATTAACCCAAATTCACGCGCAATATCAATCATCGCTTGTAAAGTCTTTATAGAGTAGACCGCCCCCGTAGGATTATTTGGATTAATCAAAACCAGCGCTTTGGTTTTAGCAGTAATTTTGCTACGTATATCTTGAATACTTGGCTCCCAAGCATTTTCTTCATCGCAGATGTAATGAATTGGAGTGCCACTCGATAAGCTAACCGCAGCCGTCCAAAGAGGGTAATCTGGCATGGGGACCAAAACCTCATCACCATCATTCAGCAATCCATTCATCGACATAACGATTAATTCGGAAACACCATTGCCGGTATAAATATCCTCTAAGCCAACACCTTGAATATTCTTCTCTTGGCAATACTGCATAATCGCCTTCCGAGCACCAAAGATTCCTTTTGAATCAGAGTATGGCGCGGCATTAGCAAGATTGCGAATCATGTCCTGCTGAATCTCTTCTGGCGGATCAAAGCCAAAAACCCCTACGTTACCAATGTTGAGCTTGATAATTTTTTGACCAGCTTCTTCCATTTGCTGCGCAAGTTCAAGAACTGGGCCACGAATGTCATAGCAGACATTATTGAGTTTGTTTGATTTTAAAAAGGTTTTCACAATATCTAATTTATGTTTTACGCAGCAAATCGCTATAATTACTCTATTATGACAGAGCAAACCCGTGAAGCTTCAACCTGATCCCCAATCCGCCTTAAATACCGTAACCCGATATGAAGATGATCATATCGAGATCAATGCGGTGAAATTTAACCATTCCCTCTTGGTCATGCCCGAAGGTAAAATTGAAACTTGGGCTGTCTACTCATTTGAAGACCTCCTGGAATCTCATTTTTTACAAATTTCTGAAAAAAGACCTGAATTAGTGATCTTTGGAAGCGGCTCAAAAATACGTTTCCCAAACCCAACTCTTTTAAAGCCAATCTTACAATTAAGAATTGGTATTGAAACAATGGATACCCAAGCCGCCTGCAGAACATACAATATCTTGATGGGAGAAGGTAGAAAAGTTCTGGGTGCATTTCTCATCGGAAATTAATGCAATCATTGCCCTCCACTCACGCGGATCAGTCCTTTAAACCCAAATATTGGATTTTGTCATTCCTTGCATTGGGCATTTTATGGCTCTTGGCCCTAGGCTTTAGACACCTACTTCCGTCAGATGAAGGTAGATATGCTGAAATCGCCAGAGAAATGCTCGCCACCGGAGATTGGCTGACACCAAAATATAACGGTTATCAGTATTTTGAAAAGCCACCTTTACAAATGTGGGCAACTGCGCTGGCCTTTAAGCTTTTTGGATTAGGAGAATGGCAAGCAAGGCTATGGTCCGGTTTAACTAGCCTACTGAGTATCTATATGCTCATTTATACCGCTAGCAAGTTATATACCCCGCGCCTTGGGTTTGTGAGTGGTTTAATCTTACTCTCATCTCCTTTATGGTTTATGGCTGGGCACTTTAATTCATTAGACATGGGGGTCGCGAGCTTGATGTGGTGCTCGTTATGTGGCTTAATGCTGGCACAACATGCCCCAAAATCCTCAACTCCAGAAGCTTCTTGGATGCTGTTCTGTTGGGGGAGTATGGCGCTGGCAGTTTTATCCAAAGGTTTAATCGGAATTGTATTGCCAGGAATTGTCTTATTCGTTTATTCAGTGACATCCTGGGACTGGCATGCATGGCGGAGGATGCACTGGATTAAAGGCTTACTCTTATTTTTTAGTATTTGTACACCTTGGTTTTGGATGATGTCTAAAACACATCCCGCCTTTTTTGATTTCTTTTTTATTCATGAACATTTTGAGCGTTTTACGAGTAATGAACACGATCGCGTTGGCTCATGGCACTTTTTTATCCCACTTATTCTTGTAGGACTTTTACCCTGGCTACCGCAATTATTTTTTGGCCTGCTTGCTGCGTTTAAAAATCGAACCTTAATCTCAAATGAGGAAAAGCCTGCAACTCAATTTAAATCATTATGGATGTGCTTGATTTGGGCGCTCACCATTTTTATTTTCTTTAGCCTGTCACATTCAAAACTCCCTGGTTATATCCTACCCATCTTTCCGAGTTTGGCACTCCTTAGTGGCGTTGGGATTGAAAAAATATATCGTCAAGTCAATATCAATAAACGCTTTAGCCCCTGGGGGCTGCAAGTTTTGTTTTTTATTACCTTTTTTGTAATCGGTTATTTTGCACTACCTCAGGTTGCGCAAACTGGTGAAGTCTACGAAAAAACAACCTACGTACTTTATGCCAAATGGATTGGAGTAGCACTTACGCTCGGTTTAATTGGAATGCTTGTTTCTTGGATCTATCGAAAGCAGTTTGTCACCAGCATCATAATTTATGCCTTGAGCTTTCTTGGTGTATCTGCCATTGCAGGGATAGGCCACGAAAGCGTTGGACGCCTATTATCTGGCTTTGATGTCGCCATGAAAGCCAAACCCTTCGTTAATTACAATCAACCCCTCTATTCAGTGATACTCCTCGAACACACTATTCCCTTTTACTTAGAAAAAAATACCACCCTAGTCAGCTTTGAGGATGAGTTAGCCTTTGGAATAAAACAAGAACCTCATCTTTGGATCCCGAGCGTGGACGAGTTTTTAAGCATTTGGAACGATCCAAAGTCATCTGGGGCACTCGCCATGATGATTCCACAAACTTATGAGACATTCAAAGAAAAACATGTCCCCATGAAACTGATCGCACAAGACTCACTTAGAGTTATTGTCCAAAAACCTAATTAAACAGGAATCCATGAACGCAACTTCATTTTTGTATTTATTTGTCGGTATTCTATTAAATGCAGCAGCTCAACTACTTTTAAAAGCTGGAACTTTAAAATTAGGTGAAGTTACACTCGCCCCTGAAAGCCTCTTGCAGACTCTGGGGAGCTTAGCTACGAATGGCCCTATTATGGGCGGACTTTGTTTGTATGGATTTAGTGTGCTTACCTGGATTGCAGGTCTGTCGCGCGTGGATGTATCAATTGCTTACCCCCTACTTTCTCTTGGGTATGTGGTCAATGCATTTGCTGCCTATTATTTATTTGGAGAAGCTATTACATGGCAAAAAGCGCTCGCGATCGGAATTATTTTAATCGGCGTTTATTTGTTAGCTCGGTCCTAATATCGGCTACACTAAATCAATACTATTGATAACCCTAAACTGTGATTCCTTTTACCAAACCGACCTTAGATGAAGCTACCATTTCTGCAGTAGGAGATGTTCTGCGCTCTGGCTGGATAACGTCTGGCCCCAAAGTTCTAGAGCTTGAAAATGAACTTTCAAAAATGTTCGGAAATCGACCCGTCAAGTGCTTTGCAAATGGTACAGCTACCATGGAAATTGGCTTGCGAATTGCTGGCGTTGGTCCTGGTGATGAAGTCATCACAACCCCAATCTCTTGGGTATCAACTTCAAATGTGATCCTTGCCGTGGGCGCAAAACCTGTGTTTGTCGACATCGATCCAGTCACTCACAATATCGATTTAAACCTTGTCGAAAAAGCAATCACCCCCCAAACTAAAGCAATCATGCCAGTCTATCTGGCTGGACTTCCTGTTAATTTAGATGAGCTTTATTCTCTAGCAAAGAAGTTTAATCTGCGCGTGGTCGAAGACGCTGCCCAGGCCATGGGCTCGAGATGGAAAAACGAACTGATTGGTTCGTCTTTTGGTCATCGTAGTGATTTAGTGAGCTTTAGTTTCCAGGCTAACAAAAATATGACCAGCATTGAAGGTGGATGCCTTGTAATGAATACCCCTGAAGAAGCAACACTTGCGCAAAAGCTGCGTATTCAAGGTGTCACTCGCTCTGGTCTTGATGGTATGGAAGTCGATGTACTAGGCGGCAAACATAATCTGACTGATGTAAATGCAGTCATTGGTATTCATCAATTAAAACAACTTGCCGAGTTTCAGATTAAGCGAATAGCCCTGGCTCATGAATACTTTTCACAATTAAGAAATACCCGACTCATCGAGTGGGGACTCGAGTTACCCCCCCACAACTTTTCAGATACCAATTGGCATATGTTTCAAGTGGTTTTACCCCTAGCCTCTCTAAAAATCACTCGCTCAAACATCATGCAGGATTTAAAAGATCTAGGGATTGGAACTGGAGTTCATTACCCCATCATTTCTGACTTTAAGCTATATCGTGATTTAGGTTATCAATCAGATGAAACACCTATCGCTCAACGCATCGGAAAATCAATTCTCACTCTCCCCCTTTTTCCCACCTTAACTTTTAATGAGGTTTCGCTCATTGTAAAAAGTCTTGAGAGTTCATTTAAGAAATATCTTTGAATATCCCTTATTTTTTAAACTGGGAGTGTTTTAACGTTTTACCGATAGAATACGAGTATGAATAATTTCACGGCAAATTTTGAACAGTTAATTGCGCGGCATACCCTAGTAGGCTCGCCATTAATTTCTATTGTTATTCCAGTCTATAACGAAGAGAGTGGCCTAGAACAATTATTCAAAAGAATGTTTCCTGCCCTAGATGCTATGGCATCTCAACTGGATGTGAAATACGAAGTTGTCTTTATCAATGATGGTAGTAAGGATCACTCAGCAGCAATGCTTGCTAAACAATTTGATGCCCGTCCAGATGTCACTCGAGTGGTCATGTTTAATGGAAACTTTGGCCAACATATGGCGATCATGGCTGGATTTAGTTATTCAAATGGGGACTATGTAGTCACTTTAGATGCTGACCTCCAAAACCCACCCGAAGAGATTATCAATATCGTTAAATTATTATTAGACGGGTATGACTACGTTGGTACGATTCGGATTGATCGCAGAGATAGCCACTTTAGACGATATGCCTCTTTGATGATGAATCAATTACGCAATAAAATAACAAAGATCACTATTACAGATCAGGGTTGTATGATGCGTGGTTATGATCGGCGCATCGTAAATCTCATGAAAAAGAGTAAAGAGGTTAACACCTTCATACCTGCTCTTGGTTATACCTACGCCAGTAAACCGATTGAGATCAATGTGTCACACGAAGAGCGCTTTGCTGGTGAATCTAAATATTCTTTTTATCAACTGATTCGTCTTAATTTTGACTTAGTAACAGGATTTTCTGTACTACCATTGCAAGCTTTTTCGTTGATCGGAATCTTACTGGCCTTGGCATCCGGAGTCTTATTTATCTATTTGCTTATCAGACGCTTTGTCATCGGCGCTGAAGTAGAAGGTGTTTTTACTTTGTTTGCCCTCAATTTCTTTTTAATGGGCGTAATGCTCTTTGGACTTGGTCTTTTAGGTGAATACGTTGGACGTATTTATCAACAAGTACGTAAACGACCACGTTATGTTGTCCTAGGAGTCTTACAACAGGATGCAGAAGAATAAAGTCGTAGCATTTGCCTACCACTCTGTTGGAGTTCGTTGTTTATCAACTCTCATAGAAAATGGTTTTAACATTGATCTCGTGATTACTCATGAGGACTCTACTCATGAGAACATCTGGTTTGATAGTGTGTCTGAGTTATGCCAAAAACATAATATTAAACATCTTTGCCCTACGGATTTATCAGACCCCACTCTGTTGAAAACTTTAGAAAACTTGGCGCCAGATTACATCTTTTCTTTTTATTACCGCTTAATGATTCCAAATGCGCTCTTATCCTGCGCAAAGATAGCAGCTCTTAATATGCATGGATCACTATTGCCTAAATACCGAGGTCGAGTGCCGATTAATTGGGCGGTGTTGCATGGTGAAACTAAAACTGGGGCGACCCTTCATATCATGGAATCTAAACCTGATGCGGGAGATATCGTCAGTCAAAAAACCGTAGCTATCGACCCTGACGAAACTGCATTCGAAGTATTCAAGAATGTAACCGAGGCGGCCTCTTTGGCTCTTTTGGATGTTATTCCTGATCTACTCCAAGGAAACGTCCCAAGACGCCCTAATCGATTGCAAGAAGGCAGTTACTTTGGCGGTCGTAAGCCTGAAGATGGCAGAATCGATTGGGAGCAACCTGCCCAGCAGGTTTATAACCTCATTAGAGCTGTTGCCCCACCATATCCTGGCGCATTTACTGAAATAAACGCTCATCGACTGGTTATTGCACAAGCTCGACTAGCCAGTTTGCCCTACAGTCAAACAAAATACTCCCTAGGTCTTCAAGTCGTAGATAATCGTATTTATGGATTTTGCGGAGATGGACGTGCCATTATGATTCTTAGACTTGAGATGAATGATCTTGACATCAGTCCCGAAACCCTACAAAAGTCAATCTTGTCACCACTGATTCAATAGAAAGTTGCTACGTGTTATGAAAAAAATTCTTATTCTTGGCGTTAACGGCTTTATTGGCCACCACTTATCAAAAAGAATCCTAGAAACTACAGATTGGGATGTCTATGGCATGGATATGCAATCAGATCGTCTGGGCGAGATGGTGAACCATCCTAGAATGCATTTCTTTGAAGGCGACATTACCATTAATAAAGAGTGGGTGGAATACCACATCAAAAAATGCGATGTGATTCTTCCACTCGTGGCTATCGCAACCCCCGCTACTTATGTCAAACAACCATTGAAAGTTTTTGAACTCGATTTTGAAGCTAATTTACCCATTGTGCGCTCAGCTCACAAATACGGCAAACACTTAGTATTCCCCTCGACTTCAGAAGTCTATGGTATGTGTACAGATAGCGAGTTTGACCCAGAGTCGTCATCCCTTGTCTATGGCCCTATCAATAAACCCCGTTGGATTTATGCTTGCGCAAAACAACTAATGGATCGTGTGATTTTTGGATACGGTATGGAAGGCTTACGTTTTACACTTTTTAGACCCTTTAATTGGATTGGGCCTGGATTAGATAGTATCTATACTGCCAAAGAAGGCTCGTCTCGCGTAGTCACCCAATTTTTAGGTCACATCGTTCGCGGAGAACCCATAAACTTAGTAGATGGCGGCAATCAAAAAAGAGCCTTTACCTATATTGATGATGGGATTGACGCTTTAACTTTAATCTTAAAAAATACAGACGATGTCGCTAATGGAAAAATCTATAACATCGGTAACCCTATCAATAATCACTCCGTCAAAGAATTAGCCTCCATGATGTTAGTTATTGCCAAACGTATCCCGGAATATCAAGAAACAGCCGAGCGCGTCATTATTCAAGAAACAACCGCCAATGAGTACTACGGTAAAGGCTATCAAGATGTTCAAAACCGTGTGCCAAAAATTGAAAACACAATGCATGAGTTAGGTTGGAAACCTAAAACCACAATGACTGATGCCCTTGAACATATTTTCGAAGCTTACCGAACCGACGTTGCTAAGGCACGCAATTTAGTCGATTTCTAAGATGGGGCAAATCGCTCTTAAAGTTGATGTTGATAGCCTAAGAGGAACCTTAGAAGGTGTCCCAAATCTTTCTCGATTAATAGACCAAGCCAAAATTACAGCCACATTTTTATTTAGCTTAGGCCCTGACCACACAGGATGGGCGTTAAAAAGAATCTTTCGACCTGGCTTCTTAAAAAAAGTTTCAAGAACCTCCGTCTTAGAACATTACGGTCTAAAAACATTACTTTATGGTGTTCTTTTACCTGCACCCGACATCGGTATCAAAGGTCAAACTGCAATGCGTGAAGTCATGCATTGTGGGCATGAGATCGGGATTCATACTTGGGACCATATTGTGTGGCAAGATCATGTTCGTCATGCCACCCCAGAATGGACCCTCAAACACATGCAAGCGGCCTGGGATCGTTTTAATCATATATTTAAACGAGCACCCACAACTCATGGCGCTGCAGGTTGGCAAATGAATTCAACCGCTTTTGAGCAACTCGATCACTGGCAATTACCTTATGCTTCTGATGGTAGAGCCCCCCTTAATTTAATGCCCTATCGCATCAATATGGGCAAGAGCATTTGCAAACATATTCAGTACCCAACGACTCTACCAACATTCGATGAATTAATTGGCGTGAAAGGTATGAGCCCTTCTGATGCAGTCGACTACATTTTGCGGCTGACCGCTAACAACCCAAATGATCAAGTTTTTACTTTGCATGCTGAACTTGAGGGGCAAAAGTTATTACCCATGTTTACTCAACTATTACAGGGTTGGTTTGCGCAAGGACATGAATGCGTGAGCATGCAAAAACTCCATCAGTCATGGCTCTCAACTGGACAATTAATACATCTAGCAACTCAACCAATTCTGTGGGGAGAAGTTCCTAATAGAAGCGGGGAAATGATTATAATATCTCCTGAAAAACTCAATCCCTCTTCAAATTTATAAGCATCATTTATTCATGGCACAATGGGTGTCAAATTCATCATTCGGAGATTTTTATGAGCATTCAAATTGGTCAAGAATTCCCACAAGTTTCATTACCTGCTACTTCAGGACTTTTATTTACAACCCCATCCTGCCTTGGTAAAAATCTTGTCCTGTATTTTTATCCAAAAGATGCCACCCCTGGTTGCACTATTGAAGCTGGTAACTTTAGAGACCAAATTGAATCATTTACCGCTGCGAATACAGTTGTTATTGGGGTATCAAGAGATAGCCTTAAATCTCATGAGAGTTTTAAACAAAAACATGAACTCCCATTTGAATTAATTACCGATGCTGAGGAAGTTTTGTGTCAGCTATTTGGCGTTATAAAAATGAAAAATATGTATGGGAAACAAGTCAGGGGTGTCGATAGAAGCACTTTTATCTTTGATTCTAAAGGAATTTTACGTCATGAGTGGAGAGGAATTAAGGTCCCCGGACACGTCGAAGAAGTTTTAAAGACTGTGATTGCAATGTCTTAAGTTTTAAGATAATCTAAAGGTAATGCTAAGAAAACGATGTTTGTTCCAGTCATTTCAAATTCTTGAACCTTGTATTCAAGATTGGCGAGAGACCCCCCAAATTTCTCGCTGGTCAATGTTAGATCCCTATTTAATTGATAGCCGCCAACGTACTTTCAAGGCGGCTTTTTTATATACTTTTTTTCTTTGTTTATTCTTATTTCTCTTTAAGGAGCCACTGCATGCCATTGCCACCAGCACCATCGCAATCAGCTGATGAATTAAACCTACGCCGTCAAAAGAAACCGGAGCTAACAAATCCACCCACTCCTCAAAAAACGGTGATTGTGAATGACTTAGATCTTGAAGAGATCGATGTGGCAACAGAAGTTGAAGAGTCGATTGATCTACCTGATCACCAACCAACTCAGCATATAGCCCGAGATACCATCGAGCGAATTAAGCAAATTCCGGTACAGAAAATGTCCCGCAATAACTCTAAATCAAGTCGTGGCACCCACCCACTCAAAGTCAGACTATTTGTCCTCGATACTAACGTACTCATGCATGATCCTTCAGCACTATTCCGCTTTGAAGAACATGATGTTTATCTGCCAATGACCACCCTTGAGGAATTAGATAACCACAAAAAAGGGATGTCAGAAGTTGCGCGTAATGCGCGCGCAGTGAGTCGCTCACTTGATGGTCTCGTCGATGGAACAAGCGGTTTATTAAGCGATGGTATCCCATTAAGTAAGTTAGGCAATAAAGATGCCACCGGAAATTTATTTTTCCAAACTGACCTTAAAAAAATCATCCTTCCAGAAGGACTCCCTGAAGGGAAAGCTGACAATATGATCCTAGGAGTAGTCCGTGATTTACAACAGACCTATCCTGATCGTGAAGTTGTCCTCGTATCTAAAGATATCAATATGCGAATTAAAGCCAGAGCATTGGGCTTGCCTGCAGAAGATTATTTTAATGACCAAGTTTTAGAAGATCGGGACCTAATGTACGCAGGGGTGCTTTGCCTCCCCCCTGATTTTTGGCCTAAACATGGTAAAGCCATGGAAAGCTGGAGTGACGGCAAATCAGGAACAATGTTCTACCGTATTACCGGCCCTCTCGTTAGCTCCATGATGGTTAATCAGTTCGTCTATCAAGAAAATAGTGATGGTACAACTCCGTTTTATGCCCAAGTTAAAGAAATTAATGGCAAAACTGCACTTCTCCAAACACTGAAAGATTTTTCTCATCAAAAGAATAATGTATGGAGTATTACTGCCCGGAACAGAGAACAGAATTTTGCACTTAACCTACTCATGAATCCTGAGATCGATTTCATCACATTGCTGGGTCAAGCTGGTACTGGGAAAACACTACTCGCCCTTGCTGCAGGACTTGAGCAAGTTTTGGACAGTAAACGTTATAACGAAATCATCATTACTCGCGCAACCGTTCCAGTTGGAGAAGATATTGGATTTTTACCGGGTACCGAGGAAGAAAAAATGCAACCCTGGATGGGAGCGTTTGATGATAATTTAGAAGTCCTTCACCGCAGTGAAGATTCTGCTGGAGAATGGGGAAGAGCAGCAACACAAGAACTGATACGTTCACGAATTAAAATTAAGAGTATGAATTTCATGCGAGGTCGAACTTTTGTGAGCAAGTTTGTCATCATCGATGAAGCTCAAAATTTAACCCCAAAACAAATGAAAACTTTAGTGACTCGAGCTGGTCCAGGAACTAAATTAGTTTGTCTTGGAAATATCGCTCAAATTGATACTCCTTATTTAACAGAAGGCTCTTCTGGTTTAACCTATGTCGTGGACCGATTTAAGGGCTGGAGACATGGAGGTCATGTCACCCTAGCACGTGGAGAGCGTTCCCGTTTAGCTGATCATGCGGCTGAAATTTTATAAGCGTATTGTAGTTGTAGTTGCAATCACCTTTTTATCAGCTTGCGGCTCAATCTTTCAATCATCAGGTCCTGGAGATACTAATTATTCCAGGCTCCCTGATTTTTCAACTGAAGTTAGTGTTGGTACGGAAGATGTTGTTGAGTTTGCAAAAAAATACATTGGTGTGCCCTACCTCTGGGGAGGTAACTCGCCTTCTAAAGGTTTTGATTGCAGTGGACTAGTCGTCTATGTATTTCATCAAGCCCGTCATAAAAAATTACCTCGTACCTCAACAGAAATGGCGCGCTTAGGAAAGTCATTAGGAAGTAAAACCCCATCTCCAGGAGATTTAGTTTTCTTTAATACCTTAGGTGATGATTATTCTCACGTTGGTATTTATGTCGGTTCTGGTAAATTTATTAGCGCCCCTTCGACAGGTGGCAAAGTCAGAATAGATGATATGCGGAGTCACTACTGGGCAAGTCGTTATACCGAAGCCCGACGTGTACTTTAAAACAGTTTAAAAGGGCACAAAACTTCCAGAATTTGAATGACCACTCGGACCACCAAATGCAGGTGGCGGTGAAAAAGCTAAATTATCAAATTTGGTAAATTCCCCCTGCCAAGATAGCTTGATATTGCCTAAAGGGCCATTACGCTGTTTCCCGATAATCACCTCTGCAATACCCTTTGACGGAGATTCTTGGTTATACACCTCGTCACGATAGATGAATAAAATGACATCAGCGTCTTGCTCAATCGCACCTGACTCTCTAATATCCGACATGATGGGACGTTTATCAGGACGTGACTCTAATGTTCTATTCAACTGAGACAATGCAATCACAGGACACTGCATCTCTTTGGCTAAAGATTTTAATGATCTAGAAATTTCAGATATTTCAGTCGCACGATTCTCATTAGTAGAATTACCACTTCCAGTCATTAATTGTAAATAGTCAATCACAATCAATCCTACCTGTTTATATTTTCTCGCCATACGTCTAGCGCGAGCCCGAAGTTCGAGAGAATTCAAAGACCCAGTTTCATCAATCATAATGGGTGCTTTTTCCAGTTTTTCAATGGCATGAGTAAGCCTTGGCCACTCTTCTTCATTCAGATTTCCAGTTCGCAATCTACCCTGATGGATTCGACCAACAGACCCAACCATTCTGGTGGCTAATTGTGATCCAGACATTTCCATCGAAAAAACTAAAACAGGTAAACCTTCTTGCAATGCGACATTTTCCGCAATATTCATCGCAAATGATGTTTTACCCATACTAGGGCGTCCAGCAACAATCACAAGATCACCCTTTTGCAAACCACTCGTCTCTTTATCTAAATCTTTAAATCCAGTAGCAACGCCAGTAATATCATTCAACCCGCCACGCGCAGCAAGCTCCTGAATACGACTAACCGTTTCAGTCATAAGATTACTAATCTCTAAATAGTCAGGCTTACGACTACCATCTTTACCAATGGCCATAATCCTTGATTCTGCTTCATCAAGTAAAGTCTGAACAGATTTTCCATCAGCATTAAAAGCTGAGTTGGCAACACCATCAGCTACTTCAATGAGTTTTCTTAAAATACTCCTATCTCGAATAATCGTAGAGTACCCAGAAATATTTGCTGAACTTGGCGTATTTGAAGCAATTTGATTGAGATAGGTAATACCATAATTTTCGGCCAAACCAGAAGACTTGAGCTCTTCATGAACTGTAATCACATCAGCAGGTTGACTATTATTTATCAGTCGACCAATGGCCTGAAAAATAATTGCATGCTCAGGGCGATAAAAATCATGCTCAGCAAGATTAGGCGCAATAGTATCCCAAGATGCGTTATCCAAAAGCAAACCGCCGAGCACTGATTGTTCAGCCTCGACGGAGTGAGGGGGCACCTTTAAAGCTTGCACTTCCCGATCCACTCCATTAGAGAAGTGATTTGATCGGGGGAGTTCTGCCTCAGACATCATAGGCGCCTTTTTAAAGTATGAATGAACAACTAATACTTAATTATGCCTGTTCACCAATAACCTGAATACTAACTTCAGCTACAACATCCGTATGGATTGCAATTGAAATAGGATATTCACCAACAACTTTTAAAGGACCATTGGGTAGACGTACAGCAGACTTTTCAATGTTAAACCCTTTGAGGTTTACTACTGCAGCAATATCAAAGTTAGTTACAGATCCAAATAAGCGACCATCAACACCCGCTTTTTGAGAAATCTGAAATACTTGACCAGCCAATTTTTGAGCTTCAGCCTGCGCAGCAACTAATTTGTCAGATGCAATTTTTTCTAACTCTGCACGCTTGACTTCAAACTCAGCAATCGCTGTATCTGTAGCACGACGAGCTTTACGTTGAGGAATCAGAAAGTTACGAGCAAAACCATCTTTAACACGAACCACATCACCTAAATTGCCTAAATTGGCTACTTTTTCAAGAAGAATGACTTGCATGAATATTTCTCCAATTAGTTTTTATGTTGATCAGTGAACGGCAAGAATGCAAGAAAACGCGCGCGCTTAATTGCTGTATCTAATTGACGCTGATACTTTGCTTTTGTTCCTGTTAAACGAGCTGGCGTAATTTTGCCATTCTCACCAATAAAATCTTTTAAAGTATCAATGTCTTTGTAATCGATTTCAGCAACATTGCCTACAGTAAAACGACAA
Organism: uncultured beta proteobacterium; assembly: GCA_903821995.1. GTDB lineage: Bacteria > Pseudomonadota > Gammaproteobacteria > Burkholderiales > Burkholderiaceae > Polynucleobacter. The sequence goes on from CAIJNI010000018.1 coordinate 52,357, forward strand.
AAACGCTTACGTTTAAAGAGGGGATTTTGGGCAGGCTTTTTTTTGAAGTCTGGTTTTTTTCCGAAGGCCATAGAGTTTCCTTTATGAGTAATTAATTTGTGTAATGTGAAAGACTAGCGATAAACGACGCAAACTTTGATGAGTTAAAAATCCTTCCAACGACACCAACTGGCCTAATTCTATCTTTTGTAATTCCGTTGCAATCGCACCTATAGCAATTGCAGGGATTTGCATTTCAACTTTTCGAAAACTTCCTGCTTCTGAGAGTTCACCCAAATAATGTAATTGACATTCAGTGACACTTTGACCCGCAGGAGTAAATCGTAAAATTTCTTTAGAAATTAGGTTGGCAGTTAGTTTGAAATGATTCAAACTCATTTGCGAAACCGTCATTAATACGCTGGCGCCTCCGATGTAGTTTGATTCTTACGAGCTTCTTCACGAGCAACTTCTTTCATCATGATTGAAGGCTCAGTTTCAGCTTTTTTCACTAATGTAATGAGGTGACGAAGCACTGCATCATTAAATTTAAAAGCGTGCTCTAACTCAGTTAATGTCGCTTGGGCGCATTCAATATTAATGCAAACATAGTGCGCTTTAGCCAATTTATTGATCATGTAAGCCATCTGGCGACGACCCCAATCTTCAATACGGTGGACTTTACCGCCAGCAGCTTCTAGAACAGCTTTATAACGGTCGATCATGGCGGGAACTTGCTCGCTTTGATCAGGATGAACAATAAATACGATTTCGTAATGACGCATCAAACACTCCTTATGGTTAATAGCTACCTGGGCGTCCTATCCTCTGTTTAAAGATAGTCAGTGTAGCAAGGGTGAAAAAAGAACAATTTAAAGCGTAATAAATTTTACGCAGTCCTACATTGTAGCAAGTTTTTTCTTAAAGTCCAATGACTTACCTATTAATCGATTGTAAATCAGTAGCTCTAAAGCAATGCGCGCTTTGGCTGATGTCAAGGATCCTGCAGCTAAAGTGCCTAATTCATCGTCATTGAAAGAGACATTGTGCCGTATTACCCCCAATCCCGTCCGACTGCATCTGAGGACAGGAATACCTCTTTGGCTGAATTCTTTAATTACCGGCAATAGGTTCTGATGAATATTTCCCTGTCCCGTGCCAGCAAGGATAACCCCGCTCACACCCTGATTTTTTAAGAACTCCAAGACATCCGGCTTTGGATCCACATGATTAGTCACAATTTCTACCCAAGGCCAGGATTGCCCAAGCTCTGGGTATGACAAATCCTCCTCACTCAACAAGCGACTCATAATGCTATTTGTCAATTCAGGTGAATCCTTAACTGGGGCATCTATTTGGTCAGAGCTACGTTTAGCAAAGTCTTTTGCCGCAATGATCCTACCTGCAAAAACACCAATAACTCCCGATTGCATCAAAATCCCATTGCTTTGCGTCGACATTTTGGATGCCACTTGAATGGATAAAGCAAGATTGCTCGGGCCGTCAGCCCCCGGGGCATTGGAAGGTAGCATTGCACCGGTCAAGACAATAATTTTTTGGGATCCCCGACAAAGCGCAGCACATGTAAGATGCAAAAAAATCCCTGTTTCTTCCATCGTGTCCGTACCGTGTGTAATCACAATTCCGTCCACATCTTCGTCCACTAGAGCCTCCCTGACACGGTTTACTAATCGGGTCAGTAACTCATGCGTCAAGTCACAACTATTAATATTCGCAATCTGTTCTGTCTTTAAGTGATATGCGTCTTTTTGGACAATTCCACCTAACAACTGCTGAATCGAAATGCGGCCCGCTTCATAATTTAAAGGGTCAAGCTCAGGATGACTAGCAATACCAGCAATAGTGCCGCCCATACCAAGAATAAGAATTTTAGGAATACGCATCGATTTTGTCATTCTTACCTATCAGGATTGAAGCCGTTGCCATTAATTTAATACAAAAAGCATATTTACCACAAAATATTGCTTAAATTCAATTTACTGTATATTATTACAGTATGTATAAATCATCAGGGAGCACTCTTATGTATGACTTACCAAAATTAACTGCACGTCAAGAAGAAATCCTTAATTTAGTTCAAGCGAGCATTGAAGAGTCTGGCGCCCCGCCTACCCGCGCTGAGATCGCCCAAAAATTAGGGTTTGCTTCTGCTAATGCAGCAGAGGAGCATCTAAAAGCTTTGGCAAAAAAAGGTTATCTCGCATTAAGCCCTGGAACTTCACGAGGAATTCGCGTTGTAGAGACACTTCGCAAAGCCGTAAAACAGTTGGATCTGCCCTCATCTGCCTTCGCACAACTGACCCTACCTTTAATTGGCCGAGTAGCTGCTGGCTCACCAATCACTGCAATAGAACATATTGAGAAACAAGTACCAGTCGATCCATCACTCTTTTCTAAAGGTGCTAACTATCTCTTAAGAGTCAGTGGAATGAGCATGCGTGACATTGGTATCTTAGATGGTGATTATTTGGCGGTTAAAAAAACTTCCGAGGTCCACCACGGAGATATTGTTATCGCTCGGTTAGACGATGAGGTCACAGTAAAGCGTTGGTCTAAGGTTAAAAGTAAAGATGGATTAAAGATTCAGTTACTTCCAGAGAATGCTGACTTCAAGCCAATCACAGTTGACGAATCTATTCATGAATTTTCGATTGAAGGCCTAGCTGTTGGCTTAATTCGCGCTCACGGAATTAATTAAGCTTTGTTTGAGTTGTACTCTTGAGTTGTTCTTAATTAATTACTTATATCTCTTCACATTAGTATCTGTGTAAGGAAGCATCTTTGGATTTCCTAAAACCGCAGGACTCTCATTATTGGCAACAATCGCAAGGTTACTGAGATTTTTTAAGACATCACTCGCTAATGCATCACCTAAGTCCTTAGTAATCTTTGCGCGATTAGTTAAGTAAGTTGAATAAGTCAATTTAGTATTCAATTGAGACTCAACTGAAGTTGCATAGGAAGTAAAAGCCGCCCGCAACTCTTTCGTATCCGTATCTATCAACTTAAAGTCAGCGGTTAAAGCTATACCGCGTTTATATAACTTGGCATCGCCATTTAGATTACTCTCAGTTGAGATTGGAGAGACTTCTGTAATCTGACCCACAAGCAAAAATGCTGGCATGCCATACGATCCCGTATCAATCTTTTCCAGAGCCTCAGCCAAATTGTTATATGAACCTGCTGACGCATTTGTTTCTAATACGGTATATCCTGAAGAAATTAAATCTCGACGAATACTATTAGCTAAACCTTTAAAGTCAGTAATCTTTGTCACTGTCTCTATAGTTGAATTTATTGAATTAGCCTGATTACCCGCATCATCAGGGGATGTGTTTGTGTTAAAAATTCGACTCACACTTGTTTCATCATAGCCAATCTCAGTAACAGCAAAACTATTAACAAAACGAGGCGTCTTTTTAGAAAGCTCTTGATTGGGTAAAGTCGCAACATCTACTGGAGCTACTGATACTGCACTTGTTACCGACTTTGTAGAAGTTACAGAAGAACTACCTTGATTGGATACAGGAAAAACTTGGGTTTGACCAAATGAAAGATTTGCAATGAGTCCAAAAGTAAAAGCTACGACTAATAGTGAAGCATTTTTAATTTTCATAGGAGCTTTCATCATTGTTAAGCTATTGTAAAGATGTCTAAAATAACTACTGATTCATCTACAAAAAATTATCTCTTTTCTTGCTTGCGAATTTCTGTTTCATCGGCCCATTCGTAAACGCCAGATTCATTATTAATTAGACGTAATGAAAAGTTATAAAACACATCCTTTGTTTTTTTATCATTCTTTACAATCGAACCAATCTCACCTTCAATACGGTATTTAGCACCCTGCATATTGCCAATCTTCGTAGCTGTATTAGCTGAATACAATCCGGAATTTTGACGATTTAATTCGGATTTCTGATTGCCCATATCAGTTTCTCTCACAGCAAATCGTACCTGCCCACTTTTGAGTAACTGCGTCTCAATTTTGGTCGTAATCATTCTTGTATCAATATATTCAGAAGTCTTATTTTTAACTGGCGCCACAGTGACCAATGGCGATTCTTTTGCCCCAGAAATAGCTCTAGACTGAAGCAAGGAGCGTGTCATCGATTCAGCAATGCCCTGCAAATCAGTTGACCCAAAGTCAGCAGTGATGGTTTCAACTGCCTTTGAATCACCATAAGAGACTTTAGGATCAGTAGAGCAAGCACAAAGAATGGAAAGTAAGCAGACGATGCCTGCTAACCGAATCAATGAAGTTGTATTTGTAGTTTTCATAATAGGCTTAAGTTTGTTAGATATTAATAAGAATTGAATTCGATTTTAAAATCTTTGACTACCTGAGATGGCGCAATTCCCTCTATAACTGCTTGCCTCCCCTTACCGATTGTAATAGGCTTCCAAGCTTCATCATCTGCGATTTTTAGACCATCTTTAGATAACCAACGAAACCGATAAGCAACTGGCTTTGAATTACCACGATTTTCAATCGTAGCCTGGGCTGTCAGTAGGCCATTACGTTCAACAGAATTTAACTCAATCACCTTAATATCATCGGTTGAACCCATTCGAATAGAGTGTTTATCAATCTGAGAAGCACACCCCACCAACAAAACCAAAACAGAAACTAAAGAATATATATAGCGCATGTTTGTGAAGTATTTCATCAATTGACCCGTATTTTAGATTAACTAAAAAAACAAAAAAATCTTAACTCAAAAAGTTCCTTAACTATAAATGGTACTTTTGTTATATTTTAACGTTTAAATATCAATAAAGTTGACATCTTCTACCGCTTGATTAGCGTAAAACACCAGCAATTGGCTGTGGAAGATTCTGAAAACCCGAGCTTAAATCACCCGAACTCATTATCGTTGCCCTATCTCTAAATAATCTGACATAAACAAGAGCTTTATCTCCTGAAAAATTAATTTTTCTACCACTCATAATCCCAGCAGGGGTCATAATTGAAAAATCTCTCAACCCATTAGGGACATTTACCCTCACCATGAATATATTAGAGGGCAAAGAAGACCAGTGTCTTACATCCGCAGAACTAATTGCTGACATGGTTATTCCAGTCACTAGGCTCGCCAATGCCCCTAAAGCTGCACTTTGATTTTTATCCCGGCTTCCCGCCATTGCCGCTTGCTCAGCTGCTACTTGAGCTAAGACCTGAGTAAATGCCCGAGAACTTGCTCTAAGAACATACCCGGGCATTGCATCCTTTAGATCTTTTCTTGCCATAGCATCAACACTAGTGATCATTTCAGGCACCAGTGTAGTTGAATCAATTCGTAACTGATTAGGATAATATTTTTCTGTATTGGGCTGTATCCGCGGATAAGACACAGTAGCAAACTTCATCACATTGCCAATTGGAATGGGAATATTCACCTTAAAATTATCAATCAATGGAAGAAAGCCAGTCTCTATCACCACCAAAGTATCTGTAGATCCACCCACCGAAGCATCAGTCGATTTATTCAAATTACTATCTAAATTATTAAGACCTTGCTTTAAAAAAGCTAGCTCAGGTCTAAGCTCAATCGCCTGCCTATATCCGGGAGCCGCCAAAGAACCTTCTTTTAATTTCTCAAATATAAATCCAGCCAAGTAATGCGCTGCCGCACTTTGATAGGAGTTTTTAAGAGTGTTAACCTCTGGGTCCGTCAGCGTATTCACTGGATACCCACCAATCATTGGATTGCCTGCCATAAAACGATTATCAATATTCGTCCTGTTGGCCTGACTGACCTTTGTTCGCTCCATTTGTAATGCTTGATATTTAATATTGTTATAGCTAGCCAAATCTTGCTCACGCTTGACCATCTTCATGACTTCAACTCGACCATTATCCCAATCGCCTTGTAGAACATGATTAAGCGCAATGTGGTATGCCAGAAGACTACCTTCATATCCCTTTAACTCATAGTCTTTATCTAGTAAATTTTCTGCAATCAAATAATCACCCAAAGCATTGACTGAGGCTTTTAAGCTCATACGCTTTAATTCACTCTGCCTAAGAACTTGGTCTGTTAAAAGCAAAGATTGGGAACTCGTTGGAATCCGGGACTGCCCCATGAGCCTTAAGACTGTTCCTCGCTCTAAATAGTAAACATTATTTTTAGCTGGAATAGACTCATCTAATCCTGAAATAGTTTGCGCTAAGTTTCCTCTTTTAAAGGATTCTAAATCTGCATTTACCTTTGACTGTTGAGTAGCGCAGGCCGAAAGAACCAACGCAAGGACTCCAATGCTCAAACGTTTAGAAAAAAGCGGCAAAAATTTTGGTGTCAATAATTTCATCATAAGAGTTATATCAGTTAGTTTTTTATTAGCCCCAAAGTCAAATGAGTTCTAGAGTCCAATTTAACACGCGCCACATGAAAAGCTCTACATAAGCACACTGTTTGTTGTCATTTCTCTCTAATCTCAAGCACTTAACAGGTATTTCACTTAAAATAGAGTCCATCTATGAATGCACCCCAAAGCTTATTCGCTATCCCTGAAGCACCCCCATTAAATTCTTATCCCAAATACTGGGCAGAATGTTACGGGACAGCTCCCTTTTTCCCAATGAGTATTCTAGAAATGGAAAAATTGGGCTGGGATAGTTGTGACATTATTATAGTCACGGGTGATGCTTATGTTGACCACCCTAGCTTTGGAATGGCTATTATCGGCCGCCTACTTGAGTCGCAAGGTTTTAGGGTCGGCATTATCTCTCAGCCAGAATGGAGTAGTGCAGATCCCTTTAAAGCTCTAGGAAAACCTAATCTATATTTTGGCGTGGCAGCTGGCAATATGGATTCAATGATTAATCGTTATACTGCCGATCGAAAAATTCGTAAAGATGACGCCTATACTGCTGGCGGTGAAGGAGGCAAGCGACCAGACCGTTGCTCCTTAGTCTATGCACAACGATGTAAAGAAGCTTTTCCAGATGTCCCTATTGTTATGGGGGGCATCGAGGCCTCATTAAGACGTATAGCTCACTATGACTATTGGCAGGACAAGGTCAGACGCTCTATATTAATTGATGCAAAAGCTGACATCCTTCTCTATGGAAATGCTGAAAGAGCAATTGTGGAATTGTCACACCGCCTGGCCGCTGGTGAAAAGATCAGTGAGATGATGGATATTCGTGGAACAGCTTTTGTTCGCAGACATTCTGCTGTTGGTTTCTTAGAAGTAGACTCAACTCAAATTGATGAGCCAGGCGCAATTCCTCCCCCCATTAACCCCTACCTGATGCCTGATGAACAAGCAGCAGCTCAAGGTGAAACATGCGCCAAAAACGAAAGTACTCAGAAAGAAGCAGAGTTATTACCTCAAGATAAGGCCATAAAAACTTCACCAATTAAGATTCACCTTTCACCTAAACAGAAGTTAATCAGAGATCAAACAGTCATTCGCCTTCCGAGCTATGAAGCTGTTAAACGCGACCCTGTTCTCTATGCACATGCTAATCGTATATTGCATCTTGAAACCAACCCTGGTAATGCGCGAGCTTTAGTTCAACAGCATGGCGAAGGAGCATCTATAAGGGATGTTTGGCTAAATCCTCCTCCTATTCCGCTTTCAACTGAAGAGATGGATTATGTTTTTGATCAACCCTATTCAAGAGCACCACACCCAAGTTACGGGGATGCAAAAATACCCGCATGGGATATGATTCGCTTTTCTGTCAACATCATGAGAGGCTGCTTTGGGGGTTGCACATTTTGTTCTATTACGGAACATGAAGGCCGTATTATCCAAAATAGATCTTCTGATTCAATTATTAAAGAAATAGAAGATATTAGAGATAAGGTACCTGGGTTTACTGGAATTATTTCTGATCTTGGAGGCCCAACTGCCAATATGTACCGCATTGCCTGCAAATCTAAAGAAATTGAAGCGCACTGTAGAAAACCCTCTTGTGTTTATCCCGATGTTTGCCCTAATCTTAATACTGACCATACTCCTCTAATTCAGTTATATAGAAGAGCGCGAGCAATCAAAGGTGTTAAAAAGATTTTAATCAGTTCCGGTCTCAGGTATGACCTAGCGATCAAAGCACCTGCTTATATTAAAGAATTAGTCACCCATCACGTGGGCGGCTATTTAAAAATTGCTCCAGAACACACTGAGGGTGGCCCACTCTCAAAAATGATGAAGCCAGGTATTGGAAGCTATGATCGTTTTAAAGAGCTTTTTGATAAATATTCGAAGGAAGCTGGAAAAGAACAGTATCTAATCCCTTACTTCATTGCCGCTCATCCCGGGACAAGCGATGAAGACATGATGCATCTTGCTCTTTGGTTGAAGAAAAACAGTTTTAGAGCGGATCAAGTCCAAACTTTTTATCCATCTCCTATGGCAACAGCAACTGCCATGTATCACTCGAATAAAAATCCATTGCGTAAAGTCACTGCAACTAGTGAAACCGTTGATATTGTGCGCGGCGAAAAAAGACGACGCCTTCATAAAGCATTTTTACGCTATCATGACGCCAATAATTGGCCCTTATTAAGAGAAGCACTTAAAAAGATGGGGCGCGCTGATTTAATTGGGAACGGCAAACATCACCTCATTCCAAACTATCAGCCTCAAACAGACGGAAGCTATCAAAGTGCTAGAAGAAAAAATTCATCTGGTGCAACGACCGGTATGTTGAGAACAAAAGCAGTCCATAATCCACGGGACTTCTCACAACCTGAAAAAGTTGTTCGAGGACGAATATTGACTCAACATACGGGTCTTCCGCCTCGGGGTCTAAAAACCAGTAAAAAAACTCGCGTTTAATTTCAAGATGTTCACAGTAATTCAAGATTATTTTGAAAAGTACCCTCATGAGTTTGAACTCTTATTTCCGAAATTAGAATTTATCAAAGAACTCCAAGATCCTTTTATAAGAAGTGCCTTGCCAGGGCATATCACCGCCAGCGGAATCGTTATTGAGCAACAACAAATTTTATTAATCAAGCATCGCTATATTGGTGAATGGTTCCAACCAGGTGGTCATGTAGATCCTGAGGAGATGCCCTTAGAAGCAGCTATTCAAGAAGTTCATGAGGAAACAGGTTGGCTCACAGAACTCAGAGGAATTAATCTTCCTATTGACATCGATGTTCACCTGATTCCAGCTAATCCCATTAAAAATGAAGCCGAACATTGGCATGTGGATTTTGCTTATCACCTAAAAGCTATCACCAAAGAGACAGCCTTAGATCCAGAGGATACTCAGTGGTTTGATATTCATACAATCCAAGCAACACGATTAGTTCGGGCCATCAAAAAATCATTAGCGATTTAAATCACACTTAAGCCACCCAGTAAAGCCCCAACTAATAGCATCCACAGAATATGGATTCTTGTTTTCCAAACAAGAATAATAGCGATAAATGCTACTGCATATGCCATGTTCACATGCGGAGACTCATGTTGTCCTGAAATGATTAGCCAACTTGATGCAAGAATCGCACCAATGACTATAGGAGCTAATCCTTGTTTAAAGCCCATGACATAGTAATTTTGACTATGCCTCTGTACCCATTTCGATGCTTGAAATGTTAACAATGAACTCGGCAAAAGAACACAAACCAAAATTAACATAAATCCAAAAATCGCCAAAGGATAAGGTGATTGTCCAATCGGAGTTGAGTTAATTCCTAAATTCCACCCCATCATCGATAAAACCATCACATTCGGTCCAGGTGATGCTTGTGCAAGTGCAATTGCTGATGCAAATTGTGAATCATTAATCCAATGTTCTGAGTTTACGAGGTAGCGATAAACATCAGGTAGCAATGTAACAGCTCCACCAATCGCTAGAAAAGAGAATCCTAAAAAATGAAGCCCAACAGATAGCCAGTCAACTGAAATTAACTCATTCATGGTTAACCTGTTTAATCAGTTGGAAGTATGTCAACACCATTGAAAGTAGGCCTAATGTCAATAACAGAATAACGAAAGAAATATGAAATACCACTATCCCTACAAAGCAAGCTACTGCAATCAGAATACATTTCCAGAACCCTAAAGGGTGTTTTTTTAATACACTCGCCATTTTCAATACTGAACCAGCAATGAGACCTGAAGCGACTATGCCCATCCCTCTTAAGACCCCAATCACCACAACATTGTCATGAAAATGATTAAAGAATGCGGCAATCAGCATGAGTAAAACCATTGGGATCGAAAGCATTCCAGCTAATGAAACAATTGAGCCAATGATGCCGAAACATTTGCCTCCAAAAATGATGGCTAAATTAACGACATTGGGTCCCGGAAGAACTTGTGCAACGGACCAGTCCTCGATGAACTCTTGCAAAGTTAGCCATTTATGATTTTCGACAAACTCTCTTTGTGCTACAGGTAGCACGCCGCCAAAACCTTGCAAAGAGATCAAGCTAATAGCCCAATACAATTCCTTTAAAGTTTGAGGACCACTTGCTAATCGTGGAGATAGTCGTGACATAAATTGATAGAAAAAAAAGATATTATAAGGGGTGGTGGGGTAATCCCCCCATTAATAACCGAACTCAAAAGTAGAGTAGGTTAAGCAGCCATGGCCGGAATAACCAAATAATCTGAACTCCCCCACAGGGCACAAGAGGCATGAATTCCGACCGAATATACGCTTGCATCTTGATCTTGAAAGAACATGACATAACCTTGTCCTTTTGGAACCACACTTACCAAGCGCCACGAAAACCAAAGAACATATTAATATACGATTATCACCTGATGTTGTGGAACACTTTTAAATCAGCAGGATCTGGATGGCAAAGTAGGATTGATGCGGCTCTTCGTCAATATATTTTAGAGCATCCTTAATAGGATACTATAGGAAATATTTAATTATTGGGGTGGCTGATGGGGCTCGAACCCACGACAACAGGAATCACAATCCTGACTAATTGTTCAATAAATATATGGGGTTCCGGTTGATTTTCTGAAAAATAGCCACCCCCTAAGTCATTGATTTATATAGGACCCAAAATGGCTTTTTCCAAACTTTTCGAAATTTAAAAGGCATTTCAAAACCGAGAAAATCATAATGAAATTCAGTATGTGTAAATTTTGCCCATACTGCCAAGGATAAGCTCTTCAATTTTTCAGGATAAAAATTGTCGTATTTTTTTAAAGTTAATTCAGATCAAATAAAGTATCTTAATAAACCCCACCAACCTCATAGGTTTTAGAATCTTAA
>CAIJNI010000019.1 GCA_903821995.1 uncultured beta proteobacterium
AGCCAGCGATCGATCAAAGGAACATCCTTGATCAAGGACTTGTCGCTTGAAAAAAACACTGAATGTGGTCATAAAGTTTCCACACAAAAGCTTGAGCGGATTGTAATGAGGGGAACCACTCGCACGAGGACTTTTTAGGTCACTGTCTACCACTTCATAATCCGTGAAAACTGCAACTAATTTTTCACAAGTTAAGTCAAACTCCTTCATTGCCTCGACTAACTTTTGAATATGCTCAGGAAATATAATGTCATCATCATCCAAAATCAATAAATAATCGCCACTGCTGTTTTGAAGACCTCGATTCGCTGCATCTGATCTTGTTAAATAAACATCAGAATCAATAAATCTAATAGGGAAAATTCCCGCTTGAGTCGGTGGTTGGCTATGGCTAGGAATAGCAGAGATCAATACAACTTCAATTGAGTTGTAGGTTTGATTAGCAACACTCGTTAACGCCTGCTCAAGGAAGGACTTCCTATCTGTACTTCTGATCAAAACTGATACGAGTAGTGGTTTAGACATTGAAAACAGAAGTAATTAAGGCCTGCAACAATAAGTCGCGCTCATTTTAAAATATTTTTTAATACTTTATAAGTATATCACTTAACTGCAATTGATTTTTCACCTTTGAAAATGGTTGTTTTCGAAAAGTATTAACCACGCAGCAAGATTGATGAATGATCAGCTATGAGCATCTGATGTCCATTTTTTTACGCCTGTGATGAGAACATTTGCATATGCAAGCGCTCTAGTTTTAAATTATTTCTTATTTTAAAACGCATACATTTAATTTCATTTCTACAAATATTTTTAGTTATTTGATGTCGATCGACTCAAACGGCTAGCCATCCAAAAAGAACAGGTAAAAAGTATAGCAACTAGACAAACCCCAAAAAGAACCGGCTGATATGAACCGTTGATCATCCAGATAGATGCAGCGACTGCGGGTCCTATCGCTCTAGCTAGCATGGTCGGAATTGTAAGTAATCCATTGATTGAACCATATGCATGTGGACTTAACATTTCAGGCACAACCAAACCACGCACAATCGTAAAGATACCATTACACAGTCCATAGCAAGCAATTAATGCAGTAAACCACCATATATTTTTTGTAATCACAAAAGCTAAGCAACCAAAGACAAATGGAAAGGCACACGCCACAACCGAACCAACAACTCTCATCGGTACATTATTTGCCATATAAGCAATGAGGACTCGACCAAAGAACTGCATTGGTCCCAATACCATTAAGACCCTGACCACATCGTTTGTGCTCAGTCCCTTTTCTTGCAAAATTGGGTAGGCATGAAAAATAAAAACCGTAAACATAATCGAGTACAGCGTTAGAGCTAATAAGAGCAACCAAAAAACTGAATTTTTCAATGTTTCGTTCACTACAGCACGATCTCTCACTTTATTATTTTCAACTTCGTCTGTTTTCTCTTGATGTTCAGCATCAAATTGTGGCTGTATACAAAAACAATATATCACCCCCCAAATTAGATTTATTACAGCTAAGATCAAAAGCGAAACGCGCCATGAATAGTTCTCAATTAATAACTGTTCAAGCGGAATGAAGACTGTGCTGGCAAAACCACCCCAAAGCGTTACGATCGTAATACTCGATCTAGCATGCAAAGCTCCAACTTTCCTCGCTATGACAGCGAACGCAGCTTCATAAAGCAGACAAGCTTGAAGCCCGCCAATAAAGATGGAAAGAATGTAAAAAATATACTTGCCTGTAACAAGTGACCACCCCAATAACATGATTGCAGTGAGAAAAGATGCTATTGTCATGATCCAACGGCCGAAGCCACGATCCATAGCAATGCCCACTGGATAAGTGAATAGTGCTGTGGACAACATACTGAGCGTTGCTCCTAAAAAGACATCTGACTTCGTCCAGCCCAAATCTGGTCCCATTACTGAAGCGATAAGGGGAAAGCTATAGTAAAGTGACCCCCAAGAACATACTTGGCCTGCTCCCAATATATGGGCCAACCAGCTACTTGATATATTGCCTTTTATAATATTATTGATAAATTACATCCATCATAATAATTGGAGATGATGTCTAGACGAGCGTATGGGTTTAGAAATTTCGAGAATTACAGACTGCGCGTCTTGGCACACTGTGGTTGGAATGGAGTATTCAACCGTGTTTGATAAATGCCCATCCCCCGTTAATTGGGAAGAGCCAAATAAAGTTGCCCTAACCAATCTAGACGATCAATACGGTCGCCTATCAACAAATGGCTAAATCCATCTCACAGCCAAAATCGAAGGTGGGTAGATTGGTGGGTGGAAAATAAAAAAGCGCCCTAAGGCGCATTTTTGCTTGCTATTTGGCGGAAACGGAGTCTGAGAATTGCCTTGTACTGTCTTGGTAATTCTTAGTTTGATATGGTAGCCCATGAAGGGTAAAACATATTGATTTTCTTCATCATTTTGGAATTAACTAGTTATTTCCATAGCCAACTAAGTTCTAAGACCCTACCCTAACCCTTCAAGACCAATCAAACTGTATCAAGGTCTTTTTGGAGTAACAACTGTGGTAACGAAAGGAACACCATGAAAATGACCGATATTTCACTTAAAGCCCTAAACAGGGCAGGTAGACACACAGATGACCAGACCAAGGGCTTGCACCTCTGGGTTAAGAATACTGGACAAAAGTACTGGAATTTTCGCTATACCCTTAATGCTAAGCGAGAAACCATTAGTTTGGGAGCTTACCCAGAGGTAAGCCTCAAATTGGCCCGACAGAGAGCTGTAGAGGTGAGGAGTAAGGTGAACCAAGGGGTTTGCCCCTTATCAGAGAAAAAATCAGCTAAGAAGCCCCAAAATGAGGTTTTATCACCAAAATTTCATGACTTTGCATTGAAATATATCGAGACAATGCGTCCAAAGTGGAGAAACCCAAAACATGCTGAGCAATGGGTGAGTACAGTTCAACAATATGCGTTTCCTGTAATTGGTGAGATGAGGCTTAACAATATTGACACCCCACACATTATGGAAATCCTGACTCCTATTTGGCTGACCAAGTCAGAAACGGCCTCAAGGCTAAGGGGAAGGATAGAACGCATCCTTTCAGCTTCAATCACAAGTAAGCATCGTTTGCAGCCGAACCCAGCCATTTGGAAGGGTCATCTAGAAAACCTTCTACCAACTCATCAAGCCAGCCAAGCCCATCATGAGGCTCTAGCTTATGAAGAAATTCCAGAATTCATGAAGAAACTTAGAAACGCTGATGGAATATCAGCATTAGCATTGGAATTCACGATTTTGAATGCAAACAGAACTGGTGAGGTTTTGCTGGGCAAAAGAGCTGAGATAGATGGTAATGTTTGGACTATTCCATCCGGTCGAATGAAAGCCAATAGAGAGCATCAAGTCCCAATCTGCAATAGGTCTTTAGAAATCCTAGCTGTCGCTCAATATCTCGACCCTGAAAGTGAGTATTTATTTTCTCGAAATGGCAAACCTCTTAGCAATATGTCGATGCTGATGATGGTTCGCAGAATGAAAAATGGACTAACAGTTCATGGATTTAGAAGCACATTCAGAGACTGGGTATCTGAAGAAACAGAACACAGCCCAGAGGTAGCAGAAATGGCTCTAGCGCACGCTATTGGAAACAAAGTTGAGGCATCTTACAGACGAGGGAAATTACTTGAGAGAAGAAGAGTCTTGATGTCTGACTGGGAATCTTACTGCATGACAGGTAGATGGGGTAATGTAATTGAAATCGCACAAAAAGTAGCCTGAAAATGACCAAAATAATCAGACACAATATGGACAAAGGGGTTGAAATTATTGACACCAACCAACCACACGAAGAACTCTCACCCAATCTTCTTAAAGAAAAAACTACACAAGCTTTCATCAAAAAGATTGAGTGGTTTACAGACGTTATAAATGAAAAAAGAAAACAAAAAATCTCCAACGAACTTGAACTTTATTACCTTACTGTACTTCACCTTTCAACAATATATTATTGCGATGATATTAAAAATTTTGACATTAAAATTGATAAAGGGGGAAGACGAAAAGAGAATGAAATTGAAAGAGCGATGGAAATTTTCTTTGATGATTTTTACATGAGGAATGAAATTGCTCCAACCAACACTGAATTATTAAAAATACTAGAAGATGATTTCTTAACTCCTGTGAATTTAACAATCACCAAAAGAAACCAAGAGAAAAAAGAAGAAAATCCAGATGTTAAAGATAAGGATTTATTAAAATTAAGAAAAATTAGCCCTAAACATGTTGGTAATTTTATTAAAAAAAAATGTGAAAAATTTAACCTGAAGAGAGGAAAAAACTAGTTATTTCCTTTTACGAATAAAACACTATAGATAACACTTGTCATGTCATTAACCAAGGAGCATGAACATGACAAGCGAACAACTACTGCGTATCAACGAGGTCAGCGAGTTAACCTCTCTAGCCAAATCCACTATCAATCTATGGGTCTCACTGGGCAAGTTCCCAAAGCCCATCACTCTTTCGCCAACCATCAAGGTTTGGAAAGCGTCACAGCTTAACGATTGGATTGAAAGTCAATCTGAATCTGAGCAATTGACTACAAAGGAGGTGTGATATGAAGCATATATTGGAGCACCTACCCAAAAAAGTTATCGCCCCAACAGTGCCAACCAGTCAGGGCGAATCAAACAACAAACACGATTCAATTTTAATTCAAGACTTCCAATATATCAAGGTATATGCTAAGACTAAGGGGGTTGATGTAATCAAAATCTCGACAGGCTATAGAGTTCAAAAATGGGGTTTATTTAAAGACCTATCAACACTAAAAGAGCTTGAGATATTTTTTGGCTTACTAGGGGTTTGAATAATGAATAAAAACACAAAGACATCTAAACTGCACGAACTCAGAGAAAAAATGGAGACAACCGATGAACGCATCAAAAACTTTGAAGACGTTGAATTTATTTATGGAACTCTGATTGTAAAAGGACACTCTATTTTTATTGCTGCACCTCCTAATGGCGGGAAAACCACTTTACTAATGAAGGAAATTATTCCCCACTTAGTTAAAGTTCAAAAGTTATCTGTCAATTATATTGATATGGATGCATCACAAAGTCAGACCAAAGAAAATCACCTATGGGCAAAAAAAATTGGATTTCACTATCTATCACCCTTGCTTAGTAATTCTGATGGCAAAGAAGTTCTTTCATTTATAAATGATATTCTTGAAAATGAAGAGGATATATCAGACGAGATTTTTATTTTTGACACAGCCAAACAGTTTTACTCGGTAATGGAAAAAGGCTCAGCAAAGCAGTACGGACAAATCTGTAGAAGGCTAACTTTGCGTGGAGCAACTATTATCAATCTTTGTCATACTAACAAGTACCCCGATGAAGAGGGATTCTTCACTTTTGAGGGTGTTGGTGATATTAAAAATGATTGCGATGAACTTTTGAATTTACATCCAAAGTTCGATGCGAATAAAAACTTGCTTAAAGCGACAATTATTGTTCAGAAAAAGAGAGCGTTTCTAGAGCCGATGGCATTTGAGTTTGATGCAAGTAGAGAGGTAACCATACTTGAACAGACGCAATTGCTAGAGGAAATTAGAAATTTTAATAGGGACAACTCAATCATTGAAGCCATAAATTTCGTTCTATTTTCTAATCAATTAAACGAAAGCGAAATTATTGATAAGTTGAAAGTCAAGTTTAGTAGGCGTAAGTTAAAAAGAGTGCTTGAAGAGTATCCTGAAATTTGGACTGTAACTAGAGGTCTACATAACTCCAAAATTTATTCAATCAAGCTTTAAGGGGGTATGGGAAACGGTAAAACTGGAGGAACTGGTTAATCTGACTTGACTAGATTAGATCTACCAGTTTTACCAGAGTTACCAGTTAAGCAGTTTTACACCCCCACTATTTTTTGTGACGAACGGGGTGTGGACTACTCCCTTCATTTCTCCTACATCTTTTTACTATTCCCAATCAACTCTACATATAATCACTATAACTAATCATCTAATCACATAAAAGACTTTTATGCAAATTATCAAATATCTGGTTTTTCTAATTATTTTTAATATAAAAACTGTATTTGCAGCAGATATTTATGATGGGAAATATTTGACTATCCCCCAAGTAATTGTTGGGAACAAAACATACACCAATGTGATTGTTACCATAGGAAGCGTTATAAGCGTTGGAGGGACATTAACAAATGCCACTATTAGTGTAAATATTCCGTCTTTTTCAATGAGTCTATTTTTAAGTGATGGTCTTGGCTTGGATGTAATGACTCTTCTAAATTCCTATAGTTCTACTCAAATGAATCTTTCACATTATGAATTCAATTCTAGCCACGTAATGGTGAAAGAAAATACTTATGGTGAGGGAGTTTTCTATTTTCCTTCTGCAAATACTGCATCTATTCAAGGTATTCAAGGTACTCTTACTTCACTAAGCTGGGGGGTTGGGGGTGTATCTTCTTGGATGTTAAGTAATGCAAGTGTTGACGCAAGCACTCTTTCTGGTTCATGGCAATTGTTTTGGAGAAGTGTTTACGATAACTCTGCAACAGTAATGGCATCAAGCCTTAATAATGGGAATATGACTTGCACAAGCAGTAGAGGGCAAACACTTACTCAGCCTCTAACTTCAAATCCTATTGATGTTAGACCTTTTATTCTTAACTGTATTAGTTGAATTAATTCTTCATGGCTGAACCGAATAAATTCTATGTTTATCAGCATAAACGAGCTGACACAGGCACAGTTTTTTATGTTGGTAAAGGACATGGCAAAAGAATCACATCTGGGGGTAGAAATGAATACTGGAAGAGAATAGTCGCAAAACATGGTTTTGTTGTGGAAATAGTAAAAGAAAATTTAACCGAAACCGAGGCCTTCAACTTTGAGGTTGAGCTAATAAAAAAATATAGACAGGAAGGAATTAAACTATCAAATATGACTGATGGTGGGGAGGGTACAGTAGGTAGAGAAACATCAGATGAAAGTAGAGTTAATTACAGTCAGTCCAGATTGGGTGCTAAAAATCCAATGTTCAATAAAACTCACAACCCAGAAATAAAGTCGTTAATTAGCGTAGCTGCAAAACGTAATCATGCCAATCCTGAATTTAAAGAAAAACTCAGGGCTAAATTAAAACAAGTTATTGTTACTGATGAAAAGAAACTTCAGATAAGTAAAACCTTAACTGGCGTTAAACATACTGAAGAGAGACGTAAAAATCAAAGTCTAGCTAAGCTTGGGAAACCATCAAGTAGAAAAGGTGCCGTCTTATCCGACG
>CAIJNI010000020.1 GCA_903821995.1 uncultured beta proteobacterium
ACTAAAGGAGTGACTGGTCCTGCCGATTGGGGTCAAACATTTTCTTTTGCTATTCCATACGCTATTGCTAGCTGGGTGCTTATCAACATTGGGTCAACTAAAAGGCTACAACTTGTTTTACGCTTGGCCAGCAATTTACATTTAATGGAATAGAGGTTGCCAACGTACTCGCACCAACAATTTTTCAGATATAACTCTTGCTATCTGATGTATCTACTTTGTACCATAAAGGTATGAAGTGTAGTGGCTGCTCCTCTGAACTAAAAGATAATTTCAACTTCTGTCCTGTCTGTGGCAAGTCAGTACAACTCACCCAGCCTTCTCCTTTAATACCATTGCAAGAAATACCAGAGCGTTATCTAGTGGTCGCAAAGGAATTTGAAGAACTTACAAACTTAAAACTCACCCAAGACCAACTTTTACGATTTGCACAACTTGATGAAGTGGGGAAACTCAGTGTCAATGATTCTGAGCGAAGGAAGAAAGCTGGAGAGAAAGTACGAATAAAAAACGCTGATGGGACATATGTACTCCACATTGGTACTTGGTTATCGGAGATGTATGACACTCCAGATGCTACGAATGAAACGACTTCTCGTGTCTGGATTACTCCTGGGGGGATTAAATATCACACCAGTAGAGACTGTAAGGGATTATCCGATGGACAAGCTTATGCATCATGGAAAGGTAAGGACACATATAACCCGCAATTTGTAACGCGAAAAGACGCACAGTGGTTTCATGGCAAAAAAGCCTGTGATGTTTGTAAACCAGGTTAGGATCTAAATGACAAAAGTAGAAATTTTGAATATTTGGCAGGAAAAATGGGGAGACTTAGATCCTAAGTGGAAAGATCAGTTTCTAAATTCTCCTTATTTAGACAGAATCATGCAGTTCGATTCCCAAATAATAGTAGAGTCGGTGAGTCGATCAAAACGCTTAGGGGCAATATTGGTTGCATGCCGTGGATCTTTATTTTCCTACCAAGATGCTATCAACAACTGTCCATCTTGCGGTTATCCGATCACGAATATAGAAGGTACTTGCCGGTGCTCGTAAGATCTAAAACTAAGTTTTGTACCTATGTGCGGTAATAAGATTAGTCTAAACCTTTTAGAATGGCTGGAAATAAGATTGTAATTTTCTTTGCTAAAAAGGTGGGTAAAGGTCATTTAGGATATCTAGACTTGAATTGTGCGGCTCCTGGTCCCAATCACGACCGTAATCATCAGTATCGAGTCTTGGGGTAAGAAATACCCTTATATCCCAAAGTCTTTTATGTAATCGGATTGCTTCTTGAACTGTAGCATATTCATTTTCACAAATTAATTTCATGGCCTCGTGATTAAAAAATCTACTGTGCCAATCGCGCGAAAGTTTGCCATATTGGCTCTCCCACATAACAAGAATTTCTATAGGGTCGAGAGGCGCCATAGTTCAATTGTATCCCTAAGAATGAGACGATCTACAATAATCACCTCTGACATCCTCTGTTAAACTCCTGTCGTGAAAAAACAGAGCAAGTTTGCAGCTGTAATTCTTGCGATAGCACTTGCTTCTAGCTACTCACCGGCCCATGCCAAGATAAAACAGGGTGTTTGTACTGTTCAACAAAAATCAGCCGTCAAGGCGATCATTACTAAGCAGATTAACGCTCTGACTAAATCTGATTGGCAGAGCGCCTATAACTACTCTGCTCTTGCTTATCAAAGCGTGATTTCACTTGAGCTATTTACGCAAACTATTAAAAACCAATATGTTTTCTTAGTCTTCAATGACGGC
>CAIJNI010000021.1 GCA_903821995.1 uncultured beta proteobacterium
GACAAGATCGACTCTGGGCTATTGAAGACGAATTATTTCGTTAAACAATTTAGATCAATAATTTAGATCAATAGCTAGGCTAGCTAAAGCAAACTTTGGACTACTCAACAAATACACCATTAATTAGCAAATGAGAAGAACTCTTCACCCGGTTTACTAGGCTTACCCAGCGGTCTATCAATAGCGACCGGAAGCTCAAGTAATGAATTCCACAACGGTGGTTTTTGCTCTTCATTGAGTTTCAATAAAACAACTTTGAGCTCTTCTACTTTTTGAGGTTGAGATTCACTAAGATTGTTTTTTTCAAACGGATCGTTTTTCATATCAAAAAGCCAAATCTTTTTACTATGATTTGCAATTTGTAATTTCCAACCATCCTGGAGCAAAATAAGATTATCCGCATTACGCCAAAATAAGTTTTTGTGCGGATCTCCCATTTTATTTCCCTGTGCATAAGGGATAAGATTCACCCCGTCAAATACTCCTCCCTTAGATGAATTAACCCCTCCGGCTGCGCGAGCGGTTGCAAAGATATCAACATGAGAGACTGGTCGATCAAATTGAACGCCAGCTGGTATATGTCCTGGCCATTTCATAAGAAATGGTACATGAATGCCCCCCTCAAAGAAGGTAGCTTTCCATCCACGATAAGGGCGATTAAGTTCTGGTAAACCAATGTAGCTTGCACCACCATTATCTGTTGTGAATATCACAATCGTATTTTCTTCTAAGCCATTTTCTTTTAAGGTCTCTAGTATCTTACCCACACTTCTATCTAATGCTTTAATCATAGAAGCATAAACTCTGAGTGGATGATCTTTAATTTGCGGTAAAGAATCGTAATCAGATTTAAGTGCCTGCAATGGAGAATGCGGCGCATTCGATGCAAAATACATAAAGAATGGCCTATCTTTATTTGCAACAATAGCCCGACTAGCCTCTTTAGCGAGATAGTCCGTCAAGTATTCATCCGGTTTAAAGCGACCACCTGTTGCTTGTTCAACAGCAAATGGTAGGTTTGCCCAAAGGAATGGATCAATGGGATCAAAATCTTGTTTAGCATTCACAGCCCTCGGATCATTCTCAGGCAAATACATCGATGTGGCCTGCATAAATCCTAAGACCTCATCAAAGCCTCTTTTTTCTGGACGAGAATTAGCTGTACCTCCTAAGTGCCACTTACCAATAAACAAGGTGTGGTAATTATTAGTTTTTAAACTAAGAGGCAACATTTCTTCTGTATTAGGAACTGCCATTTCACTATGATCAGGGTATCCATCTTCATATTCTTTGTGATAAATAGCAGGAGGTAAGTTGGGGTCGCGATTTCGATTGGCAAAAAATGCGACTGATTTAGCAAAGGCCGAAGGTGTTGGTGTGAATTCGAATCCAAATCTTGTTGGGTAGCGCCCTGTTAGCAATGAAGCACGAGACGGCGCACAGGTCGCATTACCAGCATAACCCGTTCTAAAGTTAACGCCCTGCTGTGCAATGGAGTTTATATTCGGCGTAGGTACCTGACCACCGGCTACACCACCGCCATTTAAGGAAATATCGTTATAACCTAAATCATCCACCAAAATAAGAATAATGTTTGGGGGCCTCTTGTCTTTATCGATTGCTGCTAGTGTCTTTGCATCTGGCTGTTCCCAAATCACTTCTCGATTCTTACCTATTGGGTTTTTTATTTCCTCAATGAATCCAGGAAAATAAATCCAGTATTGTTGAATCAGCAACCCTAATACTAACAATAGTAAAGCAAAAAGAATAGTCTTTTTGAATTGTTTGATTTTATTCATGTCTATACTTTAAAAAGCGTTACTGACTTTTACTTGCTGTGAACCGGATGGAAGACTAATAAAATCTCCGTCGACTGCTACTTTAATCGGACCTGAATAGATCTCTTTTGATTTACCTAAAAATATTTTTTCAGAGCCAGGTGCGGCTAATGGCGGTGCAATATGCGTAAAGAGTAGATATTTAGCATGCGCATCCTGAGCGACTTTTGCGACATCTTCTGGTGCACTATGGTAGTCAATCACGTCTGAGAATATTTTTCCTAATTTATCTCGACCGGCTTTTAAAGCACCCAACTTTAACATTTGCATTAACTCAGGTGATAGCCCTTCATGAACTAAAACATCAACATCCTTCGCGTATTTAGCGACAACTGTAGAAGGCTTTGTATCACCACTCACGAGAACGCTTCTATCTTTGTAACGAATTAAATACCCAACCGATGGATCAACGGGTTGATGATCAACCCGAATCGCTGAAATCGATAAGTCAGGCGTTTTAATAAGTTCCAGAATATCTTGACCATCAGCAAGATTAAAAGCCATTGGCTTTAAACCAAAACCATTGTCATGGATAGTTTCTTCACCATGATGGTTGTGTCTATAAACACGGTCTAAAGCGTATGACTTCATTACTCCACTCGTAATTTCTTCTAAACCCTTTGGACCGTAAATAGGTAATGATTCTGAACTACCTGAAGAGGCCCAGCGCTGGGTCATCAACTGTCCAATACCATCGATATGATCCGAGTGATAATGTGTAATCAAGACTGCGTTAATGTTTGCTGTAGCAAAGCGCATCAGCGCTATATTTCTTGAACTGTTGTCGCCAACATCAATCAAATACATTTCTTGACCAGCAATGATTAAGGTACAAGATTCTGCGCGTAATTTATCGGGAAAAGGCGATCCTGTGCCGCACATCGCAATATGCAAACCATCGGGAAGAGATGCCATTGTGTTTTCTTGCATACGCTGGTCAATCGCTTTAGTAATGATAAAGCGCGTGACTTGCTTCTGAAATACCGCAATACCTAGGGCTGCAAGAATGAAAAGTGCAAAAATCCATTTGAGAAAACTAAGCCTTGAACTCATAATTACCTTTAAATAAACGGGGATTGGTATTTTTTCTTTACAACTTCAAATGTTAACGGTTTTCCTTGAATCCAAACACATATGCATGGATTCTAATCATGTCAAACTTTTGCACTTATGTCAATCAAGTGTGGGAAGATTCATCATGAATTCTGTTAGTATAAATAGATTAAAAATATTAATCACACTTTGTCTTCTTGGGTATTTGTAGCCACTATATGCCAACATTAAAAAATCAATCAGTTAAGACAGTTGCAAAGTCTACGAGAAAAAAGATCCCTAAGGCAAAGTCGTTGAAAACTCCTGGACTAAAATCTACCTTATCTGAAAATGATTGGCTCAAGGCCGCCGAAAATGCTGTTGCCGAGGGAGGTTTCAATGAAGCTAGAGTCCTACCTTTATCAAAAGCACTCGGTGTCACTCGAGGTAGTTTTTACTGGCACTTTAAGGACCATGAAGAGTTTATTAAGAAATTCATAGAACGCTGGGAAGTAGCACAGATACAAAGTATTGATCTGTGGTTCGAAGAGCATCATGATCCTTTTCAGGCCACCGAAAGGATGCTCGACATCGTACTATCTAACCAAGTCTTTAGTCGAAAGATTTTTAAAATAGAACTCGCTATCCGAAACTTTGGAAGTCGTGATCAAGTGATCTCAGAAGCCCTGCAGCGGATTGATGAGGCTAGAAGAATGAAACTGATCCCAGTACTTCGTAAATTAACAGACTCTGACGAGCATGCACAAACACTGTCATATCAAGTCTATCTCCAAACGATTGGCGCTCAACTTATGCTCAATAGTGTTGAATCAGGAAGCTTAATCAAAAAGCAAATTAAAGATTCAATCACTCAAGTTCTACTCTCTGAACAATCCCGCACCCTATAAATTAGTTTCTTAATCATAGATGCACAAATAAAAAAACCGTTAGAACAAACTAACGGTTTTTTACATCAAAGTGAACTCAGTTGACTCACAGATTACTTGAATACTTGTGTCCAACGGAATGTTAAAAGTGAAGCTAACTGTTGTGAATCACTAGCTGAGGGCATCATTGTATAAGACATCGTAATTAAAGATCCTGATTCACGAATTGGAATAGCAACAAACGGTGTTAATGTTAAATATTTAGTTCTTTGACCACCATCAATTGGAGATGATGTCCCAGCTTGTGCAGCAAGTCCACCAGGACTTACAACTGTAGTAATTGATTGAGTGGCACCACTAAATGTGTCATCTGTAACCTGAATAAATTGAGTTAAGTTAAGACCAAGACTAACATTTGGCAACTTGTAAGCACCTGATAATTCGAAGGCGGCAAAATTACCACTTTGATAACTCGTATTATTGTTAGTTGTATTGTAGCCATATGTTGCACGACCACCAAACGACCATGTATTTTCGTGGTAAATTGCTGCAACACTCGGTCTAATTGTATAGTAACCAAATCCAACGTTAACTGGTGCATTAGCATCAAAAGCGCCAGTTGGTGCAACTACAGTGACACCGGCAATATATTTCATATTCGTGCCGTTATATTTAGACCAAGCACCGGTAATTTCAATATCACCAAGTCCACCAGCAGTTCCTGATTTAGCAGCAGCTAAAGAATTACCAGCTGTAACAAGTCCAGCCAAAACAGCACGACCAGCTGCAGTAGAAGACATTTGAGAATATTGGGTTGAATCAAGAGAAGCTGTAACTGTTCTACTTATGGTAGCCACGGGGATATTTACCGCCGCAATTAATTTCCCGCCCAGATAGCTATCTTGTGTCACATAACCAGCTAATATATTAGCTTGCGTTTGAGCCTGAGCGACAGATTGATTCAATAGGATATTAGTTGTACCTGTTAAAGCATTAAATACTTGTGAAGTAGAGGCACCACCTAAAGCAGGAACAGGAGTTGTAGAAAGAACACCGCTTGTAATAACTGCATTAGCTCCAGTACCATTTCCATCAGCACCATTAATTTGATCTACATTAAGTGATGTAAAAAAGACTGAGGCAAAGTA
>CAIJNI010000022.1 GCA_903821995.1 uncultured beta proteobacterium
AACAGCGTGCTGTCCAATCATGTTTTGTAGGTAGTTGTCTCCAATGTAATTTGCAAGCCGAATGGTTGAACTATCAGCCATTTCCCCTAATTTGTATATTGTGAAATTCAATGGAGCTTGGTGATGGAGCTGTCCACACATTGCGTATATTCTTGAAGGGTAAGCTTGGTTGGGGTACAAAGGGAATATGACCTTTTTGGTTACAATCATTCTCTGATAAACTGTATCGTCAGGTAGTAATTGAACTCCTGCATCAAGCCGAATTAGAATGAAACTGTCAATCTTGCTATGAATATATACAGAAATACACTTTCCATAATGAACACCCTCTTTGTCTATTATTTCATTTGATGATTTTGGGTCAAAATAACCCTGCAATTCTATTTGGAGCAATCCCTTATCCATAGCATCGAAAATTGACATTTCGGTTGGCTTGCGTTCCTTTTTTGCTTCCTTAGCTTGTAGACCAAAGCTAATCATCACGCAAATCAATATAATTGTTCTCTTAAAATTAAATATTTTCATTCTATATGTTTTATCAATTTATTGCATCCGAAGTTTTTTTACAATAGTAACTAAATATTTCATATTTCTGCATGACTATTCCCTATTTCCAATTGCACATTTTGTATCTGACACAATTTTTATCAACTCAGAGAGACCGTTAATAAGTAAATTCTGGTTTTAAGGGAAACGGATAGATAAATGTATATTTTTGTAAAGACATTCTAATTGATTTGCAATTGGAATTTACATTGAGTCCCATTATGATTATATTTTATGTATTAGTTACGACATTTATTCTCCGTCTTACTTATGGTTATTATATAAACGCCAGGAAGTATAAGAGTCCAACAAGTAATATTGATATAGAAGTAATAGTATCTGAAACAACCGACACTGAAACAACAATCATTGAAAGTAAATCCTCCGAACCAACAGTTATCGAAAAAATAGTCCTCCGTCCAGTTGAGAAACCAAACCCAATTGGTAAAAACAAATGGTTAAACCCAACTGATGAATTAGGGAAAATGTTGGAAGGAGTATATTGGAATGAAAAGATAAATCAGAAGAAACAGGCGCACCTTTCTAACGATATGACTATTCAGGTAAGAGAAACGCTAATGTACGATGGACTTAAATATGGGATTAGAGAAGAACCCTTAGAACAGTACCTCTCAAAACTAAAGGAAAGACCAGTTCTTGATTCAGGTAAAACACTTTGTTGGAGGGGGTATTATGGAACCTGGCAACTAAAAGACAATAAACTTTACTTGGTAGAACTAATTGCTTACGGCCCCAACTATCTTGATTACAGCATAGATTATATATTTCCTGGAGAAAGTGTCGTATTCGCTGATTGGTATTCCGATACGATTGTCATTCCTTATTTCGATATATTGAATGACGAGAAGCAAGAAATGAGCTCAGTCAAAGAGAAACAAATGCTTCTTGAAATTAAGAATGGAGTATTAGTCAAGACAACAATTCAGGAAAGACCACCAAGAGAAGACAGCGGTATTGGGTGGGGGGATGTTGATGACCCACCAAGCCCCATTGGATTTTTATAATTGATAAGAAATGCTAATTGACGGAGACGATATTATTCCATGCCCAAATTCGTTCTTTTGTATAGCGTTTGCTTGGAAATTAAACCTTCCCGAATCCCCTCATCAACTTCTCATTCCTTATTCCATGCTTCCCATACAGAAAAGTAAAGAAGCCACATAGAATCCCTTTCATCTCTTCCTTCTTCATATCTGTTTTGTTCACTCTGTTGAAATAGGCAAGAAACTTTGAGTTGGCCATGCTTACTGTTATCTGGTCAAAGGATACAATGAGGTGATGGTTGTAGAGGTAGTTGATGAAATCGTGAATAATGTCAACATGTGATGCTCCTGTCCCGTCTTCTCTTACCTGAATTAAATACTCCTGGTATTCGGAAAGGTACTTCACCATCTTTGTATGAAAACGATTTGCCTGCATTTGTCTTGGAGGAGCGAAGTAAAGAAATAAATCAATCACTTGCTTTTATTTTAGTTTGCTTTTATCTTGTGTCTATGCCGAACCATAAAAATATTCATTCCATATCTTATGAAACTAAAATGGCAAATCTTCGTCCAAAAACAAATTTGAAATATACATCTGAAACGGTTGAATATACCTTACGCCTCTTTTTTTAAGTAACTCAATTAGTAAAGACATCCAAATGTTTTCTCCTTCGAATTCAAATGTAGGCGATTCGTAAGCGAATGAACTAAAATCATTCATGTCGTAAGGACGAGTGTTATCAATAATAAAAATCATTGCTTTGTTTATTTCTGGAGTATTTACCAATTTTAATTCCTTCCAAATGTTTTCCACGCTATCTCTTCTCCCAAGAAGTGCTATGTCATAGACAAAGAGAGTGTATGGATTAATTTTGATATTTAATTCCGATAGAACAGCTGTTGGTTCTTCATTATTTTCTTGTGCCTTTTGCAAGATTGCTAATTTGTTTTTTGCTTTCATTTTCATATTAGTTTTTAATGTTAATTTAGTTGAGAGTTTTATTTTACTTTGCTGTTGTCCACACACCATGCTCCAGGACCACCTCGTTCAGCCCTCTTTGTAATTGTCAAAAGAAAGGAGGAACAAATATATTCCCTGATGCCAAGTCAGCTTGAAATCTCTTTAGACACTCCTCGGTGTATTGGAGGTATTGCCCATATTCTTTCTCAGTGAGCTCGTAATTTGCGTAAGATTCAGGTGGTATTATTGGTTCGTCATTTATTTTCTTATAGTAATAATTGAAGATATTTCTATTAAGGGTGTTTCGCTCCAAAAGATGCCATTTGAGTTCTTTTGTATATCGCTTAACAGTTGTGGCGGAAATGTTCATTCGCTTTGCTAAGACATTATTCGTTATTTTGTCTTCTATGATTAATGCCCCAATTGTATTAACTATTTCTTCCTTCCTGTTTTTTGTCTGCAATCGCCCAATTTCCTTTCTGCAAACAGATAATTTATCTTCCTTTGACCAATCACAATCTTTTTTGAAAACAATTCTCCTTTTCTTGTTTTTTGTCTTTTTATAAATGCCTTTCTTTTTCCAGTTGGAGTAAAATATTTTCTTGACTTCTTTTTCTGGGAGCGGCGATGAACAAATAAGATTGTTAATACCCACAAGCCAGCTATATGCATTATCTTCGGGTACATCCATATTTAACAGCAACATATTTGAAAAAATAGTGCTTAAAACCCTGTTTCTTGCCCCAGGCTGGATAGATTTCCTGTTTGGTAACTGAATCTGCGTCACATCAATTTTCTCCTCAAAAACCTCGTAATTCACTCCTTCCTTAATATAGTCGGTTGCATCCGTTAACCTGATTGTGTATTTCTTCTTTTTTAAAAAAGTGTCATTAACTACATATACACCCTGCCCCTGGGGGGGATGCAGTGTATTGCTACTTAATGACACTTTTTTCTGAATTTCTTCTGGAGGATAGTTTTCTCCTTTGAAGACAAAGCACTCTGTATTTATAAAAATGTCTGGGTCAAAGGAAAGGACTGTGTATTGACTCTTTTTTACTGCACCGAAGTCATTAAACGAATCTATTCCCAGTTCTTTTGAGATACCCCTCATTGCAGAGGAATAGTTTTCTGAGGTTATACCATCAGCTCTAACAATCACAGACCAACCTTTTGATGAAACCGACTTGAAAAGACTGAACACTTTCGATTTGTCCAAACATGATGCATCAAAACCTGGTTTGTCTATATCGAAATATAGAAAGCCAGTTGACCCCAAGATTTTCTGGTCTTCTTTGTATTTATCGTAATGGAAGTTCCATGTAACACAAGGCAACTCTTCCTTTTTGATTCGTTCAAATTCATCCGAGCCCTTTCCAGCAGCTCTTGCCTGTTTAATTTTCTCTCCAAATAAGTGACCAAATTTAATTTCTGATAGCCACCAGTCAACGGTTACGTTCTTCTTGACGTAAGCCTTTCCACAGATACATGTGTAATAGTTTAATTCATTTTTCTGCATAAAAAAACCTTTTGATTTCGGTCCTCGTACGACCTACTCTCAAAAGGGATTTTATATGCTTAAGTTTGGTTGTACGAGAACCTTTTTCTAATAAATAGTTTGTTTTTTTACAAAATATAATAAACCGACTGAGGAATTCCAAGAGAAGTTAATAACTTTTTTCTTTTAACAAGAAATCAGCATTTCTGGAATTGGTTGTTGTAGGTGTAATCTCCCCATATTTATGGGAAAGTAAGCTGGAGAATATTTTTTTGCAAAGGCAGCAAAAGAAAAAGGCCGTCTCCCCCAAAGGAGACAGCCTTTTTTCTATTGCGTTTGCCGACTGTATTACTGAATAATTATTTTTTTGATTGAAGAGTTTTTGTTTCCATCAATTATTTGAACAAAATAGATTCCTGGAGTTAACTCTCCTTTATCAAGAACCACTTGTTTTCCTGAAAACACAAATGCCTTAACTTCTTTTCCCAAGACATCTACAACCTTCACTGATGAATTTGGTTGCTCCTGAGTAAATGTAAGTGTTGTTGACAAAGAAAAAGGATTTGGAGCGATTGTGAATTCCGAGGCACTTGTCATGTCAGCAATTCCAACAGTTGTTGGGTTGGGGATATTATATAAACTATCAATATCACAAGCGGTTAGTGCCTTACTATAGATTTTAATATCATCAATTGTTCCATTAAAAAAATCAACCATAGTCCATTCAACTCCAATTTTCATATTCACGGTATTGTTAATATTGGCAGCGGAAACGTTTGCGCTGGAAGTTTGATTATCCAATACATTATCAACGTAAAAGCTAAGGGTATTGGCATTCCTGTCGGCTATAAATAATACATTATGCCAATTGTTGTCATTTAGATTTTGATTTCCAACCACACCTACACCAGTTGCTCCCTGACTAAATTCCTCAGCCAATACATCAGGAGTGGAATTATTTCCCACCACAAATTGATAACCATTTCCTGAATTGTCCATCTTAGTGACAATGCCCTTATAATTGGTGTTGGAACCATTCAGCTTAATCCAAGCTGATATTGTAAAGGAAATATTATTAGAAAAATTTAATGAGTTATTGTTTGGAACATCAATATAACTGCTACTTCCATCGAAACTATAAGCAGAATTTGGGTTTCCATACCTGTCTGAAACAAGCGTAGCACCATGAACAGTTCCATTATTATTGTTACCACTTACATCGTTGGAGTTACCGCTAAAATCATATTGAGCCACCAATCCAGTTGTAATATCAGGTGTGCATGATGCAGCATTCGACGAATAAATTTGTGTTACTTCCGTTTGAGTTAAAGCCCTGTCCCAAACGCCTATATCATCTATAATACCATTAAACAAATCCATACTTGAGCCTAAAGATGTCCATCTTTCTTTTCCAATTAATAAAGGGAAAGAGTTACTGCCTATTGCCGTTCCCAATGGAATTGTTGTTGAAGAAATACTAATTCCATTGCAATACCCTGTCATTGTATTGCCATCATTAGTAAATACAATATGAAAATATTGGTTTGTAGCAAAGTTTGAATGAGGGATTGTGCAAACGCCCCAACTTGAAGAGATACCGCTTCTTATTGCATAGGCAATATCCCCAGATGGCAAGAAATCAATTCGAAACCCCTGTGCAGAAGCTCCAGATAAATCAACAGCTAAATGCTGGTCCATCTTTTCAAATATAGCTTCTTCATTTACTGGATTTGGTAAGGAGGGGATTTTTAACCAAAAGGAGAAAGATTGAGCATGGGTTGAAAATTGCAAAGTTGGGCTATCTGCAACTACAATAGAGTCATGGACCCCATCAAAGGAATAAGCTCTATTTGCAACACTGAACCTATCAGAAACTAATGTAGCTCCGTAATTTGTTCCATTGTTATTGTTGATTGTTCCGTCATTTGCATTTCCAGAAAATGACCACCAACTCACCAACCCAGTGGTCGGCACATAAGTCGGTACTTATGCAGAAGCAGTAACTGCTAATGCAATCGAAGAAATTAAAAGTAATTTTCGTTTCATATTATTTATTTGTTATTAATTGTTGTGTTAAATTACCATTATTGACCATAATTAAAATGTTATCTCACCATTTTCATTTCAGAAATAAGCATTTCAAGGGAGGCACTATTACTTTCCTCATGAAATACCTTTTTCAAATGATATTTGATTAAATATTGTTTGTTTAGAAACTTCTTTTGAACAGTCGTTCCACCTTCTTCGGTATTTTCAAATTTAACGCTGTTTTCTGGAAGTTGGGAAGCATATTGGGTTTCGCCCTCATCTGAGTTTTGAAATGCAAATGTACAGCCGTCATCGTGACAATCTCCACTGACAAGAGTAAATTTCTTTGTAAAGTCGTAACTGCTATTTATTTCATTAAATTGTTCTATTGATTTTTTAATTAATTCGGCTGTGCTTTTTATTTCCTTTTTCTTTGTAATTAAGACAAAGGGAGTATTATTTTTAACGCATTTCACTTGCATTAAATTTCCATCTGAGAGTTTTATTTTGAGACTAAGAATACTATCCTTCAAAGAAGTTATTTCTAACCCACTCTTATATTTCAAAGGCAGCTCAAGTTTTGTTCCGTATTGTATTGTTGTATCAAAACTTTCCTCTCCCATATTATGACCGTCATTCTTTTGCATTTTATATGAAAATTTTGCTTGTAATAAACCAGTATTGTATCGTTCCCCAGTCGTAACAGGGGGCACTGTAAATTTG
>CAIJNI010000023.1 GCA_903821995.1 uncultured beta proteobacterium
ATCAGAATTACCACCTATCTGATAAGCTTCACTATCATTTTCTTTTTAATAAAGTACGTAAGCAAAAACGTTATGGTAAGAAGAAAACTGAAGAAGAGAAGAAGCTCGAGAAACAAATCGAGAATGAAGCCAAGATAATCTCTTTAATTCAAGATTATTATAAATATAATATTGTGCGTGCAAAAGAAACGTACAAGATTCTAACGAAGGATCAAATTGAATTGATTAGAAAAAAACAAGAAAAAGGTGGAGCTAAATGAATGATTTACTTAATTCGTTAGTGGAGGTAAAGATAGCCGAAGAAGAAGATTTCCTAAAAATTAAAGAAACTCTTACTCGCATTGGGGTTGCCTCTCGCAAAGAAAAGAAACTTTATCAATCCTGCCATATTTTTCATAAGCAGGGTAAATATTATATCGTACACTTTAAAGAGATGTTTGTAATAGATAGCAAACTTTCCAATTTCTCGGAAGAAGATAAGGGTCGACGTAATAAAATTATAGAACTTCTTCAAGATTGGGGATTACTGAAGGTAATTGAATCTGAAATGATTAAAGAACCATTGGCTTCTATGAGTCAAATTAAGATCATCAATCATAAAGAAAAAGATGAATGGACTCTAGAAGCCAAATATAACATGGGTCGTAAAAAGAAGTGAGGTAATTATTTGTTATGAGAATGCCGTGGAAAATTGAAAAGAAGTCTATTACACCAGCTGAGAAACAGATAGAGCAAATTAAAACTCTCCTGTTTCCACCCCTAAAGCTCCAAGAAGAAATGCAAAAAGATGGAACCACAATAAAGTTTCATATCGATTATTCTGCTGATTCTAATTTGGATGCCGCCCTCATGGATCTCCAAGAGGGTTGCAACGATCCAGCCGCTCATAAAACTATTCTTGATGTCATTAAGAGGCTTAACAATCTTCGTAAGATGTTAGAGGCGTATTCTGAGTTTGATAAAGATGCGAAATATATAATGGTTGAAAATATGGAGCCAGATATT
Source organism: uncultured beta proteobacterium (assembly GCA_903821995.1). Classification (GTDB taxonomy): domain Bacteria; phylum Pseudomonadota; class Gammaproteobacteria; order Burkholderiales; family Burkholderiaceae; genus Polynucleobacter. The sequence goes on from CAIJNI010000023.1 coordinate 1,006, forward strand.
GATGTCACAGCCGCAGAAAACTGATATTGATCAATTGATTGATGCTCTTGAAGAAATGATCGATGCCCGAGATGATATGTGGGAAGAGGAAAAATATTCCAATCACCGTCAAATGTGGAAGATCAAATCAGAAAGATATGAACCTGCCAAAGATAATGTTAGATTGTTTCTACAAAAAGTAATTGAAAAGATAGCGCAAAATAACGCTTGACTTTTGTGCTGATATTGGGTATACTTAGTGAATAATAAGGGAGTCGCTGATGACAATGCATCTTCTACCTGCTTTTTATACCACTACTACTACTAGTCGTAAACGTAAGCCTGGCAATAACAAACGCCAAGCTTTGTCTAGAGCTGAGCATGAGGCTTGGGTTTTGTCTATGACAGGCGGAAAAAAAGCCAGTAAAAAAGTGCTTGACTTTAAATGGAAACAACGCTATAATAATGATATGATGGTTGATCGTAGTAATTATGTTTCTGCAGGAATGTCGGGTTCTGCGTCTTCTTGTACTAATCGTAGTCTTATGAGCAACCTCCATAAAGAACCAGAACATGTCCGAAAGGAAATTCTGGCTAAGGCAAGCAGGGTTATGCCCCTGTTTAATAAAGGTGGGTTGCAATATGCTACCCCAGAAACTGATATGACTCAAGTCGGTTCCAAGTCTAGGAGAGGTTAATGAAGATTTCCGATAAGCTTAAGAAGATTAATGGATCTTTGACTGTTAATCTTTACGATAACGGATATATGGTTGAAGTGAATGGTCGTGATTCTGATGAAGACTATACTGATGTTAAGATCGTGTGTCTCTCGCTTAAGGAGATCACCGAGGTTATCGCTGAAGCCATGGAGATGGAGAAATACTAATGAATCAGGTACAGATTCAGCTTCAAGATACTACGGGTAATTGGCGGACTTTTGGCATTACTCAAAATAATTCTCAGCAGATTCTGTTTGAGATGAAGCACCTTTCTTCCAATTTCCCCAATCAAAGAGTACGAGCTGTGGATATGGATGGAAAAATAGTTGACATTCTTTGAAAAAAGTAGTTGACTTTAAGGCAAAAGTGAAATATACTAACTATATAATGAAACCTAACGGAGAAATAAATGACTAAGACTGATCGTGTATTTGAAGCTCTTGTTGAAAATGGTGAGCGTCTAACCGCTAAGCAAATTTCTGCTCGTTATAACGTTGCCAATCCACATGATGCAATTTATCAGATCCGTATGCGAGGTTATGCTATTTACCTCAATAAGCATAAGGATACCAAGGGTCGCGTAACACATAAGTATACCTTTGGTAATCCATCACGTAAGTTAATTGCAGCAGGATATAAGGCGCTTGCTGCTGGTCTCGTCTAAAGGTTCCTAAATGGAATTTTGAAGGCGGGACCCAAAAAGTCCCGCTTTTTTTATGCTTGACTTTATCTTCGAAGTCAGCTATACTAAGTGAAGAATAAAGGCTACGTTGTTTTACATTGTTGGAAACAAGAAGCAATCGAAAGGTTGTTTCTTCATGGATGCACTGACGGTTCGATTCCGTAGCGGCTTGATCAACCGCCTAGTCTAGACTAGATAAGCTGTGGACAGGAGTGCATCTTTGTAGAAACAACTTATTAGGTGTGGTGTTATGGAAAATCCCAGTGTTCCTGGGCAGTGCACAGTCAATGGGTCCTCTGTCCTGCAGGCACGGCCAATACTGAGTTGTGATCAAAATAGGAGTCATGACCTGAAATAAGATCACAGATTAAAGCAAACGGTATGTAGGTCTATCCATATCTATAACATGACATCACTCCTAATAAGTATTGGATCCTTAGCTCAGTTGGTTAGAGTACTCGACTTTTAATCGAGGTGTCCTGGGTTCGAGTCCCAGAGGATCCACCAAAATACTGGCGTATAGGACTGATAATCGAAAGGTCGATGGTTTGAGTCCATCTATGCCAACCAAATAGAATAACCGTGTGTAGCGCAGTCTGGTAGCGCATCTGCTTTGGGAGCAGAGGGTCGGGAGTTCGATTCTCTCCACACGGACCAAAGATGTATCGTAGGGTCGATAGTTGGATAATATGATCAGGGTGGTTCCTGTGAGTACCAAGTCGCCTACGCCTCAATGCTTTCCATTGACCAGGAAAGTATCATTTGAGGGCGCTGTAAAGGGGCAGCAGGCAAACGTGTGAGCCACGTACCCTTGCTTATCAACGCTGTTTGGATACGTCCATCAGCACCTCCAGCTTTCGGGCTGGAGAATTATTAGGAGGGTAGCGTCTATGGTAGACACACAGTCTTGAAAACTGCGCCACCGCAAGGTTGATGGTTCGATTCCTTTACCCTCCGCCATTACAGGATCGTTTCGTGGTTCTCGAGATAAACGAAGCGGTGATTGTCATCGGTGCATTTAACCGTGTGTTAGCCGATGTAAAATAAAACTCGGGGCGAATAAGGAGTCAGTTAACGGTGAGAATTTACCTCTGTTGGTGTAGCGGTCAAACATACCCACCTTTCAAGCGTGGAGAACATCGGTTCAAATCCGATACGGAGGACCAAAGGTGATGGGTTGTAGGTGACCTGAATGCGCTAGGGAACCTTCATAAAGTTTTTGGACCATTAGCTCAGTTGGTTAGAGCGCCGGATGTCCGCAGTTCGAATCTGCGATGGTCTACCAAAATAGTGCTTGATTTTGAGCACTATATACTATGATAGTAAGTGTAACATAAAACAAAGGAAAAACAAATGAATAAGTTTATCGTATCTCTTGTTGCTCTTGTTGCTGCTACAGCTGCAAATGCTTCTGATCTACCTTCAAAGGCATTTCCTATGCCTCCTACAAAGCCAGTTGCTGTTGATACTGAAAAGAATATCTATGGTGGTGTTAATGGTGGTTTTGTTGTAACAGATGGTTTCAATAAGAATAGCCCTTGGGCTGTTGGTCTTGTTGGTGGTTATAATGTTTATCGTTTTGCAGGTTTTGGTCTTGCAGGCGAAGGAACCTATAATTATTCAAAGGGTAAGGTCAGCACTATTGCTGGAAATGGTATCCTATCTTTTGATACAGGTTTCGTAACACCTTATGCTCTTCTTGGTGCTGGTTATCGAATTGAAACTAACAAGAACCGAGACATTTGGAATTATGGTGGTGGTTTGAAGTATAACCTCACTTCTTCTCTTGAACTTGATGGTCGTTTTGTACGCACAGAAGATATTAAGACATCATCTGTTGTTAAGGCTGGTGATCGCACCACTGTTGGTGTGAACTACAAGTTCTAATACGCTATTCCGCGATTTAAAAAAAAATTACTACCTGAATTTGAACCGCAAAATGGTAAAAAACGAGGTAAGTAATTTTATTCCTCTGTAGCTCAGTTGGTAGAGCATGGTGCTGTTAACACCAGGGTCGTTCGTTCGAGCCGAACCGGAGGAGCCAATTGCTAGGACGAAAAGTTGCCTAGCTGGATTATGGTTTGAGTTGCTCTGGACCATAACGACTTTTAGGAGCAACTACGATCGTGCTGCGTGGGGGTACGATAAGAGATAAACTTACGGTCTTGATAACCTAAAGTTAGCCCACGCCATATATGGTCCGTTAGCTCAGTGGAAGAGCAACTCCTTTACACGGAGAAGGTCGGCAGTTCAACCCTGTCACGGACTACCACTATTCTTCGTCAGCGGTTGATCCGTAGCGAAGATGCCTCTAAACGGAGTAAATAGGCAACCCGTTGAATCATTAGCTGTTGGTAACCAATCCTCTCAGATGTCATCCTAAGACATGCAGTGAAGATGAGGCAAAAATTATGGGGACTTAGCTCAGTTGGGAGAGCGTCTGATTTGCATTCAGAAGGTTCATCGGTTCGATCCCGATAGTCTCCACCATTATTCGCCCCTTTAGCTCAGATGGTCAGAGCAATCGCCTTGTAAGCGATAGGTCGTCAGTTCGAATCCGACAGGGGGCACCATAGGCAAACAGCATCAGGGTCCAACCTGATACAAGGGAGTCGCGACTCCTTGCTCAACGGTTGTCAGTGAC
>CAIJNI010000024.1 GCA_903821995.1 uncultured beta proteobacterium
TCAGTTGATACTCAAGTAAGGTTTCTGGCTACAGAACTACAAAGTCAGTGGGGACAGCCGGTAGTAATAGAAAATAAACAAGGTGTAGGTACCACTGTCGGTGCTGCAATGTAGCAGTTTCAAAAGCTGACGGCTATACTAGGAATGATTAATCTGACTCAAATGATCAAATAGTTGGGATACATCCTTTAATTGATCTATATTTAAAAGCATGTCAATAATTTGATTTGCTTGTTGTTCGCCGCAAAATTTAGCACTCAAATTTTTAAATTTATTTTTCACATCTTCAAGGCTAAATGGATTATCAGCATGGCCTTTAGGTGAATTGATATAAGACTCTATAAATGTACCATCAATCTTTGTGACCTTCATTCGACAAGGCGCTGAAACGGGAAACAGATCAGTAAGAGTTATATCCTCTCGGACAGAAATCTTTTGCATTAAATTTAATTTTTCGGATCGATTAAGCTCAAACTCTGAGAACGAACTTTCGTCAATATCGCCATTCATTAAAGCAGTAGCAACCACATAGGGCATACTATGGTCAGCAGTTTCATGAGTTTTAGGCGCCCAATGCGCGGGATGACTTCCCATTTCTTCAAATGCACTGTGATACCCTTCAATATGAATTGACTTGATATCATTCAATTCCACTCTTTGTCTTAAATCTAAAGCCGCCCAAACTGCTGACTGTCCGTGATAGTTAACAGGAAAACTTTTCAAATGTGTTTTTTCAATCCTATTGGGTTGGTCATTAAGGTTGGGAAATTCAAATTTTCCGACAACATCCCAGATTCCAGCTCTTCCTTCAAAAATAGATGTAGGCCCTGAAAATCCCTCCTTTGCCAAATAAGCTGCAAAAACCGCATTTCTCGCTCCATTAGCAGCTGCACAACCTTTCCAATGCGACAACTCACCGCGTCGAGTTTGATGTAAAGACATATTAGGCGCCAATGACAAAGCAACTGCATGACCCATCTGTTCGTGATTTAATTTGAGTAACTTACCAATAGCAATAGTGGTGGCAAGCACACCGTAAACAGGTTGATCCCAACCCTTAGAATTGATATCAATAGATTCACAAAATGCACAGTAAATTTCATAGGCTACAACGATTGCTTCAATTGTTTCTTGTCCGCTGCACTTGTTTGATTCAGCCACTGATAATATGCCAGAAATGACATCGCTTGGATGACCTCCGCTTTTAACTCTGTAAGAATCACTTAAGTCCAAAAACCGAAGCATTACACCATTTGCGAATGCAGCCATTTCAACGCTAACCTTTTGACTAGAGCCTATCATACTGGCTGAATTAACACATGAATATCGACTAGAAAATTTTCTTGTCAAAACTGATAACGGCGAAGAATATGCACCAATGGCACAGCCCATGGTATCGATTAATGCAATCTTACAAGCATTAATTGTTGAAGGTAAAAGTTGGTTGTAGCTAACTTTGAAAGAAAAATCAACGAGCTCTTTTGTGGTTTTTTCCATTTATCGAATCTCCAAGACCTTAGTCTAGTGTAAACACCGAGTTTATCTACTCTTCACTTATAGTGATAATAAGGGAAAAACTTAAGCTGACCCTAAATTTATTCAATCTTATCGGTAAAAATCATGTCAAAATTTCTTAATACCAAACTGGATCGTCGAAATTTTCTTTCACTTTCATCAAGTGCATGCGGCTTATTTTACTTGAATGCCTTCAAAGCGTCTGCCGCAGATATCTATCCTAATAAATCAATAAAATTTATTGTTCCGTATGCCCCTGGTGGGGGTTCAGATATATTGGCAAGGCCTGTGGCTGCAAAATTAACAGAGAGTTTAGGCAAAGCAGTTTTTGTTGAAAATCACGCTGGTAGCGGTACAAATCTTGGAAGCGATTTGGCAGCACATTCACCAGCCGACGGATATACTCTTTTCATGCCAACCATTGCGAATGCCATCAACCCAACCCTGTACCCTAAGTTACCCTATGACCCAATTAAAGATTTTTCATACATAACAAATATAGCTAAAGTTCCAGGTATTTTGTGTATCAATCCAAGTCTTCCTATCAATTCAGTACAAGATTTAATTGCTTATGCACGTTCAAAACCTGGTAAATTGTCATTTAGTTCTGCTGGAAACGGAAGTCCACATCACCTTGCAGGCGAGTTATTCAAAATCATGACAAATACCAATATGATCCATATTCCCTACAAAGGAGCCACACCTGCATTAAACGACGTATTAGCAGGACATGTTCAAGTCTATTTTGGTAGCATTGTTCCGGCAATGCCTCATGTTAAAAGTGGTGGCCTTAGGGCAATTGGAGTCACTAGTTTAAGACGTGTATCTTCAGTACCCGATTTGCCCACACTAGATGAGCAAGGTTTAAAAGGTTTCGAAACCGGTTCTTGGTTTGGAGTAGCAGTACCAAGCGGAACGTCCAAAGACATCGTTCAACTGCTCAACAGAGAAATAGTCAGAATAATTAAAATTCCTGAGGTCATAGCACCAATAGCAGCAGAAGGTGCGGACTTTGTTGGTGATTCGCCAGAAGAATTTACAAAATTTGTCAAAGACGAAATTGTAAAATGGGGTAAAGTTGTAAAGATTTCAGGCGCAAAGATAGATTAATCAAATAATCTTATCAATATACCGATCGACGCAAGATCCAACCATCCAAGCGTCTCGAATACAACTCATAAAGTCTCCCGGACTATTTGCATCTCCGACTACTACATGAGAAATACCCAAGACTTGAATTTCTTTTAACACATTCAATTGAGGTTGCGCACCAACTGCAATTATTAAAGCATCACCAATTGACACCTTTTGAATCGACCCATTATCAATATTAAGTTCAATATCATTCGACATAACATTAATAATATTCGCGTTAGTTAAAATTTGAACACTTGCATTTTCAAGTCGATCTAGAATTTCTCGACGATTACTTTTAGATAAACCTTCTGCCAGATTCTTTTTATATTCTATGACAGTGACTTTACAGCCTTTTTCCAACAAAAGATCAGCAGTTTCAATACCTACTGTCCCCCCCCCAAGAACGGTTACTTGACTTGAATCTTTAATCAAATCAGGTTTAGCCAAAACCTCCCATGCTTGATGAATATTGATAGAAGATTGAACTTTAGATAAATCTACAGGGCTAATTTTGGGAAGAGCTCCAGTGGCCATAATGATCAGATCAGGATTGAATTCTTTAACCTTTTGTGTACTAAAAATAACTCCTGATTTAATCTGTACATTTAGACGCTGTGCCTCGCTAAATCGATAGGACCAAGCATTTTCAACCTCTTCTTTATGAGGTGCAGCAGTGGCCAAAGAAATTTGTCCACCAAGGGTTGTTTTTTGCTCCCAAACTTCAACAACATGACCAAGTTCTGCACTTGCTCTTGCACTCTCTAGTCCACTTACGCCAGATCCCAAGATAAGTATTCTTTTAGGATTGCGTTTAGTCAATAAACTTGACTTATGAGCCTCCTCCATAAAACCAAGTGTTTCAAAGTGAGTACCCATCATAGGATTTTGTACACATGAGACGTCAATCTCACCTGAAAGCCGATCATGGCATACATTACAAGCAATGCATTGCCTTATTGCAGTCTTCATCTGACCAAATGCCTTTAGACACCAATGGGGATCCGCGTACAATGCACGCCCCAAAGAAATAAAATCAGCGCTGCCAGAAACCAAAATATCTTCAGCATCCTTAGCCTCAACAATACGTCCAGCAACAAAAACTGGAATATTGATTGCATCTTTAATGGGTTTTGCGAAAGGAGCCAAACATCCTCTTGGAAAAGATGGTGTCTGAATACAGTATTTAGACATTTGAGGTGTTTCATTGCTACCACCAGATAAGTCAATAGCAACCACGCCTTGTTTCTCCAGTGCTTGCGCTAAAGCAATCGCATCCTCCTCTGAGTAACCACCTTTTGTAAATTCGCTGACACTAAAACGAACCATTATCTTCAAATCAGGTGATGCATCTTGCATTCTGCTAACTGTTTCCAAAAGAAATCTCATCCGATTTTCAATCGAACCACCGTACTCATCGTCCCTGAAGTTAATTCGTGGCGTGAAAAATTGTTGGAATAGATAGCCATTTGCGGCATGAATTTCTACCCCATCATATCCAGCGATCCATAAACGTTTTGCTGCACTTGCGAAATGCTTTTGAACTTCTATGATTTGGGACTTAGACATAGGCTCGACCTTGCCTCCAGTCTTAGGATTAATCCAATCCGATGGACCAACCGCGAGAGAACCCGGAACATGAAGTAAAGCACCATGATGATTCAATTGCCCAAATACATGACAATCGTAAGATTTTATGGCATCAACTAATTTTGCTAAACCAGGAATAAATCGATCATGATAACAAACAGGTGTAAAGCGATGAGCACGAGCATCCCCCGTGACTCCCATTGCAGCAGTCATGATCATTGAAACACCACCTTTAGCCCTTTCAACATAATAAGCAATATCTCGCTCAGTTATAAGTCCATCGCTAGAGCTAAAATTAGTGCCCATAGGCGCCAAGGTAATTCGGTTTTTTAATTTCAATGAACCCAAGAATCCAGGCTGTTCAATTAACATGGTTGATTACTTTACTAGGAATAAATAATTTATAAAATTATACTTAGGAAAAAGATTTAGTCTTTTAGGGTAAATAGCAATTTTTAAAAATTAAATGTAAATAGAATACTCATCTAACATTGAAAAATACTCATGAAATTTCTATTTTTTTCACTAAAGATCTTTGTATTTTTTTGCATTTCATTTAGTGCTTTTTCGCAAAAAAATAATTTTGATCCTTGGCCAATTAGACCCATTCGATTGATCATTCCAGCTGCGGCAGGTGGGCCTATTGACGTTATTGCTAGAATTATTGGACAAAAAATCACTAACGAATTCAACGTTCCAGTTGTTTATGATAATAAAGCAGGTGCGAATGGAATTATTGGTATAGATAGTGTTGCCAAATCCATTCCAGATGGATACACCATGCTAATTGTTACCGGATCATTTTCTGCAAATAGCTTTACTTACAAAAAATTACCCTATGACCCTATCAAAGATTTTTCTCCAATCACTCAAATATATCAAACATACGGTAACCTTTTAATTGTCAATGCTGAACTTCCAGTTCAAAACTTAACTCAGCTAATTGAATACGCAAGTAAAAATAAACTCAGTTACAGCTCTGCAGGCTATGGAAACTTAACCCATCTAAATGGAGAGTTATTTAATTCAGTTGCCAACACTAATATTGTTCATGTTCCATATAAGGGCGCTGGACCAGCGTTTAATGAAGTACTTGCAAAGCACGTAGATATGACATTTGCATCCACAGCTACAGCTATACAGTCCATCAAAGAAGGAAGAGTACGAGCATTAGCTATAGGTGGAACAAAAAGAGCACCAGTACTCGAAACAGTACCGACTTATGCAGAAGCTGGACTGAAAGGTATGGAGCAAGCTGTCTATGGTTGGTGTGGCCTTTGGTACCCTAGCAAAACACCAGAGGAAAAAGTAATTAAAATTCAACAATCAATTGCAAAGATAATTCATCTTGATGATGTTAAGGAAAAATTCGAAAAATTAGGTTTAACAGGGATCGGATCAAGTCCTCCAGAATTTTCTAAATTCATTGAAAGCGATATTCAATTTCAATCGAAATTATTTAAAATTGCAAAAATTGAACCTCTATAAATCTAATCATTTTGAATTTTTGAATTTTTAATGACACTAGACCAGCGAATAAGCTCCGAATTTATGAGTGCAAAAAATTCTTCCGGACTATTAGTCTGGGCAATTGCTCCTTCAGCTTTTAGCTTAGACTGAACAGCGGTTAAATTAAATATTAGCTTAATTGCTTCAGCAATTTTTTTGATTATATCTTTAGGCGTACCAGACTTTACTGCAACCCCATACCATTGAGTTACTTCAAATCCCTTTAATTCAAGAATGCCACTTTCAGAAATTGTGGGAATACTAGAAATGGCATCAATTCGCTTATCACTCGCAATCCCCAAGGCACGTAGACGACCTGTTTCAATATGTTGAATCAAGGGCGGCGCTCCTGTCAAAGTCATACTCACTTGACCCCCTATTAAATCAATAATTGAAGGCATAGCACCTTTATAAGGAATATGGTTAATATCTACTTTAGCTACCTCTTTAAAGTACTCCATTGCCAAATTTGAAGCTCCTCCATTTCCTCCAGAACTATAGGTCAATTTACCTGGATTTTGTCTTGCATATTGAACTAGTTCGGATACATTTTTAAATGGTAAATTAGGATTGACCACTAATATATTAGGTACGATAGCGATTGTTGAAATTGGAATAAAGTCAATTAGAGGGTTATACGGTTTCTTTTCATACAAATTAGGTACAACTGAAAAAGTACCAACGTGTCCAATCAAAATGGTATGTCCGTCTGCAGGTGCTTTAAGAAAGTTATCCACTGCAATCAATCCATTTCCTCCAGATTTATTTTCAATAAAAACTGGTAGCTTCCATATTTCAGTAAGTTTCTCAGAAAGTACTCTAGAAAAAATATCTGTTGAACCTCCAGGTGGGAAGGGAACAATCAATTTTATTGATTTTTGAGGATAAGGGATTTCCGATCGAGCCAAAATTGGCAATAAGAAAAATAATGAAAGTAAGAGGTAAAGTTTTCTTTTAATCATTTTACTTTTCGCTAGAAATAATTACAAAGTCAATATTAATTATCTTAAAAATTATCGGCGCGCTCAGAAAGTAAGTGCAACTTTTTTATAGGAAAAAGTTGAATAACAAAAACTTACAAATAACTGACAATTTCAGATAACTCTCCTCTGAAAAACGTTGGGACACTACTGATGAAAAATAAAATTACACTTACTTTCTGAGCGGGCCAAGACTTTTCCTTAATCCTGGCTCTAATAAAGCGGCCAGTCGCAAAGCAAGAGCAGAAAGTGGACGCTCAATGTTGACACCTAAACATACAATGCTAGATGGAAATAAGTGGCGAGCATCTATCGCAACAAGTCCTTTATCTTTCTGTGACTCGTAAGCTGTATGTGCAACTATAGCTACACCTAACCCACAAAGTGCATAAGTTTTGATTGTGTCAGTATCACCCGTATTAAGAGCCATAGAAGGCTTAAGCCCAACATTCTTAAATGCCTCAGAAATATGAGCGTGTGCAGCAAACTCTCGACCATATGTAATAAGCGGATAGTTTGATAACTCTTGAAGAGATAATTTTCGAATCTTCAACAAGGGATGACCAGTAGGCACCAAAACCACACGGTCTACAGTACACAACGGATGAAACTTTAACGCAGGAAATTTACGTACTGGTGCAGCCGAAATAGACATATCCGCCTCCCCGAAATTCATCCACTCGACAATCTGGTCTAAGGTCCCTTGGCGAACTAAAAGTCGAACAGATGGGAAATCCTGAATCAATCGTTTTAATGCTGGCGGTAAAAGATAGCGAGCATGTGTATGGGATGTCGCAACAGTTAGACTGCCACTTGAACCTTCGGAAAACTGTGATGCCAAGGCATGCAATCCATCAAACTCATCGAGAAGTCTTTGAATAGCAGGCAAGATCACAGAACCAGCAGCGGTTGGGCCACTTAACCTGTTTCTGTGTCTTTCAAACAATTGAACACCAAGATCAGTTTCAACCTGCTGTACATGCCTACTTATCCCTGGCTGGGAAGCGTGAATAGCTTCAGCTGCAGCTGTGACACGAAAACCTGCAGCAACAACGGCACGAACCGATCTAAGCTCATTGAGTTTCATGAATTCCTAATTTCTCATCTCTGAAGTCTTGAAAAGTTCTCCCATTATCATACAAAAAATGAATGATTCAATCATAAATCATTCTTTGACTGGATAGTTTTTGCTCTTTATTATTTGAACAACAAAAGGAGTAAAAAAGATGGAACGTACCCTTCAAGAGTTTTTAGGTATAGCTTGGCCCGATCGCACTCGCAAACCAAGACCCAAAGGTCTAACAATGGTCATGGATAACGGTTGGCCAGTCTCTTTTGTAGAAGGAATGATGGATCAATACGGGGAGTACCTAGACGTGGTCAAGATTTGGGACCCCCACCTTCGAGCACCAGAAAAAGAGGTAAGGCGCAAGATTGATGTTTACTTAAAACACAATGTACGGGTTCAACCCGGTGGAATTTTCATGGAAGTAGCTAGACTTCAAGGTAAAGAACATGAGGTGATGCCACGTTTAGCGGACTTGGGATGCAACGTGATAGAGGTATCGTTTACTGCCACCAATGCAGAAAGAAATATGGCGAAAGAAGCCGAGTTCATAGGACAAGCAAGGAAACTGGGATTTACTGTATTTGGAGAAGTTGGCAAGAAATTTCATGAAAATGACTCCACGCGCAAAAGTAACACCGAAATTGACGAAGAAGCTACGATCAAAGAATTTAAAGCCCTCTTTGATGCTGGGTGTGAAAAAGTTTACTGGGAAGGTCATTTATTACGAAACGTGATGGGTGAAGATCCAGAACGTTTACTGGCTTCAAGAGTCTCTGGTACTCAACAAGTCATTCGAGTGGCCCAAGAAATTGGTGTTGAGAGGATTATGTTTGAAGTCTCTTCTCTTAGACCCGTGCTCAATCGTCGGGTTCTCCAGTTCTGGCTAATGACCTTGTTCGGTACTGAAGTGAATATAGGGAATGCGCGACTAGAGGAACTTGGCTACTTGGAGGCTCTTCGTTCGGGAAGTCATCCTGTACACGGATTTGGCCAAGCAGGAGATTACCCTTGGATTCGAGCTTTTGAAGATGGTAAAGCTGACCAAGCATGGTGGAGTGAGGCACTGAAAATCTAAAAAAGTAGTCTCACTCTGACATGACGATATAAAAGGATCAAGTTATGAAGATCAGGAAAATTATTGGGCTAATGATCTATTTTGTAAGCCTACAAATAGCTTTAGCTCAGTCCTCAGACTATCCTGTTAAACCTATCACCATGATAGTTCCTTTCACACCAGGAGGGGGGACAGACATTATGGCTCGTCTGGTTGCTGACAAACTTGGAAGAGCATTGGGGCAATCTATTTTGGTTGACAACAGGGCTGGGGCTGGAGGGACCATAGGCACTGAAATAGCAGCTCGAGCTGAACCCAATGGCTATACTCTGATGATGGGATCAGTAAGTACGATCAGCATCAATCCCAGCTTGTATAAAAAATTAAATATTAATCCCATCAAAGATTTAGCACCTGTTGGACTTTTTGCGTCTACACCAAGTTTAATTGCTGTACCCAACAGCTTACCGGTCAATACTTTGGAAGAGCTTATTGCATACGCCAAAGCAAACCCTGGAAAAGTCAACTTTGGATCAGCTGGCAGTGGGACATCTCATCATCTATCAGGTGAACTCTTTAAACAACAAGCTGGCATTGACGCCCAGCACATTCCTTACAAAGGCTCTGCTCCAGCATTAATGGGATTAATGAGAGGTGACATACAAATTTTAATTGCGAATATTCCCTCCCTGAAACCCGCGATTGATGGAAAGCAGATTAAACCATTAGCAATTACAAGTCTTGAACGATCTTCTCAACTTCCTGAATACAAAACGGCAAGTGAATCAGGCTTACCAGGTTTTGAAGTAATTGTTTGGTACGGATTATTTGCACCCAGTGGCACACCAGAAGTCATCATAAATAAACTAAATACTGAGCTTAGAAAAATAACATCAATGAATGATGTAAGAAAAAAACTTAATGAAGAAGGTGCAGATGCAATTAATGCAACACCAAAAGAATTTTCACAAAGAATACTTAGAGATTTTGAAACTTGGAAAAGGGTAGTTGAAAGTTCAGGTGCAAGAGCCGACTGAAAGATGTGTTAAATTAACTGTACTTAAAAAAAGTTGGCTTTGAAAAAGCTTCTTTCTTTGACCTCGTAAATTTTCTTAACCGCAAACTCACTTCTGGCTAAGATGGA
>CAIJNI010000025.1 GCA_903821995.1 uncultured beta proteobacterium
CAACTTCTAAATAGTTTACTTTTTAGGGGGTACTACAGAATTACCTTCCCCTTTAATATCATCTTGGGAATCCCGCTTTATACCTATGTGGCTAAGCTTACCTATTAGATAGGCCAGAGATATCCTAAGTCCTGGTTGATTTAGCCCTGAGTTACCAAGATTTAACTAATGCCGTGTTTTGTGCGTGGCATTTTTTTTTGAAGTGCTTAGATCTAGTATCTGGCAGATTTAGTCAAAACCTATAGCTCCAATCCGTCGACTGGTATTTTTCTGCTCTGTTTCTAGACTGGGATATCAGTTTCAGGAAATATCTTTTAAAAGGTCGAATTAAGCGAGCTTCATTTGTTTCAAAACAAGCTTGCCTAAGATGCCATATGGATTAGCAATTGTTTCAGGTATCTCAAAATGGTTATAGTTTTGACCCACTACATAGTCAACTGGTTTACCCAGGTCTTTGACTGCTTTGGCGAAATCTCTGCTCTGTCTTTGAAAATCCGGAGTTTCCAGATTGCCATGAGCAACAATGATTGGAGTATTTAAAAATTCAAGATGTCTTTGAGTGCTTAGAGCATCTTCCATGCTATCAGTAAATTTCACATATGAGCTTCTGGCAGAGAGGCGGGCAGGTTTTAGGTCATACATACCACTACATAAAAGGCCACCCTTAATAATGTTCATTGGTAACCCATAATCTTTTTGCCAATTGGTCACTAGGGTTACACCGGCTAAATGACCTCCAGAGGAATGTCCAGATAGATAGATTTTATTGGGGTCGCCATTAAAGCTAGACGCATTTTTATAAATCCAAGCAACAGCTCGTCTTACTTGATCTATCATCGGCATTAAATCGCCATTAGATTCAAAGGCATTAATAAAGTCAGGCACCACAAAATGCGCGCCAGCATTTACAAAAGTCTCAGCTTTAAAACCAAAATTCTTTGCCAAACCAGAACGCCATGCGCCACCATGAATAAAAATGTTAATGGGGGCTTTGGGACGATCGCAGAGATAAATATCAAGCCCCTCGATGGGTGTTGGGCCATAAGCAAATCGTTTTGGATTACCTAGACGGCTACGAGTGATATCGCTATTGGACGCATACCTATTTTGGATTTGTTTGATGTTAGGTGCATAAACACTTTGGTCATAAGAGGCATCAAGTTCGGCTTGATCCATATCTAGCCAGACCAATGGACCTTTCTCTTTTGGTGGGGCTGAAGTTGTGGATTGGGCAAAAGCTGAAGAAACGAGCCCTGAACCCATTGCAAAAAGTAGTTTTCGTTTTGAGTTCATATTGCCTCCTTGTGATTCTTGATTATGACGGAAATTTTTAATAAACGCAAAAGATCGGATTAGGCATCTATTGCTTTGGTCGATTCCGCCATGGGTCGCCAAAAACCCTGAGAAATTGAAACAGAGCATTTTCTTTTTCTATAGCAAACAAAACTTTCGTTAAAAGCCTTGATATTTAGGATAAGCGCCTAGAGTTTGACAGCTTTCCTCAATAATTTCTATCCGTTCCATCTACGCCCTCGCCCTGCTTCAATTCAAAAAAAGTGAAGTAGGATCTGACGTTATAATTTAAAAAAAAGGGGATTTTTATGACTACTGTAAAACAATGTATTGATCAAAAAACTAACACTATTTTCTCTGTAAGATCTTCAGACTCTGTAGAGGCTGCCTTGATACTCATGCGTGATAATCGAGTCCGATCTATCTTAGTCATAGATGATGAGGAATTGGTTGGAATAGTCTCGCAAGGCGACTGCGCTATTAAGGTGTTGTTACCGCATAACAGTCCAAAGCAAACAGTCGTCTCAAAAATTATGACTGCCAAGCCATTAACAGTAACACTTTCTAATTCTTTGGAAGAGTGTATGGCAATCATGGTTCACAAACATATTAGACATTTGCCAGTTTTAGAAAAAAATAAAGTAGTTGGAGTTATTTCAGTGGGCGACATTGTGAAAAATATTATTGAACATCAAGATAATCAGATTAAGTTTTTAGAGACGTATATTAAAGGCCATGGCGCTTGACCTTTATAGAAGTGTAATTATTGCAATTGAGCGCGTGGACCAAGTATCCAAAATCTTGGTCGACTCCGCCCCCTGCCATCAAGAATCACTAGCCTGTACCGAGCATAAATTTTAGGCGCTATCTGAAACAGATCTATTCAAGCTGTCTCTAGCTGGAGAGTTAGGTTTAAGAAGCCCATTGCATTTATAGTTTCTATCGCTTATATTGCAAGAAATGATAACTTTAATTTAAATAAATACGTATGCTTAACTGGATTTCGGAACCAGCCTTTTGGACCATTTTTCTCATATTGCATGGTTTGAGTGCGGTAGCTCTTTTAGGAGCTTTAACCCATCAGGCATTGGCAGCATTTAAAGATAGTGCTCGATCTTCACCGGATTTTATAGGACGATTTACGAGTGTTCATTCGGCTGTCTACACCAAAGCGATTTGTATTCTTTGGATTGTTACTTTTGTTTTGGGCGGATTCATTTATGCAAAATATCGTATTGCCATCAGAATTCCTTTGGAGGCTAGTGAATTTTGGTGGACACAAGGGTTTTTTGAACTTAAAGAGAATTGGTCTAGTATTGGTTTACTGCTATTGCCTGCCTATTACTGTCTTTGGCAAGCGCAATTAAATGAATCATTAATTCGTGCTCGTAACTATTTAACTGGAATATTGGCGATAATTTGCTGGTTTACTTTTTTAGTGGGGCATGTCGTTAATAATACACGTGGGTTCGGTTCGTGAAAAATCATCACTTTAATCAGGGCGTAATCTTTAGTGTTATAGGCCCTATCATTTATATTATTGCCGATATCTATCGCTTACCCATGGGTACCTTTTTCCCGGCAATCAATGAATGGCACTGGGGGTGGGTGGCAATGAGCGATGAACGAGGGCCAGGAATGTATTGGTACGGCTGGTTGGCTACCGCATCAGTTAGTGCCGCCGTATTGAGTTGGATTTTGGCCAAAGTGGGCGCGTCGATCAACCCTATAGCAAAATGGCTTGTGCAGTATTTATGGATTCTCCCTATCGCCTTACTGATCCCGCTTGTTATATCACTTAAGTACTATTGGCGGTAAGCGAGGCGATGATCAAAATTACTTTGATGGTTTTATGGGCCACATTGCCGCTGATGAGTTTTGCAGGAGGTATCGAATTCATGGCGGATGATACTACTGTTCAAGGCCCTGCTTATTTTGGGTTTGTTAAGGATGAGCAAGGTAATATTCTCAAGTCTGCTTCAGTGGTTGTGACTGCTAAATCATTTGGCGCTGCTGGAGTAACGGCCACATTCACCACTAATGTATTAGGTTTATATCGAGGCCATATCAATCAAGAAGCACAGACTGAAATTCTTAAGTTGACGTGCATCAAGGACGGCTATCGACAAACTAAAATCATTCGCAGATCAAAGACGAGTAAGTTTTTGGAAACCGATTGTATTATGCAAAAGCTCTAATAAAGTATATTTACTCAGCCATGTTGAACAGTCAAGTTTTCCAGGCGGTGGGGGTAGAAGCCTTGTTATAGGCAAGTGTCAGAAACCAATTTTGTGTAAGATTAGGCATCTTTCGTCATTTTCGATCTCGTCCAAGCTCACCAAACTTAAATAATATCCCGCTTTGAGCGAAACATATTTTTTTAGAAGGGCGGATGAATTAAATGCGCCTACTCATACTCTAGCTTTAAATAGTTTTTCTCAGAAACCGCCTGATGACTAATAATTGCATATAAGGCACCATTAACTGATAAAGGTGCAACCTTAGCAACAAACCATCGCTTCCTATTTGGGCTATGGCAAAGATATTTCATTTCAAACTCTTGTATGTTTCCATCAAGTATCTTGCGAATAGCAGACGCTATTTTTTTGGCTGTTTCAGATCCGGAGCCAACGGCAGACTCACAAACTTGAAGGTAATTAGATGCCAAGAAAGTTTCAGCCTTCCCATCTTCTATTTTAGAGTTGTTATAGGCAAACTTTCCCCAAGCTTTATTGACTTGAACAATAATCCCAGTAGAGTTTATAACGACAATTGCAAAAGAAAGTGAGTCCAATATATCCTGAGCATAAACCTTATTATTCTCATTAATACTAATTTCGTTTTGTGTGAGCGGTAAGATCGCTTTCCGCTCAACTATTATCTCTGCTAGAAAATCACCAGGGTTTAGCTTAAGCCATTTAATAATAGTAATTAAGTGCCCAGGCGATGGAAATGTTAAACCTTTTAACCATTTCCGCGCAGTTTCTCTACTAACTACAGATGTTCCATGGGCTCTTAGGTTAAATTGTGTAGCAACAAAGCTATTCGATGGGATCAAGGCATATTTTTCAAATAATCCAACTTTGAATGCTTCCATGAATCGTTCAGTTGTTATTACTCGATTATTCACAGACACCTTTCGGAAACACTCAAAAAGAATGAATTGATTAATAAGATTTGCTTAAAAGCCATAGGACTTCATTGTAA
>CAIJNI010000026.1 GCA_903821995.1 uncultured beta proteobacterium
ACCATCAGCTACAGCCTTTACTGGATCACCAAGCTGCCCACCGAAATCAATTCCTTTACTGGTTCCGCCATTAAATTCAGCAATCCTAGGAGCATTAGAGGGTTTGGCAATTTTAAAAGAAACATCAGGAACCAGACTATCATGCTTAGACTCCACTTTGGCATCAGGCTTGGCCTCAATCTTAGACTCAACCGAATTTGAATTAACAGGCCTCTGTTCTATAGGCTTTGGTTTAGGTGTGGGTTCATTCGTCACCGACCAATTAGGAACCGCAGAAGTTGTTACTGCTGGAGTTGGTTTTTTGGGAGCAGGAGCAGTCGTGGTCGTGTTTGAGGAACGATCATTAATCGGTGCAGGCTTTGTGGGTGAGCATGAAATCAAACACAAAGTAGTCAAGGCCACCGAAATGCTCAAGCAATGATTAGCATGCGATTTTTTAAATAATAATTGAGTATCAAAAGAGTGAGCAGTATCTTTTTGAGCCATCGATCTTGTCATTAATTCGTTCATCATTTAGCCGGGAAATTTAAATCATACCTGATTGTAATGGCACAAAAAAGACCTCATCTAATGTAGTTCTTTGATATCGCTGCGAGCTTAATCGCTCAATGAGCAACAACTGTTGTTCCGTCTCACTTTTGACAACAGGCGCAATCAAACGCCCACCAATAGCTAACTGGTCTAATAGTGGGTCAGGAATACCTAAACCAGCCGCAGCAACAATAATGCTGTCAAATGGAGCTGCCTGAGTTAAGCCCCGAATACCGTCGGAGTATATTAATCTTAAGTTAGAAATTCGAAAAGGCCTCAGTTTAGCTCGAGCACTATCATGCAAACTTCTAATACGCTCTACCGAATAAACCTCTTCAGACAATAAACTCAAAACAGCAGCCTGATAACCACAACCCGTCCCAATTTCTAAAACTCGACCTAATTTCTTTTTATCCTGCATCAGCGCTTGAATCATTTTGGCAACAACAGAGGGCTTTGAAATTGTTTGCTCACGACCAATAGGCAAAGATGAGTCTTCATATGCTTGAGAACTCAGGGCGTCTTCAATAAAAACATGCCTAGGTACCGTCGCCATCGCTTGAATAATCTCAGGATGTTTAATGCCTGCAAGAGCAAGTCTTTGTGCCATAGAACGTCTAGCAGAATCAAACGTTTTTTCCGTTGTGCCAATATTAACCATGATTCCACTTCGAATTCTGCATCTTGAGGCGACGCTCTTCATCAGATAAGTTAAGCTGCAAAGGAGTAATTGAAACATACCCTTGAGAAATTGCATAAAAATCAGTCCCCTCTGAGGCATCTTTTGCTTCACCAGCAGGACCAATCCAATAAATGGGGTCACCCCTTGGATTTTTTTGAACAATGAGTGGCAATGATGGATGTCTATTACCTAAACGGGTAATACGCCAGCCTTTTTGATTGGCATATGCTAAATTAGGTAAATTAACATTGAGAAGCGGTGCATGAAATTCTTGAACGTGCTCTAAGCCCTCATCTATCGCAAATTTCACTATATCGTAAGCCACCTGCGCCAACTCATCAATCTTTGCCCAACCACGATCCGTTTGCGAAAAAGCAATCCCAGGTATGCCAAACATGACACCTTCAATGGCTGCGGCAACTGTTCCAGAATATAAGACGTCTTCTCCCATATTCTCACCTTGATTGATACCTGAAACAACAAGATCAGGAACTTCATCTAAGAAACCAGTCATAGCAATATGCACACAATCGGTAGGGGTACCATTGACAAATAAAAACCCATCACGCTCTCCGCCAGCAACGCGGTGAATCGTTAAAGGTCTAGATAGAGTTAATGAATTAGAGGCGCCACTATGGTTCTGCTCGGGAGCGATGACCGTTACTTTTCCAAGTGGACGCAGTGCTTTGACTAAAGCTAGCAAGCCAGGAGCAAGGTAACCGTCATCGTTTGAGACTAATATGTGCATAGTTGATTGGTAATCTGTTGAAAAGGCAGTTTTACAATATATTGTATAAAGACTGCATATTGGCTATTCTAACAATCCTTGAGGAAAAAGGTTAGATTGCAATGGTGCATAAATAAAGAAAGTCTTAACCGCTTTTCTTAAGAGACACTAACTACCAACCTGCCTTCGGTCCATCATCGCTCTAGCAAGGGTTCCAGCATCTACATACTCTAATTCCCCACCTACCGGAATCCCCCTGGCAATTCGAGTCACCGCAATTCCCTTTGCTTTAAGAATCTCACCAATGTAATGAGCTGTCGCCTCACCTTCACTCGTAAAATTCGTCGCCAAAATTACCTCTGTCACAGGGGGTAAGTCCTCTAAGGAATCAGTCACATCTTCGTCCTCAAAGTCATTGGCGACTATTGAAACCTTTCCCATGACCCGAGCTAAAAGTCGGTCCAAATGAATTTCTTTGGGCCCCTGACCTTCCATCGGAGATAACCTGCCCATTAAAACAAAATACATCCCACGATAGGCTAAAGTTTGCTCAACCATGAGTTGGTCAGATGGATTTTCTACTACACACAGTATGCTGGGATTACGTTTATGATCAGAGCAAGTGGTACAAATTTTTAAATCCGTAAATGTATTACAACGCTCACAGTGCCCAATAGTCGCGACAGCTTGCTGAAGTGACTCACCCAGCAATTGCGCCCCTGACCGATCATGTTGCAATAAGTAATATGCTATTCGTTGCGCAGATTTTGGACCTATCCCAGGTAAAACTTTTAACGCAATGATCAAGCGCTGCAGAGCATCTTGAGCAAGTTGTTCTTGGCGCTGAAATTTATTCATCTAAAAGGGTAACTTAAATCCTGGGGGCATGGGCATTCCCGATGTGGCGCTTGACATACGCTGTTCCGAAGCAGCCTCAACTTGTTTAAACGCATCTGCACAAGCAGTCACAAGAAGATCCTCAAGCATTTCTCGGTCTTCCATAGCGCCCTCGGCGATCTTTACCCGCTTCACTTGATGCTTGCCACTCACTGTCACTGTGACTAGTCCACCGCCCGCTTGCCCTTCTATTTCCAAAGTGGACAGTTCCTCTTGAGCACGCTTCATTTTTTCTTGCATTTGCTGCGCCTGTTTCATCAGCCCAGCAATTTGTCCCTTCATCATCTGTAGATCCTTTCAATCAATAAATTAATATAAATAAATTACTTTTCACCCAGATTTTTTAAGGGTTTTATTGACCCCTCAATCACCTGTACACCAAATTGTTTTTTCATGCTTTCAAGCAAAGGGTTTTTATCCCACTGCTGCTCTAAAAGAGTTTGATTTTTCTCCTGATCTTTTGCTTCTAAATGCGCAACGGTAACTACAGGAGCACCAGCTTCAACTTTAATTTTAACAACTCGCCCCAAATAATTTTCAAGAGATTGCGTGAGTTGGGTAATTGACCCAGTAGTTGCTAGTGGCATTAATGTTGTTGCCAATTGCAAATGAAGCTCTTGACCTCGCTCTTGATAATGAGTAATAGCCGTATGGTGGGCAAACTGCAAAACAAGACCCGTCAGTGACAATTTTTTAATGAGTCCTTGCCACCCCTGTGGTGTTTTAAAAGCAATCATTGCTTCATTAACTTTACCGAGATCCTCTGACTGAATTAATTCCTGCGTAACCGGCGAAGAAATAATTTCTTTTTCTGGAACTACGATAGGCTTTGGCTTAATTAATCCAGATCCTGATTTACTCTGTGGTAATTTGGCTAAAGTTGCTGACGGACTAGGGTTAGCCGCAACTTTGGACTGGGTAGATATAAGGTTAGTATCAATTTTAAAAGCCATCATGCGTAAAAGCGCCATCATGAAACCAACATCTTGTGAGGGCGCTAGCTCAAGATCGGAATTACTAGTAATTGCTATTTGATAAAACAATTGCACATCTTCTTTATTTAATTCCTTTGCCAACTTGACTATTTCTTCTGCTTCAGGCCATTCTTCAACCACAGAACTCGGAATGATTTGAGCCATAGCTACTTTCTGCAGTAAAGAAGCTATATCTTGAAGCGCCAAAGAAAATGACATGGTTTGCGATTCCATCTCCTGACAAATTGCATTAATTTCATCGCCGTGCCCTTGATGAATAGCCCATAGAAGTCGAATAATATATGAGTCATCTAATGTGCCAAGCATTTGCCGAACGGATGCTCCGGTAATATTGCCTGATGCGTATGCAATAGCTTGATCGGTCAATGACAGAGCGTCACGCATAGAACCTCTAGCTGCCTTTGCGATCACTCTTAAAGCTTGTAACTCTGAAGATACCCCTTCTTGTTTGAGAATATCTTCTAAGTGGGTCACAATTAACGAAGCAGGCATTTGCTTTAAGTTAAATTGTAAGCAACGTGATAGAACCGTTACAGGTATTTTTTGAGGATCCGTTGTGGCTAAAATAAATTTAATATGCGGCGGAGGCTCCTCAAGAGTTTTTAACATTGAGTTAAATGCTTGATTAGTCAACATGTGAACTTCATCAATCATGATGACTTTAAACCGTCCACTCGTTGGCCCATAAACAACTTTTTCAAGTAAAGCAGCCATCTCATTGACACCACGATTACTTGCAGCATCCATTTCAATGTAATCCACATAATTCCCAGCATCAATTTCTAGGCAAGTACTACACTGACCACAGGGTGTTGATGTCGGTTGGAGATTCTCCTGACCTGGCATACCAATGCAATTAAGTGATTTAGCTAAAATCCTTGAAATTGTCGTCTTCCCAACACCACGGGTACCAGTAAACAGCCAAGCATGATGCAAGCGTTGCTGATCAAGGGCATGACTTAAGGCTTTAACGACGTGATCTTGCCCAAGCAAGGTACTAAAATCTCGCGGACGCCACTTCCGAGCTAAAGCTAAGCTCCGGGAATTACTGGGATTTTCAAATAAAGATTCAGACATATTTCTATTCTAACAAGTGTCGCGATACAATGGAGTTAGACGGGCCTCCCCGCATGTTGGCATGGCAATCTGGTCAGGTCGGGAACGAAGCAGCCAAACCCATTCCCCAGCAGTGCCGGGGGTAAGGCTCGTCTACTTACTTTTGGCTTAGACCTAAGAATAAATTATCCCTGCTTATCAATTTTGTTCATCTGCCTTTTAATGAATACAAAAAGCCAAGGCAATATCCCAAGAATCGCAAACCAAATTAGGGATGGGAATTTACGTGTTTTTTTATTTTCTTCAGTAATATCTTCTGTCATTTTTGCAGTCATAGGTGATATTTCATTCTGAATAGAGACAATCCCAAGTCTTATACCCAATATACCCCATTAAAAAGTCATGGTCATACTTTTTGAATATTTTTTATACGACCGTGTCGATCAATTAAGTAAGCTTCTATAGGCTTATCACTCCTCAAACGAGCAACAATTTCTTTATATTTTTCTAATTGAATCACGTATTTTTGATACAGCTCGCTATTGTCATCTGGAATACTTAATTTGTAATCAATTATTTTCAATGTATGCGGGGTTTCTACTAAACGGTCAATACGATACGTTTTGCCATCAATATCAACTAAATCTAATTCATTCCAGGCCTCTAGCACGTCACTTCCTCGAAAAAGATCCTTGAGTTGTGGTGAATTCAAAATACAATGAGCATATTCTCTTGCTTCTTGACTTAACTCTTCAGAAATCCTTAACCAAGCTGATAACTGTTTAGCAGATGGCAAACTAATTTCTCCCTGAACATCAGAAATCTCAGCGGTCAAGCATCTCTCTAAAATTAAATGCATGACATGACCCAAAGCCATGAGCTGTTGTAGATCACGACTAATATCTTCTTCTGAAATAGGTCCTTCAGTGACTCCTGAATGAGCTACCCCTTCAATATGCCAACTCCCTATTGAAAAATCAGTGATCTTAACTACTTCATTTTCTTCTATAGATAAAGCTCTTGGCTCCTCAACTTGCTCTTTCTCATTAATCATTTTTATTAAAGATTCGTCAGTCTCAACAACTTCTGCTAGGCTTGCATACCAGGTACCTGGCACTCCTTTTGGCCCTTGTCTATTTAGATGATGGGACTGCACACCACTAACCACAAAGTTTTGTTTAGCCCGCGTCATCGCAACGTATAAGAGATTCCAGTTTTCTCGCTTTGCAATTTCTTCCTCAGATGCAATGGCCACTTCTAATTCTTGGGTCTTCATCTTATTGGTATAAATCGTCATTAATTGAGGATTAGGTACACCCGGCGCCCAGTCAAGAAGAATTTTTCCTGAGTCAGAGTGGCTTTGATCTGCGTTAGCATTCATTAAGAAAATGAAAGGTGCTTCAAGACCTTTTGCTGCATGAATAGTCATAATCCGTACAGCACCTATTGGAGCATCAGATAAGTCTGTCAAATCATCGGATTCATGATCACTACTCTCCTGACCTTCATCTGGACTTTCTTCATCAACCCCCTTACTTAGGAGATTTAACTCTTCGATAAAGCGACTCAGTGATGGATACCTTCCACCATCAATATCAAGCGATAAATGTAAAAAAGCATCTAAATTTGCTAATACCCGCTCACGCTCAAGTGGGGGCACTGTCGATGCATAAGCAACCCGAATATTCGACTGAGCATAAATACGATCAAGTAAGTCATGGACAGGTAAATGGCCAGATAAGTCATGCCAAACTTTTAAATGCTGATAGGCTAGATGTAAATTACTACTGACCTCTGAACCCGCTAAGACTTGCCACCAACTAGTCGACTCGGCCCCTTGAGCGATCCATTGCATTTGCGCATCCGTTATTTTAAAAATAGGACTTCTTAGAATGTGCGCTAGCGCTAAGTTATTGGTTGGGGTTAATAGCACCTCAAGTAAAGCTCTCAAATCATCAGCTTCAAGTGTATTGAGTAAACCACCCTTTCTTGGACTCTGAAAAGGAATTCCTTTGGATCTCAGCGCTTTTTCAATGAAATGTAGATGCGTTTTAGACCGAATCAAAATAATAAAATCATTCCAAGTCGCAGGCCTATTTATTTTTTGACCCAAAGAATTTTCATCCAACACAGATTCATGGGAGCGCCAATATGCCATCAGACTTGCAACCTGAAGACCTTCTAGAAATGCTTGTTCTTTTCTCACAGAATGATCCGCATCAAAAAATGGCTCTATCAGTGGATTTCTATTAGAGTTATATTCCTCAGAGCTATGACGCTCAATAAGCTCAAGCCTGACTATAGACCCACCCAATTCTCCCCCATCAAGGTTTCTCCAAAGCGTGTTGTGAGGACTAAAATCGTATTCCTGAATTTGACTAAAAATAGTATTCAGAGGCTTAATAATCGAAGCTGGATTTCGGCGGGTTGTATTGTGCAACAAGTAGCTTGCATCAAAATTGGCCTGCAAAAACTCCCTAGCAACTTTAAACAATCTTGCATCAGCTCGTCTAAATCGATATATAGATTGTTTTGGATCACCCACAATAAATACTTTAGGTTTATTAGCATCAGCCTCATAAGCATTAAACCAAGCTTGTAAGATTTGCCATTGCAATGGATTGGTATCCTGAAATTCGTCAATCAAGATCTGCTTATAACGGGCATCTAATCGAACTTGCAAATAGGCTGCTGTCGTTTCTTGTTCCATTAAGGAAAGCGTTTGCCACTCTAAGTCATTAAAGTCTTGAACCCTTAAACGCCTTTTGGCATCTTCATAAGCAATTAACATGGATTCACCTAAAACAATCCATGCCTCATTCAGCTCTACGAGCTGCTGGTGCATTACCCATTTTTTACGTACTTCTAATACATCAATGCATATTCGAAAGATGTCGTGATATTCGTGCAAAGCCCCTTGAGCCTCTAAATACTTCTTTAAAACTCCTGCTGCTTCTCCAAGAGATTGCCTAGGAGTACCCTTATCTGTAAAAAATTCTCCATTTAATACGGGAATTAAATCTTCTATTGAATCGTTATTGTGATGTTTTTCACAAATATCTTTTAACTTTTCATAACTCTTGATTTGCGTTGGACTTCCGTGAGCTAATCGCGCTATATTTTTTTCAAATGCCCCCCAATCAAAGGATTGAATCGGATCAGGTGTACTAGAAAGAAAAAAAGTTTCTCTAATCACTTGCATAGGCGTCTTCAATCGACTCTCACACTGCTTCTTAAATTTAGCCCAAGAAGCGCGATTTGCAATTAAACTCATTTTCCCGGTCAATATGCTTTCAATACCCTGAGGTGGAAGCAGTTCACCTAATTTCAAATAATGCTTTTGTAATATTTCAATTTCTTGCAATGCTGTTTTTGAATAAGATTTCTTTTGAGTCTGACTGGTCTGTGATGAGTATGCCCCCAAATTTATCCACCACGCTGATAAGGATTCATTTAACAATCGCTGAAAATCTTCACGCAAGCCTTGACCAGGAAAGATGCCACTACCGATTGGAGCTGCCCGAGATAGTCTTCCAAACCATCCGTGAAAAGTATCAATCGAGATTTTTTGTGGACTTGCTAATACCTTTTCTAGCAATCCACGAGCATCCTCAATATGGTTAGCAGCTTGCTCCACCTCCATACCGCGATCAACCAGCATGATTTGAATCTGTACATCAGAAGCGTTAGCGAGTTCAATAAGTATTTTTTCAAGACGCTCATGAATCTCTTGTGCAGCTTTTCGAGTAAATGTAATCGCCAGAATTTCATGAGGTTTAGTGCCAGCTAAAAGAAGCCGTAAAATTCGAGAGATTAAAATCCAAGTCTTACCACTTCCAGCACAGGCTTCAATAATGATTGAACGGCCTGGATCGCAAGCTAGCTTAATAGAGAAATCAGTCATTAGTCCACATCCCCTTGCGACATAGCCCACGAACCTCACAATACTGACAAACACTCTCTGGCCCTGTGGCCTTCATCGCCTCTCCTTGCCATATAGCACCAATACTCTTATTCATCGAATCTTGTAAGTCTTTTAAAGTACCGGAAGTTATATTAATCGGAAATTCTTGATCCTTATTCTCCTTGCCGTCGTCTTTTAATGAAACCCATAGTCCCCGATGAATAGTCAGCCCATTCACGAGGGGTTTTTGATTAGCCGCTATTGCATAAATAAGTAATTGTGGGTCATCATCCACATATTTTGATTTGTGTTTAAATTTATCAGCACTCTGAAACTTATAATCGATAACCTCTGCTTCATTCGATTTTTCGGAAACATCAAATCGATCGGCACGACCTTCAATCACCACCTTCAAATCTTCACCAAGTGAAAGTTCAAAGCTGACCCACTGTTCCGAATGATTAAAGAACCAACCACTGTGCTCACGTTTTAATTGCCAATCGATTAATTTTGGAATGTAATTTAACCAATCTTGAAAATAGGTGAGGTTTTTTCCACTCATCGCAATCAGTGGTTGCCAAAATTGTTGAGAAATCTCTGTCAAACGCTGAACCATCCATTCTTTTTTATTGCCCTGAACAGCTATCGTCTTGTACTCATTAAAAAACTGCCCCATGGTTTCATGTAAAACCTCACCCATCATGCCGTATTCATTTTTCTCACCAAATCCCTTTGGAGCACTCACCTTAAGAAGACGAGAGACATAAAACTTGTAGGGACACTCCCTCAAAGTTTTATATCCGCTAGGACTGATTTTTTCTGGCAAAGGATAAGATCTTATATCCCAACTTGCACTTGACATACCTATGGACTGAGTAATAAGGCTTTGTTTTGGCAAATCGATCTCTTGAGACTTAAGCTCAGGAAAATCTCGCCCTAAGCGTGTAATAAAAGAAGAAGGTCGCTGAACCTCTTGACCATTACCTAGTGTTTGCCAAAATAAGTCAATATGGGGATAGGTTAACAACAACTGCGAAAAATCTCTTGCCTGTTGCCGGTATTCTTCTTCAACACCCTTCATCCCTAAGCTTTGAATCAATGAAGAAGAAAAGAACATTGTTGATTCAGAGAAATTCGGAAATTGCTTGTCATCACAACCCACCATAATGACCGCATCGAAATGTCGAAGTCGTAATGCCGATAAGGGCAAAATTTCCAATTGAAAAAGCGCTAACCTTGAACTTTCAATATAGGACCCATCCTCAATCAATAGCTCAAATAAGCTTACCCAACTATTTTTAGAAATTAATGTCTGAATCATCACCTGCATCGCATTGATTTGCTCAATCATTTGATTGCCAGCTGGATCCGCCTCTAGCCGCTCCCACATCGTTAAAAGTTTTAACTGCGCAATAAATAGCGCACTCCAAGCTGCACCATGACGGTTAGATAAATGCCATTCTTCTGATAACTTTTTTAATACAAGAATAAGCTGTAATGCAATATTTAATGGCGGTAGTTTTGCAGACCATCCATCTCCTCGACTCGCTGAATTCGTTTTAAGGCGACCCTCTAGCGCAATGACAATATCTACCCAACTCCCACTGACTTCTGTTGCTCTTAAGCGTTGTTCAATTTGCCATACCAAATCAACCACTTGAACGTCTGTAGATCCCGAACTATTTAAAGAATCAAGCCCTTTTAGCAGAGCTTGCCACCGAATCAGAGGATTCTTTAAAAACTTCAGTAACTCTTCTACCGACGGTCCTTGGGGCGATCGAATAACATCGATCCAACTGTGAACTGCAGCAGCAACACTGGTGGTTGAGAGTTTCCAACCAGTACTATCTCGAACACTAACGCCATCACCTAAGCGCGCAATAATTGCGCGAACACGTCTAGCTAATAGCCTATCCTGCGCTACTAGAGCTACTTTTTTATGCCCCTCTTTTTGACCCTCAATGAAATATTGTTCAATTCGACTAGCCGCAGCAATGGCGGTTTGTTCAAAAGATTTCATCCCTATTAAATGAATGGATTTTGACTTTAACTGCTGACGATTATTTTGTATTACGTGGGTATCTATGGTCTGATCTTCAGATGCGCATTCAGGCCATAAAGCGCCTACTTGCCAGTCAATATCAACCTTCATTACCTCATGATGCTTGGCATATCCCTGCAAATAACGCTCCTGAATTTTCTTCTCTGTACCTATGTATTGACTCAATTCAACCCATACCAGCGGTGGCAAGGATTGCTCCGCTTGAATATCCTGCTCATACAGTTGGTACGATAACCGGCGCCTTGCAACCGGATCATCCACCGTGCTTGTAAAGCGCCACAAATGGGTAATTAACTGCGCATCGATTTGTAGTAGCTCTTGTAATTTTTGCGGGTATGTTTTTTTAAGTAAGCCTTCAAAAATCATTTCAGCATGTTGGTGAGCATCTTGATTTTGGTTTGAATTAAATCTTTCAAAATCTAAGTTGGCGTTCGAGAGTTCATCACAGGCCAATAAAACTGATTGCGCTAAAGCCCACAATCCCCCTTCCCCAATTACTCCTAGATATTTCTGAATCCCCTCAAATTGAACTAAATGGTGGTAAATGATCTCCAAACGTTCCACGAGAGACCTCTCCCTAGGAAATAACTCCAACCCAGGCGCAAAACTTAACCATTGGGTCAGCCCCAAAATACGAGGTAAAAATACAAGGTGAGGTGGTAACTGTGATGGGCGCTGCTTTTCTAATTCCTGACGAAGAGAAAATACCGCTCCCCCTGAGCTCATAACAACTTGAACACGTTTATTTTCTTTGAGGGTAAATTCCCAAATATGCGTCGCTAGTTGTGCCAATGCATTGGCATTTGGCTGAATGGAACCGGAATGGAGCATATATGAAAAATTTAAGATTTAAAGCACGATAAACTCATTATTGCTAATATATACGAATGAATTCGTTTAAACGGATACAATAAAAAAATTAATTGATGACTAAGGATTGATATGAGTGAGAGCGTTAAACATATTACAGACAGTTCTTT
Organism: uncultured beta proteobacterium; assembly: GCA_903821995.1. Lineage (GTDB taxonomy): Bacteria > Pseudomonadota > Gammaproteobacteria > Burkholderiales > Burkholderiaceae > Polynucleobacter. The sequence goes on from CAIJNI010000026.1 coordinate 11,835, forward strand.
TGAAGAGGATGTCGTTAAGTCCACCAAACCTGTTTTGCTCGACTTTTGGGCGGAATGGTGCGGTCCTTGTAAAATGATTGCCCCAATTTTGGAAGAGGTTGCTAAGGAATACGGCGATAAAATTCAAATAGCAAAAATTAATGTTGATGAAAATCAAGCAATTCCTGCCAAATATGGAATCCGAGGTATCCCAACGTTGATTCTGTTTAAAAATGGTGAAATAGCTGCTCAAAAAGTGGGAGCTCTCGCTAAATCGCAATTAGTTGCTTTTTTAGACTCTAATATTTAATAATTTGACGCTTTGAGGATGTTCTGTGTTGTTTTTTTAACAAAGAACATCCTTGGTTAAAATGGTTCATTAAAGTTAGTGGTAAGATGATTCATCAAGTAGTTCTAGCTTTACTTAGTTTAAAAACTCAATTCACCAAGGTGCCATTTTATCTTGTGCCAAACGATGGGCGAATTGAATACCTCCGAAAACATAACCTTTCTAATACTGTTTAATCACCCAAATCTCTTTTAAACCATTTTTATCATCCCTATCGTAATTTTTCCTCCTCGTTTAAAGAAAGTTCTTCTGATTCTTAAACTATCTTTTTTCTCTTAACCTCTTAGCTACTCTCAAACCTCCCCCTATGCAACTCACCGAACTTAAAGTACTCCACGTTTCCGCTCTTTTGGAAATGGCAGCCTCACTCGAAATTGAAAACACTCAACGGATGCGCAAGCAAGAGTTAATGTTTGCAATTCTTAAAAATCGCGCTAAAAATGGCGAAACGGTTTTTGGAGATGGCGTTTTAGAGGTCCTACCAGACGGATTTGGTTTCCTTCGTTCACCTGAGTCTTCTTATCTTGCTTCCCCTGATGATATTTATATTTCTCCTGCACAAATTAGACGATTTAATCTTCACACCGGAGACGGTGTAGAAGGTGAAGTAAGAACCCCTAAAGAGGGAGAGCGTTATTTTGCTCTAGTCAAAGTTGATAAGGTTAATGGCATCGCTCCAGAGGCATTAAAAAATCGGATCATGTTCGAGAACTTAACACCTCTTCACCCTGATCGTCCAATGAGTTTAGAGCGTGATATTAAAGCTGAAGAAAATCTAACAGGACGTATCATCGATATGATCGCCCCTATTGGTTTTGGACAACGTGGCCTGTTAGTTGCCTCTCCAAAATCAGGTAAGACCGTCATGATGCAGCATATTGCTCACGCAATATCTACGAATCATCCCGATGCAGTCCTCATTGTTCTCCTCGTTGATGAGCGCCCAGAAGAAGTCTCTGAAATGCAGCGCTCTGTTAGGGGTGAAGTGGTTGCATCAACATTTGATGAACCAGCAGTAAGACACGTTCAAGTGGCTGAAATGGTGATTGAAAAAGCAAAAAGACTCGTCGAAATGAAACAGGACGTCATCATCCTTCTTGACTCAATTACGCGTTTAGCACGTGCCTACAACACAGTGGTTCCCTCCTCTGGAAAAGTACTTTCAGGTGGTGTGGATGCAAATGCCTTACAACGTCCAAAACGTTTCTTTGGTGCAGCGCGTAATATCGAAGAAGGTGGCTCCTTAACAATCATTGCAACAGCCTTGATTGAAACCGGCAGCCGCATGGATGATTTGATCTACGAAGAATTTAAAGGTACAGGCAACTTAGAAGTTCATTTAGAACGTCGCTTGGCTGAACGTCGTATTTATCCGGCTATTAACCTCAACAAATCTGGAACTCGTCGTGAAGAATTGTTAGTCAAGCCTGATATTTTGCAAAAAATCTGGATTTTGCGTAAGCTATTGGCTGATATGGATGATATTGAAGCGATGAACTTTATCGTTGATAAGCTCAAATCAACTAAAAATAATGCTGAATTTTTCGATATGATGCGTCGCGGTGGCTAAATACGCATGATTTTATGAGGATTTTTGGCCTAAATTGATGTTTTATGGCATAATCTTCGTTTTCGTAGGAAAGTATTACATTACCCCTAAAGTAAGGTAACGGCTCCCTGAACATACTAAGGAATAATTATGAAACCTGGCATTCACCCTGATTACAAAGAAGTTGTTTTTGTTGATGTTTCAAACAACTTCAGCTTTAAAACCCGCTCTACAATTAACACCAGAGAAAAAATTGTTTGGGAAGATGGTAAAGAGTATCCATTGTCAAAAATTGAGACTTCTTCTGAATCACATCCTTTTTATACTGGTACCCAGAAAATTATGGATACAGCTGGACGTGTTGAGAAATTCCGTCAGAAATTTGGTTCAAAAGCTGGCGCTAAAACAGCAGCGAAGCCTTAATAGTCGCAGTCGACCACTCAAATGTAGGCAGCCCTATTCAATTAGGCTGCCTTTTTTTGTACCTTCAGATCCCTTCAACTAAAATTAGTTCATGAATCAGGCTCTAAAACTTACCGCAGCAGCAACTGTATCGATTCCACGCCGAGCCATGATTATCATCACTTTAATCTACGCTCTTGCAGGTCTATTTGGACATGACCCCTGGAAGAACGATGATGCTGAAGGCTTTGGCGTGATGTGGACTATTGCACATGGCAATTGGATCGATTGGATCCTCCCTCATATTGCAGGGCGCAACGAGCTCATAGGGGCGCCATTGCCTTACTGGCTAGGAGCGGCTTCTATTCAATTATTGGGTCCGTGGATCGGTGAAGTCAACGCCGCTCGTTTACTACCTGGGCTATGCTTTATTTTGACAGCCGCTACGATTTGGTACTCAACATACTTATTAGGGCGACGCCCCGAAGTTCAACCCATGGAATTTGCCTTAGGTGGTCAACCCACTTCCCGTGAATACGGCAAAACAATCGCAGATGCAGCCCTACTTATTTTTTTAGCCTGTGTGGGACTCGCCATACGAGTTCATGAGGCATCGCCCATGGTCGTTAGCATGTGGAGCATTAGCCTTTTGGTTTACGGTATCGTGCGTGGCTTTGATAAGCCGTTACAAGGTGGCGCATGGACTGGCCTTGCTTTAGGAATAATGAGTCTTTCAGGAATGTTATGGACTACCGTTTTTCTTGGTCTTACAACACTTCTGACCTTTTTAGTCTCAGAAACAAGAATTAGAGGCCGATGGCTAGTTTCATTACTTGTCGTATTGACCCTTATTCTGAGTATTTGGCCAGTACTTTGGTGGATAAGTCACCTATCTTCATCTCAAATAAATCAAGCCCTCTATATCTGGTGGGGAAGAGAATCCCTACAAGCCCACCTCTCGCCTCAGTCCTTAGAGTTTTTGGGAGTTAACTTCTGGGCCTATGCCTGGCCCGTTTGGCCACTTTGTTTTTGGGGAATTTATTTGTGGGGGAAAAACGGCCTTCGTGGATGGAATGCAACGCATCTTGTTGTTCCCGGTTTGTTACTTCTTGCCGAGTTCCTCCTTTTGCTATTTATGAAGGATTTGAGTGAACATGACCTCCTCCTTTTAATACCACCTATGGTTATTCTGGCAGCATTTGGCCTACCATTTTTAAAGCGTCGACTGATTAATTTTATTGACTGGCTGTCGCTCTTTACATTTTCAATTACAGGTGTTTTTATTTGGGTGATTTGGTTTGCCAAAATAACTGGCCACCCTCAAGTAACAGCTGATAACGTCTCTAGATATTTGCCGGGCTTTGTTGCTCGCTTTAATATCTTTAGCTTCTTGCTTGCCCTATTTATTACCGTATTCTGGATCTATATTGTTCGCTGGAGAATCACCAGAGCACCTCGTGTTATTTGGCGTTGCTTAATTATTTCTGCGTCTGGCACCACCCTCATGTGGGTTCTACTGATGACATTATGGCTGCCAACTATTGATTATGCAAAAACCTATCGGCCTGTTGCCGAACGTTTTGCAAAAGCTCTCCCCAAAGATGCTATTTGTATTGATAGTACTTATTTAGGAGATGCGCAACTTGCCTCTTTTGCTTACTTTACTGGCTTGCCGCTTCACGATAACCCACAATGTAACTATCTTTTAACCCATTCTGCAGAAGAACTTAAAAAAAGCGCTCAATTGAATCGTCAAACCTTAACCTTAATTTGGGAAGATCGACGAGATAGTGACCGTGATGAACGACTTCGCCTATACCACGCCACCCCAGAAAAATAATATATATGCCCTTTTTTGCCACCATAGCACACCTTCCTAGTCAATTAAAACGTGATGTTCCTCAAATTTTAAAACTTGCTGGTCCGATATTAGTCGGGCAATTAGCAGTGATTCTTTTTGGCGTCATGGATACCGCTATGACGGCCCGTTATTCAACCGATGACCTAGCAGCCTTAGGAATTGCTTCTGCAATCTTTATTAGTATTTATGTCGGCTTAACAGGAGTTATCACTGCACTTAATCCGATTGCCGGACAATTATTTGGCGCAGGTCGCTATTCTGAAATTGGCGAAGAAGTTCGACAAACCTTTTGGCTTTCAATTGTTTTATCTTCAATTGGAATCTTCTGCTTACTGCATCCAGAAATCTTAATCTCCATCGGAAAACTTTCTCCCAATATTCAAGAAAAAGCAAAACTCTATCTGCGCTACCTCGCAATCGGTACCCCAGCAACGATGGGTATGAGAACCCTCATGTCTTTTCATAATGCAATCTCTAGACCTAAAGTAGTGACCGCCCTACAAATATTCGGTCTTGGTATAAAAATACCTCTCAATAATTTATTTATTTTTGGTGGTCTTGGCATTGAAGCAATGGGTGGGCCAGGTTGCGCACTCGCCTCAGTCATTGTTCAGTGGTTTTGGTTTTTGAGTATGTTAGGACTTGTCTTCTGGCATCCTAGCTATGAAAAATTTAAAGTTTTTGAAAAATTCACGCCACCTAACTGGCAAAAGATTTGGACTCTCGTCAAATTAGGAGCTCCTATTGGATTTAGCTACCTGATCGAAGTGACTTCCTTTGCTTTTATGGCCATCTTCATCGCCCGCTTTGGCGTCCAAGTGTTAGCCGGCCATCAAATCATTTCTAATATGGGAACCGTCTTGTACATGGTCCCCCTGTCATTATCCGTCGCAACCATGACCACAGTTGCTCAGCGTATTGGAGCACAAAAAGAGTTTGAAGCTGAACAAGTCGGATGGTCTGCAGTTATTTTTACCGTCTCAACAAGCATTATTTTAGGGGTGCTGGTCTGGGTATTTCAGGACTACCTACTCAATTTGTACTCACCTGGACCAGAAGCTAGAGTCGTTGCCAAACAACTATTTTTATTCATTGCCTTTTATCAAGCAGTTGATGCCCTTCAGGTCACCGCCGCATTTATTCTCAGAGGATATAAAGTCACTTTCTTGCCCATGTGTATCTATGCAATATCCCTATGGGGCGTGGGTTTAGCTGGAGGCTATCTACTCGCCTTTAATTCATTTGAAATAACCCCTGAATGGCTAATCGGCGCAGGTGGCTTTTGGATGGGCAATAGCGTGAGTCTAGGCATTGCAGCTTGTGGATTACTCTGGATATTTAGACATACTGCCAAAAAATTTGAAGCTCATCCGCCTGAAGTAAAAGCTTAATATCCCATTTTACTTTTCGTTTTTTCTAACCAGTCTTGGCGAGAAGAAAAATTTGGGCGACTCATCGCTAGGTCTTTAACGATCTTTAGAATTTCCTCATCTGATTGTTGTAAATCAATTTCAACCCGAAGAGGCTGCTCACAATACCAGGGAGAATCCATAAATATTTCAATACGGTTAAGCTCAGGATCCCGAAAATAAATAGAAACCGCATTCCCGTGAGTAATGCTCACTAAGTCAGTAACAAGTGCATGCTCTTTAGCCTTTTGATGAAAAATTCTTAAAAAATTTAAGTCTGGAACTTTAAAAGAAATTTGATTGATCAACCCAAATCCTAAGTCCTCGGGTCTTCCTGAGGCTAAAATAATTTGGTGATGCTCTGTTGGATCACGACTTAAAAATACAATCTGCATAGAACCAAGGTCACCCTGGTCAGTAACGGTAAAGTCTAAAACGTCTTGATAAAAGTTCGACATCAGATTTAAGTCTCGAACATAGAAACCCATATGACTTAGAACTAAAGCTTCTTGACTAAATTGAGCATTTTTCATTGAATTAAGACTTTCTTTTTGGGTATTTCATGGAGTTTCTGTGATGTTCATCTTTTTTTAGTAATATACAAGTTCCCACAATAATTATTCATGGAGTTTACTTTGAAAATATCCCTCAAACTAAAAGCAGTTGCACTATTTGCAACAGTAACATTACCTATATTATCTCAAGCACAATTCGCTAAAAGTGAAGATGCTATTAAATACCGTAAAGCAGCATTGACCGTCATGAGTACTCATTTTGGCAGAATTGGCGCCGTTGTCAAAGGCGCACCTTATAACAAAGATGCTGTTGCAAGTGATGCCAATATTGTTGCCATGTTATCAACGCTTCCTTGGCAGGGATTTGGACCTGGCCACGAAGGTGGCAATGCCCTTCCTGAAGTCTGGAGCAATGCTGATAAATTTAAATCTAATGCTGATAAGCTGCAAGAAACAACTGCTGCTTTAAAAGTGGCAGCTAATTCTGGCGATCTCGAGGCAATCAAAAAAGCTTTCGGAGCAACAGGTCAAGCTTGTAAAGGCTGTCACGACGACTTTAGAAAGAAATAATTTGCCCCTTTAAAGGGACTAAGTCCCTAGTCGTAGAATAAAGATGTAATAAAAAGCACTGGCAATCATCAAAAAGATGACCAGTGCTTTTATTTGATGATTGCCATCATCTTTAGCTGAAATAGGCTCATCCACCGACATATCTTGGCTGTCTTTGTCACCTGTCAGCATCGCCTGAGTAAGATTGATTCTCTTGATATATTTATAGAAAATGATTGCTCCAACATGCAAAACCACTATTCCAATAAGTATGAATTGATTAAACTGATGTAAATGGCTAAAAATATCTACCCACTCATTGGATATATATTTAGCGAGTGGCCCATCAAAAGCAATTTCATCAGTCGTAAATAATCCCAAAATCGCCTGAAAACCAAAGAAAACCAAAACCACCACAACAGACAAACCAGCAATAGGACTATGACCTGCTTCATTCTTTGGATTTTGAAGGTAGGCCTTGATTGCTTTCGGACCTTTGATAAATTGAGAAAATTTGGCGTAGTGGGTGCCCACAAATCCCCAAATCAGCCGAAAGAGAATGAGGCCTAAAATGGCAATGCCAAAGTAAGCATGCCACTGCATATATAAACCACCTACATTGACCGAAATAAAACTACCTAAAACACAAAGCGCTAGAGCCCAGTGAAATAAGCGAGTTGGTAAATCCCATATTCGTATTTTTTTCATCGTTTAATTTTAAAACAAACTGACGATAGAAAAGAATTTGAGCTTATTTATACGTTTATCGCTGGTTTAGGACTTTTTTTAGGTTTTTTTGTTTCTTTAGTTTTTCTTTGCTGACCTTTAGCCATGACTATTCTCCTTAAGTGATTAGAATTAGATTAAACCTTTTTCAGACACAATGGTAAAAAATTTTATGAAACACTCTGCTCTAACTCTTCAATTTCTTGTGTCATGTTGAGCCACTGTTCTTCCAAAAGACCAAGCTCATCAAGTATGTTTTTTAATTCGACCCCTCTTTGAATAATCTCGTCATTAGAAAGTTGTTCTGCTAGTCCTGCTTCCAAAATATCTTTTTTCTCCTGCAATTCGCTAATCTTCTTCTCAAGCTTAGCTAATGTTTTTCTTAAGTTTTTTGAAGCAGGTGTCAATGGATTAGTACTTTTATCCTGTTTTAATTGATTTGATTCGTCTTTTATAGGCGCGACTTCTTTAACCGTATTCATCAAAGCTACATTTAAATTGCTCTTTGCTTCTTCACGAAGTCGTTTTGATTCTTCAAGTAGATACTTTTGATAATCATCTAAATCACCATCAAATGGATTAATCTCACCACGTCCAACTAACCAGAATTCATCACAAACAGCCCTAAGTAAAGCTCGGTCATGACTGACCAACATCACCGTTCCCTCAAACTCATTAAGCGCAACCGATAAAGCCTCACGTGTTGCTAAGTCTAAATGGTTTGTAGGCTCATCAAGTAGGAGTAAATTAGGACGCTGCCAAACAATCATTGCAAGAACGAGACGTGCTTTTTCACCACCACTCATCGTGCCAACAGTCTGCTTAACCATATCACCAGAAAAGTTAAAAGTGCCTAAGAAGTTTCTTAAATCTTGTTCTTTACTAGGCTCATTACTTTGAGGACCTTGCTGCTTAGCCAATTTAATCATGTGTTCAAGCGGTGTGTCTTCTGGCCTTAATACATCTAATTCTTGCTGAGCAAAGTAGCCAACATTTAAACCCTTACCCTCGGTTACGATTCCACTCAACTGCGGTATTGATCTGGCAATCGTTTTAACTAACGTCGACTTTCCTTGACCATTGGCTCCTAATATTCCGATTCGTTGCCCTGCTAAAACCGATTTATTGACAGAGCGAATAATGATTTTTTCAGATCCATCGATGTGGTAACCAAAACTGGCATCTGCAATTGCTAACATCGGATTAGGTAAATTAATCGGTTCTTTAAACTCAAATGTAAACTCAGCATCCGCAAGTATTGGCGCAATCTTTTCCATTCTCTCCAAAGCCTTAACACGACTTTGTGCTTGCTTTGCTTTACTGGCTTTAGCTTTGAAGCGATCAATAAACTTTTGTAAGTGCGCAATCTTTTCTTGCTGCTTACCAAATGATGCCTGTTGCAAAGCCATCTGCTCTGCCCTCATTAATTCAAAAGTACTGTAGTTGCCACCATAGCGAGTTAGCTTTGCATGCTCAATATGCAAGGTAACATCTGTAATGGCATCCAAAAATTCACGATCATGACTGATAACAATCATGGTTCCTGCATATCTCTTCAGCCAGGCCTCCAACCAAACGAGCGCATCTAAATCTAAGTGATTAGTCGGCTCATCGAGTAACAATAAGTCAGAAGGACACATCAGGGCTCGCGCAAGTTGTAAGCGCATCCTCCATCCTCCTGAAAAACTATTCACCGGCTGATCAAGCTCTGAGTTTTTAAATCCTAATCCAAGAATCAAGGCTTGAGCTCTTGGAACGGAATCATGTTCACCTGCATCTGCCAAATCCGTATAAGCATGCGCCATAGCCATGCCGTCTTCAGATGCTTCTGCTTGCGCAAGAACTTCTTTTAGTTCTTGCAAACGTGTATCACCCCCTAAAACAAAATCAGTCGCACTGTCTTCTGTTTCTGGCATGTGTTGGGCAACTTGTGCCATACGCCATGACTTGGGAATAAAAAAATCCCCACCATCTTCATGTAATGTGCCATTCAGCAATGCAAACAAAGTTGATTTGCCAGCACCATTTCGACCTACAAGGCCTACTTTTTCACCCGGGTTGAGATTAACCGAGGCTTTATCTAACAATAATTTACTACTACGGCGAAGTACGACGTTATTCAGGGTAATCATGCAATCTCAGCTTTTACCAGCTGGAGCTGGATCGTTCAAGTAAAGGAAAATGTGTATTTTGGCACGAGCTTTACCAACACACAGTCGATATTGTAATCGACTGTCCTACTTTAGCTCTATCACTATAAATGCTTTGAAGTGCTAATTAGCCTATAACTTAATCACTTCATGAGAGCCCATCGGTGAAGCTGCCCCAGGCATCCCGTCTGACTGGAAGCTTCCACCGACAATATGGAGCTGATTACCTAAAACTGCACCAGCAAAACCATGTCTAGCTACCTGCATATGAGGCAAGGTCTCCCAAGATTTAGTGGCAGGATCATAGGCCTCTATCACCCAAAATGTCATTTTTCGCTTAGCATCCTGATACTCACCACCTGTAACATAAATTTTTCCGTTATAGACCCCACCTCCAACATCACTTCGGCTTGTAGGAGCTCGCCCAACGAGTAACCAAGTATCGTTTACAGGATCATATTCTTCTATTAGATCCGTTACAGCAGATAATGTGACAAAAACGGCGCCAATCCTTCCATTAATCGCATATATCTTACCCCCGACCTCTCCGGCAATAAAGTGGTTTCGGGGGGTTGGCATCGGTGTACGAGTACGCCATTGATTTGTTTTAGGATCATATTCTTCTACATCATTAACCACAATGTGCGCATTAGAACCCCTGGGTATTGCTGTTCCAGGGCCTGTTTTGGCATTTGAACTTGCTCCACCGATGACATAAATTTTCCCGCCTGCCACAACAGCCTGCGCACTTCCTCTTGCTTTACCCATCGGTGCCAATGCTTTCCACTGATCATTGGCGGGGTTATATTCCCAAGCATTATTGATAGGCTGCCATACCTTTTCTTCACCCGGTTTGACAAATCCACCAAAGACATAAATTTTGTCATTCATCGCAACAATCGCAATGTGGTGCGCAGGAAACGGCATATCCTTTAACTTGGTCCAAGTCGATGCCCCTTTATCAAACCGATAAGACAAACCTCTAGGGGAATACAAAATATCATCTAATCCGGCCATCACATGCAAACTATTTCCAACAGTGGCGCCAACGAGTTCACCAGAAGATATGGGCAAGGGGGGTAAAAATTCCCACTGCGCCTGATTTGCCGCCATTGAAAATTGAGATGAGCCTAAGGCAGTCATTCCGCCCAAAGCACTCAATGTCATTAAGAAATTTCTGCGTGGTGAATTCTGTAACATCGCCATCCCCTTCGTCGTTGCAATACGTTAAAAAGTCTCCAATTTAATAATGGAGGCTCCATGATTACTGCCAATCCATAAAACCGGTTGTTCAGCCCGATCATCTACAAAAACACGTCTAATATTGGTTGATCTAGGTAATTGATACTCAATAAATTGATTGGTAATAGTATTGAGCCTTGCAACACGATCTGTAGTCATTGATCCAGTCCAAGCATATTGTTTTTTATCTAAAACAACATCATAGGGTGCTGAGTAAGGTGTCGGAACCAACCATTCTTTCATCTCACCAGTTTTGGTATCAAGCATTCCAATTTTGTGGCCCCTGTATTCTCCCACCCATAATCTATCCTCAGAATCCATAGAACCTCGACGCGGTGAAGCTTCTTTAGTCGCAAAACTATAAAATGTCACCGCTCCAGTTTTGGCATCAATTCGACCAATTTCCTGTTGGCGAAAATCAGTAAAGTAACAGTTATTTTTTGAATCTGTAATCACATCGTAGATATTATGTTGTAACTTAGATCCTTTAAACGGCGACCAAGTCTCAATCGCTCCCGTCTTTAAATCAAATCGATGTACACCTGCAAAGCCACTATTTTGAGTCCAAACTTTACCATCTACATCAATATTCCAAGGTGCAATTTGATTGAGTTGTGTCGAAGGTAAATTTTCAGCTGTAGGTGGTGTGAAATACTTAAATTTTTCAGTCTTTGGATCAAATTGCGCAATGGATGCTTGATACATATTACCAATCCACAATTTACCTGACCGATCCCCTCGAATAGCCAATATCCCCGTAGGAAAATCTGGCTTAGATATGTCCACATCAAATTCTTTGAGGGCACCCGTTGCAGGGTTCATTTTTCCGATTTTTTGCTCGCCAAAACTGGAGAACCATACTTGACCTTCTTGATCCAAAATCACATCGTGCGGTTGGATCAATGGTCTTGGTAAGTCATATTCGGTATAAATCACATTGGTTGCTTCCCCCTTAAGACGAGGGAAAGTTTTTAGAGGGTAATTCCAAGTTTGCCGATTATGCAAATTAATGTTAGCGAGAAAATCACCCATTTCTTTGTATATACGAACGCGATCTTCACCTTGCTCTTCCATTAGACGAGCACCTTTTCGCATTTGCGGCATTCCAGGCATACTTTGATTAACATAGCCTTGCATACGAGGCAAGACGATTTTTAAAAACTCCTCTGAACTGTATTTAGAATTTACAACTCTCTCTAATGTATGACAAGTCACACAAGTCAGTAAGGTTTTCTTTTCGCGCTCAGAACCCGGCATACTCGCCATCCACTCAGCATTTGTCATCTGTGTGGCAATATCTTTGACTGTTTTCAAAGATATATTTTGTATAGCTGTACTTTTATCACTGACCTGAACTTTAATTGGACGCTCTAATTCAAATCCTGTTGCTCGAATCGTTATTGTGTAATTGCCGGCAGGAATCTTTTCCTTTGGAAATGCGAAGTCACCATTCACATGACTGACTACGGAGATTGTTATGACCGAGCCATCTTTCTTGGCGCTAATAACAGCCCCCTCGATAGCACCTTCAGTAGATGCGGTAACTCGCCCCTGAATCGCAACTTTGGATATATCTAATGCTTGAGCAAAAGCCAAATGAGATGACAAAACAAAAAAGCTTAAGAAAAAGCTATAAACATAGCTATAGATATATTTATTCATATGTCTCACGTGTAATTGGTTATCCCTATACAGTAAGACAAATATTTTTAATACAGTATCCGTTGATACCCTAATCTGCGATCTAGAATAAGTTCTCAATCTCCAAGAACAACTCCCTCTCTTCTTGGATCCGCACCACCAAATAAGATCCAATTACTTGTATTTATATCGGTCCGGTCTTGATTAGAAAATTTTCCCTGACTGAGTGTTGGCGCTCGAACAATTCCATGTAAACCACTTGGCGCATCAAAATACTTAATCATATGGGACTTTTCTTTTAGTGAACCAATTACAGAATCCCAGGATCCCATTTGTTCAAGCTCAGTCTCTTTGTTCCGACTTCCAAAATTAGGTAAGCTAATTGCATCTTGAATATTCATATTCCAATCCATCACTGCAACTAGAGTTTTAGCTAGGTAATTAATAATGCCACTCCCGCCCGCCGATCCAATATTCATGACTAAATTTCCATGCCGATCAAATATTAGAAGTGGCGCCATAGAACTTCTAGGACGTTTATAGGGCTCCACACGATTCGCGACCAACTTTCCGTCTATCACTGGTGTTAATGAAAAATCAGTCAGTTGATTGTTGAGTAAAAAACCATCGACCATAATCCGAGAGCCAAATTGTGATTCAATCGTATTCGTGAGTGAAACTGCATTCCCCCAAGAATCAATAACAGAAATATGGCTCGTGCCCGCTGCCTCTGACAAACTATCCGAAGAATACTGGGCTAAAGTACCTTCAGGTTGCCCTGGCAAAGCCTTTTGTAAGGATTTATTCCAGTTGATTTGAGCTCTTCTTTTTTGAATATACGTAGAATCTAGCATCCCCTTAATGGGTGGCACAACAAAGTCTGGATCGGCAATGTATTCATCACGATCCGCAAAAGCTAGGCGCCCCGCCTCGGAAAATAAATGTATACCTTGCCATGTATTCGCAGGATAGTCAGACATCGGAAAGGATTCTAAGATGCCCAGCATTTGCAAAATAGCCAAAGTACCAGATGAAGGGGGAGGCATGCCACAAATATTCCAAATCCGATAGGTATGACATAAAATTGGACGCTCTTTTGCTTTGTATCTAGATAAGTCCTTAATCGTCAAATCACCCGGATGAGCATTCTTTTGAACAGCGCGCTCAATATCTCTTGCAATCCATCCTGTGTAAAAAGCATGAGCTCCATGTTCTGCGACTTCATGGAGAACCTTGGCTAATTCGAGATTTTTAATCAAGGTACCGACCTCAAATGCTACCCCCTGTTGGTTATAAAAATATTTTCTCGCCTCAGGATTATTTTTTAAGTAAGGGTCTTTTTGAATCAGAATATGAAGACGATCAGATAATATAAAACCCTGCTGGGATTGCTGAATTGTTGGAAGTAGAATTTGCTTCCAAGGTAACTTTCCGTGAGTTTGATGAACCTTCTCTAGCATCTTTAAAAGCCCTGGAGTACCGACTGCCCGACCGCTCGTCATCGCATCTTCAAAACGCATGACTTCTCCGCTCGCCAAGAGAAAGCGATCAGGATAAGCTAATGCAGGTGCAGTTTCACGGCCATCATAGGCCTGAATTTTTTTTCTTTTGGCGTCAAAATGCACTAAGAACCCACCGCCACCAATACCCGTAGCATTGGGCTCTGTCAGCGTTAACATCACCGACGCCGCAATCGCAGCATCCGTTGCATTTCCACCCTTTTTTAAAATAGCATAGGCTGCTTGCGAAGCATAAGAATTAGCAGTCGCTACCATCATCGTTTTACCTAATGCTATTTTTTTTTCAGCAATCCTAGAAAACATTTCTGGCTCAGGTATCGCAGGAGTAGTTATCAGTGATTGCGCATGCAACAAATTGAAATTTGCAATCATTCCACAGAGAAAAAAACCAGAGAATACATGTACGAATACGATAGCTCTTTTAGGGAACTCAAACTTAATATGTAATTTCATGATGAGAATTTATAAACCCTCAATAAGGACAAAACCCCTGTTTTCAATCTTATCAAAGGTTTTCATCCCTTTAACAATGACACTTAGCGGCATCCAAACCCATCCTTGTGTTGCAGGATTAACGTCCATAATCAATATAGAATCAGAAGCCTCATCATAGGCACCTACCGGCGATATATGCGCCCCACCCTTCTGCCCCACATCTTCACGGCGATAATTGACAACCAAGTAATCTCCACTCATTTTTAGGTTTGTAATGAATTCTTGGCGAATGTCATTAATACTTGTTTGATCTGAAACTATCCTTAAACTTGTTTTAAGTTGATTCGCGCGAAGCATTTCATCAAACTCTCGAAGTTGATATCCGCCGTCTCGTACTAAATTTCCATTAATAAGTACAGGTTCTCCTAAAACTTGCGCCCGAGTTTTACGCCCCTTAAGTATTACAGTTTCTTGCGTGAATCGAGGAACTGTTAAATCAAAACCAGGATTTAAATTTTTAGAATCCTCGGACTTAATACGACTAGTATCTCTGGGAAGAGATTGATTTCTTCCATAAACGGCATTAAGAATAATAGCTGCCGTAGTTGGACCACAAAAAGCCCGATTAGATTGTGCTTCAAATTGATTCGCGAGCGCTGGAAAATCAACTTTAGCTGATGCGTTAATTAAACGTGCTAATCCAAGCTCTGAGTTAAAAGGGATTAAGACCGATTGTCCCGTATCAGCAGCGGAAGCATTTACCCCCTCTTCTTTAGATAAGGCAAAAAGGGGGTTAAATAGCTGAACTAAAAGAAAAATACATAAAAACTTAAATTTAAGAGTCATTTTCATCATTCAATTTGAACAAGTTTTCTAGACATTGTTTCATCATATGCCAATTATTCAATTGACGATCAATGTCATGACCTAAATTAAAGCAAATTGATCCCGTGAACTCTCAATCTTCCTGTAAAAGTTAAGCTGGATGCCTACCCACCATAAATAAATGATCAGGATCATCCGTTACAGGTAAATGGCTTGCTACTAAACCAGCACGCAAGGACTTCATAAAGCGGTCAGGAATTCGCATTGCCGGCGCTCTTAATGGGCCACCATTAAATCCAGCTAACCAGTCTTGGTATTTCCACATCGTTCGATTTAACACCCCTGCACCACCAAAATAAGCTTGTGTTGCAACGTTGTGTGCGCCTCTTGCAGGATTAACTTGCCAATATAGCTCCATGGCTTTTTCAAATTGACCTTTTTGAGCTAATGCAAAAGCTTTAGGATAATAGTCACTCATCCACTGCGTATTACTAGTTCCTGAAAACTGTAAATTCATGAAACCCATTAATGGAATTGCATCAGATTCAATGGGGCAACTAATAACAACCTCTTTGTTGAAGTGATAAAACATTTCACATACCCCACCAATTAAAGGGTAACCTTGCTCTGATTTAATCGCGACAATATTAGGTATATCTTTTAAAAGTTTTCTAACAAAATTTAGAGACATTCCTGCAGGATGGACACGCTCAAATCCCCACATAGGAATAGGAAATATCATGACCCCCATCGTGGTTGAATCACAGAACTCTTTTGTATAGTCATAGATTTCCTGCTCTGTAGATGGCCAAAATTGAGGTGGGTAGGCCAACAAGACCATATCAGCACCTGCTTTTTCTGCAAGTTTTGCCGCATGAATGTTGTCCGCTAAAGTCCCAAATGCCGCATGAAAAATAAGCTTCATTTTATCGCCAACCGTGTCTTTAGCCCATGCTGTATATTGAGCATTTTCTTCAGGGGTGATAGCTACTTCTGCGCATAAGAGTGTATAGGTATAACCCAAATCGAGCGCTTTTTGTACATCGAATCGAATCGCTTTCTCATTTAAATTTTTAAGGTCTGAGGTAAATGTTGGTATTGTGACAGCTGAACAACCCAGCATATTTTGTCTAGCCCAAGCACGCGCATCTTCTTTTTTATAATTTGCCATTTTGTCTCTTTCTTATTTATTCCATTTTAAAACGGGTTGAATACTATCAGGCATTGCTAATCCAATTAAATTTTGTGTTGCTTTTTCATATAGCATCTCAGCTACAACAATATCTTGAAGAGCTGAACCCACTGACTTAAACAGTAATATTTTTTGATCAAAGTGATCAACTTTATATTTCTTGCTCACGACATCCGATAAGGAGATGAGCTTGTCCGCAAATTGAACACCCTCTTTACTAGCAACAATCATATCGCCAGTGTCTAGGGTGATTTCATCTGGCATATCTGCCACAATCAAATCAGACTTATCAATCACCATAGAATCAACTTCTCTTTGTTCAGGAAGCGTTGATCCTATAGAAACAATCATCATTCCAGGTCTTAACCAATCCCCCTTAATCACCGGTGACTCATCATGTGAGCGGGCTGCACATATCACCAGATCTGATCCAATCACGGCTTCTTTCGCAGAAGACACCGCTGAAATATTTAGATGTGGATAATTTTTCTTAAATCCATCTACAAATTTGTTACGGTTAATTTCTGTAGGACTAAATACTTTACATAACTCTGCTTGCCGAATTTGTAACACTGCCTCAAGCTGTCCATGTGCTTCAAATCCAGATCCAATTAATGCTATCTTCAATGCTTTATTCGGTGTAAGAAATTTAACCGCCAACGCAGAAGTAGCCGCTGTCCGAAAAGCAGTCACATGGTTACCATCAATAGTAGCCGCTAAGTGAGTGGTACTTGTATCAAATAATGAGATTAAATAACTCACACATTTATTCTTAGGTGAAGCCGCAATCAACTTGTTCCCCATATACTTACCGCTAGGAGAAATGGCTGTCATACTCCTTAACCAAACACCTGGGCCTCTAGCAACTGCCCTAGGTGGCGTCATATGATGATCAATCGTCAAACTATACGCATTTTCTAATGCAGTTATTGCGCTTTTCCAATCACTTAAGGCACATACATCATCGTCAGATAAAAAAATTGTTGGGATCGGTTTTTGTAATTCAGTCATAAAAATTTCTAACCATCCTTTAATTTATTTTTATATTTGCAGCAGTTGCAATTTTTTTGTACTGCAGCAAGTCTTTGCTAATTTGTTTTGCTAACATGTCTGGCGTTCCAGTAAATGCATTTAACCCCATATCCGCTAATTTTTTCTTCACACTCGGATCATTATTAGCAAAATTTAATGCTTGATTTAGTTTTTGAATAATCGGATCTGGAGTTCCAGCAGGCGCAAAAACAGCGAGCCAAGATGAGAAAGTGAATTCAGTAAAACCTGACTCACCCACAGTGGGTACTTGAGGGTATCGTGGGTCACGCTGTGTATCGGTCACGGCAATAATTTTGACACGCCCACCATCCACAAAAGGTTTAACCGCACCCTCAAATGCAAAGTCGATCCGCCCAGCAGCGACCTCTTGAGATGCTAAGGAGGTCGATTTGTAAGGCACATGTAACATTTTTGTACCCGTGAGAATCATCAAGTGCTCACCTAAAAAATGAGTACCACTTCCTATACCAGCACTACCATACGTTAATTTCCCAGGATTTTTCTTGGCAAATTCAATCATCTCAGACATATTATTCCAACTGACATTTGAATTAACGATCATGGCCATGCCGTAGAACGCACTAAGGCCAATCGGAGCTAAGTCGGTTTCAGCGTTATATCCTGGATCCGGATCTACTGCTGGAAGTATGGAATAGCTATTATTGTTTAAATAGAGCGTATACCCATCTTTAGGGGATTTCATTGCAACCATAGTTCCTAACTTAGTACCAGCGCCAGGACGGTTATCAATGAGCATGGGCTGACCTAAATAGTCTCCCATTTTTTCCATGATAATTCGAGCACCCATATCTGTAACTCCCCCCGCAGGAAAAGGAACAATAACCTTAATGGGATGGTTGGGATAATTTTGTTGCGCGTAACAAATACTATTAAGCGAAGTGTAAAGAAATAACATTCCGCAAGCAATGCGTAAAAGCTGTCTCATTTTATTTCCTTCAATGGTTTGAATCAAATCAGAAGGTATTACTTTTTTATTTATGCTTTATATTAGCATTAAGTTTTTAACATGCCAAATTTTATTTTGCAATTAGCCACAATTGCAAATTTAGCCCCAATCTCAATCTCTTTGACTAGCCTACAAGAACGACTCGGTCAGGATTCATGAGGTTATGTGGGTCAAGTGCTTTTTTAATTGAAAGCATGGTTTCATAAGCCTGCTCACCACGATGTGCCTTTAATACACCAGCTTTACTTTGACCGATCCCATGTTCTGCAGAAATCGACCCTTTATATTTGTCAACTTGTGCGTAAACAATTTCAGAAATACGACTTTCGTAGTTATTAACAAATTCTGAAAAATCCGCACCTATCGGGGGCGACATGTTGTAATGTAAATTACCATCTCCCAAATGTCCAAAATTAATCACTCGAAGGCCTGGAAATTCTTTTTTCAACATCGCATCAGTCTGTGTTATAAAATGCGTCATAGACGATAGCGGCAAGGTAATGTCGTGCTTGATGTTGCCACCCTCCATCGCCTGGGCAAGTGTAATATGATCACGCATCTGCCAAAAGTGATTAACTTGAGTCAAGTTCTCAGCAACAATAGCATCTGTGATCGTATTACTCTCAAGCGCATGCTCTAGGATATTCTCAAAGATTTGACGGGCGTGAGCTTCACTTTCTTGATCTGAGAGCTCAATCAATACAATTAAATTAGGATCACCTGCCATGGGATTTTTAAATTGTTTGAAATGTAGCTCAATCAGAGATAGAGATTCTCTTGTCATCATTTCAAAACCAGATAGCAGTCCAGACCCCATTTGCTGACAGATTCTTAATAACTCTATCGCTTTAGGAATACTATCCAAAGAAACGAGCGCAGTCCATTGTGTCTTAGGCAACGGAAATAACTTGAAAATCGCCTGGGTGATAATCCCTAAAGTACCTTCAGATCCAATAAATAAATGTCGCAAATCATAGCCAGTATTGTCTTTTCGAAGGCTCCTCAGGCTATTAATCACCTGCCCTTGCGCATTAACAACTTCTAATCCCAAACATTGTTCACGGGCATTGCCATAACGTAGCACATTCGTACCTCCCGCATTAGTTGCTAGATTGCCGCCAAGTGTACAACTCCCTTCTGACCCTAAACTCAGTGGGAATAAGAAACCTTTACTCTGCGCCATTTCCTGCGCTACTTGTAAAATACATCCGCCCTCTACAGTCATAGTTTGATTAGCTTGGTCTAACTCAATAATACGATTCATCAGTTTCAAACTAATAAGAATCTGCTGACCACTTTGATTGGGGACAGCACCGCCAACCATACTTGTATTGCCCCCCTGCGGAACCATAGAAATTTGGTACTTTTGACATATTTTGACAATATCACTAACTTGCTGTGTCGACTTAGGAAGGACAACAGCCAGAGCTAAGCCTGTATATTTTTTTCTCCAGTCAGTCAGGTACGAAGCCTGATCAATCTCATCCGTAATGACATAGCGCTGCCCAAGAATAAGCGTCAATTCCTTTAAGAATTCTTGAGTAGATTCGTTCATAGGGTGTTTTGTAGGATTATTCTTCTTCAATTGAGAATAATCCTAACATCTTTTTAGTAAATACTTGATTAGAGGGAATAAAGCATCCCTTTTAAACTTAATTCCTAGGCTTCATTTCGCACACAGGACGTGGCTCTTCTTCCTTAGATTTTTTCTTATTAGGTTTGCTTGGGTCAGATTTTTTTTCTGTTTCCTTTTTCTTCTTCACCTCAGAATCCATAGTATCAATTTTGTATTCACAATCATCGCGTTTGTCCGTGCATTTCGATGTCATGACTGAACCATCTTTTTTAACAGGACACCACACATATTTCGCAGCAAAAGTAAGTGGAGACATCATCAATAAATATGATGCGCAACAGAGTTGAATTAATATCTTTTTCATAAGGAATTTAGGTGAGTTTGAATTAATCTATGATATTCATAAAAGCATTTTTTTGATAGTGCGTTTACATAAAAAATTTATCTTAAGTTACAGCTATTGCAAGGTTCAACTGTTCTTCTACTATAAGTATTTAATCTCAGGTTCCTATAATTAGGCTGGTTATATATTTCAAGAATAGATTTTTTATTAACATCGCCCCACGGAAAATCGACATGACCATCCATACAGCAATGCTGAACTAACCCACTAGAACTAATCCTAAATTCAAACCAATGCGAACAAGGAATATCTGCAATATCACTCGTTATAGGGTTAGATGTTTTTCCCAACCAATTGGTATAGGGCCATAAGCAAGTTTCGAAGAGAGGGAATTTATCCTTAAAGAATGCAATAAAATGATCATCATTTTCAGAATGATCAAGCAGTCTTGAAATGACAACCCTTGCAGTAAAATTTCCTGTCTCTTTTAAGTTATGAATCATATGTAAATTTTTTAACATCTTGTCATATGAAATTTTCATCTTTTCTTCATAGACCTCTTTACGATGATCTACAACACTAAGCCATAAATATCCTAATTTGAAATGTAAGAGCTTGTCTAAATTAATTTTATTTAAAGGGATGGCATTACTAGTCAATGTAATGGAAGCATTAGGCAATTTTGTAGATATTTTTTCTAAAATTGAAAAAATTCGCTTATCTAAAAAGGGCTCATTCACGCCAAAAGGTGATAACTGAAACCCAACATCTTTAGGAATTTCTTCTAGGTCAGCGATGATCTTATCTATCAGTGACATTGACATCATCTCGCCCTGCCGTTCTAAATCTGGATATACACAAAAAGTACACTTTGCATTACACATTGCATACGTCTCAAAAGCAACATGCATCGGATAATCCAAATACGGGGTTTTCCTCTTACGTAAATTTTCAAGATGATACAAGGTGTCTTGTCCATTTAACTGATCAATCGATGCCGCTTGATCAGGATAGTTAATTTTTATGACCCTTTGATATTCTTTAAGAGCGTAGAAAGGTTTATTGATTTTTGAATAAACCTCAGCCTTGAACAAACTGAGTTCTTCCTCGTTTGAACCTATTAGAGCTAACTCATTGGCACATTGAATAATTTCTGTATATTTGGCCTGGGGTTTTAAAAACTCAATTTTATTTTTATATCCTTCGACATTATTCGGCTCAAGATCAATGGCTAAATTAATCGAATGAATGGCCTCATGATGTAATCCCAATAAATGACTGGATATGGCATAGGCATTGAGCGTTAAAAAATTTCTTTGCGTCCGAATGATATCTTTAAAAATTTGATAAGCAGGCGCAATATTATTTGCATTTAAATACGCAACACCTTCTTGAAATCGCTGATTGATTTGCGCATCTAGTAAATTCATGAAATACCTTAACTTAGACTAATTTAAGCAGCTCTTCACTAAATAATTCTGGGCGGCCTTTAAATAGATTATTAATTCGATTATTTTTAATTAAATTATTTCTTAGTCTAATTCGCTCATCATCGTTCTTAATTAATCTCAAAGTTGCCTTGATATATTCTTCCGTTGAACTAGTGACTAACCACTTTGGCAATCCTAAGCGCTCAAACATTCCCTTATCAATATATTCATGAACCTCAGCACCAATTCGGCAAACACCTACTAGTCCAACAGATACTGTGTCTACAATCCCATTCGTATTCCCAAATGGAAATGGATTGATAAATAAATCACAATGACGAACAATTTCAATGTAGTCCTTGAACCCTTGATGGCCATAAATTGTGGCATGTTCACCCGTAAAAAATTTAATCGAATCGTTAAGCTGTACCTTCAACACACCAATACCCTGTCCAATCAGAAAGTGGAAATGGACTTTTTTAGTGGACCGCTCAATAATTTGTCGACAAGCCATCAAGAATTCAGGATTTATCTTCATCACTGAGGCACAAACAGCAATATTCATAACATCCAATGATTCATTAAAAATCGGGGTCAAATCAAGACTCTTCACACTTGCAGAGGGTACATATGGCAATGCATCTTTTGGCAACACTAGTAACTTTTCACTAAACACCAAAGGACTTCCCAAATAATCCTCCTCTACAACCACATAATCAATATATGGAGAATTAGTTGTGGCTGGATGACCTAAGGCTATGACTTGTAAGGGAGCATTGCGCATATTACTAATGAACATTGTAAAAGGGAACATACCAACACTTGGCATGTATAAAACCTGAGCATCAAACTTCTCACATGTTTCTTGTATTTCTTTTGTAATTTGATATAAGCCCTTAGCGAGATTAAGATCAATAAACTCATCAAATACATCTTTACCCGCTTGATCAACTGTAGACTCAAGACCAACACCAACGATGTGAAATCTTTCTTTTGCAGCAATTAAAGTCGTTGAGTGAGTCCTATAGATGGAATGCGACTCAGAAAACCATTCCAACAGAACGACCATAACCGGTTTGCCGTGAGCATATTGCTTTTTACCTGTAGTTTTTTTGCGATCTTTAAAGCCCCATTCTTCGATCTTTCTACGAATGAGTACATTAATAGATCTTTTGATATCGTGTTTGCTTGCAATATCAGCATAACTACAATGCATA
Organism: uncultured beta proteobacterium; assembly: GCA_903821995.1. GTDB lineage: Bacteria > Pseudomonadota > Gammaproteobacteria > Burkholderiales > Burkholderiaceae > Polynucleobacter. The sequence continues at coordinate 34,765 of CAIJNI010000026.1, forward strand.
TAGACATCATGCAATATATTGACAGGCAATAAGTCTAGGGAATTAATCTCTTTTAAGCGCTCTGGAAGCCACTGGAGTAATACTTCTCTTTTAGAATGGGAGGCAATACTTCCTTGAAAGCGATTTGAAATGAGCGCTAAAAATAAATTAGCTGCAATGACAGGCGATGTTTGCCAAATTGCTTCCGGATTAAGTTCGATCTCTGACTCAGTCGAATACAACAAACAAAATTTAGTTAAATATTTTTGTGAAATCTCAAATGGAGAATTTGCTTCCTGCGATAAATTAAGCGCCCGAATCACATGATCGGCATTCTTAAAATGCGTACTTGCAAATAATGCTGAAATCCAACGGTGAAATGGCATCATCAACAAGAATCCATCATCAGAAATCGTGTACTCGGGGTCCACAAACAGTGTGGTAATCGCAGAGCAAATCCTCGTCAAGATGTGTTGATCGATTGTTTCAGGACTCGTTGTTGAAGATTTCAGCGGATTAGCTGAAAAGGAGCCGTCTAATGCACCATAGTTTTTATCAAATATCTTGAGTATTGTTAAAAGCTCTTGCGTTGCTTCTTCTTGTTTTTTTAAGTAACAACAATATTCAAAACGTTCTAAATTAAAATCTACGATTTCCATTTTATTTAATCTTAAAGTGATTACTATGTAAGTAACATAGGTTCACTAATGATGAGTCAATCCTTCAGTAGCGCCTGCGTACGATATCAAACCCCGAAATTATTTTTCGAAATTGAAGTGTTTATTTAATATCACTTCAATCATAACTTTAACAGGCACGAGCCATACAATTCTTATTAAATTAATAAGTAATTCATAGTTTTTATTTCCTAAGAATTTGCAGTGTTTACAAGTTTACATTTATGGAAACTTTTGAAATATTGCGCTTAAAAAATCAACAAATACACGCATCTTAGGCGGTAAATTTTTAAATTGTCTAAATACGACAGAAATGTCATAGCCTTTGACTGCGTAGGACTCTAAAATTGGAATAAGTTGACCAGCATCAATCATTGGCCGAACATAGTATTCGGCTAACTGAATTACACCTAGACCAGCAACAGCAGCGCTTACGAGCGCTTCGCCACTGTTAAATGTGAGAAAACCATCGATCACCATATGTTGATTTTTATCTGCGTCTTTAAATCGCCACTCTCGTATCAAACCATTTCTTGGGCGACGATATGAAATACACGCATGCTGTTTCAAGTCGTCTGGCGTTTGTGGAATCCCCTTTGCGTCTAAATATTTTGGCGATGCACAAACGACATAGTTAATACTCGATAAATGTTTCATCACTAGTCTTGATGAATGTAGTTCGCCAACCTGGATTGATAAATCAAGCCCATCATCAATCGTGTAAGGAACATAGTCACTACAAACAATCTCTAGGGAAACTGCTGGATATTTTTTAATAAACTCAGGTAAATGCGGAACTACCCACATTTTACAAAGACCTGAAGGAATACCGACCTTTAATTTACCCCTAGGCTCTTTACCTGCACTACCTACAGATAATTCAGCTTCATCAAGGTCAAACATCAGTTTTTTGCAGCGTTCGTAAAACTCCGCCCCCTCTTCCGTAACCCTTAAACGACGAGTCGTTCTATCTAGTAGGGTGACAGATAGTTTTGCCTCTAATCTAGCCAAAGTAGCACTAATTGCAGCAGTAGAAACCCCTAGATCTCTTGCTGTTCCACTGAGAGTGCCAATTTCAACGATTCTGAGGTATACAACAATGCCGTGTAAGCGATCCATGGTGATATTTAATTGTAGAGTTAAAGGTGATTGTATACCTAGCTATGATTCAAAATCCCCAAATTTCACTAGAATAATCAAGGTAATAGATAGCAACCCACAAACTTAACTATGGATTGGAAAATACATGCCGCTTATTCTTAAAGGCGTAATGCAAAGTCCCGTAACACCTTTGAAGGATGATTTTTCTCCTGACCTACCTACCTTTGAAAAATTACTGGATTTTCACGTAAGAACTGGGGCTACAGCAATATCATGGCCTCATCACAAAGCAGAATCACTGAATTTAACCATACCTGAGCGTAAAGCTTTTGCAGAAGTAGCAGTTAAAACTGTTGCTGGAAGAGTTCCAGTTTCTGTCCATGTCAGCGCACTTTCTGTGGAAGATTCTATTGAGCTCGCTCAGCACGCTCAAAAAATTGGTGCCGATGCAATTATCGCAATCACCCCTTATTTCTGGAGCCCATCACAAGACGCTATCTATGAATATTATGTCCGCCTAAGCAAATCAATGGACCTCCCTATCATTGCGTATAACTCGCCAAGCTACCTCGAAGGTATTGAATTTACAGGCGAATTAGTTACACGGCTACTTGAAAATGTTCCTAGCTTAGTTGCCATGAAAGAAGCGAGCTTTGATAGTGCTAAATTTTTAGAGATCTCAAGAGCTGCCCTAAAAGTACGTTCTGACTTTTCAATCGTAGCGGGAGTTGAATTTTTAGCTCCTTCAGTTCCACTCGGTTGCGTTGGATCTTACTCTTCTGCCGGCGGAATTTGCCCTAACTTATGCACCCAATTATTTGATGCTTGCATGAGAGGTGATAGTGTTAAAGCGCGAGAGCTTCAATTTAAATTAGCTCAATTGTGGGATTTATTCCGAGATCAATATCCATCTTCATTAAAGGGTGGTATGGTCATCATGGGTAGACCCGTAGGCCCTACAAGACCTCCCTTGCCAACAGCCACTAAGGAACGTCAAGCCTTTATTGCTAAGAAGCTTGAAGAGTTAGGCATTCTTGATACCGAACCTCATGGTTGGTAAATCCATCTTTTAATAAGGCCCCTTCTATGTCTACTTTTACCCCCGGTTTAGTTCACGCACCGATTACGCCGTTTAACCAAGATCGTAAAATTGATTACGCTAAATTTGAACAAGTCATCGAGTTTCATATCAAACATGGCGCCCAATCCCTGGCGATCACAATGCATCCTGGTGAATCTGTCAGCTTGACTGATCTTGAACAGCGCGCTCAGTTTGATTTTGTTCTAAAACAAGTCAATGGTCGCATTCCTGTTCTAGCTCATGTGAGTGATTCTGGAACATCCATTGCAGTGGCTCGAGCAAAATACGCAGAAGCGAGTGGCGTAGCAGCGATTATTTGTACAACACCCTACTACTGGACTCCGCCAGCTGCGATGATTTCTGAACACTTTAGTCAAGTTGCCAACGCAGTAAAACTTCCCTTCTTTCTCTTTTACTCTCCCGATGAGATGGGCGGCATTAAGCTTTCAACCGACCAAGTCCTCAAACTTGTAGAGCAATTGGGTAATTTTTCGGGATTAATTGATGCTAGCCTTGACTGGCAGTTTATGATCAATATCATCTCAAATGTTTGGCGGACTAAACCAGATTTCCAATTATTGGCTGGTAATGAATATATGGTCTCAGCCGGCACCATTGGTGCTACGAGTATGATTTCTTCACTCAGTAGTATCGCCCCCAATCTTGTAAAGGATCTGTATACCATTTGCAGAACTGAGCGGTATTCAGAGGCGCGTAAAGCTCAAGAAGATATGGCTGCATTAATGTTTTTATTGAAGAAATATGGTTTCGCCTCATTAAAAAGCGCCCTTGTCACCATGGGGAGAGATTGCGGCATTCCAAGACCACCACAAAACCAATTAACTCAAACAGAGCACGCAGCACTCGCTAAAGAATTAATGGCGTTATCATTCATGAAGAACGAACCTAAAGGATGGTAATCACTTCATAATTTATGACAACAACACTCACGCCAGTCGCTATCGTTACAGGTGCAGCCCAAGGTATAGGACATGCTACCGCTCTTGCGCTTGCACGTGATGGCTATCGACTGGCTTTAACCTCTTCTAGTGATATTCAAAAATTAGATCCAGTACTCGCAGAAATTAAAGCGATTGGTTCTGACGCGATCGCTATACAACTTAATCTTCGCGATCAAAAAAGTATTGCTCAATGCATTTCATCCACGCTAAAACAATTGGGTCAGATTAATGTTCTAGTCAATAATGCAGGAGTCGCACTTCGTAGAGCAGCAGAAGACGTTAGCGAGAGTGATTGGGACCTTGTGATAGATACCAATCTAAAAGGCACATACTTTATAACTCAAGCGGTAGGAAAGTATCTGATACAGAATAAGCAAGCTGGCTCAATCATCAACATTGCTTCATTACATGGTGTCGTAGGCACAGCCGAAAGAAGTACCTACGGAATTTCAAAAGCAGGCATGATGCACATGACAAAAATGTTAGCCCTTGAATGGGCGCAGCATGATATTCGGGTTAATGCCATAGCACCAGGTCGAGTTGAAACTGCTGCCCGCATTAATCAATTTAATCCAGATGAAGCGTATCGCCAATCTAGACTGAGCAAGATTCCACTAGGCCGTTTTTGCACTGCCGAACATGTTGCCGCAGCAGCGAGTTACCTCGCTAGTGAGGCTGCATCGATTATGACTGGTCAAACCCTCATCTTAGATGGTGGAATCACCTGCGCATAAAGCACTCTCGATTAATCATTCATTTTGATATTAGCGGTCTTAGCGACTTTAATCCAACGAGGAACTTCTATCGATAAACGTTTACGGAAGTCTTCTGGAGATCCCTTATAAGGAGAAAACCCCTCCGCCAAAATTCTTTCTTGCATTTCAGGAGTATCGATCACCTTAGATACAGCAGCATTTAAGCGATTCACAATTTCTGGTGGGATACCGGCTGGCCCCCATAAACCATACCAATGCTCCATTGAACCAAATTCAGGAATAAATTCCTTGATCGTAGGAACTCCTGGCAAACTATCGACACGATTTTCCGTCGTTACAGCTAAGGCCTTTAACTTACCCGACTGAATAAATGGTGTCACAGCAACTGAGGTGTAATACCCTAAATTAAGATGCCCTGATAATAAATCAGTCAGACCAGGTCCCGCTCCTTTATAGGGAATATGTGTCATTTTGACATTTGTAATTTGATCAACCATCTCACCAACTAAATGAGCATTACTTCCTATACCTGTTGATCCAAAAGAAACTTCATTCGGATGAGTCCTAGCATATGTAATTAACTCTGGAAACGTTTTCACCTTTAAAGAAGAACTTGCAACGACAATTAAAGGCCCTGTGGCCAATAAACTAATAGGCGTAATGCCATTAACAGGGTCGTAAGGAAGTTTATGTAATGCTGGATTAGCAGAATAACTTCCTGAAACAATACATAAGGTGTAGCCATCTGGAGTTGACCTAGCGACTTGTTCAGCACCAATCGTACCGCCACCCCCCGGTCGATTATCAACAATAAAAGTTTGCCCAAAGATTTGAGTTAACTTTTGAGCAAGTACGCGAGATAAGTTATCTGTCCCACCACCCGAACTAAAAGGAATGATAATTTTTACAGGCCGAGTCGGCCAATCAGCAGGATTCTCCGCAGCATGTATCATCGCTGTAGAACCAACTAGCAAAGCTCCAATCATGCTAATAAGGCACTTTTTATAGTGTTGCATATGTCTCCCCCTGAATAACTAAACTGTTATTTCTTTCTGGTTGAACTACTTAATAGGTATTAGTAAATCAATCAATTTCCTTAAATCTAAACTCTGTATTAAATGACTTGCTTCCTGGTATAACTCTTCTGCTTGCTCCGGTCCAATTGCACGCTTGGCACAATCAATAAATTTTATTTTTTTATCTTTTTCAGAAAGTGGCCACGCGGGAGACCCTGGAACTTTATCAATTCGAGTTTTAAATTCACCTCTACTTGTTAATACAGTTAAATCGGTATACCCTGAGATTCCAGAATAGATTTTGTCATCCTCAATGGCGTAACGCTGAATTTTTTTAATGAAGCTTTGAGCTGAGCCTCGCATTACCATTTCATCTGAGAACGTCTCTAAAGTTAGCTCCCCATCTAAAAATATGGCAGATAAAACATATTCAATACTAAATTTACCTTCAAGGCCTGTTTTAGGATCTTTACTGACAAGCGCTGTATCTGTACCTGGTAAAAATCCAATGGCAATATTTTCAATTTCTTTGGCAACTAATTGATGCTTCTCTATTAATCCAAAAAGACCACCAATAGCACGATGGTTTGAGTAGCAACAAGGCCAACCTTTAACGTACACACCAGGATTAACGATTTCCCAGGGGCTCCCTAAGTGACTCAAAATCTCCTTCGGGGACTGTCTATCTCTGCCACCATAAGTATCTAAAAAGCTATTCTTCCCATCAAAAATGATGGGATCTGATGTAAACCCTTGCTTAACTAACCATGCAGATTGAACTGCACTTCTTGCCGCATGCCCAGCATGAAACGGTTTGGTCATCGTGCCAAAATTACGAACCAGACCACTCGTTTGCGAAGCTAAAAGTCCCCAAGCATGCTGTAATTCCAAAGAGTTTAATCCTAACAAACAGGCAGCAACCGTTGTGGCTCCAAATGCACCAATCGTCGCGGTAGAATGCCACCCTTTGATAAAGTGCTCCTCACCTACCGCCCTTCCAAGCTTACCAGCAATCTCAAGCCCAAGAACATAGGCTTTTAATACATCTTTTCCTGATGAGCCTTGCATCTGACCAATTGCAAGAGCAGTTGGGACTAATGTCACACTCGGATGCCCCCTGAGATTAGGGTGGCTATCATCAAAATCAAGCGCATGAGAAGATATTGCATTAATAAATGCAGCATCAGCAAGTCCAACCGAGGTATGCTGACCAAATATAGCAAAACTACCAGCACCATTCATCTTGCTCCAGGCGATTGCTTTTTCTGTCACAGGTTCTAAAGATCCTGCTAAGCCAACTCCCAAACAATCAATGAAAGCATCTTGGGCTTTGAGCAATAGGTCCTCCGCCATAGCACAAGACCATGCGTCTGAAACGAAATTCGCTAAATCCTGTGTGAACATACTTATTCCACTTTGTCAGCTTTGGCCTCTTATTACAGAAAGGCTCTTATATTAATTGGCTAAAGAAGCCTCACCAGCACCATTTCCTGCAATCATTCCAAAGACCACACCTGATACCAAACCAGTTCCTGCTGGGTAGTTGAAATAGAATATACCGCCCACCATTTCACCAGCTGTATATAACCCTGGAATTGGATGATGATGCACATCAACCACCTGACCATCTTTTGGATTAATACGTAAGCCACCAAAAGTGAATGTGATACCACACGTGGTGTGATATGCCTCAAATGGCGCCGTATCTAAAGGATTTGCCCAATTGGATTTGGGTGGCTCAATCCCTTCTGTGCCTCGTCCATCTTTAATCGCATGATTAAATGGCACTTCAGTTTTTACCGCAGCATTAAATTCTTCAACTGTTTTTAAGAATCCCTTGGCGTTAACGCCTTCCATTTTTTCAGCTAACTCTTCAATGGTGTTGGCAACAACACGGGTGACCATCCTGTCACCATACTCAGGACGAAGGATATGTTTGACCTTAGCATCAAATACTTGCCAAGCTTCTTGACCTGGCTGCTTTAAGACCTCGCCACCATATTTTGCATAGGTAAAATTATAAAAATCGATCCCTTCATCTACAAAACGTTTACCTTCGTTATTAATCATCAAGGACATTGGATAACTATGGCGATATGAACTATGTGGCAAAGTTAAGTCCCCGAATTCAGGGGCGTAACGCTCCCATGAAACCGCATGTCTTCCAGACCAATTTCCGTAAGGACACGCCCCAATATCCAGCGCCATTTTTAAACCATCACCCATGTTGTATTTTGTACCGCGGACCTTAGCTAATTCCCAACCTGGGCCTAGATATTTTGTACGCCACTCTGGGTTTGCTTCAAAACCACCACAGGCAAGGACAACAGATTTTGCATGAAATTCAGTGGGTACGCCTTTGACTTTCGCATTAACGCCGGACACTTTAACACCATCATAGATTAAAGAAACAGCTCGAGTTTCATAAAATATCTGCACCCCTTTTTTAACTGCTGTGTCATTGAGATATTGAACTAAACCAGGGCCACCACCGGATACTTCCATTGGCATGCGGCCAAAGAATTTTCTCTTACCATTCACAATGGCAGATTGCGCGCGGTAAGTCGGCACAAACCTCACACCTTGACTTCTTAACCAGACCATCGCCTCCAAGCTATTATTCACAAGTGTTTCACATAAGTCAGGATCTGTACGCTCATTTGTAACACGGAGCAAATCATCGAAGAAGATATCCCTTGAGTTATTGTCCCAGTCAGTTGATTCAGCTTCATCATCAGGAATATCAGCTAGACGTTGTAAGTCTTTAGCAGAACTATACGCAAATCGCATTACCCCCCCTGCAAAACGACTGTTACCACCGGAGTCATCAATTGGTGCCGCTTCCAACATGGCAACTTTTGCGCCTTTATCACAAGCAGCAAGAGCAGCACATAATGCAGCGTTTCCTTTTCCAACAACAACTACGTCAAACTGTTCCATAAAAACCCCAAATGTTAATCATTTCAAAAATAGTCATTTATTACCCATTAAATCATTCTGATACTCAATTGATTTTATAGAAATACCACTATAAAAAAAATCATGCCAGAAAGAATCACTGTTAACTGCAAGATTTAAAATCCGTTGTTTTAGCACTTCTCATCGTTGTCATTCAAGTCAAAGAATACTAGGGCTAATACCTAGTGAGTTTTATCATCTTATATCCTAACTATGCCGCCCTGCATGAAGGTTAACCCCTAATTTGAGTTACCTATTTTTATATTTGTTCTAGTTTGCCCCAGGTAACTAGGATATCCTTAGAACAACATAACAATAATTCAATCTAAAAAGTAATTACTGGGGGAGACTCAACATGTTTAAAGTTCTTTCAACAAAAGTATTTTTCGTAACTTTTATAATAATTACTAGTTGTTTACAAGCTCAGCAATTACCCCCTACTCCAATTATTCAAGAGGGAACAACCGTTCAAGTCTCCCCGCATGTTTATGTCATTCCAGATTCAAAATACACCCCCCTCATTCCGAATGTGGGAATTATTGTAGGAACCAAGGCCACACTCGTGATTGATCCCGGCCTTGGCTTGAGAAATGGTGTGACCGTCCTGAATGAAGTTCGTAAACTCAGTAAAAATGAACTCATATATATGGCGCCAACCCACTATCATCCAGAACATACTTCCGGAGCTATGGCTTTTCCTGCCCAAACAAAATTCGTCTACTCTGTAGCTCTTGAGCAAGATATCGCTGAATTTGGCCAAGGAATGCTCAGTCTTTTTAGAAAACGATCTCCTGAAACTGAATTTTTACTATTAAATGCGAGCTACCCTAAAGCTTCTAAAGATCTGTTGTTTAATAAAACACAAAGAATCGATTTAGGTGGAGTCCATGTGACACTCACATGGCTTGGCCCAACACATACAAAAGGTGATACATCTATTTTTATTGAAGAAGATCGTGTTCTCTTTTCAGGTGATATCGCCATGAAAGGTGCATTCCCTGGTTTCTTTAGTCCCTATGCGAGTGGCATTAACTGGATAAAAAGTCTAAATACACTTGAAGGTATCAATGCCAAGATCATTATTCCAAGCCACGGCGCTATGGGTGACAATGCAATGATTATTGATTGGCGTACTTATTTTCAAAAACTACAAGCGCGTGTTGGCACTCTAAAAGCTCAAGGGGTGTCAGTCGACGATGTCGCAAAAACTACTACGCAAGAGTTCACCGCAGCTTATCCAAATTGGGCCGCTGCAGAAAGAATTGCAAACGCTAGTAAAGCTTTCTACGCTGGACTTTAAATAAAGTAAACATAATTAATTTTCGGATTCGATTTTTAACAGATGAAGCTGGCTATTTATCTCTCTGGCCTTTAATACGATCGATTGGTCAACCTTGTTTGCCCAAGATTGTATCAATGACTGATACGATTGAAAGTCATCAGACATAAAATCTGGGAAGCTTACATTTTTATCTGTCCGCGTTGCTAGACGCAATTGGTCTTTCTTATACAACATGCTTGAAATACAGTCGTAATTTCTAAAATAGACCATTTCTGTTGATAAGTTGCATGCCTCAGAGGTAGATAGCTTTTCTATAAAAATTTTATTACGTCTTTCTTGATCCTTTAGCAAATCCACCCCCCTAGATAATTCAGCTCCAGAGTATGCCCCAACAAAAATACCATCAATTGAAATAGTATATTTCCTAACACTATCTAGACCATCTATTTTCCATATGAATTTTCCCAAAGCATTCACTTCAGCATTGTTAATTAACTGTCGATCCGCAATAGAAATCGGAAATGGTACGGGGGGAAGCATTGAAGTAATATCAAGAGTGGCACTGACTGCATTTTTCATTGGAGAATTAACAGTTTTCAGCGGCAATTCAGCAATACCGACCACCTTAAATGTAGAGCTCAACTCCTGTGCACTGTAATTACTACTAATCATCGACTCGGATAAATCAGCACCAATCCCTCGAAGGATTTGCGTTGCCATGATCGCATGCCCAGCAGGACCGGGGTGAATCCTATCAGAAATCAATCGAAGCGAACTACCCGCCCCAAGGTTCTTTAAAGTTTGTTTTAAAGGACCCTGCCAATTAATAATAATGACATCTGGATCTGATGGTCTCTGATGCATTGCATAGGTGTATTTTTCAAGATTTTTTTGACGTGCATATAACTTATTCCCTCCCGCTACCCCAACTAAATCGATAGGCGAGGGATCAATCCAAACAATCTTCCTTACTCCAGCAGCTTTTAAACGAGCAATGATGCTATCCATATTAGGGAAAAAATTGGCGTGAGAACTATTGTCAAAATAGCCCGCATCATTCATGCCAAAATTAATAAAAACAACATTAGGTTGATAGGCCAATACGTCACGATCAATTCTCTCTAAACCATTCCACGCAGAATGGCCACCAATACCAGCATTGACGTAACTCATTTGCAAATCCGGCCTTCTTAAAAGAAAAAAATCTTCGACATATCTCGCATAAGCCATTGCCGCTGTAATACTATCCCCAAACCAAACAATACGATCTCCCTGCTTAAGAATTAACTCTGACGCTTTTGGAGTATCTATATCAGCCTGAGCACTAGTAGGCGAAGTAATATTGCTTAACGAACTACTCACGTTACTTCTATTAGCCTGTGATGATTTTGATTGAGATGCGCTACTGTTATTTTTTGTTACACCTAAAACAAGGGTGGAATTGAATAAAAAATTAGCCACAATCAGGGGGATAAAATAAGCAAAATGTTGATTCTTCATTATTTTTAACCAATAGTTCTTAAATCGATTTAACAGCATTGATAGCAATGGGTAGCGATAAATCACTGGCCATTCTTTTGATTATTACTGATGTCAGGATTCTTTTCAGATAAATTTTCGATATTCCGATCATCGTTTAAACTTTCTTTGGGAACGACAGTCGATTCTTCATTGCCTGTTATCCCTTTTTTAGAATCTTCTTTTTCCCCATTTAAGGACCAAGCATTTTTTGATCCATTAGCCAAATCTTTTAAGCGCTGCTGATGAGCTCCAGAATTCGCAATCATAGTCACATTAACAAAAACCAGATCGGTAATACCAAAAGTCGAAATAATTTCTTTTATATTTCTCGTTAGATATCGATAATCAATGACAACAACCGTGTCAAAATGAGATAACAAATAAGGGGCAAATGCATTCCCGTAAGAATTTTTGACCAACAATACTTTCTTTCCAGTACCTGCGTTTGTATTGGCCACCATTAACGGCAAATCACCACCTAAGAAAATCAAATAGCCCGGTGACTTAGGCGAGAAGAAAGACCAGGCAACTGGAGTCTTTTGATCTGGCCCTGCATATTCAAAACTACTCAACACCTTGACGGGAGGAATGTAATACTCCGTAAACTTATCCGCACCTTCTATTTCTGGAGCGCGAGTTAAATTCCAATAAGAGCCCAAGATACCCGGTGCAATATGCTTATCCATATCCGACAAACTAACCGGCTTAATTTGGTTTGAAATAGCCCATGCACGGTAGGCATAATAGGCGCCTAGTCCTGTCCAGTGATGATCTGTCTTATAAAATAATGGTTCACTCTCATGCCCCTGCATCTCTTGAATAACTTGAGCAAAATGAATATCTGGAGAAAGTTGTGCCCGAAGATCTTCGATATTCTTTGCTTCCGCTCTTGCATGAGATTGATATTTTTCCGGAAGATAAAAATAACTACTAGTAGGTGTATAAACTACTGAAACCTTGATCGGCGATTTGAGTGATGGATCGCTTGCAAATTTATCTTTCCAGAAATTCACTGAATTTGCAAACCCCCGAATCGACGCAGCACTTCCCCCAAAAAGAAATAGCGCTTGATCCTTATGAATTAAAACGCCTTCTACCATTTTTAATCCATTAGAATCTTTTTTATTGGATTCATTTGCTTTTTTGTGTCGCGCATCCATAGAATTAGTATCTTCAAAGCCGTTATCAGCACCTTTGATTTCAAGCACGTAATCTTGTAAATTTATCCCCCTTAAGGATTTCAGGTGACTGGCTAAGGGAATCATTACGCCACGCAATGGAAAATGATCTGATATATAGGCTTCAACATTTTTCGTATAAGTCCCATTAACTAACGATTGAATCGTTAACTCTGGCCATTGGAATAACTTGCGTTTTTCTTCTAGTGATACTTGAACTGGATTGTATATATCCCTTAGAAAAAATATCCCAAAAATAAACAAGATGACTGGAATCGTCAGACAATAGATTGCTCTATAAGTGGTTATTTTGGGAGTTTCATGATCAAGATTAAATAATGAGTTTTCTATCATAATTTTTTGAGTCTCATTTAAAATCTAAAATATAAGAATGGGTTATAACTTTGCCCAACCAAAAGGCTCGTGCACGATAACAACATCACCACATCTAATATCAAGAGAAAAACCCAACCATAGTATTGATTGAGAGGATTACGTCCAAGTTTCATCACATATGATTTCAGCCAATCGCCCAATGGAGCACACCATACTATTGCAAGTACCAAGACAAATATCCGACTCGTCACATTGTTTGCAGTATGAATAGAAGTAAAAGGATTACTGGTAAAACCAAATAAAACCTTTAGAAACAGTGCTAATTTAGAAAAGTCCGTAAAGTAAAAAATTGCCCAGCCAATCACAACAACAAACAAGAGATAAATATGACTTAAAAATTTAGGCAATGTTCCAAGAAACTTAGCAAGGAACATTCTTTCAAAGGCAATAAAAACACCAAAATACAGACCCCAAATCACAAAATTCCAACTCGCACCATGCCATAACCCCGTTAAACCCCAAACAATAAATAAATTGCGCATCGCCTTGGTTTGATTTCCTCCAAGCGGAATATAAATGTAATCCCTAAAAAATGTACTCAGAGAAATATGCCATCTGCGCCAGAACTCTGTGACACTTCGGGAGATATAAGGATGATTAAAATTTTCCAAATAGTGAAAGCCAAACATTCTCCCAAGGCCAATAGCCATATCTGAGTAGGCAGAGAAATCAAAATAAATCTGAAGGGTAAACATGATTAACCCCAACCAGGCATCCACCAAAGAGATTTGTGTCAAATCTGAATTTAAACTCGCATTTGCCCATTCCCCTAAGACGTTAGCAACAAATACTTTTTTAAATAGCCCAAAACAAACCCGGTGCAACCCATAACTAAAATCTGTCCAGGTGTGCCTGCGGTTTTTGATTTCATGGGCAATATGCACATAACGCACAATTGGGCCGGCGACTAACTGATGGTACAGACTTACAAACAATAGAAAGTCTAAGAATTTTCTTTGAGATTTAACTTCGCCACGATACACATCAATGACATAGGAAATTGTTTGAAAGGTATAAAAAGAAATTCCAATAGGTAAGGAAAATCCTGGTGAATGAATATTTAGACCTAAGATTCCATTCACTGTCCCCACAAAGAAGTCACAATATTTAAATGCTGCTAATAGTGACAAATTAGAAAGCAAGGAAATAATCAAGGGTATTTTAGCTTTTGCAGTACCTTGATATTTTTCAATGAACTGCCCCATTTTCCAATCGATTGCTGAACTGTAGAGCAGAAGAGATAACCAAATAGGCTCCCCCCAAGCATAAAACAACATACTAAACGCAACTAAAACTAAGTTTTGAAACTGGGTAGCTGGCTCTCCTATTTGGGCGAAATAGCTTGGAATTTGAGCAGGAGATCGAAGAGCAATATGACAAAAATCACGAATACTTTTACCAAAATAAACCAGCAAATTAAGTGGTAAAAATATGTACAAGAAAATGAGGGAGGCAAAAACCATTCAGCTTTATTATTAAATTCTAGAATTAAGTGTCAATATCTTACTGTAAATAAAAGAAATTTTCTCTTGATCGGGCGGAGTTCAAGGAAAAATCATAAAATATTTGAATTGTAAAATCCGTGAAATAAAGTATTTTTACTCTCCAAATCAAGTGGGGTTAGAGGTGTAACTTGGGATGAAAGTTGTCATTTTGACCACAATCCTCATTCCACATCATAAAAAAATGCACGATGTGTAGATTTTTAACTAATTACCCCGTCAATTCCTTTTCAAAATTATTTTTGTAACACATTGAAACTTATTAAGTTTAAAAGGATTTTTTTTATTTATTGAATTTTGAATGATTTATATTACTTTTAGTTATCATTTCATTATTCTATATTCTTGACCAATCCAATTAAAGCTATAAGATAGCCCCATGTTCTTGACCCATGGTTGCTTTCTTTGAAATTAAAAAATTTTCTATATCACTTAGCCAAATTGCCTCAATGTATTGGGTCAAAGTTCTTTAGTCGTCGCAATTTCAATCTACTGAAAAACAGTTCTGCAGTCATCGGAGCATTCTGCTTCTTTGCAGCAATGATCAATCCCCCACTCAGAGCTGAGCTCGCATCTACCCTGTTGCCTGAAAACTTGATTAAAGACGTCCAGAACCTTGCAGAGAACTATACCAGTCCATCAATTACTAAAGTATCCATTGACATAGGATCAAATCAATTTAGTGAAATTGAACTTATTAACATGGCTATTTTGAATAAAAATACTCCATCCATTGCACAAGTGGCTAGTCAATACAATGGCAAAATTGACATGAGTGCAACAAATACGCCCATACTTGATACGATCGCTAATCAAAAAGTATTGGCCGAGCATATTGTTAAGAAATACAGGCTAGACTATGTCGCTGCGACGGAATACATCTCTCACGCAGTTGTTGTTGGTAAAGAGACCAATCTAGACCCCGTCCTACTCCTAGCAGTAATGGCCGTTGAATCTGGCTACAACCCTAAAGCACAAAGTCCTGCTGGGGCCCAAGGCTTAATGCAAGTGATCACAGGATTTCAAACTAATCTTTATGCGCCCTACGGTGGGAATTCTGCCGCCTTCAGACCTGAAGCTAATATCCGAATTGGCGCAGTGGTAATAAGGCAACTCATTGCTCAAACAGGTTCTTTACAAGCTGCGCTTCGCTATTATGTTGGAGGCGCTTACTATAACGATGGTGGATACACCTCTAAGGTTCTACGCGAAAAATCAGAGTTTGAATCAAAACTAAATAAGAATTTGGTCAGCTTTACTCCGTACACTGTGATATCTAACTAACCCTCTGTATAGAATTTTCATAAAATCTATACTTCAATCAAAAGGTCTTCTGTGGGAAATTATGTAGATAACAACTTAATTGCTGGAGAACAAGTCATCTATGAAGCTAAAAACCATTGGGTGACTTTTATTTCTTGGCGATCACTGCTGACACTAGGCCTACTCCCCTATATTGACTTAAAAACAAATGAGTATGTGATTACAAACAAAAGAGTGATGATTAAAATCGGACTGGTCAGTCGCAAAACATTAGAAATGAACCTGAGCAAGGTAGAGTCAATATCCGTTAATCAAGGCATTATCGGTCGCATTTTGAGCTATGGTGATATGACAGTTGTCGGCTCAGGAGGCACCACCGAAAGCTTTTACTATATTTCAAATCCTCTAAAGTTCAGAAAGAATTATCAAGAAGCGAGTAACGCTCTGAGCAATTAAAGTCTAGAACCGTCTCTTATGCTCCAATTACTAGCCCCTAATATTAAATTAGTCCACAGTTAATTCATGAGTCAATTGTTTTAGAAAAAACTTTGAAAAGAGAGAGTGAATACAGAGTTAAATTCTGTTTCAAAATTTAGTCCTATAGTCAACAATAGAGAAATATGAAGATTATTTCATGAAGACAAATTTACCGGCAACCATCGTAGCCACTGGAAATAGATTACGAATCTCAGTAATTGGCACAGTTAAATAATCTTTATTTAACACAAGCAAATCAGCATATTTACCAGGTTGTATAGATCCTATATTATTTTCTTGAAATAAAAATTTAGCATTATTTCTTGTGTGAGCAATTAAAGCCTCCTCGCGAGTCACAGATTGATAATTAATCTTTTTTCCATTAACCATTCTTCCTGTAACTGCAAAATCAAGGTTATAGAATGGATTAGCAGTTGTTACTGCTGTTGCATCGGATCCCAGTCCCCATGTAATTCCACTATCTTGAACCATCCTAAATGGAGGCATAGTTTTTGAGTAGTCTGCATGCACATTTTGCATTAATTGACCTTGAATTAATGGACGGCAATGAAGTCCTACAGACATACCTAATTTTTTCATACGATTGATTTGTTCAATTGAGATTTGATCTACGTGGGAAAAACTCCATTTCAAACCTTTAATTGGGATCTCTTTATTAAGAGCTTCGTATTCATCTAAATAGGCATCAATTGCATTTTTCATTTCCACATGTGCATTAAGCATCAATCCTTTTGAAGCAATCGCTTTGATTAATCTTCTGACCTGTTCCATATTTTGCGACTGAACTTTATAATCACTACTAAGCAAAGTTGTGGTTGCAGGTCCATACAAAGACTCACCCCAGCCAATATTGTCAATAAAATCACTACCCTGAAAAGGTTTTTGTGCACTTACCTCTAATAAAACTTTATCTACCTCTTCAGGATTAGATGGTGATTGCATGGTTGTATAAAAAGCTCTTACAGTTAACTTACCTTGGTCTGCCAAAGACTGGTAAGCATGATAATGACGCTCATCAATACCTCGACCACCAGCGTCATACCAAGCGGTGATACCTAATTGATTAAGATAACTTGCGTAAGTTTTTACATTTTCTTGCCATTCCTGAGGGTTCGGTAGGGGCAATTTTGCAGCTATAAAAGCTACACCTCCAGCACCTTCAACGATACCGGATACCTTCCCATTTGCAGTTTTTAAAATTTTTCCACCACGAGGGTCAGGTGTATTTTCATTAATATTTAATTGTGTAATTGCTGCAGAGTTTAAAAAAGTACGAAGATAAACCTCCTGAATAACAAGAGGAATACTTTTTGAAATTTGGTCCAATTCTTCAAGATCAAATCCCCTAGGATCATCTAAGAACTGCGTTCTAGACCAACCGCCTATAGTAATGACCCATTCACCTGATTTAGCTTTTGCTACAGCTTGTTTTATCAGTTGTCATGGTGGCAACATTTCATCACATTGCTTTATTTTTGATTGGTATAGCTACGGTTTG
>CAIJNI010000027.1 GCA_903821995.1 uncultured beta proteobacterium
TATCGACCACCAGCACCACAAACCCAAGTGCCGAAAATCATCCACAATCAACCCATCATGATCCAATGATAAGATATAAATACTCTCTTTAATCGTGGTACTAAATTAACATCAGTTCACTAATTTAAGTCGATTTTTAGATTAGCCTCTTTTACTAACTTAGCCCATTTTTGTCGGTCTTGTAGGATGAAATTATTAAATGATTCAGGTGATCCTCCACCATCTTCTGCGCCAACAACTTTCATTTTCTCAATGACATCTGGCATTTTTAATACCTTATTTACATCTTCATTGATTTTTTGGACAATTTTTGGATCGAGCTTAGCAGGGCCAGCAAGCCCATACCAAGCCGTTGCTTCAAATCCTGGGAAGCCTAATTGTTCCATCGTTGGTAAATCTTTATAGGCAGGAGAGCGTTTGGTTCTAGTTTGGCCAATTGCAATGACAGAGCCATTTTGAATATGTGGTGTTGCGGCAGTCATTGTTTCAAAAGCATAGTTAATATGTCCTGCTACTAAATCTATTAACACAGGCCCACTTCCTTTATACGGAACATGTATTGCTTCTACACCGGCTTTATCTTTAAAAAGTTCAAGTGCGAGATGTTGTGTACTTCCATTACCTGCTGACCCAAAGCTAATTTTGTTTGGGTTTTGTTTCATATAGCTCACCATCTCTTTGATCGTTTTCGCTGGGGCATTGACATTAGCAATCAAAATATTTGGTGTGATTCCTAGAAGGACAATGGGAGTGAAATCTGTATCAGCGTTGTAGGGTAATTTTGATCCTAAAGCAGGAACAATTGAGTTGGCGTTGACATGGGCTAATAAAAGGGTGTAACCATCATTAGGAGACTTGGCTGCAATATCTGCAGCAATTGTTCCTGCTGCACCACCGCGATTATCAATAATGACTTGTTGTCCCCACATCGTTGATAAGTTCATGGCGATGACTCTAGATATTGCATCGGACCCTCCACCAGGTGGAAAGCCAACAATCAGCTTGACTGGTTTTGAAGGCCATGGGTTTGACTGTGCCATAGCAGAATAACTAGTGATCAGAAAGCTTGATAGAAGGCTTAAACACAAAAGTCGGGTAAAGAGTTTTGTTATAGATACTTGCATGTTATTTTTTCCCTTAATATCTCAATACTTTTGTTATAAAAATAGTTTTTACTGAAGAATTTCTTGGGCAGCAACAACTCCACTTCCTGTAAGTTTGATACCAGTTGCTTTTAAGGCCATTTCAGTGCCGCTCAATGCCCCCAATAAAGCAAGTTCATTGCAATCACCCAAATGACCAATGCGAAACATATGTCCTTTTATCTTTCCAAGACCGGTTCCAAGAGATAAGTTATAGCGTTCTAGGGCTACTTTTCTGACATCATCAGCATTAACGCCTTGAGGCATCACCACTCCTGTAAGAACTGGAGAATAAACGGATGAATCTTGACATTGAAGTTCTAGACCCCAAGCCGCAACTGCTGCTCTGCATGCTTTGGCAAGACGATCGTGACGTTTAAAGACATTATCTAAACCCTCAGTCATGATCATCTCCATGGCTTCGTGAAGCCCATACATCAGGTTAGTTGAGGGAGTCGTTGGCCAATAACCGTTTTTATTAGATTCTAAAATTTCATCCCAAGCCCAAAAAGCCTTAATTAAATTAGATTTTTTATTAGCTTCTAAGGCTTTAGGTGAAATCGCATTAAATCCCAGGCCTGGTGGCATCATTAAGCCCTTTTGTGAGCCGCTAATAGAAACATCAACACCCCATTTTTCATGTTCATAATCAATAGAGGCTAAACCAGAAATCGTATCTACAATGAGTAATGCTGGGTGTTTGGCATTATCTATCGCATGGCGAACCGCTTGAATGTCCGAAGTCACACCGGTGGAAGTTTCATTGTGGACAACGCAAACGGCTTTAATTTGATGATTCGTATCTTTTAAAAGTCGTTCTTCGATCAGATGAGGATCGATACCATACCGCCAGTTATCGCCGGATGGTCTTGAGATAAATTCTGTTTTTATACCTAAACGATCCGCTAGCTTTTTCCACAATGTGGCAAAGTGACCTGTTTCATACATCAGAACTAAGTCACCTGAGGAAAGGGTGTTGACCATGGCACCTTCCCATGCGCCGGTCCCTGAAGAGGGGAAGATAATGACAGGTTGGGTCGTTTTAAAAATCTTTTGTATTCCGCTGATAAGTTTTAGTCCTAGTTGTCCAAATTCTGGGCCACGATGATCAATCGTTTGATAGCTAATTGCTCTTAAAACACGGGGTGGGACTGGGCTTGGTCCAGGAATATGGAGAAAATGTTGGCCAGAAGCGTGGGAATCAAGTTTTAGCATATCTATCTCGTTTTTATCTGTAGTTATCAATTACTTTGTATTTTAGAGGATACAAGAGAATCTCTTTAGAATAGTGTATTCTTATTTTTCTGATCATCTTGAATAAAAGCTTTAAAACTCATGCTGCTAGACCTTTTATCAAAGTCATATTCACAACCTTTTAGTTCATGAATAAACCCAATGAAGCTCACTTTTTAGGGCAACGACTAACTTCAGAAACTTCAGGTGAGGTTTTGGTTGATATTGCGGATCGTGGTCGTTATGCCACAGATGCTTCAATCTATCAGGCTATGCCCATTGCTGTCTTTATCCCTAAAACAGCAGAAGATATTGTCAGCGCCATTCAGATTACAAAAGAGTTTCATGTTCCTATTTTGCCCCGCGGTGGCGGAACAAGTCAGTGTGGTCAAACTACGGGGACTGCGCTTGTCATCGACAATTCCAAATACTTCCGAAATGTATTAGATCTTGATATCGAGAAAAAGACGGTTGAGGTAGAGCCTGGGATCGTATTAGATACCTTGAATGCTCAGCTCAAAAAACACAAACTATGGTTTCCTGTAGATGTATCTACTGCCGGTCAAGCCACTATTGGTGGGATGGCAGGAAATAACTCTTGTGGGAGTCGATCTATTGCCTATGGCAACATGGTTCACAATGTTTTAGGAATTGATGCCTGGCTGGCTGATGGGCAGAGCGCTCATTTTGGACTGATGAATCAGGCGTCCGGCCGTGCTCTTCAATTAGGACAATTTGTAAAAAACTTAGCAGATGAACATCATGAGCAAATTGAGGCGATGTGGCCTAAAGTTTTGCGACGTGTTGCTGGATACAACCTCGATATTTTCAACAATCAGAATGAAAAACCATATACATCTGACGGTCAAGTCAACTTAGCGCACTTGCTGGTCGGGAGCGAAGGGACACTGGCTTATTTTAATAAACTAAAACTAAAGTTAGCTCCTTTACCTATTCATAAGACACTTGGGGTGATTAACTTTTCAAGTTTCTATCAAGCGATGGATAGTGCACAGCACATTGTTAAGTTAGGGCCTTGTGCTGTTGAGCTCGTAGATCGTACGATGATTGATTTAGCACGAGTCAACCCTGCATTCAAAAAAGTGATCGAAACTGGGTTGATCGATCATACTGCGACAACCCCGGAGGCAATACTTCTTGTCGAATTTGCGGGCGATGAATTAGCGCCCCTAGAACAAAAGGTAAGAGACTTAGTCACGTTGATGGCTGATCTTGGTTTGCCAGGTAGCGTTGTGCAAATGTTAGATCCTCATCGCCAAAAGGATTTGTGGGAGGTTAGAAAAGCAGGTCTTAACATCATGATGAGTCTCAAAGGTGATGGAAAACCGGTCAGTTTTATTGAGGATTGCGCTGTACCTTTAGAGCATTTAGCTGAGTACACGTCGGCGTTGACTGAAGTATTTGGAAAGCACAACACCCGCGGTACATGGTATGCCCATGCCTCAGTGGGTACCCTACACGTAAGACCTATTTTAGATATGAGAAGAGATGGCGCTCAAAAAATGCGAGCGATTGCAGAAGAGGCCTCAGAATTAGTGCGCAAATATAAAGGTGCTTTTAGCGGAGAGCATGGTGATGGTATTTGTCGTGGTGAGTGGATTAGTTGGCAATTTGGACCGGTATTAAATCAGGCGCTCAAAGAAATTAAACATGCATTTGATCCAGGTGCTCTATTTAATCCTGGGAAAATTATTGATACGCCTAAAATGGATGACCGTTCACTGTTTAGATTTTCACCGGACTACAAAATAACACCGATAAAGACATCACTTGACTGGTCTACTTGGAATGTAACAAATAACCCAGTGACTGAGGAGGTCTCATTGCCAGGTACTGGAAATGATTCTTCTGGTGGTTTGTCTAAGGCAGTTGAAATGTGTAATAACAATGGCCATTGTCGGAAGTTTGATGCCGGCAGCATGTGTCCAAGTTATCGCGTCACACGGGATGAAAAGCATTTGACCAGAGGGCGCGCGAATACCTTACGCTTAGCACTTTCCAATCAATTGGGTGGGGCTGGATTAGCTAGTTCAGAAGTTCACGAAGCGATGGACTTATGCGTTAGTTGCAAAGGATGTAAAAGAGAATGTCCAACGGGTGTGGATATGGCCAAAATGAAAATTGAGTTCTTAGACCATTACAAAAAAGAACATGGTCATAGTTTAAGAGATAAACTCATTGCCTATTTGCCTCTTTATGCACACTGGATTTCTAGAGTCCCAGGGCTCTCTTCATTGCTCAATATGAGGAATTCAGTTTATCCGATTGCTTACCTTTTAGAAAAGTTCATTGGAATATCGGCTAAACGAAGTTTGCCTCAGTGGCGCTCTGATAACTATTGGTCTATACAAGAAGAACGGACTACTGATGATGGTTTAGAGATATTTTTTAAATCAGAAAAGCCAGTCGTTTTGTGGGCTGATACCTTTAATGGTACGTTTGAATCTGAAAATATCTTAGCCGCCCAAAAAGTCCTAGAGTCTGCTGGGTACTCAGTTCATATTCCAAAGAAGGTAAAAGGGCATTATTGTTGTGGTCGGACTTATCTAGCTACAGGGATGATTGATCTTGCCAAACAAAGTGCGCAAGAATTGACGGATGTACTTCTGCCCTTTGTACATCAAAATATTCCTATCATTGGACTGGAGCCTTCTTGTATTTTAAGTTTAAGAGATGAATTTCTAGTCATAGGATTAGGAACATCGGCTGAAGAACTTTCACTCAAAAGTTTTACATTTGAAGAATTTTTGATGATTGAAAAACATGCTGGGCGTTTAGAGCTTCATTTGAAGCCAACCACACAGCAAATTTTATTGCATGGGCATTGTCACCAAAAAGCATTTGATGTGGTCAGTCCTGTACTGGAATTATTAAAACTGATTCCAGGGGCTAAGCCTGAGTTAATAGAAACATCTTGCTGCGGGATGGCTGGAAGTTTTGGTTATGAAACTGAACACCTGGATATTTCCCTGCAAATGGCAGAACTGAAATTACTACCTGCCATTCGTATGTCGCCAAATGCGATATTAGCAGCGGATGGATCGAGTTGTCGGCATCAGATTTTAGATGGTGCAGGGCGAGAGGCCCTGCATGTGGCTAGAATATTAGAAATGCATCTAGAATAAATAAATTCGTAATAGAATAGACAGGAAAAAGTAAATCTCTTAGAAGAACACTTTTACGAGAATAATGCACATCAAATACATAAGGAGACCTTGATGCAAGGTAAGACATATAGCCAAGAGGAAATGAAAGCCTTTACAGCACGTTTTAAAGACCTCGTGCCTAGTAAAAAAAGCTTTAATGAGCAAAGTGTTGGCATCCCGGGCGAAGCCTATGAATTGATTGCTGCTCAGAGTGTATATTCTGTGATGGCGCCAGAGGGAAATACTCGTAAAGCTGCTAAACCTGCTGTGGTTGGAGTTCCTGGACTTGAAGTTGCTATTGCTGTTTGTCCTCCAGGACAAGGACCAGCACTTCATGATCATCAAAGAACGGTTGAAACTTTCATGTGCTTAAGTGGACGGTATGAAATTATTTGGGGAAATAATGGTGAAGAAAGTATTATTTTAGAGCCATTTGACCTCATTTCAATTCCGCCAGGAGTCTATCGTCGTTTTAGAAATGCCTCAGATGACCATGATGCAAAACTACTGGTGCTTGTGCAGGGTTCAATCAAGGATACCTTTGGGGATGTTGCATTTGACCCAAAAATTGCGCAAGAGGTTGATCGTCGATGGGGACCTGAAGTTGTTAAAAATTTCAAAAATATTGGGATCACGTTTGGTGAATGATGGGAATTAGTTTTTTTGAGTTCAACCTAAAGGTTATCAAACTATGAAATATCCTGAGACACCCATGAATCCTGAATTAGCCGGATTAATGGGAAAAATGAAAGATTTAGGTTTGGGAGCCGTAGATGTGACTACGGTTGATTTATCCTTTGCCCGTGCCGAGTTAGCAAAGCAATATGCTTATCTTAATCAAGAGCCAATTCAGGTTTCTGAGGTAGAGGTAGGAACTTTTAACTTTGAGGGTGAGTCGATTCGAGTGAGATGTTATTTACCCAAATTATCGACTGATCAATCGACTTGGGGTATCTATTTACATGGGGGTGGTTGGACCTTTGGAGATGAAGATACTCATGACGGTGTAGCTCGTGCATTTTGTGCCGCTAGTCAAATGCCTTTAGCATCGATCGGGTATTCACTTGCACCGGGTAAAAAATTCCCTTTCCAAAATAAACAAATTGCACATGTCATACAAGAGTTAGTGGAAATTTTCCAGAGTGAGTTACCGACGTCGTCTGATCCAGTTAAGCTCATTTTGATTGGCGACTCTGCTGGGGCAAATTTAGCTTTATCTGTGTATCAAGATTATTTAAATGAAAAGACTCGATCACAGGTTGTTGGTATGGTTTTGTACTATGCCGTATTGAGTGCAAATACAAATTTAGATTCTTGGAATAGGTTAGGAGATGGACGATATGGTTTATCGACTAAGGCAATGAATTGGTATTGGGATCAGTTTTTAGAAAATTCAACTCAAAAAACATTGCCTCAAGTATCTCCAATAGACTCGAATAATAAAGTGCTTCCTCCAATGTGGCTTTTAGTTGGCAACTTAGACCCCTTATTAGATGACACCTTAAATTTTGCAGAAAAGCTCAAAGTCGAAAGAATTGCACATGAAGTTCATGTGCTTGAGGGCTATCCTCATGGTTTTTTACGTTTTTGTAAACAACTCGATGGCGTGAATCAAATTATTCAGAAATCAGGTGTAGCAATGCAACAAATGAAAAATGGAAGCTTTAAATGAAAATCAAAACAGTAGACAGTTTTATTGGTCGTCTTAAATTAGGGATTCCTTTAAAGATGGCAGGAAAGTTAATCGAAACTTCAGATAATTTATTTGTTCGTATCGAAAGTGATAATGGTGTGGTTGGTTGGGGTGAGGCTGCTTCTGCGCCGACGATGACGGGTGAAACTGCGGCAGGGATGTTAGGTGCTGCAAGGTATTTGACTCCAGATATTTTGAATAAAGACTACTCTGATCCGGAAGTTTTCCTTCATCAGCTTGATAAAAGCATGGTAGGAAATAACGCCGCAAAATCTGCGATTGAAATGGCTTTTATGGATGCTTTAGCAAGAAGTCAAAAGCTTCCTCTGAATCAATTGCTAGGCAAGATGTACCGCAGTAGCGTACCCGCATTATGGATGATTGCAGGACAGGGTGGGATTAAAGATGCGGATCAAGCCCTCGAAAAATATAATGAAGGGTGGCGTTGTTTCAAGGTAAAGGTTGGAATGGAATCCCCAGCTGCGGATGCTAAAAGATCGATTGAGGTGCTGACTGCTTTACCTAAAGATGCTCAAGTTTCAGCAGATGCCAATCGTGGATACCAATTAGGCCAAGCAATCGATTACTTGAAATTAATCAGTGGTAAAGGATTAGCCTTTTTTGAGCAACCTATTACTCCCAAAAATGACGATGACTGGAGAGCATTATCAGCTGCATCAGAGGTCCCAATTGGTGTTGATGAGTCATTAAGTTCAATTGAAAAATTAGAACATTTTTTAGATGGCAAATTAGTGCAGGGTGGGAGTTTTAAAGCGATCAAGTTGGGTGGAGTTAGTCGGGTTGTTAAAGCTTGTGCGATGGCCACTCATGAAGGTTTTAAAATTAACTTAGCATGTAAAGTTGCTGAAACAAATATTGCTACGGCTGCTTTATTACAAATTGCTTCTGTTTTGCCTGAGTTATCTTGGGGGATTAGTTTGACTAATCTTTATTTGCAAGATGAGTACACTAAAAATCCTCCCGTATTTAAGGACGGAGTTGCATCAGTGCCTACTGGGCATGGCCTTGGAGTGGATGTAGATGAAGACTTTTTACGATCCACCAAAGTTGATGATGCGCAATTATTTGAATAAGTAGGGTCGTAAAAACTATAAAATCATAAAAAGAAGGAGACAAGTATGTCTGAAATAATGAACTCTGAAGAAATGGAGAAGAGACGGATTGCACGTTGGGGAAAGGTTGCCCCGTATGGTGAATCATTTATTGAAAGTCGCTTACCTGGATTTCAGAAAAACTTATATAAGATTATCAATCGAGGCGTCTTAGAAAACCAAGGGGTCAGTCCTGCCATTGAAGGCGACCATCGTTTTGGTGTCAGCTTAATTGAAATCCCACCGGGGCAAGGCGCTAATTTGCATTCTCACCTGACTGAGGAAGTTTTTTTTCCTTTAAATGGCAAGATGATTGTCTTTTGGGGGGACAATGCTGAACATCAGGTTGAGTTGAATCAATGGGACTGTTTTTCAGTGCCAGTTGGGTTGATGCGCGGTTTTAAAAATCCGAATGACCATACATTAGTTGTATATTCCGTGGTTGGTGGGACAGATGCAGAAGTGGGACGCATTACTTGGCATCCTAAAGTCATGGAATTAGCTGAAGAAACTGGCTTAGTTTTTGACACTACAGGATATTTAAAAGATAAGAAAGCAGACTAATCATGTTAAAAGCCTCTCTGATACTCCTATGCTCGTTAATGATGAGTGCTTTTAGTATTGCTGACACTTACCCAAGTCGTCCTGTAAAAATGATTACTGGATACCCTCCAGGAGCTGCGACAGATTTATATGGTCGGGCAATTAGTAAGCAACTGTCTGAGAGTATGGGACAGCCGTTTGTTTTTGAAAATCGTGTAGGAGCGGCGGGGACTGTGGCTGCTGAGGCATTAGTGAGATCAACACCTGATGGTTATCTCATTTTAAATACGGCTTCTCAAATTGTCATCAATCCTTTTGTTCAAAAACTATCATTTAATACTGAAAAAGATTTAATTCCAGTTGCTCAGACGATCGCAGTTAGCTACGTCTTATTGACAGGCCCCAACTTTCCTGCAAGCAATCTGGTTGAATTTGTTGATCATGTAAAGAAAAATCCGAAAAAGCTTAACTATGGTTCTTATGGAAATGGTTCTGGGCCTCACTTGGCCATGGCCATGCTTCAAAAAGCCGCTGGCTTTGAAGTGCAACATATTCAGTACCGGGGATCTGCTCAAGTTCTCACTGCGCTCATGGCAGGTGAAATCGATATGGCCTTTGATACAACAACCACCACTCTAGAGTTGATTAAAGCAGGCAAGCTTAAACCTATTGCAATTGGTGGACCAAAGTCTGCGGAGTTATTACCCAGTGTACCGCCGATAGCACAAACTTATCCCGGGTTTAATTGCGATGGTTGGCAAGGAGTTTTTGTGCCTGCAGGAACGCCAAAAGAGATTGTTAAAAAGCTATTTGAAGAAATGAATAAAATTAGGCTTAGCGCTGAATTTCGGGCTTTAACTTCAAGTCGAGGCGTCACAGTTGTCAATACGACACAAGAACAGTTTGCTGATTATTTTAAAAGCGAGTTAAAGAAATACGAAAAGGTGGTAAAAGAAAACAATATTTATCTGGATTAGATTCTGTTATTCAATGATCAAATATTGAGACTGTTTTTCTATTACCTCTCCGATGACGCGTGCTTCAAAGAATTCTTGGTTAAGAAATATGTCTAAAACCTCTTGAACCAGATGGGGTGCACAAGAAACGAGTAGGCCGCCACTGGTTTGTGGGTCTGTTATTAATGCTCTTTGTGCTGTGGTGAATTGTTCTGGTACAGCAATGTGATTGCCATAGCTTTCCCAGTTGCGCCCTGATGCTCCTGTAATCATTCCGTCTTTTGCAAGCTCCATTGCATTTGAAAGAAGGGGGAGTTTATCCCAGTAAAGTTTGATGGATAGGTCAGCACCTTTGGCTAGTTCAAGAGTATGACCTGCCAGTCCAAATCCAGTGACATCAGTCATTGCATTGACACCACTCTTCTGTGACAGGGCTTGTCCGGGCCGATTCAGTTGTGTTGTGGCATTGATTAAGACTTGATAATCATGCGGTGAAAGTTTGTTCTTTTTAAGTGCGGCAGAATAAATTCCTACTCCTAGAGGTTTTCCAAGAATTAGAACATCGCCAGCTTTAGCTCCATTATTTTTCTTGACGTGGTCTGGATGAATGATTCCCATGACCACTAAACCATAAATAGGTTCGACAGAATCAATCGTATGACCACCAGCAATAGGAATGCCAGCATCTGCACAAATTTTGGCTCCTCCTTCTAATATTTTTCCTATAGTTTCAGTAGAGATCGTGTTGATTGGCATTCCAACGATAGCGAGAGCCATAATTGGTTGTCCACCCATGGCATACACGTCACTGATAGCGTTTGTAGCTGCTATTTTTCCAAAATCAAACGGGTCGTCCACAATTGGCATAAAAAAATCAGTGGTAGCGATAAGTGCCTGAGTATCATTTAGTTTATAGACGGCTGCGTCATCAGCTGTTTCAATGCCCACCAGAAGGTTTTCCGGGATTGGCATATGCATAGTGTTTTTAAGAATTTCTGATAGAACGCCAGGTGCAATTTTGCAACCGCATCCGCCGCCGTGAGATAAGCTTGTGAGCTTAGGCTCTAATTGTAATTCTGCGGTTAAAAAAGGTTTTTCATAAATGCGTATAGATTGGCAGATTGCTCTTAGCGTAATTAAATCTGGTAAAACTTCTTTGCGTTGAATCTTTTCTTTTAAACCTTTGGGGTAAACCGCATCTGGAATTGAATTCAATCTTTCACATAAGTGATCTGCAACATGCTGGGCAACTACGATTTGATTAGTAAGAATATTTTGAAAAGTTAACGTAGATAAGAAAATTAATTTTGAATCTTCTAAAGCTTTAATCGAAGCTGATCTCGGAGCCTCATCAATCAGTCCCATTTCACCCATGTAATCACCTGGGACAAGTTTCCTAACGATTGCATTCTTATTTTTAATAAGAATAGAAACTTCAAGTGAGCCGCTGAGTAGGATATATAAACCATCCGGATCTTCACCTTGTTGAAATAAGTACTCATTTGGTTTTAATTCTTTTGTTGTCGTGCCGCGCAAAATAGCCTTTTTACTGATAAAGGCTAAATTCTTAAAAATAGGAATTTCAAGAGAGCGATTGTTTTGAGTTTTATCCGGAGACATTTTGATTGTGCAATTCAGTGTAAATAAACAAAAATAACTGCAAATTGGTTATCAATAGTATAACAATATACTATCGTATTAAATTATTTCTTTGTACTAAAACATAAATAAGTTTAAAGTCACTTCAGCATATTTTGGGTGGATGAGAAGTGTTGAGTCTATTCCAAAGAATGAGTTAACTGAGAATATCATTGATATCTTCACCGTAGTTAGAAAACTAAGCTTATCGTAAAGTTGCTGTTGTTCTGATCTCTCCTATGTTGATACCCAACTCAACGATTGTTCTAGCGATAGAAGGTGATACTCCTGAAATGATTGTTTCACATCCCATCAATTGAGTTGCTTTGGTAATGCGAATGAGTTGATTAGCTACTGCGGTATCCATTGAACCCACACCACTGATGTCCATTACAAATACCTTAGCGCGAGTTGCTGCAATTTGCGATAGTGTCTTACTCATAATATCCTGAGTTCGTGTGGAATCCACAATCCCTAATAAAGGTAAAAGTAATATACCCTCCCATATAGGTGTTACTGGGGTAGACATCTCTAATAATGCTTTGCTACTTGCTGCAATCTTCTCTTTCTGTATTCTTGAAATTTCTTCAATCACAATAAAACTATCCAAAAATACCAACTTAATGATTGAATTTGCAGTTTTATCTGCATCAGTAAATTTATCTTTTGAATTTCGTATTCTATTGACTAGAGATTCTCCTGACATTGACATTCCGGCAAAATAAATATCATTGGGTAGATCAATATGTGCATGGACCGCTCCAACATGTTTTCTAGATGCAAACCAAGCCTCATTTAACTCAGCATCAAAAAATTGCATCCAATGTGTTTTTTGTAAATCAACAACTCTGTCTAATCGTTTGGGGTTATTTGCAAAAAACACCTTATAGGCTTCATGCTTAGCCAACCACACATAAAAACCAGAAATATGCTCATCTATTTCTAATTTTAATATTTTTCCAGCATCGCGTATTCTCTGAACGTCTTCTTTATTGATCTCAAACTTGTCCAAAATTTCGATAATTTGTTTCATCTTGTGGCCTTTTTTATGATTCTAATTTTTAGAATTGAATAAATATGAATATATATATTTGAATCGAATGTCTTTCGTACTATATATTTTTTTTAGGGTAAATTAGTTATTATTTTTATATGTAAATTTAGTATCGTATTTTCTATATTCATGGGATCACACAAATGCCAATTATTCAAAAAGACAATAAGGGCACAAGAAGTACAGGCTATATTTTCAGATACTCAAGAAAGCAGTGAAATTTTAAATTTTGGGAGAGTTGAATCTAAAAGGGTTAACTAAAGAGTTATCGGAGGGGGTAACTAATAGGATTAAGGTATTTAAAATTGAATGTATTGCCAAACCAGATGAAGGGCTAAAGTTAGCCCTTCATATTAATTAATGAGTTTGAAAAATCTTTCGTCATACAAACTACCGCTCATTGGAGATAGCTTTTCTCTAAATTCTCTTTTGGTTACTTTAGAGGCATGTGCTGAAATGGCTTGTTGATCTTTCCAGATCTCAACGACGGTCATATGATTTGGTCTACTAATTTGAGTTAAGGCTTCAAAACGAATATTGCCAGTATCTTTTTGGCTATTTAATGTAAGCTCTTTCACCAAAGCAATCCCTTGATCTTTGACTGTTGGAACGATATCAACGTGTGTAATCACGAAAATGCCGCTTTTGCTTTGAGCAACAGGCGTTGAGATCTCTCCTACTTGAAGATTAGAATGCGGACGCTCATCATAGCTACTTCTTAATAATGGGCTTAATTTTTCACGAATCTTGAGGGTAGATTCAGATTTTTGGTGGTTTAACATGGAATCTTGGTTTTTCCATGCTTCTAAAATAGCAAATTGATCAGGGTGCCCGATACGTTGAACGGCTTCAAATCGCAAATTACCATCCTCTTTAGAACTGCTTGCTGAAAGTTCTTTTAGGATTTGAGCCGCTTTTTGGGCTTGTCCAGCATTAACATCAAAATAGGATACAACCAAAGCTGGGGAGCTAGTCGCGTCATTTTCAGCTGCCTGTGTCATAGCGATGAGTCCAAATGAAGTTAGAAAAAGGATAAATGTATTAAAAATGCGGCTAACGAGATTTTGGTGAAACATATTACCTCCGTGTTATTTTTATAATTTCATTCACATTAGCATTTATTTGGACTTTGAGGATTAGATCAAACCCTAATGAGTTTTGCAGACTCCAAAAGCTGATTTCAGCGGAGTGCTTATGGCTATGGCATAAAATATTAGGATAGAGGTCAGTAGGCTAGAAATCAATCTGTCTACACAAATACGAATTGCTATGAAGCACACCAAAAAAGCAGATATTCAGAGCTTAGAACAATTTGATGACATCATTGATGTTAGAACGCCAGCAGAGTTTGCCGAAGATCATATTCCAGGTGCTATTAATTGCCCAGTTCTTAGTAATGAAGAGCGGATCGTTGTAGGAACCGCCAATAAGCAAGATTCTCCTTTTGAGGCTAATAAGCTAGGTGCAAGCTTAATCTCAAGAAATATTGCGGACTTGATTCAAAACCAATTTTATGAAAAGCCTAAAAACTGGCGACCACTTTTCTATTGTTGGAGAGGTGGAAATAGGAGCGGGGCTATCGGCCATGTGCTTAACCAAATAGGTTGGAGGGCGCAGACCCTAGATGGTGGATATAAGACCTATCGTCGATTTGTCATTGACGAGCTTGGTCACTTACCTGCTCAATTTAACTATCAAGTCATTACAGGTCCTACGGGAAGTGCGAAAAGTCGGTTTTTAGAAGCAGTTGCAGCGCAAGGTGGTCAGGTCATTGATTTAGAAGGATTGGCAAATCATAAAGGTTCAGTTTTGGGTGGTTATATTGATGCTGCGCAACCGACTCAGAGGATGTTTGAGTCTCAATTGTTGCAAGCCCTCCGACGTTGCCAATCTGATAAAACAATTTATATCGAGGCTGAAAGTAGAAAAATAGGAACTCTACAAGTTCCTGAGACCTTACTTGAAAAAATTCGTACTAGTCCCTGTTTAGAAATTCAAGCACCTATTGAAGCACGTATTGAATTTTTGATTAGAGATTACGATTACTTTATTCAGTACCCTGAGGTATTAAAAACGAAGCTAGGTCACTTAAAAGAAGTGGTTGGGGTCGTTAAATTAGCTCAGTGGGGAAAATTGATTGACCGTCAAGATTGGCCACAATTAGTGAAAGAGCTTTTATCGGACCATTATGACGCTCTTTATAAGCGTTCACAGTCAAGTAACTTTATTAACTATTTAACTGCCCAAAGCCTACCACTCAAAAGCCTAAGTCAGCCTGAGTTGCTTGCCTTGGCAAAGCAACTTTTGACTCAGTAAGGCATTTAGAGTATTGAGAATTAAGCACATTTAATTGTGATATGATTTATCTATTACTATAAGAAAGGAGATCAACAATGGCTCGTATAGAAGGCATTTCAGATGAAGATGCTCGAGGTGAAGTTAAAGAAATATTTAACTCATCGAATCAGTTGCTTGGGCGTACTTCAAATTTAGTTCGCATTTTGTCCCATAGTCCTAAATTGGCAAAATGGTTTTTACCATTTGTTGCTGCAGTAAGGCAACCAAATGCTGGGGCAGTCTCAGACGTCAGACTGAGGAACTTGTCTGTACTAAAAACTTCCACACTTAATTCCTGTCGATACTGAACAGAACATAATTGGGTGCTTGGTCAAGCCCTAAATTTAAAAGAAGAAGAGTACAAAGCCTTACAAGAGCCAAACTATCGTGATAGTCCTTTATTTAATGAAAAAGAAAAGGCAACATTGTGGTGGGCAGAGGAAATGACGAATAACACTGCTAAAAGTAATCCTGCTGTGTGGAAAGAAATGAAACGCTTATTTACAGATGCTGAAATTGTAGAAATATCACTCAATATTGGTATGTTTGCGATGATTAATCGGTTAAATGACTCATTTCATACTGATTTAGAATCTGAGGAATATAACCGTAGGCAGCATGGTGCTGTGGGTGTTACGGTTGACGCTTTAAACTCTTACGCGTGTAGGATGTGTGACGCAGCGGGTAAAAGTAAATAGCTAGATAAGAGAAGCTCACTTCCTAGCTTAATAATGATTGAGCTAGGAAAGTGAATTTACTCTGTTATGAATTTGTCTCATCTTCCCTCTGTGGATCAATTGGCTTTATTGCCTAAAGCCCTTGAGCTAGAAAAAGAGTTCGGCCGTCCTGAGTTAATTTTGGTCATACGCCAAGTACTTCAAAAATGTCGGCAACGACTTGCTGAACAAGTTACTCCTTTGAGTCGAGAAAAATTAACAGAAGAAATCTTAAAAGAGCTTGAGAGTCATCTCATCACGCGCTCAACAAGTTCATTCAGACGCGTCATTAATTTAACTGGAACTGTTTTACACACCAACCTAGGACGAGCGACTCTTCCTGCAGAAGCCATTGCAGCGATGGTCCAGGTGGCAGAAGATCCTTGCGCACTTGAATATGATTTGGGTGAAGGTAAGAGAGGGGACCGGGATGATCTTGTAGAAGAACTTCTATGTGAACTCACTGGGGCAGAGGCAGCTACACTTGTGAATAATAATGCTGCAGCTGTTTTCCTACTGCTAAACACCTTATCTAATAAAAAAGAAACGATTGTTTCCCGCGGGGAGCTGATTGAAATTGGTGGATCATTTAGGATTCCAGATATCATGCAGCGTGCTGGAGCCAAACTTAAAGAAGTGGGAACAACTAATCGTACGCATGCTAAAGACTTTATCGAGGCAATATCCTCTAAAACGTCACTGATCATGAAAATTCATACGAGTAACTATGTGGTTGAAGGCTTTACTGCTAGTGTGCCGGAGATAGAATTAGCTGCTATTGCAAAATTAAACGATTTACCATTTGTTGTTGATTTGGGTTCTGGAACCCTAATTGATATGACTCAATATGGATTACCTAAAGAAGCCACTCCAAAAGAAGCGATTAGGTTTGGCGCTGATCTTGTTAGTTTTAGCGGTGATAAATTACTAGGGGGGCCTCAGGTTGGTATTTTGGTCGGTAGTAAAAAGATCATTCAGAAGATTAAAAAGAATCCTCTCAAGAGGGTACTGCGAACAGGAAAAATAACTTTAGCGGCGCTCGAAGCTGTTTTGAGGTTGTACCGCGATCCGGCAAAATTACAAGAACGTTTGCCAATATTAAAGATGCTCACCCGATCAGAGGAGGATATTGCTGATCAAGCCAAGCGCCTACTGAATGAATTACAAAGAATCAATGAGCTGTTATCTCACCATGGCCTTGAGTTAACTGATCAACAAGTTAAATCGCAGATTGGATCAGGATCATTGCCTGTTGAACTCTTAGCATCCATTGCCTTAAAAATAAGCGGTACGAACAAATCGGGCGATAAAAATATCACTAAGTTAGAAAGACTCCTACGGGCAAGTCATACGCCTGTGATTGGGCGCTTGTCAGAGAAAAGTTTACTTTTGGATTTGAGATGTTTAAAAGAAACTCAAGAACAAGAATTGATCCAACTCCTTGCACATAGTATTGGAAAGTTATAGATTTATGATTATAGGAACTGCCGGACATATTGATCATGGTAAGACTTCACTAGTTAAAGCTTTGACGGGGATTGATGCAGATAGACTCCCTGAAGAAAAAGTTCGAGGTATTACGATTGAATTAGGATTTGCATATACAACGAGTGATCAAAATAAAACGCTTGGTTATGTTGACGTTCCGGGTCATGAGAAGTTCATACATACGATGGTATCTGGTGCCGTAGGTATCGATTATGGCCTACTTATTATTGCTGCTGATGATGGTGTGATGCCACAAACTCGAGAACATTTAAGAATTCTGACGCTCTTAAATATCCCTAATATTTCAGTAGTTATTACAAAAATTGATCTCGTGGATTCACAACAAATAGATCTTGTAAAAGAATCTATTCAAGGATTACTCAAAGAGTCGATCTATGAGAATGCTAAAAATTATCTAGTGTCGAATATCTCAGGAGTAGGTATAGATGAGTTAAAACATGATTTATTTGAATTAGCTAATGCAAAAACTCCAGACAATTCAAATTATTTCAGACTAGCCATTGACCGAGTATTTGTTGTTAAAGGAATCGGCGTTGCAGTTACTGGGGCTGTCATGTCCGGTGAGTTAAGTGTTGGGGACACATTAATGATTAGTCCACTGAATAAATTAGTAAGAGTTCGGTCAATTCATGCTCAAAATAAAGTGAGTGAGAACGCGGTATTAGGGCAGCGGTGTGGCATTGTCGTCTCTGGCATTGAATATCAAGATATTGCACGGGGCCAATGGTTAGTTCATCCTAATCTAGCCGTAACTACACAACGAGTCGATTGCTGGATTCAGGTTCCTAAAGATGCTGAGAAACCGATTAAGGATGGCGACTTATTACTCCTACATCATGGTACAGATCATTTAATAACCCGCATTATCCTACTAGACCAGTCGGTGTTATTGACTGGACAATCTGGACTTGCACAATGTACTTTTCAACGTCCTTTATCGATTTTTTGGCAAGACCGATTTATTTTGCGGGATAGTAACGCAAGATATTCCTTGGGTGGGGGGATTGTTCTTGATATTAATCCGCCTATTAGGGGTAGGAAAAAAATTGATCGTATTAAGACATTGCAGTCGTATTTAAGATCATCTGCTGAAGAAGTGATTGATAGTCTATTGCTTGATAGCCAAAATCCACTGCCTATTCATTCGATTTCAACAAGTATGAATTGTAGTTGGGAGCAATTAGAAAATAATTTAAAGCATAAAATTGGCAGAAAATTAGTTATCGATAAAGAAGAGTGGATTCTTGGTGATGGAGTGTCCAATAATCTCATTGAATCAATTCAAAAAATTCTATCCGATTTTCATCAAAAAAATCCAGAAGAAGTTGGGTTGTCTGTCGATGCTTTAAGAAAATTAGCCCTAATAGAATGGCATCCGGAATTATTTAAAGTGTTTATACAAGTCATTATTAAGACTAAAGAAATAATTTTGACTGGTAATTTAATTCATTTGCCGACTCATAAAGTTGAATTATCACCGAGGGAGCAAGCCATTTGGGATAAATCATTTTTAAAATTAACAGAAGCTCAATTTAATCCTCCCTGGGTTCGGGATATAGCCAGTCAATTAGGAGTTGCTGAGGAAATTATTCGTGCGACATTACGAAAAGGGCTTAAAACAAATCAACTCCTACAAGTTGTTCCCGATTTGTTTTATCCTTTTGAAACTATGCAAGTTATAGCGCAATCGATGGAAGATCTATTAAAAGAATTTGGCGTTATTCGAATTAAAGACTTTCGAGATCGTCTAGGAATAGGGCGTAATCGAAGTGTTCAAATACTTGAGGCCTTTGATAAGATGGGATTTACACATCGGATCGTTGTTGGTAAAGAAGATAAAGACCATAGAATTATTAAGAATAGGTCGATGTGGAGGCGTTAAAATAAGAATATACTAAGGAAGAGTGTCGATCCCGGGTGGGACGTCCAGACTTCAAATCTGGGAAGTGCTGTGATACAGTTCTTGGTGGGTTCGACTCCCATACTCTTCCGCCATTGATGACTAAAAGGAAAGATGTGAATCCGAAGGTTAAATCCTTTTTTGATGTTGACACTTCGACATTCACTCACATTGTCTATGAAAATGAGGGTACTCCTTGCCTCATTATTGATCCGGTTTTAAATTTTGACCCAAAGTCTGGTAGAACGTCCACCCATTCTGCTGATGAGGTCATTGATTTCATTAAAAAGAATCAATTACATGTTGAATTCATATTAGAAACACATGCACATGCGGATCACCTTTCTTCTGCGCCCTATCTTAAGAAACAATTCGGTGGAAAGGTCGCTATTGGCGAGCATATTTTAGAGGTGCAAAAAGTTTTTAAAGAGATCTTTAATTTAGAACAAGATTTTGTGGCAGACGGAAAGCAATTTGATTATTTAATTAAAGAAAATGAAGAATTCTCTTTTGGCAAACTGAGTTTTAAAGGACTATTTGTGCCTGGTCACACGCCAGCGTGTATGGCATACCAAATAGGGGATGCCATCTTTGTGGGAGACACTATGTTTCCACCTGATGTAGGTTCAGCGCGTTGTGATTTTCCTGGTGGAAATGCCAAGCATTTATATCAATCCGTTATGAAGATAATGAGCTTTCCAGAGTCTACTCGTCTATTTATGTGCCATGATTATCCATTACCTGGCAGAAAAGAAATTTCAATGACCACTGTTAAAGATCAACAATTGAATAATATTCATATTCATCATGGTGTTACTCAAGATCAATTTGTAGAAATGCGTCAAGCGCGAGATGCTACTCTGGATATGCCGCATTTAATTATTCCAGCGATACAAGTTAATATACGTGCCGGTTCATTACCTCCTGTAGAGGGTAATGGGGTGAGCTATCTTAAAATTCCTCTGAATATGCTTTGACCATGAATATCAATTGGCCTGAATTTACTCCGATAGCTGCCTTAATTGGAGGTGTGGTGATTGGCATAGCTGCAAGCTTCTTGGCGATTTTTAATGGCCGCATTGCTGGCATTAGTGGAATACTGTCACAGCTCTTGAGCTATAAAAATGCACCCAAGGGGCATTTTACATGGCGCATTTTATTTATTTTAGGATTACTACTCTCTGGGTGGGCTTATCAAATTTTTCATCCATTACCTGCCATTGAATTAACCAGTTCTATGCCAAAGATGATCATTGCAGGTTTACTTGTAGGTATTGGTACAAAGCTTGGATCAGGTTGTACAAGTGGGCATGGTGTTTGTGGGTTAGGGCGTCTTTCATCCCGATCACTGGTTGCGACCCTATCTTTTATGGGGGCAGGATTTTTTGCCTGTTATATTTTCTTACATCTATTTAATTAAATGAAATATTTAACCGCACTTCTTTCAGGCCTTTTGTTTGGGATTGGTCTTATTATTTCCGGAATGACCGATCCAGCTAAAGTCATTGGATTTTTAGATATAACAGGTATATGGAATCCTTCGCTTGCCATTGTCATGGGATCGGCAATTCCAATGACTTATTTGACATTTCGATATTTGGAAAAACGAAAAAAAACATTACTGAATTCTCCATTACACTTTCCTGGTATTACGCATCTCAATAGGGAGCTTATTATTGGCAGCATTATTTTTGGATTTGGGTGGGCTTTAGCTGGCTTTTGTCCAGGGCCTGCAATCGTCTCATTAGGAGCGGGGCGCTTTGAATTAATTAGTTTTGTAATTGCCATGATGATTGGCATGCAATTAACAGGAAGTATTTCCAAAATACTCATTAAAAAACCATAAAAAATACTTTTTAGATAGGCTTTAAGGGTATGTCATAGATACACCGCATAACACTTTTGTGGGTATACTTTGTTATATAAAAAATGAGGCAGTCTTCATGAGTTCAGAACTAAAACAACTAAACCAAAGTAATTTTGCAAAAGAAATTTTAAAGTACTCTGGTGTTTGTGTTGTTGATTTTTGGTCAGAAACTTGTATTCCTTGTAAACAAATGTCACGTTTATTAAACGAAATTAGAGCTGAGATCGCTGACGAGGTTGTTATCGGTAAAGTAAATGCAGATGAAAATTCATCTCTCGTTGAGCAGTACGGAGTGCGCGGATTACCTACGCTACTGATTTTTAAAAAAGGCCAACTTGTAGAAACTCGAAGTGGCATTGA
Organism: uncultured beta proteobacterium; assembly: GCA_903821995.1. Classification (GTDB taxonomy): domain Bacteria; phylum Pseudomonadota; class Gammaproteobacteria; order Burkholderiales; family Burkholderiaceae; genus Polynucleobacter. The sequence goes on from CAIJNI010000027.1 coordinate 21,228, forward strand.
CCGTAAACAGGTTATCCGTAAAGCAATTGAATCATACTTAATTTGATAAGGAATCAACATGTCACATATCACAATGCTTAGCATTGAAGAATTAAAAAATACAAAACTCAAACCTTTAGTTGAGTATTGTCTAGAGCATCGTGCGCCTGATCCCGCCTTTCATGCGATGATGGGACATAATATTGACCTTGCTGAGGCAGCATTTAAAGCTTGGTTTACAGTTTTTAATACTGGATCTATTAGCCATAACCTAAAAGAAATCATGCGCGTCTCGTTGTCGCGTATGGCCTCATGTAATTATTGAGGTAATGTTCGATCTGCTTCGGCGAAGCAGAATGGACTCACAGAAGATCGTTTAAATGATGGTATTGATAATTACCAGTTTAGTGATCAATTTTCGGCGGCAGATAAAATTGCGTTGCGTTATTGCGAACTCATGGCAACTGATCCAGATGCAGTAGATAAAATTTTTTATCAAGAATTAAAAGCTTTCTATACCGATGAGGAGATCATTGAATTAGGAGCGTTTATTGGGATGAACTTGGGGTATCACACATTTTTTGGAACTTTAGATTTTTATCCTATGTTTTCACCTGATGGTCGACTGATTGATCAAGAAGAGTCACGTCGTATATATGGCACTCAAGTGAGTTCCTTACAAGACCGTGGAGCGATCTAATGTCTAATATTCAAGGAATTGAAAAATCGTCGATTACTGATCCGGAATTATTAGAATTGATGGAAGAAGCACTTCATCTTGGGATTCCTGGAGAAAAATTTATTCTTATCTTGGCGCGTGTTCCTTCCTATGCGAAAGCGATTTTGAAGGCGATGATTATTGGTTTTAATCAAGGAAACATTGATCACCGTATAAAAGAAGTCATGCGAGTTCAGTTAGCCCGTTTTGCGGGGGACTCTTATTCAGGTCAACTTCGATCAAAGCGTGCTATCCAAGAAGGTTTGGAAGAAGATTTGATTGATTCTGGGTCTAATGATTACGAAGACGATGAACGTTTTAGTGAAGCTGAAAAAGTAGCTTTACGCTTTTCTGATCAAATGTATTTAGATCCCAAAAAAGTGGATAAATATTTTTATGATGAAATGAAAAAACATTACTCCGAAGCTCAAATTATGGAGTTGGGCGGTTTTATGGTCTTACAATACGGAATGCAAACCTTTATTCGGACTCTAGATCTCTCTTCAGATTAACTAAGGTTTGTAGACATGCCCGCTGACCTGGTGTCCCGCATCAGGTTTTAGTTTAAGGTATCCCAGTAAAGAAATTAGCATCAGGATACCTATGATGAAGAAAGCCCACTGAAAATCATTGCCTGAGGGGTTTGCGATGTCCCCGCCATGCCACCAAACCGTAAAGTGTATTAATATTGCACCTAATGCAACTCCGATACCCATGTTTAATTGCGCTACTGTGCTAAATACGGTATTTGCACTACTCATTTTTTCTGAGGGCATATCAGAGAATGCCAGCGCTTGAATACAAGTAAACTGCATTGACCGGGTTAGGCCATAAAAAAGCATCACAAGACAAATAATCCAGATGCTAGTATCTGCGGTTAAAAAGCCGCTGAGTATCGTAGCTATAGCTGCCAAGCATGCATTTCCAACCATGACATTACGAAAGCCAAACTGTTTGAGTATGGTTGATGTGATTGGTTTTAAAGCAAGATTTCCTAACATCGCCGATAAAAATAATAAACCTGATTCAAAGGCTGTGTATCCAAAAGCCAATTGAAACATGAGAGGAGCCAAGAAGGGTGTTGCGCCAATCATAATGCGAGAAAGTGATCCAAAATAGATAGTAATAGCATAGGTAGGAACTTTAAAAGCAGAGAAATCTAGTAAGGGGTAAGGATGTCGTTTTGCGTACCAAACTGCAAATGACATCAAGCCAAAGCCTATTAAGCAACTGCCGATAGACGTTTGCGAAATACCAACTGTGCTTAAGGACTCAATACCAAACATAAAGCTAGCAAGTCCTACCCCAATGACAAAAAATCCAATCCAGTCCAATGGGCGCTTTTGTGTTGGAACTTGATTTGATATGAGTTTAATGACGCACAATATTCCTAAGAGACCAATAGGGATATTGAGGAAAAATATCCAGCGCCAATTTGTAAACGTTGTTATAAATCCACCGAGAGGTTGGCCGATAATGGGTGCCATAAGACCTGGCCAAGTAATAATAGCGATCATCTTCACCAGCTCACTCTTAGAGGCATTTCGCAGGACAATGAGTCTGCCTACAGGGACCATCATTGCCCCACCAAACCCTTGCAATATTCGAGCTGCGATAAATTGATCCATGGTCTGACTCAGGCCACAAAGCATGGATGCTAAGGTAAATATAGCAATTGCGGAACCAAAAACTGTTCGAGCGCCAAAGCGATCTGCCATCCAGCCGCTGACGGGTATAAACACAGCCAGTGTAATGAGATAAGCTGTTACACCCATACTCATATTGACCGCATTGACTCCTAGGGAGTCAGCAATTTGTGGAAGCGCAGTAATAATGACTGTGCCATCTAAATTCTCCATGAAAAAAGCCGCTGCAACGATCCATGGGATAAACCGAGATGAAGAACTTAGGTTAATTGAATCGGATGATTTTGAATCGGGCATAAAAGAATAAGTGAGTTATCCTTAAATTATGCATTAGTCCGCAAAAGATTCAATAATTTCTATATTTCAGAAAACCTTACCGATGATGAACTAGTTATTCCGCCCTAATTTTTTGTTGCTTAATGATATTTCCATATCTTGAAAAGTCACTTGTCATTACTTGGCTAAAATCAGAGACAGTATCTCCAACTGGCTCAAAGCCTGTATCCTTAATTTTCTTGATGACATCTGGGTTACGTAATAACTTTGCAAATTCGCTATTCAGGCGTCCAACAATTGCATTAGGTGTTCCTGCAGGGACAAAAATAGCCTGCCATCCATCTACAATTGCATTCGGATAAAGCTCGCCAAAGGGTTGAGCAAGGGGCATTAACTCATGTCTCTTATCTCCCGTATGGGCTATTACGCGAATATTTCCAGCTTGAACTTGTTGCAACACATTGATAGGTGCCTCAATACTGCAATCGAGTCGTCCTGAGATCAAATCTGGTAGAGCTTGGCCAAATCCTTTATAAGGTATATGAACCACATCAATTTGAGCTTGCGACTTTAACAATTCGAGGCCTAGGTGAGGTGGTGAGCCATTGCCATAACTGGAGCAGCTTAATTTGCCGGGGTTCTTTTTGGAGTAATTTACAAAATCTTGTAAGTTATAAATGGGTAGAGAGTTATTAACTACCAAAAAATAAGGTGTGTGGGCTGTTCGTATGATGGGTTGTAAATCTGTTGCAAAGTTAAAGTTAGGTTTGCTTAACCAGGGATTAATCACAATTGCACTAGAATGCATCAGAATTGTATAGCCATCGGGAGAAGCTTTTGCAACGATATCTGCGCCGATACTTCCGGTTGCTCCAGGTCTTGGCTCTACTATGACGGGTTGCCCCGTTGACTCTTTTAGTGCTTGAGCATAAATACGCGCCAAAACATCAGAAGAGCTTCCTGGTGCAAATGCGACAACAAATCGAATTGGCTTTTCAGGGAACTCAGCAAGAGCTAGGTTTGTAAAAAAAATACTACAAAACTGATCCAAATATATCTGAGTTGCATTTATTTCCCCTATAAAACAATGAGCTTAATGGTATCTGAGCATAAATAATTAATAACTTGAGGGTATTTACTAAGTTCCTAAACCCTAGCTAACTTGTATTCTAAAAAGATAAAAAAATAATTGAGGGGACACCAATGAAAACTATTTCTATTTCAGAAATGGAAATGAGAAATTGGACTGCTTTACATCACGAGTATGCAGTTGAGGGAGTTACTCCTCGAAAAAATGCTTATTTAAACAATACTATTAAGAAACTTTGGGGTGGAAATTTAGTCCCTTTGATGGCGCCAAAAAATTCTAGAGGACGTTATGCTCAAGCAACTATTACATGTCCCACACGAGCTGCTACTGGATATTTAGAGTTAGGAATCAATTCGCAATCATTACCCTTTAGAAATACGGATGCAATTGAAAATATACTTTGCTTAGAGGGGCCTATCGAAATCAAGTTAGGGCCAAAACTTGAAGAATCTGTTGTGCTTAATCGTTTCGATATGTTGAGTATTGCTGTTGATGTAATGCATCAAATCATTAATATTGGTCAACAAACGGCAAAAATGGTGAGTGTATTAAATTCAGGTTCAGACTCTCATTACCCCATAGTATTTAATAGTCAGTATCGCGACTCTACTTTTTCGATAGAGACTTTAAATAAAGCATCTGTGAGTTTTGATAATGAAGTAGGGCAAGTATTTTCAAGAGAAAAGATTGAGGCAAGCATTACTCGGTTTGCAGAGCTTGTGCCCTATAAAAACTCATTAAGTAGTAAGAGTGGTATTCCACCTGCAGCTACAGAGCTTCTAACGGCTAGCTCTGTTTATCCCCTCATTATTCCTGATGGTCATATTGGTCGATCACAATACGCTCCTTTAAAAGGATTGCCAGGTCTATATATGGCGATTGCCGAGTGCACGCCTTCAGATGGCCCATTGCCACATGCGCACTATGATTCACAAGAATCATTTTTTGTTCTTGATGGTGATTGGGATATTACATGGGGTTATGAAGATGAATTCAGAATCCCGGTTAAGCCCTACGATCTTGTTGCTATGCCTGATCAAGTCATGCGTTCATTTAAAAACACTGGAAAAAATAAAGGTTGGTTATTTGTCATTATTCAAGGACAAGAAAAAATGAGTGACATTGTTGCCTATTCTCCTGAAGTTGGAAAAATTGTTGAAGAACGTTATGGCGCTGATGTAATTCATGCCTATCAGAAAGTAAATATTACTTTTGATGCAGAACGTTGTTAAGTGTAGATATGGATCTAATTAATAGAGCTTCTCGCTTGAAGGCTAAGCTTGTATTCATTTTAGGTTTTTGCTTGCTTAGCCAGTTAACACAGGCACAAACCTCAAGTTTTCCTAATCGTCCCATACACTTAATTGTCCCTACTGCTCCTGGTGCGATTACAGATATTGCGGCAAGACTTGTTGCGCAAAAAATGGGTACCCTACTAGGTCAGCCTATTATTGTTGATAACAAAGCGGGTGCTGGAACAATGATTGGGTCTGATTTTGTGGTGAAGTCACCCGCTGATGGATATACCTTGCTTTATGCCAGTTCAATTACGCACGGAACATTGCCTGCACTAAGTAAATCGCTACCTTATGATCCCATCAAAGACTTTACTCCTGTTGCAGGCGTATTTTGGTATGCGTCAACCATTGTTTGTCATCCATCAGTCCCTGCAAACAATATTAAAGAGCTAATTGAGTATGCCAAGAAAAATCCCAATAAACTGACCAATGCAAGCGCTGGTGTTGGAAGTGGAAATCATTTTTCTGGTGAATTATTTAATGTGATGGCTGGCGTCCAAATACTTCATGTTCCTTATAAAGGTAGCGGACCAGCAATGCAAGACGTCATAGCAGGGCATGCCAGTTGCTCTCATGACGGTGCATCAAAGCAATATGTTGAGGCTGGTAAAGTAAAGGCTCTTGCCACGACAGGATTAGAAAAAGATCCGCGTTATCCTAATTTACTCACAGTCAATGATTCAGGCATCCCGGGGTATAGCGTGACATGGTGGCAAGCATTGGCTGCGCCAGCAGGCACTCCTCCAGAAGTCGTCGCCAAAATATCAGAAGCCGCAAAACTTGCTTTAAGTGACTCACAACTTCAATCAAAAGCCTATGACATCGGATTAAATATTAAATATCTTGGTCCTTTGGAATTAGGAAAACAAATGCAAGACACATTACAAAAATTTAAAACAATCGCTGAGCAAGCGCATATAAAAGAAAATTGATACGTGCCGTATTCATCAAAAAATAAATATTCAACACTAAAATTCTTAGTAATTTTGAGTGTATTTTTAATCAGTAGTTTGGGATGCTTAGTCCAAGCCCAGACGCAGAGCTTTCCAAATCGCCCCATCCATTTAATTGTTCCTACAGCTCCTGGCGCAATTACTGATCTATCAGCTCGACTCATTGCGCAGAAAATGAGCTCTATCTTAGGTCAGCCCATTATTGTTGAAAATAAGGCTGGTGCGGGAACAATGATTGGATCAGACTTTGTGGCCAAATCACCAGCAGATGGTTATACATTGCTATTTGCAAGCACCATTACCCATGGCACCCTTCCGGCACTATCAAAATCACTACCCTATGATCCAATTGCAGATTTTTCTCCTGTCGCTGGATTATTTTGGTTTACATCAATGATTGTCTGCCATCCTTCTGTACCCGCTAATAATATTAAAGAGTTGATTGAATATGCGAAGAAGAATCCAAATAAATTAACCAATGCAAGTGCTGGTGTAGGAAGTGGCAATCACTTTACGGGAGAATTATTTAATGTGATGGCAGGGGTCAAAATACTCCATGTGCCCTATAAGGGAAGTGGACCTGCAATGCAGGACGTGATCGCTGGTCAAGCCAGTTGTTCACATAATGGTGCTTCAAAGCAATTTCTTGAGGCAGGTCAAGTCAAGGCGCTTGCTGGTACAGGATTTGAACGTGATCCACGCTACCCCAATATACCCACTGTAAATGAATCAGGATTGGCTGGATATGGCATTACTTGGTGGTTTAGTTTAATTGCTCCGTCTGGAACGCCGCAGGAAGTTATTACAAGAATCTCAGAGGCAGCAAAAATTGCTTTGGGTGATTCACAGTTGCAAACAAAATCTTACGACATTGGACTGAATGTTAAATATCTATCTTCGCAAGAAGCAGGAAAGCAAATGCAAGATACATTCCAAAAATTTAAAACAATCGCGAATCAAGCGAACATTAAAGAAAATTAATGAAAGTTATTCAAATAAGTGATACAGGTGGACCTGAGGTATTGAAGTGCATTGATTTACCTATTCCAAAGCCGAAAGAGCATCAAGTTCTGATTCAAACAGATTCAATTGGTGTGAGTATGCCTGAAATTATGGTGCGTAAAGGCATATATGCGTGGATGCCCCCAATGCCTGCTATTCCTGGAATCGAAATGTCTGGTCGTGTGATTGAAGTCGGTTCAAAAGTAACTACATTAGCAGTAGGTGATCCAGTATTTGTTTCTGCAAGAGAGTTAGACGTGAGGGGTGGGTGTTACGCAGAATATCTCTGCGTGGATGCTAATGCACCTTATCAATTATTGCCGGATACAAATTTAGAATACGCTGCTTGTTTATCCAACTATCAAGTTGCCTGGCATCTTCTTAATTCCGCAACAAGAGGATTTCGATATGACTCTATTCTTGTTTGGGCAGCATCGGGCGGAGTTGGGACTGCGATTATCCAGCTTGCAAAATTAGCTAATAAGACAGTTATTGCAATTGCAGGTGGGGAGAATAAATGTAAATTTGTGAAATCACTAGGTGCTGATGAGTGTATTAACTATCACCAAGAAGATGTGGTTGAAAAAGTTAATAAGTTGACCCAATCTCGTTTAGTCGACCTCGTGCTTGATTGCGTTGGAGGTAAAGACTTTTATAAAAACTTTAAATGTATTTCCCCCTTAGGTTTAGTCGTCAGTTATGGCCAACTATTGGGAAGGCCTGATCATGGGTATGCCAAGATTCTTGAAGAAAACTTTGGGCAATCTCCAGGACTACGTTTCTTTTCAATGCATAGCTTTGATCATAGAGCCGATTTAAGAAGAGCTGCGATGGATGAGCTCGTCCCACTCATATCGCAATCCAAAATTACACCAGTCATTGCCCATCGTATTGCCTTAGCCGATGTACAAATGGCACATCAATTATTTGAATCTAAACAAGTATTAGGTAAAATCATTCTTAAACCTTAAAAATAATAGACACATTGGAGAAAATATATGTCAAAGAAACGTCAAATCACGAAAAAAGCTTCATCGAGTTACCTAGGGGATCTCGTATTCTGTGGTTGTTGTATTGAACCGCAATACCCTAAAAATGGAGGTGCAGCTACGCCTCATCCTCAGCGTCCACCAACGATGATTAATGGGGTTAGGGCTAAAACAGTTGATACACACACACATTGCCTTTTTCATGAATCTCTCAATTTAATGGGTGATGAAGTACCAAAGATTATGCCTCCAACACTTGGTGCTGCTGAGCATTTTATTGTGCTTGAGGAACGCCTTAGGGATATGGATAAGATGGGGATCGATATGGAGATTCTTAGTATTAACCCATTTTGGTATGGGACTGATCGTGCTTTAGCAGAGAAGATCTGTCAAATTAACAATGAAAAACTATCGCAATTATGTGCTTTAGCGCCAACACGTTTAGGAGCTTTTGCGTCAGTTGCTCTGCAATTTCCCGATTTGGCTGTTAAACAGCTCGAAGATGCTATGGGTAAATATGGTTTGCAGGGGGTTGCAGTTGGTGGTAGTGTCCTTGGCGAAGACTTTTCCCACGATCGTTTTCATCCATTTTTAGCTAAGGCTGAAGAATTGGGAGCAACTCTTTTTATACATCCTCAAAGTACTCCACAATTAGCATCTCGTTTTAAAGGGAATGGTTGGTTAGGAAATACGATTGGTAATCCATTAGATACAACGATAGCGCTAGAAAAGCTTATTTATGAAGGAATATTTGATAAATTTCCAAAGCTAAAAGTTTTAGCTGCCCATGGCGGCGGATTTTTAGGGTCCTATGCGCCCCGAATGGATCGTAGTTGCCGCATCTCTCCGGTCAATTGCAATCCTAATATTCAGCTCAAGAAAAAACCAACCGAATACCTTAATCAAATTTACTTTGATGCTTTAGTATTTACTGGAGAGGCTTTACGGCATTTGGCTGCACAGGTCGGAGCTAGTCAAATCATGATAGGTACAGACTGGCCGATTCCTTGGGAAGAGGATCCAATTGGCCATATTATGGGTACACCTGAATTGACGGATAACGACAAGGTGGCGATTTTAGGTACCAATGCGATTAAGTTACTCAATCTTAAAATTTAACGCTTGATGTCTCTACGGTAAACGTACTAGCTACTTTTACCGTAGATCATCTCGAATTATTTTTAATCACAAAATAGGTTTGATTAAATTATTTGAAAGTTGAGTGGTCGTGTGGATAGGCCATTAAATTGTTAAAAGTTTGGGTGTTAAGACTCATGTTGGCTAGTTTTTTTAAGCATAGCTCAGACTCTATGCACGACAAATGTTGTGAAACTTTATTTTCTTTTCGCTCAAAAACGATTTTTCCTTCCTTAATGGTTTTAAGGACTTTAATGTCAGCTATTTTGCTACGTTCTATTGTTAAAGGGTTGTCGGATAAAACAACTAAATCTGCTAATTTACCCACTTCTATTGAGCCCTTGATTTTCTCTTCGCCATATTGAGCGGCCCCCCAAAGTGTAATCGCCTTAACGGCAATGATTGGTTCAACCCGTTGATCTGGTCCTAAAATTTCACCAGAGCGGGTTACACGATTGATAGTGGCAGAAAGTACTCGCATCATGTCTGGAAATGCTACTGGCGCATCATGATGTGAAGAAAAAGGAATTTTGGCATTTTGCAACCATTTTGTTGGAGATATATTTGCTGCACGCTCTGGACCTAATACCGAATCGCGATGCCAGTCTCCCCAATAGTAAGTATGCATCGGAAAGACAGATGGAAAGATTCCTAGTCGTTTAATTTCTGGGATTTGGTTGTAACGTAATGTTTGACCATGGATCATGACGGGGGTCAGATGAGTTTGGGAGTATTTTTTTTGTGTAAGTGAAATGCTACGGATGAGTTGGTCTATAGCCTTATCACCGTTCGTATGAGTAATGATTTGCCAATGATTAGCATAAGCTTGCGAAACATATCTTAGTGCATCCTCATCTGACATAGAACTATAACCCGCATACTCTTTGGGTTGGCCACCTGGAGCTTGATAGTAGGGTTGCGAAAGCCAAGCTGTTTTACCTTGAGGTGAGCCATCTAAGACTAATTTGACCCCACCGATACGTAAATGATCATGGTACTTACGACCAACCAAGGGACTGGACATTGTTTTTTCAATACCTGGGAACATGATCGGTGGATAGGCCACCACATCGATATCTAATTGTTTATTTTTTGCAAGCTCAGTTAAGCCAATTAAGAATGGTGAGATAGCTAATCCTTCTTGAGCCGTTGTGTGGCCATATTTTTTATATAATTCCTGTCCAGCCTTAGCAAGATTGACCATTTCGGGTATACCGACTTTAGGTAAAATTTTGGTATCAACCATTAACATAGCAGACTCTTCAAATACGCCGTTAGGTTCTGTGGTGCCCTTTACACGTTGAATTGCACCACCAATGGGGTCTTTAGTTTCATTAGTAATTCCGGCAATTTCGAGTGCTTTACTATTGTAGGAGCGGATATGGCCACTTTGATGAAAACACATAATAGGAATATCCTTTGAAACGGCATCTAGCTCTTCCTTTGTAGGGTGTCTCTTCTCTTTCAGTTGTGAATCATCATAGCCAAATCCAATGATTAAACCATACTGACTTGGTAGAGGGGAGCTCAACATCCAATCTCTGAGTGTTTGTTGAAGTGCTGCTATTGAGTCAACGGTGCCGTCGGGTGGGGGGAGTAAGTTAGCAGCAATTGCTTGGACCCCCACATTCACCATATGACCGTGGCCATCGATAAAACCTGGCATCAAGGTTTTACCTTCGAGATGAACTTGTACTGTATTTTTTCCCGTCCAGACCCGCATTGAGTTTTCAGAACCTACAGCGACAATCCTGCCATTTTTGACAGCAACAGCTTGCGCAATAGGTTGTCTATCGTTAACAGTGACAATAGGGCCACCGTAATAAATCGTATCCGCTGAATGTGATGGAGGAGCAAAGCTTGTTGCAAATGAAGTCATGGAACTAATGCAAAAACCGAGGATGAGTAAGATACGGCTAGTGGCAATGTTCATCATTTGAATATTGGCTTGTTGTCATCGATAGCTTACTTCAAAATTAGGGCATTTTTGGCACTTAAAAAGCACTTACTTTTTATTAGTTTCAGGAGTGATGAGTTTTCCAAATACTTTCAGTACTTTCTTTGAATCATCGTCCACAAATTTTTTGAATTCAACAGGTTCTCTGTAATCTAGGATTAAATTAGCTTGTTTCATGCCATTTGTAAATCGAGTACTTTTTACAGCGTTAGCAATTGCAACATTTAATTTTTTTAGCACGTCGGGGGGCGTACCTGCTGGTGCATAAATGCCTGTCCAAAGTCGGTATCCTGATTCAAGCATTCCTAATTCTTTAAAAGTTGGCGCATCTGGAACTAACGGATGTCTTTGTTCTCCTGTGACTGCTAACACCCTTACTTTGCCTGACCCTAACTGAGCCGAGAGTGTTGCAGGATTAACCGCTGTTGTGTGAACTTCCCCCCCCAAGAGGGCTAACATACTTGGCCCAACCCCTTTGTATTGTATTTGGGTAAAGGAGGTGTTTAAAGCACTTCCAAGTAATTCGTATTGAATATGGATAGGGCCTAAGTTACCTGAGGATGAGTAATCAATTGATCCAGGTTTAGCTTGCGCTGCTTTAAAAAACTCACCAATATTTTTATAAGGTAAATCTGCGCGGATCACAATAAATACTGGATCGTTTGATAAAAGAGCGAGTGGCTCTAATTCTGAGAGTTCGTATAAAGGCTTACGACCGGCTAATTTTTCTGATTCAGGGTAAGTAATATTAGCGCTATTCAGAAGTACTAAGTTATAGCCATCAGGATTAGCATGGGCAACTTCAGCGGTTCCAATTGAGCCGCCTGCACCAAGTTTATTGATGACTACCACGGGCTGATTAAATTCAGTTGATAGGGGGCCAGATAGAAGCCTTGCTACTAGATCATTTCCACCGCCAGGGGCAAATGGCACGATCAGATTAATCGCTTTAGATGGGTATTTTTCATCCGCAAATGAAAGGATACTTTGACAAAATAAAAATAGACCACTTATTAGAATACTAATTGCTTTATACATACTTTTGTTGTGCATTTGTTATCTCCAAAAACTCATTATATTTTCTTATATCTGATACTATAAAAGGAAGAAGAAAAAAAAGATACCTATTTACCCTAAGACAGAGACATGCAAACAGAACTTATACAAATACCAACTGATACCATTCCTTTAGATGGTGCAATTTTTAGCCCAAGTGAAGGTGAAAAGATAATTCCTGGTGGATCGGCATTGTTTTTTCATGGCAATACGATGAACTTTTATTCGGGAGCTGCCCGCTTTCTTCCAAAGGTACTTACTCAATTGGGTTTAACTGTGCTTACGTTTAATCGTCGTGGCCATGATATTTTGACGACAAGGGCAAGTCGAGCTGCTGAAGGCGGGGCGCTCCAAACTGCTGCAGAATCTATTGCGGATAATGCTTATGCCGCCAAATGGTTCGCTGAGCAGGGTTTTTTAAAACCGATTGTGATGGGGCATAGTTATGGCGGTATGCTTGCAACAAAGCACGTTGTTGATCATCCACAAACCCCAGCCTTGATTTTATTGTCTGCTGGGCGAGGGGGGAAGTCTCAAGACACATCGGGGGGTAAAGAAAAGTTATTTGCAGGTGACCAGTTAGAAGATCTTAAATCTCACGCCCAAAAATTAGTTTCACAAGGAATGGGGAAGGGGTTAATGTTTATTCCCGGATGGTGGTATGTGATTAGTGCTGAGAGTTTTTTAGACCGGATTATTAATGTTCCAGATACTATTGCTTTAGCAAAACAAATTACTTGTCCTGTTTTTGCTATTCGAGGTGATTTAGAAGAAAAAGTTCGTTATCCTGCGGAAGAGTTTCAAGCAGCCTGTACTGGTCCTTGTGACGTTAAAATTATTTCAAATTGCGATCATTTTTACAATGATCGAGAAGATGAAGTATCTGACACGATAATTCAGTGGCTTTCTCCGCTTCTAACCCATTTATACCCTCATTAAAAAACGGATTAAAAATGACTTCACTCCCTCAAAATCACACCCCAATTACTCAGTTAGATATTGATCAGCGCGTCTATGACCTTTATGATGAATATTGTCACGGGGCAATGACACGACGTGATTTTCTGGCGCGTTCTGCGATTGTTGTCGTAGGTGGATTAATGATGGCTCAGGCACTTCTTCCACGCTATGTAGAAGCTCAGACAATCTCTTTTACTGACTCACGTATTAAAGGCCAGTATGTTAACTACACTTCTGCAGGTGGTTCATCAGGACAAATGAGGGGGTATCTTGTTAAACCGGAAGGTGTTGGTCCATTTCCGGCGCTATTGATTATTCATGAAAATCGCGGCTTAAATCCTTATATTGAAGATGTGGCAAGACGAGCAGCTATTGAAGGATATTTAGCACTTGCACCGGATGGTCTATTTCCGGTTGGGGGATATCCTGGCAACGACGATGATGGGAAGGTACTACAAGCTAGTCTTGACCAAGGAAAGCTCAGGACTGATATGCTCAATAGTGCGAGGTTTTTAAAGTCCCATGCTTTATCAAGCGGTAAATTAGGCATCACTGGTTTTTGTTGGGGAGGAAGTACAACAAACTACTTATCTACAGTCATGGGTAATGAAATCAAAGCATGTGTGCCTTATTATGGCGCCGCTCCTGAGACATCCAAAGTCGCTAACATTAAGGTACCGATGTTAATTCATTATGCAGAGAATGATGACAATATGAATAAGATGTGGCCGACTTATGAGGCTACTCTTAAATTAGAAAAAATTAATTATGAAGTGCATATATACCCTGGAACTCAGCATGGATTTCATAATAATTCAACGCCACGATATAGTGAGGCTGCAGCTAAACTATCTTGGGATAGAACCTTAGCGCACTTTAAAAAGCACCTCGTTTAGAAAATTTAAAGGCTAGTTCTTCTTGAAGATGTGATCTAGCCCTAGATCTGCAACGTCACGGCAGCCAATCAGACCAAGCACTCTATCAATTTCTCTTCGGTACAGTTCAATAACAGCTTGTGCACCAGATTGACCTCCTGAGGCAGTGCCGTAAAGGGTTGCTCGGCCAAGCAAAACTGCGTCGGCACCAAGGGCTAGCGCTTTGACCACATCGCTACCTCTTCTAAAGCCACCATCAATTAAGACGCTCATTTGGCCTTTAACTGCTTTTACAATCTCAGGCAAAATATCGATTGTGGCTGGTGCGCTATCGAGCACACGACCACCATGATTAGAAATAATGATAGCGTCTGCACCAGCTTGTAAGGCTAACTTAGCATCCTCCGGATGTTGTATTCCTTTAACAATGAGTTTACGTGGCCAGAGATCTCGTAATTTTTTGACATCATCCCAGTGCAGGCTTTCATTCGTTGCCATGGAACGTCCCATGGGAAGTGCAGTAATTCTGCTTTGCATATGTTCTGGAAAGTTAGCGTAACGTGGTAATCCTGAGTCCATTAAATATTTACAGATCACTCCAAATAACCAACGTGGGTGAGATGCTACATCGATAATATTTTGGCTTGTGAATTTAAATGGGATCGTAAAGCCATTGCGCAGATTGTATTCGCGTCCTGGGGCTACTGGAGTGTCTACTGTAAAAATGAGTGCATCAAAGCCCGCACGATTTGCGCGTTCAACCAATTGATGTGACAACTCACGTTGTGGCCACATGTACAACTGGAACCAAAGATTACCACCAGCTTCCTTAACGACTCGTTCCATCGAAGTCATAGAACTTGTGGCTAAAGTAAAAGGTATGCCACTAGCAGCAGCAGCTTTTGCCAGTTCGATTTCTCCTTCAAACCAGGTCAGACCAGCAGAACCTGTTGGTCCTATTGCAATAGGCATTAATTGCTTTTTTCCAAAGAGTTCAATCGATTGATTTCGAACAGTAGCATCATTTAATACACGTGAAACTAATTTGATATTTTGAAGTGCTGCAATATTCTCACGCATAGCAACTTCATCATCATTTCCGCGATCGATAAACTCAAAGAGTCCTTTGGGCAATCTTTTTTTGGCGATTTGTCTAAAGTCTTCAATACTATAGGCGGTTTTATAGTTCATACTGTAGTTTTCTGTTGAACGATTGTATTACTGAGAACTCCTAGGCCTTCGATTTCACATTCTAGTAAATCCCCAGGTTTGATCCATTTATTAATCTCGAATCCGGCGCTATAAGCTGGAGGACCTGATCCAAAAAAATCACCCACTTCTAAAAATTCATCACGAGAGACATAAGCGATAAACTGCTCAAAAGTAAAAGCCCAATTTCCAAGGCGACCATCAAACCAGGTGTCATGATTAACTCGTATGATGAGCCGAAGGTTTTCTACAGATCCCATTTCGTCTGGCGTCACGAGATAGGGGCCCATAATTTTTGAAGTAGCGAAATCTTTAGCTTTCGCAGGTCCCATACGAAGGGTCAGTTCAGCAGGTTGAATATCCCGTAGACCCAAATCGTTAAAAATTGTATAACCGGCGATATGCTCAGAAGCATTTTCTACACTAATATCTTTTCCTCGTTTACCAATATAAATGCCGAGCTCAAATTCATAATCGAGTTTAGTGCTGTATTTAGGCCAAACGATATCTTGTTTATGAGCGCCAACGGCTGAGCGGCTAGGCTTCCAAAAAATTGGCATAGTCTTGGACGCTTCTGGAATCTGATCTTTTCCAGTAATTTTAAAAAGTCTTTCCATGCCGACTTTGTAATGGTCGAGTAATAAAATGCCATCACGGATCATATGTGGCTTTGGAACAGGAGCTAACCAAACGACTTCTTTTTCATTAAAGCTCAAACGTTGGCCGTGAGCACCAAGTGATAAGGGATCTTTTTGAAGGCGGTGAAGTGCGTATTCAATTGTTTGTTTTGCTGCGTCAAGGGAGGCTTTGCCGCCTTCTAGAAACATCACCATATCTGGCGGGATGATGCCACTGGCGATTCGCTTGGCAGAATTCACTTCACCTGAGTCCGCCAGAAGTGCTGTGTAGCTATTATTAAGATCAATAATTTTTTCGTCAACTAGTGCACCAATGCGGGTAAATGTACCTAAAGCTGTTTGAACATCATAAGAAATCAATTTCATGAAAAACCTTTTATTAATTATTGTGGGGGGATATCTTTAACTAATTCTTTAAAGACATCAAGTTCATTGCGAATAACTGCAGCGAACTCATCTTGCTTATTACCGATAGGAATAAAACCTAGCTCGAGTAAATGTTTTTTAACAGCAGGGTTGTTTAAGGTATTCATGACAGCATTATGAATGAACTCTTGCATTGCTTTAGGAGTGTTGCTAGGCATGAATAGGCCATACCAGCATGTAAATTTGTAATTAGGTAGTCCTGATTCAGATATCGTTGGTATCTCTGGTAAGAGTGGCAGTGGCTTTGTACTGGTAACGGCAATGGCTTTTAGGGTTCCCTGACGAATATGTTGAAGTGCTGGCCCGAGGGGCGCAAAGTAAGCAGATGTTTCGCCGGCGAGCACAGAAGTCATAGCTGGCGCGCCACCTTTGTAAGGAATGTGCATCAAGTCAACGCTAGCTTGTTTTTTAAATAATTCAGCTGATAGGAAAGTGCAGGTGCCTGCCCCTGCTGAAGCATATTGCAGTGGTTCAGCTTTAGATTTTGCTAATTTAGTAAATTCAGATAATGATTTAACTGGCAGACTATTTGGCACAACTAGTACGGAAGGACTTGAGGCCAATTGCGTTAAAGGTACAAAATCACGTTGCAGGCTATAGGATAAATTTTTATACAAATGTGCATTTGCCACATGAGTTGTTGCTAACTGAACTAAGGTATATCCGTCTGCGGGTGCTTTGGCACCAATATCAGCGCCTATATTGCCGCCTGCTCCGGCGCGATTATCAACGATGACTTGTTGTCCTAATTCTGTTGAGAGTTTTTCTGCGATTATACGAGCAAGAACGTCAATACTACTTCCGGGTTGATCAGTTACGACATACCGTATTGGACGATCAGGATACTTCTGTGCATGAGTATAGGTTGAAGCAAGGAATGCTAGAGGTAAAAAAAAGCCCATGGTAATGCAAGATGTCACTAAACGCATCATGTTGTCTCCTATTTATTGTTTTAATCTAATCTCAATTTGAATTGATGAATGATTAATTTATTTTTGATTATTTTGGCACAGATTTCTCTATGAAGGGTGTATTTTAAATACACCCTCATTAATTCAGATACTTAACGCAAACTAATAACGTAAGCTTGGGTTAAGTTTAGAAGCGGTAGCCGCCACCTATTAAAAATGTCATCGCAGATGCGCCGATGGAAAGAGTCGGGGTTACGGAGGTCGCACCGATTGTTGCGCTAGTAGCGAAGGTTTGGTTACTAAAGTTTGAATACATTCCTTCGACATAAGCATAAAAACTACTTTGATAGGCTTTCTTGTATCCCATCCCAACTGAATACCCTGTCATATTGATGCTTGTTGAGCCAATTAAAGAGTCAGAGTATTGAACGGTAGCTCCAGAAAAAGCCAATTTGCCGTAAATCAGTTCATCGTTTTTGAGTTCATAACCTGGGGTAATGTAGAGGTTATAGGCGTTTTTTGCTTGATACGACCCAGAATAAGGACCAATATTTGGTAAATTGGGAAAGCTAAGTGTTGTTTGTGCAGATGCTGAAGCTGTTGGTGTGACTTCAATACCAACGCCGAGTAGCCAATGATTGGCAACTTTAAAGTTGTAACCACCGCCAATATTTCCTGCGATTCCTGAAATACTGTTTGTAGCTACATTAGATGGGGAATACAAGGCTCCGCTAGATAAAGAAACAGTTTCAGTAATAGAGGGCGATATATTCATATAGCCAATGCCTGCCTGTAGATAAGGGCCCACAAATTTTGAGCCTAAAGTTTGTGCAGAGCACATTGGGAACCAAGACATTCCAAGTAGAGTGACCAAAAATAGGCGAAGGTAATAATTTGTCATATGAAGGTGGTAGTTAATAAACCAAAGTGAGAATACTTTCGTCTATAACTATTTTACAAAAATACTGACTAATTCGGTCACTTTTTATGTCATTTCAAGACATTTTTCCCTTTTTACAACTCTTATTTCAACAGAGTAATATCTGGAAGCACAAATGAGCGGTCTAAATAGGCTTGGCAAGCTCTTTGAAAATCCATTTCATCATACAATTTTTGAGCTGTAGCGGAAGTGGGATATCCACTTTTAATACTTAATCCACTGATGCGAGATGTAATATTTCCATTAGTGGGAAGATCTGCTCCACTTGCACTTGGTATCATGACGATAGAGCCCGTCATTAACAATGCTAATGTCTTTTTTTTCCATTGAAGCAGGGGGGATAAGCTTTTCATTGGTTTTGTGAGATCTTTGTTAATTTCCTTGATTAGTTCATCTTTTTCGCTGTTGCTAAAATACCAGGCTGTTTCCAACTTCCATTGAGTGCCTCTACTTTTGGATAGTAAATACGTAGGACTGCTAAAAATGGCCCTTGAGGGGCTGGAAGCCAGTTGGACTCTTTAGTAGGTCCCGGACTATCAGTTTGGATATAAAAAGTAATTCCACCATCGGGATCTTTTTTAAATGAAGGCATCATTGGAGAATTCAATAAATACCGATTCATTTTATTCGCGACTAGTAAACTCTCCGGAAGTTTGTACATCGTGATAGACCAAAAGGCATTAGCTGGAGGAATATTCCCTGGTTCAAAGCGGAGGGTGTAACTATGTTCTGCAGCGTTGAGAGGTTTATTCTCGCTGTCCACTAGATATATTGGGTAAATTGCTTCTTCCTTTGAATTTCCCCAGATACCAAGAACCGCACCGGCCATTCGAAGCATGTAGTTATTTTTTAAATAATCACGAGTGCCAAAAGAATCCGATGAGCGCACTTCACCTGAATCAATTCTCTTTTTAAATTCGGAAAAGTCTACCCAGGAATCTGACATACCTTGTTCAAAGACTGTTTTCATTTCAGGAGAGAGCTTTGAGGTATCAAAAGTTTGACCTTGTCCAACATTGATTTTATTAAACCGTTTCATGAGTTCTGTTTCTGATGGATTTTCAGGGCAAAACTGAAGGACAAAGTTAGTTAAGTTAAAAAATTCAGGAGATTTTTTCTGATCTTCTCGGCTCAAGGGTTTTAAAAAATCAATTGCAGCAACTGGAGCAGGTGCAGCTTCTCCTAAAAATTTTGAAAGAGGTTTTACGGCATAGCCAGCTTGTATTTTTTTAACATTTACTAAATCTACAGGGTTAAATAACTGGGTACGATAAAAAGCCAGTCCAAGTTCAGTTTCAGATTGGATGACCTTGCTAATTCCTTTTGGGGTATCACCTTTCCAATTCGGACCGACGAGTAAATAGTTGCCACCATCATTACCTGTTGTGCGAGTTCCTGCATAGTCAAAGTTAAAGGTGTAGAGATCAATAAACTGGATACTCCAATAACGATTCTTTTCCATTTTTGGAACAGTAAATACTAGAGGTTCGGCTCGAAGATCAAAGCCCACAAACGAATAGGGAGTATCTGAATTCGGTGTTTGCATTGCTGTATCTTCAGGTGTAGATACGCGTTGATTATTAAAGACTTGATTCCAATCACCTTTGTATTGCGGATGAGTCGTGTCTACAAAATAAGAATACAAAATTCGGTAGTTATCAACTATAGGAAAAGCATAAGTGTATGCGTCTTTAATCGTCTCGCGATTCTCACTAAAAGATGGCGTAGGGGGAGTGATTTCAACAGGTTTTTTCTCTTCTGTTTTTGAACATCCAATAAGACCGATTAAAGAGAAAATGATGAATGATGTGGCGATACGAAAGTAAGTCTTTTTAGTCATAAAAATTCCGAAAATGGAGGGGGCCAATAATTTAGATATAGATTTTATAAATCATATTCAATGATTATTTCATGTCTGCCACACAACAATTTATGATTTTTATAACTAAATCAAAGCCCCATTGACATTGCCACTCGGCCTAAGGTTTTGCCATGGCGAATTTTTTGGTGAAGTTCTGGAATACCTTTGAGGGGCACGACTTCTGTCACGATCGATTTAATTCGCCCATCTCTAACAAGTTCAAGAGTTCGTTCAATTTCACTTAAAGTGACATAGCGTGAGGCATGAATTTCTAGACCACGAGCAAGAAATTCGCCAGGATGAACTAGAAAACTTGGGTTTTCTTTGTAAACACTTTGTGGATGATTTCCAATGATGACAAGTCGGCCTCGAACTGCAAGGGATGCTACAGCTTGTTCTAGAGTATTTTTTGAAGCAACCACATCGATGACTGCTTCAACGCCTTTACCATGCGTGAGTTCTAAAATTTGCTGGGAAATTGAGGCAAGCGCGGCATCAATCAAGTAGTCTGGGCCTTGTGACCCTAAAGCTTCTTTAATAAAATTAAGTTTATCTGCTCCCACATCAACAGCGATTACTTTGGCACCACATAATCGTGCCATTTGGATCATATGGATGCCTACACCGCCAGCAGCCCCGATGACCATCACGGCATCACCTGGTTTAATTTTCGCTTCTTTGACACAAGCATGATAGGGGGTTGCAATCGCATCTGATGCGACTGCTGCATCGACATCTGAAACACCGTCAGGGATGGCAATTACATTTCTTTCTGGCAATGAAACATATTGAGCATAGCCGCCATCACAGGCTTGTCCGATGTTTCCTAAATTAGAGGAACATAAAGTTTCTTGACCACTTCGACAATAACGGCATTGTCCGCAGGTTAAATAAAAGTGATTAGTAACACGATCGCCGGGTTTGACGCTTTTAACTAGGGATCCAACTTCGATGATGGTGCCAGCAATTTCATGGCCGGGGATCAAGGGATAGCGTTTTACCCGTCCCACGGTTTCTAAAAGATTAACAACGGTAAGGCCAACGCCGCATGCTCCAACTTGGACAAGTACTTCATTAGGTTTAATGGTTGGGTTAGGGACTTCCCTAAGTACTAAGGGTTTTCCAAAGGCATCTAAAACAAGAGCTTGCATAAAATGGTCCACATACGTTTGAATTAAGTTTTATAAGGCTTCACTGATGATACATGAGCTCTAATATTAACCTTAAAAAGTTAAATTTTTTTTAAAAAATCTATTCATTTATGTACAATAAGGTTACAAAATTAGATTAACTGTCAATACCCATAGGTAGTATGTCAGTGGTTATTCGAAAAATAAAAACATCCTAACTGGAGACAATGAAATATGTTAAAGCGTCGTGTAAATTTTTTTATTGCATTTGTTTTTTTGATACATTCTATTTTCACCCTATGTGCATTTGCTGCAGACCCGTATCCTTCTCATCCGATTAAACTGATTGTTCCAAATCCTCCTGGCGGATCATCTGATGCTAATGCAAGAATCTTAAGCGAATCTCTTTCTACGATTCTGAAGCAACCTGTGGTGGTTGAATTTAAACCCGGCGTTGGTGGTGGGATTGGAAATTCCTTCGTAGCTAAATCAAAGCCTGATGGTTATACATTACTCATGGGGTTATCTTCTCTCATGGTATCCCCTGAAGCAGAAAAAGTACAAGGTAAAACAGCTTTGTATTCAGTTGATGAGCTAGAGCCTGTTGCGATGATTTCGAATGACCCTTTAGTCATGCTTGTAAGGACTGATGCACCGTGGAAGACACTAGGAGACTTAGTTAAAGCGGCAAAGGAAAAACCAAATGAAATTACTTATTCTTCTTCTGGGAACTTTGGCCCGATCCATTTATCCGTAGAAATGTTAGCCTATGCAGCTAATGTGAAGTTCATGCAAATTCCTTTTGGTGGTGGTGGTCCGTCCATGATGGCTTTGTTAGGAAGTACTGTTGACATGACCACGGTGATTCCTTCAGTTGCTATAGCTCAAATGGCCTCAGGTAAAGTTCGACCTATTGCTGTGAGTAGCCCTAAAAGGATCAAATTGCTTCCTGATGTACCTTCTTATCGTGAAGCAGGGTTTGATGCTGAATTTAATATTTGGAATGGATTGTTTGTTCCAAAGGGGACTCCCAAAGACATTATAGAAGTCTTGAGGAAGGCTGTGAAACAAGCTGTAGATAGTGGTGAAATGCAAGCTGCTATGGAAAAAAGAAAAATGATTTTTGATTATCGAGACGCGAATGAATTTAAGCAATTTGCGAAAGAAGATGGCGATCGGATGGTCAAGGTTGTTCGTGAAATTGGTAAATTACAGTAAGACTACAACTACAATTATTTTTAAGGATGCCTAATGTTTGAATACTTTCGTGGTAACTATGTGTGGAATTTAGCCCTTAATCTTAATCTCGGATCTGGTGGACTTATTGGAGAGATTGATCGCACATGTCGCAGTTTGATTGATGCTGGCTTAAGAAATGATGATGCAGCTCAAGAAGAGTGGGTGCAGGGTTTTATGAGTTTAGCGGGTCATGTTCATGCTCAAGCCAAAGTAGATGAGGCCAATGGTAACCTCATCAGTGCAGGTAAAAAGCTTATGCGTACTTCGATGTATTATTTTGCTGCTGAGCGTCAAACACATCCGGCTGATCCTAGGAAGATCATGCTTTACAAAAAGATGCTCCAATGCTTTAAAGATGGGGCGACATGGCGGAAAGAGCCAATTGAGTGGGTAGAGATTTCTTACGAAGGCGGGTTTATGCCTGCACTATTTATACCAGCAAAAAATTCTAAAAAAGCACCCTGCATGATTCACTTTGATGGCTTAGACGTCAATAAAGAAACTCTTTATATGAGTGGTATTGCAACTGAATTAGCACGTAGAGATGTCTCTGTCTTGTTAGTTGATCATCCTGGGGTTGGAGAGGCCTTGCGATTACGTGGGATGTTTGGTACTTACCAAATTGAAAAAGCAGCAACAGCTTGTGTTGATTATCTTGAAAAGCGAGCTGATGTTGATGCTAGTCGTATTGGAATGATGGCTTTATCTCTTGGTGGTTATTACGCACCTCGCGCTGCGGCCTTTGAGAAAAGACTGAAATGTTGTGTTGTCCTAGGGGCTCAATGGAACTGGCATCAGACTGTAGTTGCTCGTTTAAAACCCAATGCAACGACTCAGAGGTCGGTCTCTCACTTTGCAGAACATCTGAACTTTGTGTTTGGTAAAGAAAAAATAGAAGATAGTCTTAAAGAGATTGAGCATTTCAAGCTTGAGGGAATAGCAAATTTAATCACATGTCCTTTTCTAGTCGTTCACGGTGAAAATGATCGTCAGGTTCCATTATCAGATGCTCAGGCCTTGTTTGACGCTGCAATAAATAGTTCCCAAAAGGAATTAAGGGTATTTACAATTGCTGAAGGTGGCGCAGAGCATTGTCAGGTTGATAACGGCTCACTTGGTGGCGACTATATGGCTGATTGGATTGCCAAAACTTTAGGTGGTCAGGTCAAATGACCTTACTTACTCTAAAGCTATCGATTCTCAAAAGAACTTGCGTATCAACTTTTATTTTATTGGGATTATCGGTCAGTCTGGGTTTATTCCTTGCTAGTCCAGTAAAAGCGCAAGAGTATCCTTCACGAACAGTCAAAATCATAGTTCCTTTTGCTGCTGGTGGTCCAACGGATGTCTTCGCTAGACTAGCAGCCCAAAAACTCACAGAGCAAATGGGACAATCCTTTATTGTTGAAAATCGCCCAGGTGCTACTGGATCGATTGGCTCAGCAATGGCTGCAACTTCACCGGCAGATGGGTACACACTTCTCCTGTCTTCCACGTCGAGTTATATGAGTCCCTATATGCAAAAGAATCCGAGCTTTAATCCGGCGAAAGATTTCACCCCCATCATCAACTTAGCGAACTTGCCCTTTTATTTTGTGACAAATCCTAAGATGCCAGCGAATACCCTCATGGATATTATTGCGTTGGCTAAACAAAAACCAGGAGGGCTTAATTTTGGCTCTCCTGGTATTGGAAGTGCTGGGCATTTATGTGTTGAAATGTTTATGAATGAGACTGGAACTAAATTAACTCATGTGCCCTACAGTAAAGGAGCTGCATTAGCTGTATCTGCGCTCATGAGTGGTGAAGTTGATTTTCTATGTGATAGCTTATCTACCTCTCACGTTCATGTGAAGGCTGGTAAGTTAAAGGGGCTTGGATTAACTGCGGCTAAGAGATTTCCAACGGCGCTAGACATACCAACGACAACTGAGGCAGGTTTACCTAACTTTGAATTAACGATTTGGTTTGCTTTATTTGGCCCAGTTGGAATGCCTCCAGCTGTGACACAAAAACTCAACGCTGAACTCAATAAAATTATGCAAACGCCTGAGCTTAAAGATCGGGTATTGAATATTGGTGGAGAGTTTTCGCCTAACACCCCTGAACAGTTTTCGGATTTTATTAAGCGAGATATGCCTAAATGGGTTAATACCATTTCTCGAATGGGTCTTAAAACAGATTAGAAATTTACGTGGCGAAATAGCTTTTTGTGATAGATTCACAGGATGCGGGTGTAGTTCAATGGCAGAACTTTAGCTTCCCAAGCTAATAGTGAGGGTTCGATTCCCTTCACCCGCTCATGAAAAAAAATAAATTTCGCATGAAGTGAAATGAGGGGATAAATGAAAAATAAGCCTATTGCAATTGGTTTTAGAGGGATCGTTTTAGCGGTCATTTTTTCTTTATTTATCACCAATGGCTTTGCTCAAACCATCAACAATTGGCCTAGTCGGCCTATCAAAATGATAGTTCCGGGATTAACAGGTGGTCCAGATACCTTGATTCGTGTATTGAGCCCCTATTTATCGGCGAGTTTAGGGCAATCCATTGTGGTTGAGAATAAGGCTGGCGCCGCAGGAATTATTGGAGATGATGCCGTAGCTAAAGCTGCTCCGGATGGCTATACATTTTTAGTAGATTCTTCAGGAGTTGCGGTTAAACCTGCGGTTGTTAAAAAATTACCTTACGACACTGAAAAAGATTTCATCCCCATTATGAATATTGCTTCAAATATGGGGTTGATGTTAATTGTCCATCCTTCGAATCCCGCAAAAAATCTTAATGAATTTATTGCCAATGGTAAAAAACCTAATGCAAATTACTCCTATAGTTCACCAGGTATTGGTAATACGCTTCACTTACTAGGTGAGTTATTTATTACGCAATCGGGTGTCAAAATGATACACATTCCATATAAAGGTGGGGCACCTGCGGCTGGAGCAGTTGTTGCTAATGAAGTCACAACAATGCTTGCCCCACTTCAAGTATCTACTGGATTTTTACAAACAGGAAAATTACGTGCATTAGCCTATTCCATGCCAGAGCGAGCAACAGCTTTTCCTGATATTCCAACTTTTAAAGAAGCCGGATTAGCAGAGTTTGTTACCGAAGGAGGTTGGTTTGGTATATTTGCTCCTGCGGGTACTCCTGCGCCAATTCTAAATCGAATGCATGCCGAATTAAAAAAGATCTTAGTGATGCAAGATGTCAAAGACAAACTATATGATTTAGGATTTTTAGTTGTTGCTGACTCACAAGATAATTTTAAGGCTTACTTTAAAGCAGAAATAAAAAAATATAACGAAATAGCCCGACGGGCAAACATAGAGCCGGAGTGATAACACATGAGTCAAGAATTACAAAAATCTTGGGATAACTACACCAATCGTTTTTTAGCAGAGGGTGTTCCCTACGCTGATATTCAAAAATTGCGTACCACAGTAGAAAGTTGGGATGGTTGGTGTTCTGGTTGGTATGAGCTTGCTCAGGAGGCGGAAAAGCGCGCATTAGTTGCCCGAGAGAACGGCTATACACTCACTGCAGGTATTGAGTATGCAAGAGCTTCTGTTTATGCCTGTTTTGGTCATTACTTGTTTTGGCATAAGCCAGAAGAAAAGCGGGTGGTTCATGATTACTCGACGCAAATGATGCGGTATGCTGCACCACTTCTTTCTCCACCTTTGGTACCCATTAGTGTTCCCTATGACGGTATTGAAATGAAGGGATATTTACGATTACCTCAAAACTCTAAAGGCCCTTCTCCTTGTGTTATTTGTCTAGGAGGACTTGATTCAGGGAAAGAAGAATGGCTTGTGATGAGTGCTCTATTAGCTCAACGTGGAATGGCTTCATTACTTTTTGATGGACCTGGTCAGGGGGAGACTTTTTATCAGATGAAGATGCATTCAAACTATACCGATTCGGTTAGTGCTGTAATTGATTTCTTAGAAAAGCGTCCTGAGGTTAATTCTTCAAAGATTGGGCTTGTGGGGAGAAGTTTGGGCGGCTACTATGGCCCAAGAGCTGCGGCACTTGATCATCGTATTAAAGCATTGGCAGTATGGGGTGCTTTCTTTGACTTAAAAAACTATGCCAGTATCCCGCCGCATACTTTGGACGGTTTTATCTATGTATCTGGAGCCAAAGACTTAGAGGGTGCGTTGCCTTATATTCACAGCATAGATTTAACAGATGTTGTGAGTCAGATTGTTTGTCCAACTTTCATCTTGCATGGTGGTCGAGACGTGATTACACCAACGTCTAATGCAACGCGGTTAGCTGATGGCGTATCTGGTGAAGTAGAAATGTCGATGTGGCCAGAGAGTGGTCATTGCAACCATGACGTTGCGCATATTGCTAGACCTGGTATGGCAGATTTTTTAATGAAACATTTATCCTAAGTTAAGTATTATTAAGTGTTGGTAGGTATATAAAAGTAGATAGGGATAAGTCATGTCTTTCATGGAATTCTCAGAAGAACAAATCATGATTCGTGATTTGGCCCGTGATTTTGCAAAAAATGAGTTAGCACCGCATAGTCAGCGTTGGGATCAAGCTGGCTGGATTGATGATGGTGTTATCAAAAAAATGGGTGAGTTAGGTCTACTTGGGATGGTTGTGCCTGAAGAGTGGGGTGGGGCAAATGTAGATTATGTTTCTTACGCCTTGGCGGTAGAGGAGATATCTGCTGGAGATGGTGCTGTGGGTGCGATGATGAGTATTCATAATTCAGTAGGTTGTGGTCCGGTGATGAATTACGGATCCGAGATGCAAAAGAGAGAGTGGTTGCAGGAGTTGGCAACTGGTCGAGCGATTGGATGCTTTTGCTTAACGGAGTCTCAAGCTGGATCAGAAGCGCATAACTTAAAAACTAAAGCAGTCTTACAGGATGGAAAGTGGATTCTGAATGGATCCAAACAGTTTGCAAGTAATGGTAAGCGCGCCAAATTAGCCATTGTTTTTGCACAAACTGATCCAGAGTTAGGGAAAAAAGGCTTATCCGCTTTTCTAGTTCCTACAGATAATCTCGGGTTTATCGTGACTCGTGTTGAAAATAAACTTGGGATTCGTGCCTCGGATACCTGTGCTATTACTCTTGATAATTGCATAGTCCCAGAGGCAAACATGTTGGGTCCTCGTGGTAAGGGCTTGGCAATTGCCTTATCCAACCTAGAGGGCGGGCGTATTGGTATTGCAGCGCAGGCGCTTGGAATCGCAAGAGCAGCTTTTGAGGCCGCTCTGACCTACGCAAAAGAAAGAACTCAATTTGGCGTTCCAATTATTGAGCATCAAACGATTGGTAATTTTTTAGCAGATATGCAAGTGCAGATCAATGCAGCGCGTTTATTGATATTGCATGCAGCAAGTCTAAAAGAGGCAAAAAAGCCATGCTTATCGGAAGCTTCACAAGCTAAATTATTTGCCTCAGAGATGGCAGAACAAGTTTGTTCTAAAGCCATTCAAATATTTGGTGGTTATGGATACTTAGAGGATTATCCCGTTGAGCGCTATTACCGAGATGCCAGAATTACTCAAATTTATGAGGGGACGAGTGAAATACAGCGCTTACTTATTGCAAGATCACTAAAAGAGCTTGATCTATAAGGGCATATACGAGTTTTCTTCAATTTTGAAATGCTTTAAACTGAGTTCTAGTGTTGTTTATTCTGAAAAAATTATGGAGAATAACTATGGCTTTTGCTCAGGTCTATCAAGAAAAGCTTACAAAAGCTGAGGATGCTATCAGTTTAGTCCGAAATGGTGACACCATTATTGTTCCAACGGGTGCGGCAGAACCTCCTAAATTATTAACTGCCCTTGCTGAGCAGCGCCTAAATTTCCTAGACCTGAAGATTTCGCAGATTCTTTCTTTAAAGAAATATGGTTTTTTTGATCCAGCAACAGTTCACCATATAAGGCACGTTTCTTACTTCTTTGGGCCTGCTTCTAGACCTGGAGGACAAGAAGGCTGGAGTGATTACATGCCTGCTAATTTTTCAGAGGTGCCAAGTCTTATTAGAAGAGGTTGGACAAGTGCCGATGTGTTGTTTAGTTTAGCTTCCCCCATGGATGAAGAAGGCTTTTTTTCACTCAGCTTGGCAGTTGATTATTCAATGGCATCGATTGAAAAGGCTCGCGTTGTTGTTTTAGAAGTTAATCCTAATGTGCCTTATTGTTTCGGATCAAACCGGGTTCACATATCTCAAGTGACTGCACTAATAGAAAGTGAAGATCCTATTGCTGAAGTCGGTTTACCAAAGATTGGTCCTGTCCAAGAAGCCATAGGAAAGTATGTTGCTGATATGGTGAATGATGGGGATACTTTACAAATTGGATACGGGGGGATCCCAGATGCGGTGGTGATGCAACTCACGAACAAACGTGATCTAGGTATACACACAGAAATGATAGGTGATGGCATATTGATGCTGGTTGAAGCTGGATCGGTCAATAACAAGCTTAAAAATATAAACACCGGAAAAATGTTTGCCACATTTGCACTGGGTTCTAAAAAGCTATACCAATGGATGCATCGTCACCCCATGCTTGAAATGCACCCTGTAGATATCACGAATGATCCTTACTTGGCGGGTCAGATTAATAACTTAGTATCAATTAATGCCACGATGCAAATTGACTTTATTGGGCAGTGTGGTTCTGAAACCTTAGGCCACTCTCCAATTTCAGGTACAGGAGGCCAGACTGATTTTGTAAGAGCTGCTAATCGCTCTGAAGGTGGTAAATCATTTATAGTTCTGCCCTCAACGGCTAAAAATGACAGCATATCTCGAATCGTTCCCAGTCTTTCTTCAGGAACTCATGTATCTACCAGTAAAAATGACATTAATTATGTTGTGACTGAGTATGGCGTAGCTCAGCTTCGTGGTAAGAGTGCTAAACAACGTGCAGAGGCTCTCATTAAAGTTGCACATCCAAAATTTAGAGATCAACTCAAAGAGCAGAGTCAACAGGTCTTTTCATTACAAAAATAGTATATAGGCAATATTTATAATTAATATTTACTTCTAATATCCATAATAGCTTTAAGTGCCTTAGTTGCTTAGAATTGGGAACGTTTTTTTTTTCACATTCCAGGTAACCCAATGCTAAAGCCAAGAGTTGTTATGTTGGGAAGTTTCTATCGGGGTTTCTATCTCTTAAATGAACTTTTGATGGGGGAAATTTCCAGTCAGATTGAACTTGTAGGAGTTGCTACTGATTTGCCAGAGAATTCATTTATTAGTGCTGACAAGCGTGTCTGGCAGTACTCTCATACTCAATATGAGGAAGAGATGGTAGAAAAACTAGCGCTTCAGAATAATCTTCCAGTCTTTAAAGCAAGGGTCAACTCTGATGAATTCTATTCAATATTTGAAGAAGAGTGGAAACCCGATTTATGTTTAATGGCCACTTTTGGCCAGCGCATTGGTAAAAGATTAATTAATTACCCCCAGATGGGTTTTTATAACTTACATCCTTGTATGGATGATCAGTGGCCTTCTAAGTATGTCGGTGGTAATCCATTCCATGAATTAATGCGGGATAAAAAAACATATACGCAAGTCGCATTTCATGAGATAGATGAAAATTTTGATACTGGAAGGTTGATTAAATTATCAGATAAGATCGCCATTCCTGAAGAAACCTCAGTAGTAGATATGCACAAAATAACTTCTTTTGCAGCTGCTAAATTAGCTTGCAATGAGACATTAAAAATAATCCAAAATATAAGAGAAGAGAGTAAAGTATGATTTCCGATCGCCCAAGATTCTTTAACTGCCTTACGAGAATATTTTTAATTCTTAGTCTAGTCTTAGGTGGTGTTTATTCGGCCTTTGCTGCTGACGAATTACCAAGTAAAACACTTGCAAAAATTCGTAAAGATGGCGTAATTCGAATTGGTGTTAAGACTGATGTTCCCCCGTTTAATTCGATTAATTCAAGTGGAGAGATTGTTGGGTTAGAGAGTGATATTGCTCAAAAGGTTGCTGAAAAACTAGATGTGAAACTGCTCAAAGTGGGTATTACTACCGAGAATCGTTTTCAAAAATTAGAGGTAGGCGATGTCGACATGCTCATTGCAACAATTGGTGACACTCCTGCTCGTCGTCAAATAGCAACTGGTATAGAGCCTGGTTATTCTGAAACAAGTGTAAGTGTTCTTTTTCGTCCAGAAGCTCCGCTCTTAACAAAGTGGGCAGATCTCAGGGGTAAAACTCTTTGTGCATTGCAGGGAAGCTATTTCAATCGTCCAATCAGTGAGCGGTTCTTAATCAGTTTGCAAACCTATAAAACTGTTCGGGATGCTCATTTGGCGCTAGAAAGTGGTAAATGCGATGGTTTTCTCTATACGACAGCAGCTATTGTTGCTGATTTGAAAAAGCCAGCTTTTCAAGGATTTAAATCTCCGCTCGAACCTGCATTAAAGACGCCATGGGCAATATTCGTTCAGAGGAGTGAAAAAAATACCGAATTAGATCACATTGTGGGTGATTTGATTGTGGAAATGCACCGTTCAGGATATTTTCTTGAATTAAACAAAAAATGGGATGTTGATTATTCAACGGCTTGGTTAGAAAAAGCAAAGTCGTTTTGGGCACAAAAGAATAATAATCAGTATTTGTGCAAACGAATTGAAAGTGGTTATTGGACCCCCGAATGCCGTGAAGCTGCATTGGTGAATTCAGAAGAAGTTTATGGATTGCAAGCAATTGGATTGTGGGTTAAGGAGCAAACAGGGTTGGATCTGAACTTCATTTATGACCCTTATAGTCGAGGTCAGTATCTTCAAGGATTAGGTTACACCATGTTATTAATCTTTTTAAGTATTCTTTTAAGTATTGGTCTTGGAATAGTATCAGCTATTAAACATGATCATTCTTCTGAATTTACCAAAAAAGTGATTTCATTTGTAATGTCCTATGGACGCCTTAATCCTCCATTACTTTTAATGTATTTGCTTTATTTTGGGGTAGGCTCATGGCTTTTAAGTAGCTATGGGGTTCAGTTGCCGGCATTATTAGTTGCTGTTCTGATCTTGGGTTATTACACTTCAGGTCTTGTCATGAGCGCCTTGTTAGAGTCAGCTGAGCTTATACGACATACAAAGTCCGAATTTAAAATTAATTACCACAACATTTTAGACACTTTAGATTCATCAAGCTGGCCAATAAAACAAGCGTTGATCAATCTCACAAAGCAATCAATGATTGCCTCAGCAATTGCAATACCGGAGTTATTAAGTGCCACGAACTTGGTGATGGCGGAAAAGGGTAATGTGTTTTTATTGATGACTGTGTTATTGATTATCTTTTTCTTTATTACAGGTTTTTGGACAGACCTTGTGACTTGGGCAGAGACTAAATTTCACAACTTTAGGAGAGTAAATCATGGATAAAAGTACTTTTGATTTTATTTTGACATGGACTCCTTATTTGTTAGAAGGGTTTATTTGGAACCTTATTATTGCAGTGATGGCTGTTGCCCTTGGCTCATGTATTGGCTTTTATTTAGCATACTTAAGGATAA
>CAIJNI010000028.1 GCA_903821995.1 uncultured beta proteobacterium
GTTTATCTAAGGAACAAAGACAACGAAACGTTAGTAGATATTGAGATAACAAACAAGTCGAACGATAAGCCGATAGATTTACATTCTGAGGTTGATATTCGGCTATACTCACAACTTTTACTAAGCCTAAGAGAAGGAGAGCGGGCTAAGTGCATCAATACATTTGAAGCACTTCAGGAGTTGCGTGGTTGGTATTGGGAGCGATGGCTCGAAATGGAAGCTCCCGAAGACCACACAGTACGAGACGTTGAGTTGGCTATCATGGAGATACTAACCCCTATTTGCGAAGCGTATAATTTAAAAGTTGTCTGATTAACTATGTGCGAACATCATAACTTTGAATCGACTGTAAAAATAACGGTAACTCTTGTCGTGTTGGGACAAGATAAATGCAAAAATAAATTATAAATGGCACCTGATTTGAATTGGTTTACGGAACAGCAGGCGGTTGTTTTTGACTTGATTTGCGGAAGCGTATTGCTCTGTGTAATAATATACCTATTGGTATCCCTATTAGTACGCCAAAAACGAGATAAGCGGCGTATAGCCAGCTTAATAAATGACTTTCGTAAAAATCAAATAGTTCTGCCGTATAGTAAAGAGCAGCAGCAGTGGTTGCAAGAGCAATCGCAACTTGTGAATAATACAATCTTCTTGTTATCGTGCCATTGACGATGTTGCTTTCAAGTAAGATGTCGTTTAGTCGTTGTCTGCGAACTTCATTTTCTAACTTATCATTTATGTAGGCTTGGTAGGCTTGTACACTTGCCAATGCCTTGAGTATTCTGCCTTCATCAGTCAATTGTAAGCTAACAACTTCTTGATGTGGATTATCGAGGAGGGCTAATGGAACATCAAACCTATATGCAAGCCAACCAAAATCTGCCATGTGTGATAATACAGCCGCTACATCTATTTGCGAATGGGATTGATTTACTCTTTCTGTTAGTGTGCTGACAGCCCAAACGCCAAATGGAGAAATATAGCTAATGACAATACCTACGTGTGATTCCATTAATGCGATACCTGCGGGATTATTTTCATAAGGCATAAGCGTTGTATTTGGTACAAAATACAAACGCTATTCAAAAAGCCTAATTATTTTTCTGATTTGTCCGTGAGGTTATGCCACCACCTCACTTTCGGTGACGACATTTCCGTTAGCATCAGGTTTTTCGGTGAGTTGATTCCAAGTGAGGCGTTTGCCGTTGCAGCGGGTGATGGTATCTGAAAACCTATCCATGTCGTTAGTTGTGCGTTTGTTGAAACGGTAGGAAAATTCGCCGCAATAGCGGTCAAGATGTTTTGGTGACATGTAGTGATAGATACCGATGTACCCGCGCTTAAACAGGCTCCAAAATCCCTCTAACCCGTTGTTGTGAAATGCACCGCGTACATACTCTTCTTCATTGTGTTTGATAACTATGTGGTCGTAATCTTTTTTCAGGCTGTTGTATGCGCCCCATTCATCACTCACGATTATTGCACCTTATTCAATCAATGCTTCAATGATTGGTTTGAGAGTTTCGGTTTTTGTATCGGGTACTTTTACTGCGAACATTTCACCACCTGTTTGCATTACACCGAATACTGCGGTCTTACCTTCTAAGCTACGACCCTGTGAGTTTTCGATTTTCTTGTGGGCGTGACGGTTCTTGTTTTTGCCACCGATGAAAGTTTCGTCAACATGGAATAGTCCGTCTTTTACCTGCGGCTTTTGATTTGGGAAAAACGTTTCACGGATACGGTGTAAAACGAACCAAGCATTTTTCTTGTCAATACCTAAGTCCCGCCCAAGTTGCAAGCTGCTGATTCCTTTCTTATGGCTTGTCACAAGGTATATCGCAGCATACCATGTGCGTAGCGGGAGCTTGCTATTTTCAAAGATAGTACCAACGGTAACGCTGAATTTTTTGTAGCATGTTTTGGAGGCACATTTGTACCCGCGATTTGTTATGTAAACATGGTCGTGATTGCAGAAAGGACAGGTAACATTCCCGTTCCAACGGTGCTGTGCAAGGTAGTCTTTACAAACCTGTTCATCCTTAAAATAATCGAGTAACTGAGGCAATGTTTTGAAGTGCTGTAACATCTTAAAATAGCGTGTGTTTGCTATGATATTGTAATCCAAATTACGTGCCAAAAGTGTTGATTTTATTGGTGTTTAACAAGATTTATAAAAAATGGATGATACAGGAATCGAACCTGCCTCTTTCGATGTCGAAGCGAACGTGAGAGCCAATACTACCAATCACCCGTACACAAATGTATGCACGGTATAAGGTGGCTTTATCAACTTGGTATAGTGTATATTTTGACCTAAATGATAGTAGTTTCACAAGACAAAAAAGTGATAGTAGTATCATTTTGTCTCATTTTGATACTACTATCAAAACGGTAAAATTTGATACTAGTATCAAAAATTTATACCTTTACATTGTTGTCGAAGCGAATTACGAAAGCATGGGGAAACCTATGCTTTTGTTTTTGGTGGTCTTAGCGCATTATTCGCTACGTGAAATAGGTCTTTAGGTGCGAATGATTTTATTGAGGGGTCAAACAATATGCGACAGCTATTGTCAAGTATGCGGCAACCGCACCGCGTCTATAATGGGTAAAGTCTTTTTTGTGAGCCTTATTCAATCTTTTGTAGTAGTCGGTAAGTTTATCGTAAAAGAACCTAATCGCTTGGTTGTTTGTATAACTTAAAAGGATTTCGTTTATCAAGAAACTATGAATACTGTTAGCAATCATTTCCTTGAATGAATAAGGCATTTGCACGTCCTTATATTTAACGGATGAACTTTCTTCATTCCCATATAGTGCTGCCAAAATATCGAACTCAGCAAATACAGATTGTAACGATTTGCCGGAAAATAAATATCCCTTTCTATTCTCAAAGTAAGCCATAGTTTTCTCGACAGCTATTTTGCTTTTCTTTCTAATTTCTGCTTTGTTTTTCTTTTCGGCTATCTGTGAATCTGTTTGTTGCAGCGCAAAGAATCTTTTGGCTAAACTTGATGGAATTGGACTATTTTTTCTGATTAGCATGTCAATCTCCCATAGGTATTCCACATACTTAGAATAAAGGCTTTTGCTTACTAATACAGTACCTATATTCTTATAGTCTTTCAACCATTCCGGCTCTTTTTGCGTATGGTTTTCCTGCGGTGATTTTTTAGCCATTTTATTTTCGGATAGTCCATAAAGATATATACCATGTTGAAATTGTTATTACATTTAACCTGCTTAATATTTTTCACACAAAACCGCTTTGCTTATGGGTAGATAAAAAATCTAATCAACATACAATTTTTGTATTGTATCATTTAGTTGCTGTTCAAAATCTGGTAAATTTTAACACGCTGCGACAGATGACTACGGTGCGCCTAATACGGCGTAACTGTGTCTTTTGCAGCGTGGGCTTACCAGAGCCTTGAACAGCGGAAGATTTTCAGTTACGCTATTTTTTTGCTCACAATTTCAAAAACAAAGACCAAACACAATTATGAAACACACAATCAAATTGGCTATGATAGCCGCAGTATTAATCCTGAATGGATTTACAACACAGGCGCAAAATCAGTTGTACCCTGCACGGACTTTGGTAATGTTCAATCAGACGAATGAAGAAATGAGTTATTGCTATGCTTATTTTGATATGAGGACGCAAATCTGGACAAGTGTAGGATGGGGTAGAATTATGGCTAATAGTTCTGCTTCTATACAAATCGGTTCAGCCACTACTCCTAATTTTTTCGTTCATACTCAAGATGTGAGAGGGCATATTTGGGGCGGAGATAATTATTTCTGCGCTAATCAGGGCGAGTTCAGGATACCCAATGCCGACAAGGATTATTGCGGAAGTAAAATGCGATTCCGCCCTGTTGTTTTGAACGATGCAGGTGAAACAGATATGTATTTCACGAGGCAATAAAATCATGTTTAGAGGGTATTGTTACCTTAGAGGGATAGGGGCTGCAAATTGTAGCCCCTATTTATTGTGGATAAATTTCTAAATTTATTTCTACGGTCTTAGTAACTTTGGATAGTAAAATAGTCGCATGTCCGTAAAGAAAAAATCACCGATAAAGAAGTCGGAAAAGAAGCCTGACAAATACGACATAACCGTTGCCGTTCCGCTCACTTTTGATGAGGCAATGAAGAAAATAGCAACTGATGCCAACGAAAAAATGAAGCGCAAAAAGGGCGAATCAAAATAAATAACAACTATTTGTAATAGTCAAGCGGGATATGAGTTTGTCCCAACATGACAAGAGTTACCAAAATAACTAGGCTACTAGAGAGTGAATCTAGCGCGGTTGTTAGCGGATATAATGCTGATTTAAGAATCAAATGCCGCGACTGTAATATGCGAATCTGATTGCCTTAGTGACATTGTAAAGTTTCTGAACAAACTGATGTTGGCTAGAAAAGTTTCAAAACAAAGCGTATCTTCAAAGTATATCTAACCATGCCAATACCTTTAATACTCCCATTTGCAGCGGCTCTATTTGGAACCATTTCCGTGGCTATACAGTATCGTCAATGGAAGAAAAATAAAATCAAAACGCCATGAAAATAGAACGGAGATACGACAGTCCTGAATCTAAGAAGTGGGTGAAGACCGCGCTCCACACTAGCAACATGATGGGGCATAATTGGAAGAAAATAACTCAACAGGAAAAGGATGACATTGTTGATTTAATTGAGTGCGCA
>CAIJNI010000029.1 GCA_903821995.1 uncultured beta proteobacterium
TATCAACGTTACTATTGAGTGGGAGTAAGTTATTTTGAATCTTAGAGGAGGGGCATTGGAGTGTTTAAAAAATACAGACGCTCTTGCTAAGAGTTTAAAAATAAATACAATTTTTAATTCTATAAATAATGGAACCATAATCGTAGATCCAACTGAGATTTTCAACAAAGAATTGTTCTCTCTTGGCAGACCTTCTAAACCAGAGCTCGTAGAGCCATTTAATGTTAAGCGAAGGTCAATGGCTTCATTTGAAGGACGAGCATCTCTAGTCCATGCCCTGGCGCATATTGAATTTAATGCAATCAATTTATCCTTAGATGCGGTTTGGCGTTTTAGTAATATGCCAGAAGAGTTTTATATCAACTGGTTTACTGTGGCAAAAGAAGAAGCTCATCACTTTAATTTATTAAACGAATACTTAATAAAAAAAAATATTGTTATGGAGATTTTTCAGCGCACAATAGTTTATGGGAAATGGTTGAAAAAACTTCAGAGGATATTTTAGCTAGAATGGCACTAGTACCAAGAACTATGGAAGCTAGGGGATTAGATGCAATACCAGCAATAAGAAGTCGTTTTTTTCAGGCAAAGGATCTAGAGTTAGTTAATATACTTGATTTAATATTACAAGACGAAGTATCTCATGTATATATTGGAAACTATTGGTTCAACTATTTATGTGTTGAAAGAAAAATTGATCCTATAAAAACCTATAAGATCTTAGCTAAAGCCTATAACGCCCCAACTTTAAGAGGACCTCTTAACATGGAAGCTCGTCTAAAGGCTGGATTTACTCAACATGAACTTGATGAGTTGGTTAAGACTTAATAAGATTTATAATCTATTTATTAATTTCTAAGAGAAATCAATTTAAACGTGCCCATTGCTTTTGCTACTAACTCACCGCTAATATCGTAGCCATAAGCTTCACAAAACTGAATTGATTTGCCAGATCTCAAGGTTTTTCCTATAACTGTTATTTTTTTGTTAGCCCCTTTCATGAAGCTCACAGACATATCAATCGTGATTGCGGCGCCAATATGATTTGTTTTAAGTTTTGCAGCCATG
This sequence comes from uncultured beta proteobacterium, assembly GCA_903821995.1. GTDB lineage: Bacteria > Pseudomonadota > Gammaproteobacteria > Burkholderiales > Burkholderiaceae > Polynucleobacter. Next base: position 1,069 of record CAIJNI010000029.1, read on the forward strand.
GCCATAGCAAAGTCAAGCATTGTCATCATGACACCGCCATGAGAAACGCCGATAGAATTGCAATGTTCAGGTTTTAGTTCAAGAGTCACCTCTATTCCACCATCTTCAAGCTCTTTAGCTTCAATTCCTAAATGTTCGATAAACGGGACAATTGTGCCAAAATATTCTTTATTCATTTACGTGCCTTTTTTATTGATCATTAAAATTTCACTGATTAACTTTTATACAAAAAGTACAATCACATAATTATGGGCTAAATTGCTTTGATAACAAGCTAAAATATCCTATATGTATACAATTAAAGAAATTTTTACAACTTTGCAGGGTGAAGGTACTCATGCTGGAAGGGCCTCGGTGTTCTGTAGGTTTACAGGTTGTAATTTATGGTCTGGCTTGGAGAAAGACCGCTTAGAGGCGATTTGCCAATTCTGTGATACTGACTTTGTTGGATATGATGGTATTGGTGGTGGGAAATTCAATAGCGCCTCAGAATTAGCTAACACAATTAACGAAAAATGGGCATTAATGAACAAATCTGTTTCGAACAAATATGTTGTATTTACGGGGGGGGAGCCTTTATTACAACTTGATACATCTTTAATTAATGCCTTAAAGCTTTATCAGTTTGAAATTGCAATTGAAACGAACGGTACAATAATTCCGCCTCCGGGAATAGACTGGATCTGTGTAAGTCCTAAGGATGGTAGCAAGCTGCTACTTTTGCAAGGTGACGAGATAAAGTACGTTGTACCCCAAAAACAATTTTCTCTTAATAAAACCGACATAGTAAAGCGTTTAAAACGTTTTGAACAAATGAATTTTAAGCATTTCTATTTGCAAGCAATGGATAGTGTAAATCTTAAAGAGAACTTAAGTTTAGCAATAACTATATGTAAAGAGCGTCCTATTTGGCGTTTAAGTACACAACAACATAAATCACTTAACTTACCATAAAAAATGAGTAGATTTCAAATAACCCGACATTTAGAGTTTGATGCAGGCCACCGTATTCCCAACCATTTTGGACAATGTCGTCATCTGCATGGCCATCGTTATCAAATTCAGGCTACCATTGAAGGAAAAACCCTTAATTTATCTGGAGAATCTGATGAAGGGATGTTGATGGACTTTAGTCAGATAAAAGCAATTATGCAAGAATACATTATTGGACCTTGGGATCACTGCTTTTTTGTTTGTATACACGATCACGCATTAGTCAATTTTTTAAAGACTATTCCAAATCATAAGACAGTTATTACTCAAGGCATACCAACTGTTGAGAATCTTGCAAAGAGTGCATTTGATATCTTATCCCCTAGAATCGAAGAAATGTATCCTGGAAGGATCCAATTAAAACAATTACGTCTGTATGAAACTCCTAATTGTTGGGCAGACATTTATGACATATGATCCTATTCACTCCTACTGGATGGGTATTGCTTTAGAGGAAGCAAAAAAAGCTGCTATCCAAAATGAGGTCCCAGTAGGTGCCGTTTTAACTTGTGACAATGAAGAAATAGCTCGAGGCCACAATCAATCTATGCAGTCTCATGATCCAACGGCTCATGCAGAAATTGTTGTGTTAAGAAAAGCAGCAAATCAATTACAAAATTATCGTTTACCAAATACATCTTTATATATCACTTTAGAGCCATGCATGATGTGTGCTGGGGCAATTTTTAGTGCGCGTATTTCAACTGTATTTTTTGGCACTAAGGAACCTAAAACTGGTTGTGTAGTTAGTGTTATGAATGCATTTGATAATAAATCATTAAATCATCATTGTAAAATCGAGGGCGGCATTTTGGAGCAAGAGTGTGCAAAAATTTTACAAGAATTTTTTAAAATTAAACGGCTCTAAAAATTTTTAAACTCATGACATGACACCTACTAGATTACCGATTTATACCTTTGCCCCTTCTGGGAAAGTCACCGACCAGCAATCTATTCATGATGGAATTGAGTTTCTTAAAGATCTTGGGTTTCAGATTCACAATACGCAATGTATAGATCGTTCTTATGAACGATTTGCTGGATTAGATTCTCAAAGGGCTTCAGAAATCAATTCTTTTTACGAGATTACAAACTCTTTAGGCCCTTGTATTGCTTTAGCCGTCAGAGGTGGCTATGGATTAACCCGCCTATTACCACATATTAATTGGGATAACCTTGCTCAAGCTGTTGATAATGGCTTACAGATTGTCGGGCATAGTGACTTAACAGCTCTAGAAGTTGGGTTATTTGCCCAAACAGGACGAAAAAGTTATGCAGGGCCAATGTTGAGTTATGACTTTGGTTGTAACTCAATTGAAAGGTCTCTTTTTACAACTCATCATTTTTTAAAAATTCTGATTGAAAATTCACTTGACTTTAGTAATGAGACCCCATCAAACCAATTCGAAGCTTTTAAAGCCGAAGGAGTCCTATGGGGTGGGAATCTTACTATATTAAATAGTTTAATTGGGACTCCCTATTTTCCTAATAATGCATTGATTAAAAATGGAATACTATTTATTGAGGATACAAATGAACATCCTTATCGGATAGAAAGAATGCTATTCCAATTGTTGCAAATCGGAGTGCTAGGTAAACAACAAGCAATTCTCCTAGGGAATTTTTCAGGCTATCAACTAAGCTCTCTAGACAATGGCTATGATCTTGATTCCTGCATTAAACGAATTCAAGATGAATTAAAGTTAATTGGTTCGCCTACTCGTATTTTCACGGAACTCCCCTTTGGTCATTGTCGTGATAAATTGACTTTACCAATAGGTATAAATTGCCAAGTAATTTCTGAATCAAACAAATTTTCATTAAAAACATTATGAAACAACGCGTTTATCCAACCAAGAAATGTTAAAATAGCGGTTCTCAAGTTTTTTTCTTTTCTACATTTTTCAGAGTTCATACGTGCTAGCAACCTCTAATATAACCATGCAATTTGGGCCAAAGCCTTTATTTGAAAACATTACCGTCAAATTTGGCGGAGGTAATCGATATGGACTTATTGGAGCCAACGGTTGTGGAAAATCCACTTTGATGAAAATACTGGGGGGAGAATTAGAGCCTTCTAGTGGTCATGTAATGTTAGAACCCAATATCCGCTTAGGTAAATTACGTCAAGATCAATTTGCATTTGAAGAGTTAAGGGTTCTGGATGTTGTGATGATGGGACATGCCGAAATGTGGGCAGTTGCGCAAGAAAGAGACGCTATTTACGCTAATTCTGATGCTACTGAAGATGATTACATGCATGCCGCCGAACTCGAGGCAAAATATGCTGAATACGGTGGGTATACCGCAGAAGCCAAAGCAGGGGAGTTATTGCTTGGTGTTGGCGTTTCTATAGATCAACATCAAGGTCCAATGAGCGCAGTTTCGCCGGGTTGGAAGCTGCGGGTTTTATTGGCACAGGCCTTATTTGCAGATCCCGATGTTCTTTTATTAGATGAGCCAACGAACAACTTAGATATTCATACAATTCATTGGTTAGAAGACATCCTAAATGAACGTAATAGTACCATGGTGATAATTTCCCATGATCGACACTTTTTAAACTCAGTCTGTACCCACATGGCTGATATGGATTTTGGTACATTAAGGGTCTACCCAGGTAACTACGACGATTACATGCTTGCCTCTGCTCAAGCTCGTTCACAGCAGATGTCCGATAATGCCAAGGCAAAAGATAAGATTGCAGAGCTACAAGATTTTGTTAGACGATTTTCAGCGAATAAATCAAAAGCTCGTCAAGCAACATCTCGCCAACGGCAACTAGAAAAAATTGAAGTTGCTGACATTAAACCTTCTTCTCGTCAAAATCCATTTATACGCTTTGAACTAGAAAAGGTTTTACACAATATTGCCGTTGAATGTGAAGGCATTACGAAAGAATATGACAGAATAATTTTCAAAAATTTTCAATTAACTATTCAGCCTGGAGAAAAGGTGGCCATTATTGGTCAAAATGGGGCAGGGAAGACCACCCTGTTAAATACTATATTAAGTGATAGATTTAATGGCATTGTCGCTGACCACGGTAAAGTTCGTTGGGCCGAGCATGCGGATGTTGGCATCATGCCACAAGATACTAATGAATGCTTTCCTAATGAATCGACCTTATCCGACTGGATGAGCTCATGGGGTAAGCCTGGGGATGATGATCAAGCAATTCGGAGTATTTTGGGTCGGCTATTATTTTCGGGTCCAGAAATCACAAAGTCGGTCAAAGTCATTTCTGGAGGTGAAAAAGGTCGTATGATTTGGGGTAAGTTAATGCTTGGTCGTCATAATGTTCTCGCCTTGGATGAGCCTACCAATCACATGGACATGGAATCGATCGAAAGTATGCAGATTGCTTTAGAAAAATTTAAAGGTACCCTAGTATTTGTATCCCATGACCGTGAGTTTGTTTCTGGATTAGCGAATCGCATCTTAGAAGTCAAATTGGATGGGACAATTATCGACTTTTCAGGGACTTACGAAGAATACCTCATCAGCCAAGGGGTCGAGGTTTAAAATAATTATGGTTTTTCCTTAAAGCGCATTGCTGTACCTTCTTCAGTAATGCGCTGCCATACTTGTTTTTTTTCGGCAGGAGACATGCCTACCCAAGTGGATACTTCGATAATAGTTCGTCCACACCCTCGGCAAATATCATCAAATAGAGTAGAGCAAATTCCTATGCAAGGCGAATCAACTTCCTGAGAGTTTTTTCCTGAAAAATCATCACTCATTGATGTGTTCCTATCTGAATCAGTTCAATTTTATAGGCATCTGGATCTTCCACAAATGCGATGATTGTATTTCCACCTTTGACGGGACCAGCTTCGCGTGTCACTTTGCCACCCCTAGCTTTAATTTTTTCGCAGGTTAAAGCAACATCCTCAACACCGAGTGCGATGTGACCAAAGTAACTACCATGCTCGTATTCTTTTTCACCATAGTTATAAGTTAATTCAAGCTCGCCTTGATTATCTTTATTTCCTAATCCAAAGGCCAAAAAGGCCAATGTATATTTTTGGTCTGGACGATCTGTTGTTCGCAATAGATTCATTCCCATAATATTGGTATAAAAATCAATGGATTTATTTAGATCAGTAACGCGAAGCATAGAATGGAGGAACTTCATTATTTACAGCTTTCTAAGTGGTAGCACTTATTTAACATAATAATTATTATACGCATAATTTACCATTTAGTTAGGTTTAGAGATTCTAGGTTTATCAATATATTCAGTACCATATAGCTTTTTCCATCTCGATTTAAGTCCGTAAGCAATTTCCTCCTGATTATTGATAAGTGCAAAATCAATCGTAGTTAAGTTTTGATCATTATGAATCGATAAATTAGCATCGTGATCTAATAAAAACTTAACGACTTTAATATGACCATAGCGTGCTGCGAGCATTAAAGCAGTTGTATTGTTAGGGCTACCTGCATCTACATAAGCCTCTTTAGAGACCAGATATTGAATAATCGGCAAATGTCCATTTGTGGCTGCATAATGAATTGGACTCCATCCCTCCTTCTCAACCTCTGCATCGTATTTATCAACCATCAATTTAACCAATTCCAAATTACCTTTAAAAGAAAGCATCATGAGCGCATTTTCAGTACTTTTATTTTGCATTTCAATATTAATATCAGAGACTTCTAGAAGATATTTAAATACTTTGTAAGAATCTTCCCGAACAGCATAAGGAAGTGGAGCGTCACCAGATTTACTCAAAGTGTTAGGATTTAAGTCTTTGTTTTTTAATGCTTTAATAACGCCATCTACATCATCAAATGCTATATATTTAAAATAATTATCAATTACTGAAATAACGTCTTCTTTTTCTTGGTTAAAAGAATTACTTTGGGCAAAAGAAAAGTTCACGAATGCAAAGATTAAAGAAATCGCAAAAAATGGTCTTTTAAACATTTAAATATTAAATAATCGATGGAAATTTTTGGAAGTAACTAGACCGATCTCAGCGAGACTAACTTCTTTTAGTTGTGCAATGTACTCAGCAACATGACTTACCCAGGCGGGTTGATTCACTTTGCCACGATGAGGAACTGGAGCTAAATAGGGCGAATCAGTTTCAATTAATAATCGATCCAAAGGAACAAACTGGCAGGTTTCTTTAATCTGAATAGCATTTTTAAAAGTAACAATACCTGAAAATGAGATATAAAAACCAAGCTCCATAGCTATTTTAGCAACTTCTTTAGACTCCGTGAAGCAGTGCATCACTCCACCTACTCGATCTGCCCCCTCTTCAGCTAAGATCCGAATTGTATCCTCGGAAGCTTGTCTTGTGTGAATAATCAGCGGCTTACCAGATTCTACAGCTGCACGAATATGGACTCTAAATCGATCCCTTTGCCATTCTAAATCCTCATAAGAACGATCTTTCATACGGAAGTAATCTAAACCCGTCTCACCTATCGCAATCACTTTCGGATGATTTGCAATTCGTACAAGCCACTCTTGAGTAGGTTCTACAGTATCCTCATAATCAGGATGTACTCCAACAGAGGCATAAAGGTGATCATATTTTGTGGCTAATTCTAATACTTTAGGAAAATTGGGGATATCGACGCTGACACAGAGTGCGTTAGACACTTGTGCAGATTTCATGTTGGCTAAAATCTCCTCCATATTATTGGAGTACTCATCAAAATCTAAATGGCAATGAGAGTCGATATACATCGTTATGAAAATAATTGCTTATATCTCATCAGTAAAGTATCTAACTGAACTTTAGGAAATAAAGGATGATTGGCTAAGCGGATGTCATCTCGCAGATTAGAGATGAAATTTTGTAAAGAGGTTTTACTCACTTGTTCAGTTTGAGACTTTAATTTTAATGACAAATGAGGAAAGTAGCGAGACTCTAAGCCAAATATGACCATATTAAGATCTATCGACCATTTATAAATACAATTCAAAATATCAAGTAATGTATGTTGTTGAAGTTGCTCTATTATCACACCACTTTGTAAGGATTTAAACTTAGACAACTCATTCACAATCGTGATCTCATCCAAGACTTTGTCATCAATGGATTGCATGACCTTTAGAGGTGAGCCCGCATATAGAGCAAGTTTTCGATCTATCACATCTTGCGTCATTTGCTCTGATAGTTCCTCTTTTAACCATTGACTAGCTAATTCATGATGCGGCTTAGGAATAGAAAAAAACTGGCAACGCGAACGAATGGTTGGCAGAATTTTTTCTATATGACTAGTAATTAAAATAAAGTGTAATTGAGGAGATGGCTCCTCTAAAGTTTTGAGAAGACAATTAGCGGCCTCTACCTGCATAGCTTCAACGGGATAAATTAATACTATCCTTTTGCCACCTCGATACGAACCTAACTCATTTTTAGAAATAGCTTGACGTATTTGTTCTATTCGTATGAATTTACTTTGTTTCTTTTCTTCAGATTCACTAACTAAATCACCCTCCTCAGTATCAAAAGGCAAAAGATGTCTTAGGTTTTGAGGGGTAATCACAAATAAATCCGGATGTGCTCCTTGTGCTACCCAATGGCAAGCATCACAAGAATGACATGGACGAGATGAAGTTGATTCACATAAAAGATAACTCGCTAATTCCAAACCAAACTGTAATTTACCAATATTTTTCTCACCATAGATGAAGAGAGAGTTAGGGATAGCATATTGCGTCAAGGATATAAAAGA
>CAIJNI010000030.1 GCA_903821995.1 uncultured beta proteobacterium
GGGACGGGTCGATGGTGGGTCTCAACTTTGCCCTACTTAGCGAATACATTGAGTGGATTTGTCATAAAAGAATGACTGCAATCGGATTACGCAGCCCATATAAAGGCGGAAGTAATCCGTTGCCATGGACAACTAAATGGATAGCTGGTTCTGAAGTTCAGGTGGCTCCACAAGAAGTAGAGCTAAGTTCATATATTTCTGGTGGCGTAAAACTTGACATAAAAGAAGATTCATTTAAGAATTTTTCTTTATAATGAATGATAAACTTGAAATGCCAATTGATCAGTTTGCTGAAGCAGTAGCAAAAGAAAATGCTCGTTTGAATGAACATAACGAAAAATTGAAAGAACAAACAAAACTTTATTTTGATGCTTTCAACAAGGCTATTGCTCGTATTAAGACGCTGGAGGCGGCGCTGCGTAATGTTTCCACAGCTTGGGACAGATGGCAGAAAATGAGTGACAGCAATAGTTTTACGGAACTTTTTGCCTGCATATGTGAAGCCAAAGCACTGGAAGAAAAACCTGATATGTCAGTTTACAAAGAAGGTTATCGTGCAGTAGAGGAAGCTATGGGACATCCTAGTCCCGAATTTTGGATTGGAGATAGAAATGACTGACGATTATAAACAAAAGTATGATGCGCTTATGGAGCGTTGTTCTAAATTTATGTCAGAATTTGCACCACCATCGCCTTATGAGATTGGGTTCAAGGCTGGTTGGGAAGCTGCAAAGCAAGAGTTTCATAAAGACAACACATATGTTCCTGATACAACTAAGCCAGCAAAAACAATGGACCTTCAATGGCCAAGAGACCAGCAAGCATGGCCACCACAAACAACTAATCCATGGCCGCCAAAAGTGTACCAAGGTTGTAGTATTTGTGGTATGGGCAGTGATATAAATAAAGCGATGTCATATGTGTGTAATAACCCACAATGCCCAACAAGAGTAACTTGTATCTCAACAACAGGAACAACGATATGAATTATAAAATTTTACTGACTTCACTATTTTTCCTAGCAACTCCAGTTCTTGCAGCTGATCAAGTTGCGCCTCACCCAATAACTCAGTGTGCTACTCAGATCCCATTCGGTCAACCATCAGTTAAACCTGGTGATACGCTCGTTTGTCGATCTGCTTATTTGCTTTCATTTAATCCAACTACCAAGACACCTGATTGGGTTTCCTGGACATTGACACCTGATCATGCTATTGGTTGTGTACCAAGAGTTAATGCATTCGCCGCTGACGTTTCTCTTGGTTCCGCTTCACCAAAGCCTACTGATTATGCTGGTTCAGGATATGATCAGGGTCATCTTGCTAACAACGCTGACATGTCATGGGACGAAGGTATTGCTCGCGAGTCGTTTCTAATGTCAAATATGAGTCCACAGCTTCCTTCAGTTAACCGTGGAACTTGGAAGAATCTCGAATCAGCTGAACGTGCATGGGTTTACTCAACTCAGCATGCTTGGACAATGTATGCTGGTGATATTGGTGGTACAAAGACAATTGGTGCTGATAAGGTTGTTGTTCCTGATTTCCTCTTTAAGATTGTTATTGACGACGTAACAAAAAAGAGCTATGCTTTCTTATTTCCTCACAAGGATGGTTTGAGTGCTGACTTTGCTCCCTATCAGGTTACAGTAGCCGATATCGAAAAGGCGACCGGTTCAACCTTCCCAGTTCCTGATGCTAAGACAGTGAAGAATCCACTAGTTCCGGTTGATCTTAAAACAATCTCTGGTGATAAAAAGAATCAATGCAAGGGGTAACAAATGAAGTACGATATTGTCTGCGAAGAATGTGACGCAAACTTTGACGTGATGTCGGACCTAATTGAAAGGGTGGATTACTGTCCTTTTTGTGGAGAATCTATTCCGGTTGAACCTGATGGTTGGGACGAAGAAGAAGACGATACTGACTGATAAATATGGGGAGGAGGACTTCCCATGTGGTTTTACAATAATGAATACTATGATACAATTGGTGATTATGTTGGGTTCGTTTACATAATCACCAATCAAATCAATAACCGAAAATATATCGGTAAGAAAAACTTTTACTTTTCAAAGGTAAAGCAAGTCAAGGGCAAAAAGAAACGCTTTAAAGTCGAAAGCGATTGGCTTACTTATTACGGTTCGAGCACAGAGTTATCAGCTGATGTTGAGAAATATGGTAAAGAAAACTTCAAACGCGAAATATTAAGGTTATGCAAGTCCAAGGCAGAATTCGCGTATTTCGAAGCTAAAGAACAGTTCTCTAGAAATGTCCTTGAGTTAGATGAATATTACAATTCCTGGATTTCTTGCCGGATTCATAAAAAGCATTTGACTTTTTTGAAGCATTAGGCTAATATAAGAATATTGAAATTGCCTGCGTGGGGAAATTGGTAAACCCATCTGACTTAAAATCAGACGCTTAGGCTTGTCGGTTCGAGTCCGTCCGCAGGCACCAAATTTAACAATGGACTTTGGAGATTAAAAATGCACGAAAGAAAAAATCGTCCCCGTAAGGGTCGTCGTAAGATTGGTTCTAAGAAGCGTCGTAATCGCAATAAGGGCAAGAAGTAAGTCATGAAAAAGTTCGATCTCGAAGAAGTAAAACAATTCATCTGTGGCGCTTCAGATTCATCCAATATTTACATTGGAGCCGATTCTGAGCGGTATCGTGGTCGCGATAACCTCTGGTATGCTGACTACACAATTGCTATCGTTGTTCATCTTGATGGCTCACGTGGATGTAAGGTATTTGGACAAGTCGTTACTGAGCGAGATTTTGATAAGAGGCACGACCGCCCAGCATACCGCCTGATGCAAGAAGTCTATAAGGCTTCGCAGATGTATCTTGACCTTTACGAAGCTATTGGGGATAAGCACTGCGAAGTTCACCTAGACATTTCTAGCGACGAAGTAAATGGCTCATCTTGTGTTATCCAGCAAGCTACTGGATACATTCGTGGTATGTGTGGCTTTGCACCAAAGGTAAAGCCAGAAGCTTTTGCTGCAAGTTACGCTGCTGATAGATTGAAGCAGATCCTTGCGGTCTAACTTGGTTAAAGCCCGCCGCTGTATAAATACATATAGAAACAAAGGAGTTTTATATGTATACTGTTTATAAAATAACTAATAATTTGAACCAAAAAATATATATTGGAGTTCATAAAACAGATAACCCAAATGATTCTTATATGGGAAGCGGAAGAGCAATAACAGAAGCTATTAAAAAACACGGTAAAGAGAATTTTGAAAAACAAATTCTCTTTACTACAGAAAATGAAGAAGAAGCATATACACTTGAACGAGAATTAACAGTTGACTTTAACA
>CAIJNI010000031.1 GCA_903821995.1 uncultured beta proteobacterium
ATGCAGCTTCTAAAAAAAGACTCCCAAAAGACTGTCATCATAAACTCCTTAGTTTATGTGAATCGTAAAGTAACTCCACTGTCTGAGGCTAAAATATTTAATCCCCTTGTTCAATCGATAGAGAACGGTAATCCCCCCGCAGGTTAACTGGGGCGAATTCAACCGGTCAGTGCAACGCTTGTTCAAATACTTCTGCTGGAGTTTTAAATCCCAATGTTTTTCTTGGTCGAGTATTAAGTTTATTAGCAATTTCATCTAGCTGACTTTGAGAATATATTCCCATCCCTTTGCCTTTAGGAAAGTACTGACGTAGAAGACCATTCGTATTTTCATTTGATCCACGTTGCCATGGGCTGCTAGGATCACAAAAATAGACTGTCATATCAGTTGCCATCGTAAAACTCTTATGCGCACTCATCTCATGGCCGCGATCCCAAGTTAAGCTTGTAAGTACCTGCTTAGGCAAACGCTTCATTTGTTCAGTTAGGGATTGCACAACCGAAGTAGCTCTTTTGCTATCTAATTTACATAGTACGGTAAACCTAGAGTATCGTTCTACGACAGTTGCAATCGCACTATTGTTAGAACCAATAATCAGATCACCTTCCCAGTGACCCGGAATGGCTCGATCTTCAATCTCGGCAGGTCGTTCTCGTATTGAGATAGCATCCACAATCTGTCCTCGGGTTGATACCCGATGAGACTTTGCATGACGAAACATGCGCTTGGTTCGAAGGTGCTTTTTGAGTTCCTCCCGAAATAAGCCACGTGTTTGTATAAATAAGGACTTATAGATTGTTTCATGCGATACGCTCATCTGCTTTCCATCATTAGAATACTTCTTTAACCAGCCTGATATCTGCTCTGGGGACCAGTCTGATTCAAGCAAGCAAGCCACGATTTCCCTTAATGAATCATTTTCTCCTAATAATAGTGGTTTGGGCCTTTTACTACTCTTGAGAAAATATTTTTCTGCAAGGGTAGCTCGATATCGCTTCAACCCACCATTACGGGATATTTCCCTAGAAATCGTGGATGGGTGACGATCAAGTTGCCTAGCAATATCGCGCATACTTGATCCGCTGGCAATACCTCGAGATATTGTCTCTCGCTCTTCAAACGTAAGACAACTTGAGCGCCTGATTCGCTTTTTTGGCTCAATGCCACCGTGATAAAGCAAGTAGGAGTAGACGGTAGCTGGCGGTTTTTTAATATCACGAGCTATGTGACTCATGGGAGTCCCCTGTTGCCACATTGTCCAAATCTTTGCCTTGCGTTCATGAGACATCCCTCCGTAAACACTTACCATTGCACACCTCCTAATTTTAATATCAATTTTTTAAGGTGTTGCACTGACCGGTTGAATTCGCCCCAGTTAACCTGCGGGGGGATTACCAAACAATAGAGTTAAAATAAGTTTAGCACTACTATGATATCTATTTTTAGTAAAACATCATATAAATAATAAATTGACTATACGAATAATGCCGACTCCTAGGGCGTTCAAGATTAAGTGTGCCTGGAATGTGGTGAGACAAGATGTTGAATTATAAAAAACAAAAAGGACAAACAATATGGACAAATTAATTATTACAAATTGTGCAACGGATACCTCTATGTATCCTGAAGTCCCTCAACGATTTGAAAAATCAGAAGCCTTAATTCAGTCAATCGAACCAGCCTATAAAGCTGGCGCTGCCATTGTTCATATTCATGCGCCACCGAATGATTTTCAAGCTTGGGAATCACATACAAAAGCTATTAGAGAAAAATGTGACGTGATGATTCAGTATGGTATTTCTATACAAACAGTAGAGCAGCGTAAAGCAGTGATCAAATTTCAACCTGACATGATTTCTGTAGCATTGGGTGCCCATAACTTAGCATTTTCTGGTCGAGACTTAATGATGTTACATCCAAGGGCTGAGCTTGAAGATTTAATGCGGCTTTGTAATGATCATGCGGTCAAGCCTGAGTTTGAGATTGTTTCTCTTGGTGATATTTGGTTGCTTCGTGACTTGATTGAAAAAGGTTTAGTAAAACCGCCATATTTCTTAACTTTATTTTTTGGGCGTCCCGGAGGATCATGGTCACCAGCCACGATTAATGAATTCATCAATCGGGTATCTGGGTTACCTGAGGATAGTATCTATACAATAAGTGTTACTGGACCAAGTCATTTATTGCTTGAAACAATGGCTACGATGTCTGGTGGGCATGTTCGAGTTGGTACAGAAGATGAGCCCTATTTGAGACCAGGGGTGCTCGGAGATAACGTAGACCATGTGGAACGAATTGCCCTAATAGCAAAAGAGTTTGGACGCGGTGTGGCGAGTGTTTCAGAAGCTCGTGAGATGTTGAAGATGCCCAAGCGTTAAGTGTATAAGCTGAACTCATTTGAGGGGGGATACCTTTTAGTGAATCTTGACTAGACGCTCTTCAATTCGAGAGCGTAATTCTCTTAATAAGCCAAGTGCAAACAAAGCCTCTGTTACAACAAATAATGGCCCGACAATTAAGCCGGCAATATCGTCTAGAAAAGCCGGCTTCTTTCCTTCCCAGAAATGACCTATAAATTGAAAGATCCAGCCGACGATAAAAGTACTAATGCTGATGAATAGCCAAGTATTTGTATCCTTTGATGCAATGAAATAGCCAAACCAAAGACCCAATGATAGAAGGGCAAACATGAGTACGCCGAGTTTTATATCTAGGCGAATGTAATAAATAGTGCTTAAAAGAGTCAGTAGGAGTGCTGGGGATAACATCAGTCCATGGAGATCAAGAACTGGGCGTGATAAGAGGCATAGTAAGGCAAAGACAATCATGGGGATACCTAAAAAATGAGTCAAGATATTTCTTAAGTCGCGGTGATATGACGCATATTGAGAAAGTTGATCTTCTAGTGATTTCATGAGAGTCTCCGACTGATGAGTAAAGAGATTATTGTTATCAACCCATGATACTAAAAGTTCAAATTTATCTTTGATATACTTGATTAAATAGATAAAAATCTATTTAAAACAACTAAATGCATATTAATGCCTAGGGGACACAAATGAGATGGATTAATCTTGTTTTAGCTTTGTTTGTTAGTTTATTAAATATTAATGGTGTATGCGCTGATACTTATCCTAATAAGCCCGTTACCATAATCGTTCCATTAGCTCCTGGTGGAATTTCTGATATGACCGCTCGTCCATTAGCTGCTGCACTTGGACAGGTAATGGGGCAAAACTTTATTATCGAAAATCGTCCTGGAGCAGGAGGAGCTATAGGAGCAGCCTATGCTGCAAATCAAAAGCCTGATGGATATAAATTACTAGTTGCATTGACCAGTATGCTTGTTATTCCTGAAGCTGAGAAAGTGGCAGGTAAACAGCCTTCTTATGAGCTTTCACAATTTATTCCGATTGCAAAGGTTGCTGCAGACCCAGTCATACTCCTAGTTCGTGCCGACAGTCCATGGAAGACTTTAGATGATCTCATTAAAGACGCCAAGAGTCGGCCAGGTAATTTGAGTTACAGCTCATCAGGACTGTATGGAGCGATTCATATGCCTATGGAAATGTTATCGCAAGCAGCAGCGATAAAGCTCATTCATGTTCCTTATCAAAGTGGGGGGCAATCGATGATCGCGTTATTAGGTGGACAGGTTGATATGACGATTCAAGCGCCTGGAGTCGCAAGTCAACATCTCAAGGCAGGAAAGATTCGAGTTCTTGCATCCTTTGGTAATGAGCGGACTAAAAACTTAGCAGAAGTCCCGACTTTGAAGGAATTAGGATACGATGTTGAGTTCTTTATTTGGTCGTCTATGTTTGCACCAGCAGGTACTCCTGCCGATATCATTCTCAAACTGCGTACTGCAGTCAAGCAAGCTATTACAGAGCCTGTTTTTGTTAATGCAATGGCAGGAATGTCTGCACCTGTTGCTTATCAAGATGCACCTGAATTACAAATTGCGATTGATAACGAAAGCAAACGTTTGGCAACTATTGTTAAACGAATTGGGAAAATAGATTAAATATTAGACTGTCTTAAAAAATAATTAACCATACATTAACAAAAGGATTATTAGCATGAAGATTGCAAATTTTATTAAAGGACAAAAAGAGTGTGTTGGACTTGTCGTTGGCGAGTCAATCATTGACCCGCTAGAGATGCTTGATAATTCTTTGGTCACTGAGCGTGGCTATTTTCAGGATACGGTATCTTTTATAAAGGCGGGAGATGCTGCTATTAAAGTAGCTAACTCTTTAATAGCAAAAGTAGCTTCAAATACCAGTTCACCAGCTGTGAGTCAATTGTCATCAATAGAGTTAATAGCCCCAATTCGACCCTCGTCTATTTTATGTAGTGGGAGTAATTATAAAGATCACAATAACGAAAAGGCTAACACGCCAATTTCAGGAAAGGAACCTGAATTCTTTATTAAAACTTCAGACTGTGTTGTTGGTCCTGGCCCTCATCTTATTTATGATGAAAAGTTATCTAAGAAGCTTGATTGTGAAACCGAGCTAGCAATTATTGTTGGTAAGGTTGGTCGGCATATACCAGTTGAAAATGCTTTGGACTATGTCTTTGGATATACGGTAATTAATGATGCAACGGTTCGTGATTTGCAGGTTCGGACATCACCCGAGGGTTTTGTTTGGTATGAGGTGGGTAGAAGTAAAGTATTTGATAGTTCAGCTCCTATGGGACCATGGATTGTCACAGCTGATGAAGTGGGGGATCCTCAGAATTTAAGGTTAAGAACACGAATTAATGGAGAATTAAGACAATCGGCATCTACGGCCAACATGATTTTTTCGTGTGCGGAATTGATCCATTTTTTCTCAACTAACTTAACACTCAAGCCGGGTATGGTTATTATTACGGGAACTCCCGGTGGAACAGCATGGTCAACTGATGCTGACTTAGGTGGAAAGTGGGTTGGGGGAGATGGTAGTGAAACCCTGATTCCGGCAAAAAGATATTGTCGGCCCGGCGATCAGATTGAATGTGAATTAGAAAAGATTGGCATTTTAAAAAATACTGTTATCACTGCATAATCGTATCAACTAAAGATTTTTGAAATTAATGTTTGAATAGTTATTTTCTATCCTATGAATCAAAGGATAGAAAATAACCCCTCCTGTGTCACTCTATGTGTTGAATAAATCAGAGAGTGCCTACAGATCTTGTCAGCCCTATCTGACAGGGACTTAAGTATTTACGCACCCCTATTTTTGAGACTCCTTCGTAAACTAAAAGTCCATTAAACAAATCAAGGAGTCGTATATGAAACCTACTAAAGTAATTGAACTTATTCATCCAAATCAGCAAACAAAAGAGCTATTTGATCAAGTCTCTTCGAGTTCCGAAGAAGTTCTTGTTAAACAATTTGATTCGGTGGAAACCATTCTGATGAATCCTGATGTTTACGATAAATTCAAAGAGAGGCATAAGGAAATACTTAAGCCTAATGAAGAAGCGATGAGGCCGTTATGTCAATTAACAAAGTCTTCAAAGAATACGAGCAAAAAACCACTTCGGGGGCAAATCAATTCAATTGGAGTTTCTCATGAGAATGAATTTGTAGATCAAGATTCGAAATTGTTTAAAGATAATGCATCAGTTGAGACAGATTCAAGTAGTAGAGAGGAATATTGTGCAGGATGTTTTGTTGAAGATCAGGATATAAATATCAAAGTGAGTGATGATGGTGCTTGTAATGATTTGGGTTTGGATTTCGAGCAAAAAATTAAAGCTGAAGATTCAGCAGATATTAAAAATGATTTAGATAGCGAAGAGGATCCGGCAGATCATAGAACATATCAGCCGATTAAAATTCCAGAAAATGCTAAGAAAGTAAAAATTGCTATTACCAGTTACTTTTATGGGCATGAAACCTGGGATGAAAATCTGCACAACGATTACATATCAAAAAAGCTTTATAAAACTTCTGTCAAATATAAGGTTTAGTTAATAGCAGTATAGACGTGAAGATCAACACGTAGTCATGAGCTACGAGTTGATCTTTTCTTACGGCGAGTTATGAGAGTCTATTATTCTGTAAAAGAATCATGACTAGAGATAGAGACCACGGCTGGATAATTGCTCCGATTACACCAAGCATGATTTCCGCCGCGAATCACCGCAATTTCTCCCTTGAGTAGCTTAATTTCTTTTGTGTCAAGGATAAGAGTGATCTCACCCTCGGTGACCAAACAAAAATCTACGGTATTTGAATTTTGTGAATAAGGATGATTTGCCATACTGCCAAAAGTAGAAATATGAGGAGCATCAACTGACTTATAGAATGCTTCTACTGCCTGTTTGTCAACCTTTCCCTGCCAATTAGAATCTGGCGGAAATGTGAAGACATTTAAGACAGTCCCTTGTTTAGGAGGGATGAGGATGTTGGGTAGATGCAATGTTTCAGGAACGATCTTGGCTGGATGACTATCAATAACCCACATTCTTTGTATTGCAAATCCGGGTCTAGCTGGGTCAGCAATAACAACAGGTGAGAAAGAGTCAGCAACCAGAGTAGATTTTCCTGGTACTTTATCAATGGTAATAATTCGGCGTTGTGGTTTAACGCCTTCAGGTAAGACTTGTTGAGGGTTGGCTAACATGACAGGAGGGTCGGTCTCTTGTATACCATGACCTGCCGCATCAAATTTTGTAGAAATCATTTCAAAGGCCATGAGACAACCAATACGTGAGCTATCCCAAAGATGCCAAGCACCTACTTGAATCACGATGTCACCAGGTTTAATAACTGTTTCATAGTCGTCTAAGATTAAGCCTCTTTCACCTTCCATGACAATTCCAAAATCAACTGACTCCGTTTTATGGGTATCAGATACAGTCACATTATTTCCACCACCTCGATCCCATGTGCGTTTGTCTGCAGCGGGAATGGGCGCATGTGGCTTTACAAGTGGTGGAATGGGCCCATCAACGGCATCATTAGCGAGCCAATGAACAGTTCTTAAATGTCCACCTCCGCGAGGACCTGGGAATTCATCTGGCCAAAGTCCAGCATCATCTACACCGTTTAAGGGTTGGGGAGATTTATTCCAGACCCAAAAGTCTGTTACACCTCTACCTGGAAAGCTAGACTCATGAACTGCAGGAGCGATACCTTCCCAATTAACAATAGATTTTCCTTGTTGATCAGTTCCTGTAATGACGCGTCTGATGGGTTTCATATGTTTAGCCATGTTTATCCTTAATGTGTCATCTGTAATTAATCACTAGTAGCGCCTGAATCTTGAACAATAGGACGCCATTTTTGGATTTCATTTTTGAGATAGTCATTCAATTCGCTCGGTGAGCTGAGTGCAATATCAAAGCCATCGCTCAATAATTTTTCTTTAACTTCTTTGGAATTAATGATTTCACCAATTTTTTGATTAAGCTCAGTAAGGATTGGTTTTGGAGTTCCAGCGGTGGTAAATACGCCATAAACAACTTCAGCTTCAACTTCAGGAAAACCGGAGTCGTAAAATGTTGGAATTGTAGGTGCTAATTTGGAGCGTGATTTACTAAAGGTAGCAATAGCTTTTAACTTTCCAGATTTAATATAGGGGAGAGCTGCAGGAAGGCCCACAATTGCTAGTGGAACTTGATTTCCGAGTAAGTCCATTAAGGCTGGCGCCGCTCCTTTATAGGGGATATGATTAAGTTTAATCTCGGTCTTGATATTCAGTAACTCTCCACCAATATGTTGCGGGGAACCGGTCCCTGAAGATCCATATGAAATACTCAAAGCAGGTTTAGACTTTGCGTAAGTAATTAATTCAGAAATTGTGTTGGGCTCAAAAGCAGGATTAGCTACGAGAACAAGAGGTGAGGAGGCTATCTTACTGATACCGTCAAGATCTTTAAGAACATTAAAGGGAAGGGTCTTATAGAGGGTCTCATTAATCCCAAGAATGCCGACAATGGTAATAATGAGGTTATATCCATCTGGCTTAGATTTTGCGATGATATCGATCCCAATATTCCCGCCTGCCCCAGGTTTATTTTCAACAATGACGCTTTTACCTAAAGAGTTTGTAAGCTTTTGAGCTAAGAGTCTGCCAACAATATCGGAAGGGCCGCCAGCAGTCTGAGGGACTATTAAGCGAACGGTTCTATCAGGATAGACACCTTGAGCAGAAGACAGGCCGTATTGAAAGATAAGCAATGTGCTAAAACACAAACCAAGCAATCTGGATTTCATCATTAACTCCTTATTTAGGTTCAGGGTCAATCTCTAATGCTTCTAAAAATCTAGAAACAAGGTTATAAGCTGCTATGGTGGCAGTGAGTTCGGTCATGCCTCTTGCATCAAAATGTTGATTTACTTCATTAAAAATAGCGTCTGGAACATGAACATCCAATGTCATAGAGTCTGTATAAGCTAGAACACTGCGATCCTTTGAGTCAAAAAGTTGTGATTTTGACCAAGATTGAATTGCATCAATTTGATCTTGTGAGATTCCTTCTTTTAAAGCAAATGGAGTATGACTTTGAAACTCATAATCTGCTTTATTAAGAACGGCGATACGCATAATAACCAGTTCGCGGATACGGCCATTCAAAAGACTTTGTTGCCGGATGGCCGTTAATAAATTAAGCCATCCCTGAGCGATAGGTGGGCTATTTAATAACATACGATACAGGTTATGTAATTTGCCTCTTTCTGCAACTATTTGAGCTGTAAGTTTCTGCAGTTCAGGATTTGCATCCAAGTCTGGATAAGCAATTCTTGCCATATGAGTACCCAATTTTAATTATTTTTTATATATCTATCGTAACCGATAAAAATGGCTACTTAGATTAAGACAAACCCTATGGGGATTGGGCCTTATTGTGAGTATTTGTCAATTAACGGAAAATAGTGAGTAGCGCTGTATATTGTGAGCTCAATTGTGAAATTAAATAGTAGTCAATATTTTGTTGATTATTGAGTGCTGTTAATTGGGTTTGCAAAGCTGCCTGATCTGGCAATTGAATCGCATTGACTGAAGATGTAAGCGCTGAGTTTAAACTAGTTACACTCGTTTGAAGAATACTCAACCCAGAGGCGCTGGCCGTGATTGATGACTGAGCACTTGAGATCACAGTTAAAGCTGAACCTAATGCGTTTATAGCTTCCGCAGCTCCAACGCTAAAATTTCCGGTAAAACTAGTCGAAGCAAGATAAAAAGCGTTGCTGGATGAAAGGGCAATGCCAGAGGTTGCTGAAACATTGAGAAGCGCTAGAGCTGAGGTTAAAGAACCAAGGCTAACTCCTGAAACGGATAATGATGAGCTGCTGGTGTAATCAATTCCCGTTTGAATAAGCATTGAACCAGCGGATAACAAATTTGTACCATTGACCGCTGAGCTAGAAACCAAACTCGTGAGTTGGGTCGTTAATGATCTAAATGAAGCTTGAAGTGCCGCTAAATCTGTCGACGATGAAGTGGATGTATTAGCTTTTGTAGCTAAGCCCTGGAGCTGTTGAATAATGCTCGATATTTGGGTGAGTGCGGTTTGTGCAACGGATAGAACATTACTTCCTTGAGTCAAGTTAGATGAAGCCGATGAATACGCTGATGCTTGGGCTGAGAGGCGAGTGACAACTCCTTGAGAGCCGGGATCAAGAATTTTTTGATTCGTGGCTAATTGCGTCTGTATTTGGTTAATCGAATTTTGCGTGCTAGCTACCTGGTAGCTTAGCAAAGAGGAAAGTTGGGATATTTGCATATTGGGTTATAGACGATCAATCACTAAATAAAAACTTATTTAGTCAAAACATGGTGTGACAAGAAAATTAGTGGCAACAAACAATAAAGGCCTTATATGTAATATCGGAAATACATTAATTTTCTTTAATTTAAATAGCTAAACAACGAGGTAAAAGTACATCAATTTCGTATTATGAAATTAGTGGTTATAGATTTTATAAAATGATTCCTATGTAATAGGTTTTCAAAAACTCTCTAAACAAGTTTTCAATGAACCCATTTGCAAATCATTACCTTAAAAAGTTAAAATCGTTCATGGATCATAGTTTCCCAACCACTAAGCTGACTCTACGACAGGGTATCTACTTTATTTTGCATGGAGCTTTACCTGCCTTATCTCATGCGATTGGGTATGAAAAAAATATTGCGCCGAAGATTCGATTTGCTAATCAACTGATAACGATCCTAATATGTCTAGCAGTAATAACTAGCGCAGCTTTGTGCGTGATGGATAGTTTATTGAGTGTTAAAAATCAACTCACACAAGTAGAAATTATTGGATTAACTTTTTTATTTGGCATTTTTTTTGTGGAGTACATTTGCCGGTTATGGACTGCGCCAGAGACTCATCCTCATATTACAAATGAAGATGAAGATGATCGATTAGAAATCGAACGTCATCATTACCGTATTGAATATTTCTTTTCGGTTTTAGGAATTATCGATCTAATAGTTATTGTGTCATTGATTTTTTTACTTGTCTCAGATGATGCGTCGAGATGGACAAGTTATATTTTTATAGTAGGCCTGTTTAAACTCGTTAGATATATTCCTGGCCTTGAACTGATCGTCAAAGTGATTAGCAATCAAAGACAAATGCTTTTTGCGACCGTATTTACATTAGGTATTATGGTTTTTGTGCTTTCGACAGGGTTATACCTTCTTGAAAACTCGGCTCAGCCAGAGCTGTTCAAGAGTATTCCGGCAGTAATGTGGTGGGGGGTCGTGACAATGACTACTGTTGGTTACGGGGATATGGTTCCGATAACTTTTTTTGGAAGGATTCTTGGAGCCTTTGCAATGCTAGTAGGCATTGCGATGCTTGCTATGCCAGCGGGTATTATTGCGAGTGGTTTTTCTGAAGAGATTAAACGGCGTCAACAACTAATGGCCTGGCAAATCATTTCTAATTTGTCACTGTTTGCCAATTTAGATGCAAGTTGCATTGCAGATATTGCTAGTTGTTTAAAAACGCGAATTTTCCCGGCTCGAACAGTTGTTGTTAAGAAAAATGATTTTTCTGACTCAATTTTCTTTATTGCAGATGGTGAGGTAGAAGTACAAATTCGACCAAAGCCAAAATTTCCGGTTGTTCTCAGGACAGGAGAAGTGTTTGGTGAAGCGGGTTTAATTGAAAATAAAAGACGTAATGCATCGATTAGGACGCGTCGGACATCGCGTTTTTTGGTTTTAGAGTTACGCGACTTTCACAGGTTGTCTGAAAATTACCCCGAGTTAAAGAAAAGAATAGAAGCAATCCACCTATCAAGAAGTGCTTAATTTTAATAGCTAGGATTGGTCTATCGCTGAGGCTATTTGAAATCAGCTTAGCCTTACCAAGGACAAACCCTTAGTTTGACTTTTTTGTTTTGCCCATAATCTTATATAATTTATAAAAATTACTGCTATTTCTGTCCCATTAAATTGTGGTTAGTTGTAAAAGTTTTATATATAAATAATTAAAATACAGAGGACTTCATGGAAGAGATCAAAGTTGCAGTCGATGCACTTTTTATTATGCTTGGTGCAACGATGGTTCTTGCGATGCATGCTGGTTTTGCCTTCTTAGAACTTGGAACAGTTCGAGAAAAGAATCAAGTCAATGCATTGGTCAAAATACTTTTAGACTTTTCTGTATCCACTATTGCCTACTTCTTTATTGGTTACGGCATTGCTTATGGAGTTGGTTTTTGGGATTCCGCTAGTGTTTTATCCCAAAAAAGCGGCTTTGAACTCGTCAAATTCTTTTTCTTATTAACGTTTGCAGCAGCAGTACCTGCAATTGTTTCTGGGGGTATTGCTGAGCGTGCTAAATTTAATCCACAACTCATTGCCACATTTATTTTAGTTGGTTTTATTTATCCTTTTTTTGAAGGGATTGCTTGGAATCAACATTACGGAATTCAAGCCTGGATTAAAGCTCTATGTGGTGAAGAGTTTCATGATTTTGCAGGGTCTGTTGTAGTTCACGCCGTAGGTGGTTGGATCGCTTTGCCTGCAATTCTTTTATTAGGAGCTCGTTATGGTCGTTATGGAAGAGATGGTAAGGTTTCTGCTCATCCGCCTTCTAGTATTCCATTTCTTGCTTTAGGTGCGTGGACTTTAGCGGTTGGTTGGTTTGGGTTTAATGTGATGAGTGCCCAAACGATAGACAAGATGAGTGGTCTTGTGGCGATTAATTCTTTAATGGCCATGGTAGGTGGAACTTTAGCCGCTTGGTGGGTAGGTAAGAATGATCCTGGTTTTGCTTATAACGGCCCTTTGGCTGGGCTTGTAGCTGTCTGTGCTGGATCTGATCTCATGCATCCTCTAGGAGCTTTGGTGGTTGGGTTAGTTGCGGGTGCTCTATTTGTTAAGGTGTTTACCTTAGAGCAGAATCGTTGGAAAATTGATGATGTCTTGGGGGTTTGGCCCCTTCATGGTTTATGTGGTCTATGGGGCGGTATCGCCGCCGGCATATTTGGCCAAAAATCTCTTGGTGGCCTAGGTGGAATTTCATTGTCAGCTCAAGTCATCGGGACAATCATGGGGGTAGTGATTGCGGGACTTGGTGGTTTGATCGTGTACGGTGCGCTTAAAAAAATGATGGGTCTTAAGCTCACACCTGAGGAAGAATTCAATGGCGCTGACATTACTATTCATCGAATTACATCATCTCCAAGAAAAGAAACTGACTGGTGATAGGGGGTTCTTAAAAGCAATCAACTAATGAGGTCATTTCAGATAAGATGAGTCAAATATTAAAATAATAAATTCAAATCATAAAAGGAAAATCACTTGAAATACACCAACTTCACATTCGGAATTCTTTTAAGTGGTTTTACATCATTTATTTTTTCTGCGCCACTTCCAGAGGCATCACCTAACTCACAAGGGTTCAATCCCGGATCAGTCAAATTAATTGATCAATTTTTTGAACAGGAAATTCAAAAAAATCGTATGCCAGGTGCCGTATTTGCGGTAGCTAAAAATGGAAAGTTAATTATCTATAAGAACTACGGTTATTTAGATAAAAATAAAAACATACCAATGACTAAAGATGCTATTTTTAACCTTGCGTCAATGACTAAAGTAATGGCTGCCGCAGGAGCCCTTACTTTTTATGAAGAGGGTAAGTTGCAACTTAGCGCACCTGTTTATCAGTGGTTTCCGGAGTTTAAAAACATGACTGTTGGCAAGGTTGAGAATGGTAACATTACGCCCGTTCCTGTTATTCAGCCAATCACCATTCAAGATCTAATGCGTCACACGAACGGATTAACTTATGGAGGTCGTGGGGCGACGCCGGTTCATAAGTTATTTCCAGGCTCATCAGTTGACGCTGCTACACAATATAACTCAAAAGAATTTTTAGATAAATTGGCATCCACACCCCTTCTCTTTGAACCTGGGACAACTTGGGATTATGGTTTTGGGATTGATGTACTCGGTTTAGTTCAAGAGAAGATAGCAGGTAAACGTTTGAATGATATTTTGAATGAGCGGATATGGTCTCGTTTGGGTATGAAAGATACAAGCTTTAGTCTTAGTGAATCAGTTAAACCACGGTTAGCTCAACCGCTAGATATAGACCCAATTACTGGAAAGAATCAATCAATTCCAATTTACGGTAAAAAAGTATACTTTGATTGTGCGGGATCATGTGCTTATAGTACAGCGGGAGACTATATTCGTTTTGGGCAAATGCTGCTCAATGGTGGCAGCTTAGATGGTCAGAGAATTTTGGGTCCAGAAACTGTCGCTTTAATGACTTCAGATCATTTAGGTAATACGATTAAAAATAATGTAGGTATCACTGAACCTGGGCGTGTGGGTTATGGTTTTGGTTTAGGAGTTGCCGTGAGAAAAGAAAAAGGTTTATCTGCATCCAATGGCAATATTGGCGACTACACTTGGAATGGGGCGAATGGGACTATCTTTTGGGTTGATCCCAAAGAGAAATTAGTTGTTGTGATGATGGCTGCTGCACCTGGCGAACTCCGTAAAGAATATCGTGAGAGAGTCAATGCATTAGTCTACGGTGGTCTTAATCATTAAAGATAATTAAGAGCTGATTTTATTCTAGGCAGCTTGATTGTTTATTGGTGTTTATTTTTCCAAAGTAAAAAAACACCTATCAAGATTAAGCCACTCAATAAGTTTGCTTCTTCTAATTTGAAATCTGCTTCATACCTTTGTTAAAGTAATTGTTTGATACGATTGAATAAGAATGAAGTGGGAGAAAGACAAAAGATGGCTTATAAGACAATTTTTAAAGATATTCAATCGGTTAAAAATGCGCTAGGTCAAGAGATTGGTATTTCTGATTGGCTAGAGATTACACAGGAAAGAATTAATACCTTTGCAGATGCCACCGGAGATCACCAGTGGATTCATATTGATCCAGAAAGAGCAAAAAAAGAATCTCCTTATGGAACAACTATTGCACATGGATATTTAACGCTATCACTCATAGCTAATTTTTCTGATAAGTGTTATTCCAATGAGTTTTCGAAAATGATTATTAACTATGGTGCGAATAAAATCCGTTTTCCATCTCCTGTGAAGGTTAACAGTAAGATTAGGGCACGCTATACCTTAGAGTCTTTGGACGAGATTGAGGGCGGCATACAAGTGCAATGGGTGGTGACCATCGATATTGAGGGACAAGATAAACCAGCTTGCGTAGCTCAGTCGCTAACCCGATGGTATTTTTAGTTTATCAAGTGGAGGTGCTTTAAGAATTTCCTCTAGCTATTAATTGTTCAACTTGTTTCCAAGCAATTGCAGCTAATGGTTTTGCTCTTTTTCCGGAATCAATAGCTTGATCGCTTGAAGCATTACCTTGCAGAGCCCTTGCCATGACCCCTTGTAAAATTGCAGCAAGTCGGAACATATTAAAAATAATATAGAAATCCCAATCCTTTTGAGCAATTCGTTCAAAGCCAGTTCGTTCAAAGTAAAGTTTTACATACTCTTCTTCGGTAGGAATATTTAGAGCTTTTAGGGAGGCACCTTGAAGACCTCTAAATAGTTCTGGTTGTACACGCCATACCATGACGTGATAAGCAAAATCAGCAAGAGGGTGACCCAGCGTTGATAACTCCCAATCAAGGACGGCTAAAACTTTTGCTTCTGTGGGGTGAATAATCATATTATCTAAACGAAAGTCCCCATGAACAAGGCGTGTGTCATCACCCTGTGGAATATTTTGAGGAAGCCAATCGATCAGTAAATTCATCGCTTCAATAGATTCTGTTTCTGAGGCTCTATATTGTTTAGTCCAGCGATCGATTTGACGAGATACATAATTACCCGGTTTACCGTAATCACCAAGTCCTATCTCAGTTGGTATTAAGCGGTGCATCGTTGCAATGACTTGGTTCACTTCACGATGAATCTCAAGTCGTGAGGTATTATCGAGTTCGGGGAGTCGTGGATCCCAAAAGACACGACCTTGGACATAGTCCATTAAATAAAATTCAGAGCCAATCACTTCGATATCAGCGCAATAGCCTAATGGCTTGGCTACAGGAAAATTAACTTTTGAAAGTGCGCTAATGACTTTGTATTCACGATCAATTGCATGGGCACTAGGGAGTAATTTCCCTGGGGGTTTACGACGCATCACAAACTGACGATTGCCATATTGCACAAGAAAAGTAGGATTAGACTGGCCCCCTTTAAATTGCACCAAATCAATTTTTTGATCAGCTTTGTAGTCTTCTAAATTCTTAGATAGCCACTCTAATAAATTTTCAACGGGGAACTGATGTTCCTTTGATATGGGTCTAGTTCCATCAAATGACATCATAGGATTAAGAAAGTTTGACTAATTGTTTGCCAAAGTTTTCACCCTTCAGAAGGCCAATGAGTGCTTTGGGTGCATTTTCTAAACCATGAGCAATAGTTTCTTTATATTTGAGGCGACCATTTACAAGTTCCTCATATAGAGATTTCATAATTCCTGGAATATTACTTTGATCATCGTTGACAATAAATCCCTGAATTTTGAGGCGATTAATTAAGATGGACCTGACATTTGTATATGAGTAGGGTTCAACGTTATATTCAGAAACCAGCCCACAGACTGCAATGCGTGCAAAGGGATTCATGAGTGATAAGAGGGTATCAAAGACCATGCCGCCAACATTTTCATATAAACAATCGATACCTTGCGGTAATGCCGCTTTGATGTCGTCTTGAAAGTTTGGGCTTTTATGATCTATACAGGCGTCTAAGTTTAATTCATTGATAGCGTAATCACATTTTGCTTTCCCACCAGCAATACCGACGACTCGGCAACCGCGTGCTTTTGCAAGTTGACCTACGACACTGCCAACTGCACCAGTAGCAGCATCAACAACGACTGTCTCACCCGGTTTGGGGTCACATATGACGATTAAGCCTTTCCATGCTGTCACACCAGGCATGCCAATGGGGCCCAAATGAGCGCTAGAAGGTACTTTAGATGTGTCAATTTTTCTAATAGCTATATCTTCTGCAACTGCATACAACTGCCAACCTGTGCTTCCAGCAACTTGATCACCCACTTTGAATTTAGGTGAAAGACTTTCAATGACAGTTCCTACTGTACCTCCCACCATGACTTGGCCAATTTCTACTCCTTTTGCATATGATTTGGCGTTCGATAGTCTACCTCTCATATATGGATCAAGGGATAGCCAGTCATTCTTAA
The DNA here is from genome assembly GCA_903821995.1 of uncultured beta proteobacterium. Lineage (GTDB taxonomy): Bacteria > Pseudomonadota > Gammaproteobacteria > Burkholderiales > Burkholderiaceae > Polynucleobacter. The sequence continues at coordinate 16,672 of CAIJNI010000031.1, forward strand.
TGAGGACTTGGCCATTTTTAATGCTAGGAATAGGGGAGCTGATGAGTGAGAAATTATCTTCAGTGATCCATCCCGTTGGAAAACTTTTAACAATAATTTGTTGATTTAATGTGGTCATGGATTTCTCTTTTAATTAAGATGAGTATACTTTTTAAATGCTGTCAGATAAAGCCGGATATATTTAGCAGATGCAGGAGCCACCATCGACAGCAATATATTGTCCTGTCACATGACGTGATGCCTCGGAGGCTAAGTAAACTGCTGCTCCCATCAGGTCTTCATCTCCGCCTAGTCGCCCCATAGGAGTTTTTCGAATAATACTTTCTTCCATTTTTTCTAAAAGACCCTTAGTCATTTTGGATGGAAAAAAGCCTGGGCAAATTGCATTAACATTAATGTTATATTTACCCCACTCTGCAGCAAGCGCGCGAGTGTGATTAACCGCAGCACCCTTAGAAGTATTGTAGCCAATCGTTTGCATTGCTGAGGGATTACCTCTTAAGCCTGCTACAGAAGCTACATTAATAATTTTTCCATATTGACGAGGAATCATTGATGCCTTTGCAACTGCTTGGCTCATAAAAAACATCGCGTTGATATTGAGGTTCATTAATTTATGCCAAGCTGAGGCAGGGTAATCTTCAGCTGGAGCTCCCCATGTTGCGCCGGCGTTATTCACAAGAATATCAATGTGCCCAAGATCGCTCATTGCTTGAGTAACGATTGGTGTAAAAACTGTTTCATCTTGTAAATCGGCCACAATGATGAAGGAAGTAATACCTAGAAGCTTTAAATGATTTTGTGCTTGCGTGAGCTCATCTTTTTTTCTTGCGACTAAGGCTAAAGTTGCACCCATCTCACCAAGAGCTTGGGCAATTTGTAATCCAAGTCCTCGAGATCCACCTGTAATTAAGGCAGTTTTGTTGGATAAGTCAAAAAGTTGTTTAATGCTCATAGGTATTTTCTAGATCTATACGATCTCAGTTAACAGACTTCAAATAAACCAGCAGCTCCCTGGCCACCGCCAATACACATGGTAACGACTACATACTTTGCGCCGCGTCGTTTTCCTTCAATTAAAGAATGCCCAACTAAACGAGCACCAGTAACACCGAAAGGGTGTCCAACTGCAATAGCACCTCCATTGACGTTGAGTAACTCATCTGGAATACCTAATTTATCACGACAATAGATGACTTGAACCGCAAAAGCTTCATTCAGTTCCCATAAGCCAATGTCCGATACTTTGAGTCCTGCTCTATCAAGTAGACGCGGGATAGCAAAGATTGGGCCTATCCCCATTTCATCCGGCTCGCATCCAGCTACTGCAAAGCCTCTAAAGATCCCTAGTGGAGTAATACCTCTTTTTTCAGCGAGTTTGCCATTCATCACCACGCATGCTGAAGCACCGTCCGAAAACTGACTGGCATTACCAGCTGTGATAACCCCACCTGGAAGTGCAGAACGAATCTTAGATACACCTGCTAGATTGGTATCTGGACGAATTCCCTCATCCTGCGTAATAATCACTTCTTTGGTCGTGATTCGGTTTGTCGTTGGGTCGGCAACACCCATAGTCACTTTCATTGGCACAATTTCTTGATCAAAGAGACCTTGATCTCTTGCAGCTGCTGCGCGTAATTGGCTTCGAACTCCATATTCATCTTGGATTTCTTTAGCAATGTTGTAACGCTTAGCAACTTGTTCAGCAGTTTGCAGCATGGACCAATAAAGCTCAGGTTTTTGCGCAATCAAATCTGGGTCTTTGAGCATATGTTGATTGACATGCTGCTGAAGGCAAGAGATCGACTCAACGCCACCAGCAACCATGATAGGTGACTGATCAACAATCACACTATGTGCAGCCATTGCAATGGCTTGCAAGCCAGACGAACAAAAACGGTTAATGGTGACACCAGCTGCGGTCACTGGAAGACCTGCTTTTATAGCAATCTGTCTTGCAATATTCGCCCCAGTCGCTCCTTCAGGGTAGGCGCAACCCATAATGACATCTTCAACTTCAGCAGGATCAATACCTGCCCGACTAACTGCATGTTGAACAACATGACCACCTAGGCTTGCACCATGAGTCATATTAAAAGAACCCTTCCATGACTTTGCAAGGCCAGTTCTTGCTGTGGATACGATTACGGCTTCAGTCATTTAAATCTCCAATAAAATTGATTGTGTCTTGTATTAAATCATCATTAACGAGGATGTTTTAGGTAAACGATTTTCCTTCGGCAATAAGTCGTTTAATCAAATCTGCTGGTTCCCAAAAATTATCCCCTGTCACTACTTTGAAATCAGACATTTTTTGGGCTACTTGGTAGAGGCCTACCTCATCGGCATATCGCATTGGACCTCCTCTAAATATCGGAAAGCCATAGCCAGTTAAATAAACAATATCAACATCAGAGGCTCGAAGTGCTATACCTTCTTCAAGAATACGAGCTGCTTCGTTGACTAGTGCGTAGATTAGAAATTGGACGATTTCTTCATCAGATATTTTACGTGGCGTAATCCCTTTTTCTTTACGGTAAGTAATGAGTAATTGATCTAACTCTGGGTCAGGTATAGGTTTGCGATTGCCAGCCTCATATAAGTACCAACCTTTGCCTGTTTTTTGGCCATAGCGACCTTGCTCGCAAATGACGTCAGCAAATTTAGCATAACGAATATGTGGTTTTTGGATATAACGTCTTTTACGTATAGCCCAACCAATATCGTTGCCCGCAAGATCGCCCATCCTAAAGGGGCCCATAATCATGCCCCATTTTTCCATCGCTTTATCGACCTGTGGGGGAGTAGCACCTTGTTCTAATAAAAGACCTGCCATTCTGACATAATGCTCAAGCATGCGGTTACCAATAAAACCATCACAAACGCCTGATACAACGGCAGTCTTTTTGATCTTCTTGGACAGTTTCATAATTGAGGCCAGAACATCTTTACTGGTTTCTTTACCACGAACGACTTCAAGTAATTTCATGACATTAGCTGGGCTAAAAAAGTGTGTTCCAATGACATCTTTTGGGCGTGTGGTGAATGATGCAATCTGATTAACATCAAGTGTTGACGTGTTGCTCGCCAGAATTGCTCCAGGTTTTGCGACCTTATCTAATGACTTAAAGACTGTTTCTTTAACGCTCATTTCTTCAAACACAGCTTCAATGATAAGGTCTACATCTTTGAAATCATCGTAAGACAGTGTCGTTGTTAAAAGGGACATTCTCTTTTCGAGTTCCTCAAGAGAGAGCTTACCTTTTTTCATTGTGTTTTCGTAATTTCTACGAATGGTAGCTACACCCTTATCAAGTGCTTCTTGTTTGGTCTCTAGGAGAGTCACTGGAATACCTGCATTGAGGAAGTTCATACTAATTCCCCCACCCATAGTTCCTGCGCCCACTACACCCACAGTTGCAATGGAACGCGTCGGAGTGTCATCTGGGATGTCAGGAATTTTGGCGCAAGCTCTTTCAGCCAAGAAGGCATGGCGCATTGAACGTGAGACTGCGGTGCCCATCAGTTCTAAAAAAGCATCGCGCTCAACTTTCATACCTGCATCAAATGGTAGGCTAACCGCTGCTGTTAAAGCATCAACGACTTTCGATGGTGCAGGGTATGCTGGCGTTACAGTTTTGACCGTATTGAGAGCATAGTCTAAAAATCCTTCATAGTTAGGGTACTCGACTGTCAAATCCCGGATTTTTTTCAGTGGCATCTTTTCAGTAATGACGCGCTTGGCAAAAGTAATAGCACCACTGACGATATCACCTTCAATATACTCATCAATGAGTGCAGTCCCTTTAAAAGCAATTGCTGGCATAGTGTTACCAGATAGAATGAAATTTAGCGCATGCTCTAGTCCAACGACTCGTGGAAAGCGTTGTGTACCACCTGCACCTGGCATGAGGCCTAATTTAATTTCGGGAAGGGCTAGAGAAGCGGTAGGTAGGGCAACACGATAATGGGCACCTAAAGCAAGTTCAAGACCACCCCCCATACATACGCCACCAATCGCTGCAATTACAGGTTTGCTACTGTTTTCGAGAAGCTTAATGACACTCGACAAATTGGGTTCAGCAAAAGATTTAGGTGAGCCGAATTCACGGATATCAGCGCCTCCAGAAAAGGCACGATCGGTGCCAGTAATAACGATGGCTTCGATAGATGTATCTTGGTTGGCCTCTGCTACATTCGCAGCAATTGATGCTCTAAGATCATAGCCAAGACCATTAACTGGCGGGTTATTTAAGGTAATAACAGCGGTATTTCCCTTGACTTCATAATGAGTACTACTCATAACTACTCCTCTAAACGTTTAATATTTGTAATGGGGGGGATTTCTTACACTTTAAAGTATTGCGTTATTTCTTTATTGAATATGAGGGTTAATATTGACTACCACTTTGCCCATTGCTTTTCGAGAGGCTAAGTGTTCAATAGCTTGGACAGTGTGCTCAAGGTCAAAACGTGCACTGATGACAGGTTTTAATGCTTTGGATTCAAACCATCCAGTGAGCAATTCCATATTCTGAAGGTGGCCTTCTGGATTCCGTCTGACCCAGTCGCCCCAAAAAACGCCCAGAATACTTCGTTCAGACAAGAGTGCTAAATTGAGTGGGATTTTAGGGATTTCACCTGCAGCAAAACCAACAACTAAAAAACGACCGCGCCATCCTAATGAACGCATTGCGGGTTCACTATATTTACCGCCAACAGCGTCGTAAACCACATCACAGCCTTTGCCAAGTGTAGCTTCTTTGACGACTGTTTTTAAATCATCAGTGTCATAGTTTAAAAGTATATCGGCGCCTAAATTTTTACAAAATTCTAATTTTTCTTGAGTTGATGCAGCGGCAATGACTTTTGCGCCCATAATTTTTCCTAGCTCAATTGCAGCAGCTCCTACGCCTCCAGAAGCGCCCAGGACAAGAAGTGTTTCACCGCGTTGCAGTTTGGCAATATTTTGCAAGGCGTGAAGTGATGTGCCATAAGTTAATGCCAGTGCTGCACCTTCTTCCATGCTCATCTTAGGTGTTAAGGGAAATACGCGCGACCCATTTACCATGACTTTTTCGGCAAAGCCACCTATACCAGGAATTGCAACTACTCTGTCACCGACTTTAAATCCCAAAACATCAGCACCTACTTCAGAAATAATTCCCGCAAGTTCATGTCCTGGAGAGAACGGAAAAGGGGGTTTATTTTGATAAAGACCTTGGACGATTAAGGCATCTGGAAAATTAACTGAGGCTGCGCCAACATCAATAATGACATCTGAAGATTTAAGAACAGGATCTGGGACTTCTTGAAGTTTGAGTTGATTAATGGGGCCAAAAGCTTCACAAACGATAGCGTGCATACATTTTCTCTTTACTCTAATGGGGTTGGATTTCGAAGTTCAAGAACATCTTTCATTCTGAGTTCGATAGCGTGATTAATTTTACGGTGCGGTATGACATAGAATTGATTTTCTTTAACAGCCTCAAAAACAGCTAACGCCATATCCTTTGCAGATAATCTGCCTGAATGAACTGCTTTTCCCATACGGTCCTCATAGCTGCTCGATAAACCTTCTGGTGGTGAGGCGTGAGTTCCAAAACGATCGGGACGATTACGGTGAGAGGTATGGATACCAGTGGTGACCCAGGCAGGGCAGAGAACCGATATGCCGATGAGGCTATTTAAGGATTGAAGTTCATGATACAAAGTTTCACTAATTGTTACTACGCCATGCTTACTGGCGTTATAGGCTGACATGCCTGAAGTGCTTAATAATCCTGCAACGGATGCTGTGTTGACAATGTGGCTGGATTCAGCTTGATTGAGCATTCGGGGGACAAAATGACGGATTGCATGTGTAACGCTAAATAAGTTAACACCAAGCACCCACTGCCAATCTGCATGTGAATGATCCCAGGTGGTTCGGTTCATTCCTACTCCAGCATTATTGCAAAGAAGATGAACTCCGCCAAATTGTTTGAAGGCCAGATCAGCTAGCTTCTTGATATCTTCTTCAAGACTGACATCAATTTTGATGCTTGTAACTCGATTAGGATTTATTTCAATTTGTGCAATAGCATCTTGGAGTTTACTTTCCTCAATATCGGCAAGAACTAAATTCATATTTTCATGAGCAGCTCTTTTTGCCAGCTCTAAACCTATACCGCTTGCTGCTCCGGTGATCACAGCAGTTCTATTCTCGAATTTAAATTCACGCATTCTTTATTCTTCCAGAGGGCTTGTATTTGGATGAGATTCCCAATTATTTCTGAGATCTCGTTTAAGGACTTTACCGATATGACTTCGTGGCAAGGCTGTAAGAATTTTGAGATCCACAAGTCTTTGTGTTTTTCCTAATTGTTGGTTAGTCCATGAAAGAAGTTCCTCAGCACTGATTTGAGAAGAAGACTTTAACTCATGAAGTACTACAAAGGCCACAGGGCTCTCCCCCCATTGATCTGATTTAACACCCACTACAGCTGCTTCTAGAACATTGGGATGAGAAACCAAAACACCTTCAATATCACTTGGATAGATATTAAATCCGCCGGAGATAATCATATCTTTTTTGCGGTCCATGAGAATTAAGAAACCATCCTCGTCAAAGCGGCCAATATCACCCGTTCGAATAAATCGTAATCCTTCCTTGCTATACCACTCAGCGGATTTACTTTTAGAGGGTTCACGGTAATATTCACTCATCATTGCAGGAGATCGTCCAACGACCTCACCAATTTGATCTTTAGCAATTTCATTGCCGGCCTCATCGATGAGGCGGATATCGCTAGTGGATGCGGGTTGACCAACTGTGTGTAATTTGTGAGGGAATTGTGAGGCATGTAAAATCAATGTGCCACCACCCTCAGTCATACCGTAATACTCTGTTAAATTTCCTGGCCAGCGATTCAGAACGTCTTGTTTAAGTGCTGCAGAAAACGGTGAGCTTGTTGAAAATTTCTGCTGATAACTTGATAAATCATATTCTAGAAATTCTGGGCAGGCCATGATACGTTGATATTGAACGGGTACTAACATGGTGTGAGTTGTACGATGATCCTGTGAAAGCTTTAAAAAATCAAGCACATTAAATTTTTTCATCATCACAATTGTGCCGCCAAGTGCAATACCTGGAAGAAAGCAAACGAGGGTTGTATTAGAGTAGAGTGGTATAGAGATTAAGACAACAGACTGTTGATTGTAATTAAAACTTAATCCTCTTTGAGCATGTGCCCAGCGCATAGAATGGGGCTGAACGATACCTTTAGGATCACCGGTTGTGCCTGAGGAATATATCAAATTAAATGGCCAATGGGCCTCAATTGGAATTGAGACACTTTCTTTGTTTGTACTTAACCATTCTTCAAAAGAAGCGCTACTCATTGAAATTCGTTTAGCTTTTTGTTCATCTTTTGCTAAATGAATAAGCTCACTCGTAGATTCATCTGTAAAGATGAATCTCGCCTGAGCATTATTGAGCATTCCCGTTATTCCTAAAACTGATGAAGAGGGGGCTAATGGTGCAATAGCCATACCCGCTTTCAAACTTCCAAAAAACGCGATTACATATTCAATCGAATTTAAGGCGCAAATAGCGATAACTGATTGAGGGGGTAAATGTTCCTCAAGAAGTCGATTGGCGAACTGATTAATTTTTTGATTTAAGTTAAAAAAAGTGATAGTTCTTTGTTCATCCACAAGAGCAATTTTATGGGGTTGCTCACGGGCATGACATTCAATTAAATCTGTTAGCAAACCGAAAGGCTGTTGAATTAGATCATGGCTATACATGAGTATTTAAGTCCTTTATTGTTCTTATAACCGACAATTTTAGGTATTCGTATTTTCTTAGCTAAGTACCTTAGACATATCTGGGGCTCTTTTTTCTAGGAAAGCCGTAAATATCTCTTTTGAAGCAGGCGTGGTGAGTAGTCGACCAAAGTGGTCTAATTCCTTTTTCATAATGCTTAATATCTGCTCTTGATGTACCTCTTTCATGAGTGATTTTGTCGTTTTAAGGGCTTCTGGAGGTTTATTTGCTAATTTGAGTGTGATTTTTTCGGCTTCTTGTAAAAAATCACCCATAGGATAATGAAAGTTAATAATGCCAGCTCTTAAAGCAGTTGGTGCGTCAAAAAAATCACCTAGCATGAGTAATTGGCTTGCAAGTCGGTTACCGGCTAACTGTGGGAGTAGAAAGCTAGATGCAGCTTCAGGGCAGAGTCCAAGATTAACGAAAGGCAGTTGAAAGCGAGCGTTATCTGAGGCCACGACTAGATCACAATGCATAAGCATTGTCGTACCAATGCCAATAGCATCGCCACCGACAGCTGCGATGAGGGGCTTTTTAAATTGAGAGATTGCTCTTAAGAAAATCACTGCAGGTGATTCAGCATTAGGATCTCGGTTTAAGAAATCCTTAATATCATTTCCTGATGTAAAGAGATCCTCTTGGCCTTTAATTAAAACAACGGCAATATCAGGATTTGAGTCGGCTATTTGAATTTGCTGGGCAAGAGAAAAATACATCTCTTTATCGAGGGCATTTTTTTTATCTCTTCTAGAAATCTCAAGATGCAACACTCGATGTTGGGTAGTACTAATAATATGGCTCAATTCTTATCTCCAGACATAATTAAATATGGATTTTCTTAAATAGATTTCTAATATTACGTTATTTTGAATCGTACAAACGAATTAAAGCCTAATCAGTATGAATCTATGCTTTGTATAGTTTTTGGGTACTTTTAGGGATAGTGAAGATCCTTAATTGATCTCCTTAAATCTTCATATTAAGTATGAGGAAGGTTAGTTCATTCAAAATCACTCATTAGGATCACTTAACCTTAAATGTGTTCTTTCCCTTTCCGAATGTTGGACATAATCGCATCATTGTTACAATATCATTACAAAATTGTGAAAATCGGAGAATAAGTGATGTTTTTCAAAAGATTCCTACCTAGAAATGATAATTTTTTTAAGCTTTTTGATGAACATGCTGAATATATTGTTAAAACTGCCAAAGGCTTATCTGAATTAATAGACAACTATGCCGATAGCTCGACCCGAGAAGCTAACATCGCAAAAATCAATTCAGCTGAGCATTCAGCTGATCGTGTTACTCGAGAGGTCAATAGGGTATTACATAAAACCTTTATAACGCCTATCGACCGCGAACAAATCCATGCGTTGATTAATACGATGGATGATATAGCAGATTCGATTCAAGACACCGCTGAAGTATTAATGCTCTATGACGTGAATAAGATTAACGATGATATTAGGCGCTTGACTGAACTATGTGTCAGAGCCTGTGAAAGAGTTAAGTACGCTATCTCATTATTACCCCATACAAGTGATGGTCCAACTGCTGAAGCCATTCTTAAAACATGTGAAGAAATCGATATTATTGAATCCGATTCAGACCGCATTATGCGCTCCGCGATGAGTAGCCTCTTTAGGGACTATCAAGATGTAAAAGAGTTAATTAAGTTAAAAGCGATTTATGAGTTATTAGAGACGGTAACGGATATTTGTGAAGATGTTGCAAATATTATTGAAGGTATCGTGTTAGAAAACTCATAATGAACACAGAATCTCTTTGGATTGTTGGGCTGCTGATTTTTTTAGCCTTAGCTTTTGATTTTATGAATGGGTTTCATGATGCAGCCAATTCGATAGCAACCATTGTTTCTACGGGAGTTTTAAAGCCTAATCAGGCAGTCGCTTTTGCAGCTGTATTTAACCTCTTAGCCCTGTTGATTTTTCATTTGAGCGTTGCAGCAACAGTAGGCAAGGGTATTGTTAATCCAGTTGTTGTGGATCTTCATGTGCTTTTCGGTGCCTTAGTTGGGGCAATTACTTGGAATTTCATTACCTGGTTTTATGGGATACCTTCAAGTTCTTCTCATGCCTTAATTGGGGGTCTGATTGGGGCAACTATTCCTAAAGCTGGGCTCGGAGCTTTAGTGTGGGGTGGGATACTTAAAACATTGTTATTTATTGTATTGTCCCCACTGTTAGGTTTTTTATTAGGTTCGATTATTTTGGTCATTGTGTCGCATATTTTTAAGCATAAATCACCGTCATCAACTGATAGATTATTTCGTGGTCTTCAGATCATCTCCTCAGGCGCCTATAGTCTAGGACATGGTGGCAATGATTCGCAGAAGACGATTGGGATTATTTGGTTAATTTTGATTTCTTCAGGGTATCTCACAGCAGATAGTGCATCGCCAGGTTATTTAGTGATTCTTTCTTGTTATTTAGCAATTGCTTGTGGCACATTATTTGGCGGATGGAGAATTGTCAAGACGATGGGACAGCGGTTAACTAAGTTAAAACCTGTCGGGGGATTTTGTGCTGAAACAGGTGGTGCCATTACCTTATTTCTTGCATCAGCTTTAGGGATTCCGGTTTCAACTACTCATACGATTACTGGGGCTATTATTGGTGTTGGATCAACTCAACATGTCAGTGGTGTTCGTTGGGGTATTGCTAAAAATATTGTGTGGGCCTGGATATTTACCATTCCTGTCACTGCGATAATTGCTAGCCTAGCCTATGGCTTAAGTTTATATTTATATTAAGACTTTATAGATATCTTTTTTAGGACAAGCTATTGCGTATGGACTGATTTTTCAGGCCTGATATTGGCGTAAATTACAAAGATGAAGCTCCAAATGACGATAGCAAAGTAAGCCCAAGTCCAAGACATGGGTATCTGATTTGAGCCATTTAAATCAAGAGCAAAGCCGAAAATAGCTGGGCCTAGCAGTCCACCGCCAAACCCCATTAAAGAATGTAGTCCCATTGCGGCACCTTTAATATTTTCATTTGAGCTAGTGACTAGGCCAGCTGTTAAAGTTCCTGAATCCGCAGCAATAAATGAAGCATGTAAGGCGGCAAGAGTGATAATTAACCACCAATTAAATTGTGAAGAGTATCCTAAAAGAATACCAATGCAAGCGCTGGTGAGCATCACAATATTAACCCACTGTCTTCGCCCTATTTTGAGGGCGATTTCATTTCCAATAATTGAAGCAGGCACACCAAATAAATTAATAATAGCGGCAAGCTCTGTTGCTGATAGAAGAAATTGTTGGCCACTAAATGCTGCGCAAAATACAAAATAAGCCACTAGCCAGTTACGAGAAGCAAATAGTTCTAGGCTATGCACTGTATATCCTAGAATAAAAAATGCCGCTTTCTTATTTTCTAAAACTTCCTTCCACTTTTTGATGGGTAAGACATCATTCCAAGAGAGGGCCAAATCTTTAAAGCTTGATTTTTTGTTGTTTGGTTTGACCAAAAACTCAACAATTAAAAGTGCGCTCAATGGACCGAGTGCAATAAATATAAAAGCACTTTGCCAGTTGAGGTGGTGGAGTAAAACCCCAGCAATTAAAAATGATAATCCAGTGCCTAATCCAAAGAAAGCGGTATAAAAAGAAATATGTCTTGTGATTTCTCCTGTTTGAACTCGGTCTGAGATCACTTTGAGGCCAGGCATGTATGTTCCAGCCAGTCCTGCGCCTTGTATGAGCATAAAGAATGACGCAGTATAAAAACCTCGCGCCAGAAAACCCATACCGCTGAGTCCGATGATAGCTAGAAGTGACCCTATCAGATAGACCTTTCGAGAATCGATACGGTCGGTCAGGACTGTTGAAAGTGGGACAAAAAGTACATAGCCTAAGAAAAACGAACTGGCGATTAAACCTGCCTCAAAGTTGCTCAATTGCCATTCATGTTGCAGAGTGGTTAAGCAAACAGCATAGGTAGAAAATCCTAGCAAAGCGCCAATTTGTGCACTCAGCATTTTGATAGTGATAGCGTAGCGCTTAAACATAAGTTTGATTATTGAAATCCCTTATCTTTTTATTATTCTTTGACTATCATATAGTATATTATTAAAAAGTCGCGACTATTGTATATAGCGTTATATAATAGTCGTATGCAAAGATATCTTGATCAGATCATTCTAAATGACTTAGCCAATAAAGTCGTTGTCTTAACGGGGCCTAGGCAAGTAGGTAAAACCACGCTTAGCCAGCAAATCATGTCGAGATTTAAACATCCACAATACCTAAATTGGGATATTTTAGGAGACCGCAGTATTCTCCAAAAGCAATCTTGGAGCAGTCAGTCAGACTTGTTGGTTATGGATGAAATTCATAAGATGCCTCATTGGAAAAAGTGGCTAAAAGGAGTCATAGTCGGACTTCAAAATAACCAAGCTTTATTAGTCACTGGTAGTGCTCGCATGGATACATTGAGACAGTCTGGAGAATCCTTAGCTGGACGGTACTTTTCACTCAGGTTACATCCCATCTCTGTCAGAGAATTAGTTGAAAAAGAAGGGATGACGGCAAAACTTGCTTTAGAACAGTTGATGGTTCGGGGTGGATTTCCAGAGCCTTGTTTGGCAAGTGAACCAATTCATGCCGATAGATGGCGTGCGCAGTATTTCACAGACTTGATTCGAGAAGATGTTTTAGAATTTTCAAGATTGCAAGAAATTAATACGATGCGACTATTTGTTGAGGTTTTACGTGAAAGGGTGGGATCACCTTTGTCGCTTGCATCAATTGCTCGAGATTTAGCAGTCTCCCCAATGACATTAAAGAATTATTTAGAAGTTTTAAAAGCTTTGTTTATCGTATTTACCATCCCACCATATCATAAAAATATTGCCAGGGCTATTTTGAAATCGCCAAAAGTATATTTTTTTGATACTGGTTTAGTCAAAGGTAGTCCTGGCGTTAAGTTAGAAAATGCCGTTGCTACGATGCTTCTTAAAAAGATAGAATTCTTAAGAGATAGCCAAGGCAGTGATGTTGGATTACATTATGTAAGAACTAAAGATGGTGCTGAGGTTGATTTTGCCTTAAGTCATGCAGGAGAACTGACGCACCTGATTGAGGTAAAACGCAGTGATTGTAAGCCGCATAACGCTTTAATTAGGTTTGCTTCACAATTTCCACAGGCGCAAGCTATTCAACTGGTCTTGAATCTTAAGCAGGAAGAAAGTCTTCCAGATATCGAAATCTTAGATGCTGCAAAGTGGTTGGCTTGCCTAGAGGCATAAGCAGTAATTAGCTAATATCACTTGAAGAAATCAATCGCTTCTTTAATAACAATATTTGGCATTTCTTCTGGAATGTAATGCCCACAATCTACAGTATTTCCAAAGACGTGATTAGCTACACGTTCCCAATCTTTGATGGGGCTAAAGCATGCATTTACTTGGCCGTGTTTTCCCCACATCACTTTCATTGGCATGGGGAGCTTAAATCCTTTAGCAATATCTATTCGATCATGTTCTAAGTCAATAGTAAAAGAAGCACGATAATCCTCGCACATTGCATGCAAACATTCGGGTTGTTTCATTGCCTCGAGATATTCTTGCCAGCATGCTGGATCAAAGATCCTAAGTCCAGCATGACGACCTCCCATAAACTGGGTCATGAAAAAATCTACATCAGCTCCAATCATTCTTTCCGGAATAGGTTCTTTTTGAATTAAAAAGAACCAGTGCCAATAACCACCCGCAAATTGCATAGTGGTTTGTTCATACATTGCTAGTGTGGGGGATATATCTAATACCATGAGTTTTTTAACCTGATCAGGAAAATCAGCAGCTAAGCGGTGTCCTACTCTTCCGCCACGATCGTGGCCTAACACAAAGTAATGATCAAATCCAAGTTGCTTCATAACACTTGCTTGGTCGGCGGCCATTGATCTTTTAGAATAGGTGGAATGATTCGACTGACCAGGTGGTTTTGATGAGGCGCCATATCCCCGAAGATCAGTTGCAACAATTGTGAAGTGTTTTGTCAGTTCTGGAGCAACAAGATGCCAAATGGCTTTGGTTTCTGGAAATCCATGAAGGAGCAGGAGTGGCGGTCCTTCCCCTGCAATTTGATAAGAAATTTGGATATCCCCATCCGTGGGGTCTTTAACAGTAATCAATCCTGCGTTAAAACTTTTCAATAAAAGAGCCATATCACTATATTACATGACTCAATAAGCTTATTTGTCTTCCATAATCCAAATACCACTCCAGTCGCTAGCAGGTGGGTTAATCAACAAATGTTCATTTCGGCCAATATACATTTGCGAAAGTTTATCGTTGGGGTTTCCTTGTAAGGACTTTTCAAAAGAGGCTTTAGACTTGGTAAAGTTACCACCCCGATAGAGTGAAAGACCTTCTTTAAAGTAGCCTAATGATTCCATCATATTAGGAAATGTATCGCTATCGTGATAATCCAATACTTCATAAATAGAGACAGGTTTAGTTTTACCTTTAACCACGACAAGATCAATCTCACGGAGTCTATAAGTTCCTTTGAGTCTAGCTTGTGTAAATTCACTGATCAGAATTTTTGCATAATAAGCCTTACAGGCTGATTCAAGACGTGCGGCTAAATTAACACCATCACCAATAATGGTATAGTCCATACGCTTCTTAGAGCCAATATTTCCAGAGACAACTGTATCGGTATTTAAGCCAATTCCGATATTCACAGGTAATTTTCCTTCAGCAAGTCGAAGCTTATTCCATACATTAAGATCTTTAATCATCGATATAGCAGAACGCATTGCTCGGTCTTCATCGTCATCATGGGCTTCTGGAATACCAAAGGCGGCCATAATCGCATCACCGATAAATTTATCGAGCATTCCACCTTCACGGGTAATACAGTCGACCATAACTTCAAAATATTCGTTTAATAAAGCAACCGTACCTTGTGGCCCTAGCGCTTCTGTCAGTGTGGTAAAACCTCTGATATCTGAAAAGAGAACAGTCGTTGGCACACTTCGACCCCCTAATAGATCAGCACCGTTGGAGAGCAGTTGATCTGCAATTGAAGGATCCATATATCGAGACATCGTGGATTTCATACGTTTTTCAGATGAAATATTCTCGATCATGATGATCGAACCCATTGATTTATTTTCAAGACTCAGGAGTGGCATTAGTGTGACATTCGCTGATACTGTCTCTTCTTCAACAATAATAGAAGCATCCATGCTCATATCGATTTGATTTGTTTCTTGAACAATTTTTAAACGTTCAATAATCCAGGTATTTGGACCAGTAAAAAAATCATCAATTTTTTGATCTAGAACATCTTTTTCAGATTTTTTAAGAATTTCCTGACCTGCGGAATTACACTTAGTAATAATTCCTTTTTCATTCACAGTTAACACTGCATTGGTGATAGATTGCAGAACGCCTTCATTATAATTTTTCATGTTTTCAACATCTGCAAATAAAGCTGCATTTTCTAATGCTGCAGAAATTTGAGAAGTAAAAGCTTTTAAGCGGGATTCGTCTTCATCAGAAAAGTACCCATTCTTTTTGTTTAAGGCTTGAGTTACACCAATAACCTTACCGTTCTTATTGATGATGGGGACACACAAAATGGAGCGAGTAAAGAACCCTGTTTTACGATCAAAGCTAGGGTTGAAGCGTAAATCAGCATAAGCATGTTTGATATTGATGGTCTGAACTGTAGTGAAGACCGCGCCAGCAATACCTGAGGTATTAGGAAGTCGTATTTGGATTGATCCTAAGCCTTGTGCAACTTGAGACCACAGTTCATTTGTATTTTCATCATTCAGGAATAAAGTGATACGTTCGGCATCAAGCATTTTGATGGCTTCGTCAATTGCTCGGTTTAATAATTTTTGAATATTAATCTCAGACGTCATTTCAGTCACGAGTTTTAAAAAATCTAATTCACGATTTCTATTTTTAGTGGTGTTTTCCATGAGAGCTGCAGTTTCGAGTCCAAGCGCACCTTGCGTCATGATTGAACTTAAAAATTCCAAATCTTTTTTAACAAAGCGGCCAGTTTTTTTATTGAGTAGTTGTACGACTCCGATGACATCGTGTCGTGTATTTAAAATAGGGACACAAATCATATTTTTAGTGTGATAGCCAGTTTGTTGATCAACTGAGGGGTTGAACCTGGGATCTTTTAGTACGTTATCGATGAGTAGAGCCTCGTTAGTCGTGAACGATGCACCTGCTAAGCCGCTATGATTCATGATTCTAATTTCATGTTTCAAGTTACCTTGCGCTACTCTCGAATAAAGTTCGTTGGTGATGACATCGTTTAAAAAGATAGTCCCACGATCTGCGTTGATTTTTTCTCGAGCAAACTCGATAAGCCAATTCAGAATTTCATCAAGGGTACTTAATGAGGCTACATTTTTTGAAACTTCTAGAAGTAAATTGAGCTCTTCCAGAGAGTAGGTTATTTTTTTAGTGCGGATATTTTTCTTAGAAGAGGCTTGAGTTTGCATATGAGAATTTATCTTAATTAAAATTAATATCGCTATTGTTTTTCGACCTGTTGACGAAGGACGTCAGCAGTTTGCTTTATTTCATTTACTTGCTGGGTAAGGTGAAGTGTTTTTTCTTGGACCAATTGATCGCGGCGATGATATTCTCTTTCAAGCTCATCGCGCAGTTGATTAATGAGTCTTAAGCTTTCATTTTTCTCATTCTCATTTTTTTGTGTCAAAGACTGGAGAGCTTGTGCACGCTCAATGTCTTTTTTCTCAAGTTCATCTCTCAGTGTATGAATCATGCTGAGTTGGAGTGCCTTCTCTTGGGTATTGGCTTGTATAACTTCCTGAACATGTTGTTGGCGTTCAATATCCTTTTGGCCCAGAGTAGTATTTAACGCATGGATTGTCTCTTTGAGAAGATTAATTTCACTCGCATATTCTTGACGAACGGCTTGTATTTTAGATTCTCGATTAATTTGAGATTGTTCAAGTTCCAGTCTGAGAGCATCAATAAGTTCTCTTAATTGGAATACTTCTCGTTCATTTGCAGGTGTTGAATGATTTTGCATAGTCATAAATATAGGTAAATCTATTTCGAATTACTTAAAAGGCTCGTATTTTTTACTTGCAAATTTTTACTTCATTGGAGTTTAGGTCACTTGGTTTAGATTAAGAAACCTGTTTGATAGTTTAAATTCAATGAGGTATTTCTTGTGAACAATATTCTTATGAATTTTATAAGTTATTTAAGCTATGAATTCCATACAATATAAGGATACTCAACAGTTTGTTGGTGTTTTCTTCTAATGCAAAGCATATATGTTTAAAAAGTATTTATCTTGGTCTTTCTATACTGTAGTTGTCTTATCTAACTTGATTGTTGCAGGTTGGTTAATGTACACCAAAGGATCACCTTTTGGATGGAAAGTTGCGAACCTTGGGCAAGATAATAGCTTTGTTTTGCATGAGATTCTCGCAATTGCTCAGTTTGGGCTTATTGGTTTTACCTTTGATGTATTTTTCAGATACTTCGTAAGACGTTATAACAAAGACCATCCTGATGATGCTTGGTCAGATATTTTGATTCAAGCCTCTGTTGTTATTTTTTATGTATGTGTTGGATTTTTAGGTTTTATTTCTCTGTATGAGCATTCCATTAGTACCATCATTGCATCAACAAGTGCGCTTGGTTTTTTTGTAACTTATGCTGCCAGAAATCTTATTTCTGACATTGTTTCAAGTATTTCAATGCAAAAAAATAAATTGATGTCCATAGGGGACTATATAGAAACACGTGATGGAGATAAAATTCGGTTACAAGTAAAGAAGATGGATTTTCGTTATGTGACGTTTTTAAATGACTCTGTCCACTTAACTCGAATACCAAATCAACGAGTGTTGTCAATGTCCTTTGTGAATATTAGTCAACAAGACAATGGTAGCGAGAGGGTCGTTGATTTACAACTGGGTGTTCACAATAGTGAAGATCGCATTATTGATTTATTAAATTCTGCTGCAGATTATGTTTGCAATCATATTCCTGGATTTATCAATACATATAGTACGAGTGTTTTAAGTGTTTCCATGAATATAGTGACATATCGTATCGTATATCGTTGTAAGCCTGATTTGAGTTTTGCAAAAACTCGTGGAATTATGTTGCGCCATGCCTTAAGGTTTTTAAAGGGTGCTGGTATTGTCTTAAGCACAATTGAATACTCAAGAAGTACTGAACAGATATCACAAAGCGCAGCGGCTCGATTAATTGAGCTTTATCCATTTGGGGTTCTTAAGGCGCTTAATGTTGATGAAGTTGAATCCTTAGCATCCAGAGTCAAGCTGGTTCAATTTGCGCCTGGAGAATATATTATTCGACAGGGCGATACGGATGATTGTATGTACATTATTGCCGAAGGTGGCGTTGAAGTATTAATTGATAAAGATGGTCAACCTTTAAGCGTTGCGAAATTATGGCCTGGAGATTGTTTTGGAGAGATGTCTTTACTTACCGGTGAGCCCAGAAAAGCAAGTATTTTGGCTCAAAAATTTACAACACTCATTTTAATTAACAAAATCGATATAGCTCCGTTACTTAATGAAGACTCATTACTCGTAGGTCGTCTCTCCCAAATGCTCGCTGAGCGAATGGCTCATAGTCAAGCCATGATGAATCAATCAGACAAAAATGAGATGATAGACAAGAATCGTAAGTCTATCGCTCAAAAAATACTCAGCTTTTTCGGAAAAAAGTCTAAATAACCAATTTAAGCGTCAAGTTTTATAAAAAATCTTGCAATAGTGATCAGGTTTATACTAATACCACTTTTCAATCATAGGAAGCATCGAGTTTAATGATGAACAATTACTTTAAAGCACTTCTGTTATCAAGTTGTTTAGGAATTTGTTCTAATATAGTTATTGCTCAAAGTGCTCAAACTACAAAGGTGGTAAAAATGTCAGAATTTAAAAAAATAGATCATACGGTCGGAACTGGTACTTTAGCTACTGCTGGCCAACTAGTGACCGTTCATTACACGGGATGGCTTTATGAAGAAGCTAAGCCTGACCATAAGGGCAAAAAATTTGATAGCTCTGTGGACCGTGGGACACCATTTGAGTTTTCTCTAGGTGCAGGGCAAGTTATTAAAGGTTGGGATGAGGGCGTTGCTGGTATGAAAATTGGTGGTAAACGAACACTCTTGATTCCAGCGGAGATGGGGTACGGTGCGCGTGGTGCGGGGGGCGTTATTCCGCCCAATGCGACTTTAGTGTTTGATGTTGAATTACTTGGCGTTCATTAATTGAATGAAATAGGGTTTAATCTTTTATGATTAAACCCTGAGCACGGAGGAGAATATGCTTCCCGTAAAAAATAATTTCTCTAGAGTTATCTTGATTGCAATTGTCTTATCGATTGCTTTATGGGGAATTGCTTATCAACTTGCTCCTGATAAATCTGCATTCATGAAAGATCATAGTTTCCAATATCAAATCATATGGCTACCCCTGCATATTTTTTTAGGATACTTTTCTATATTGGTCTATAAAAAGGCTGCCTACGCAAAGCATTACAAAGAAATCAGCCTGAGTTCAATTCTTCAAGACTTTAAAAAAAATTATCGTGCCGTCTTTTTTGCTGTATTGCTTATTATTCCCTTTGTAGTTGAAGATACCTTAGACGGATTGGTTCAACTTCAAACAAACTTTGAGACTTTAGGTAATGCGAGTTGGGTAATGATTGGTCCTATTTGGACAATTGAGTGGCTCATGTTAGGGGTCATGTGGTCTCGTGTCATAGCAACTATTCGCCTCACTGTTAACGTGTATACACCTAAATTTATAGATGAGCATTTAGACGATATATTAATACTCAATCCAACTTCACCCTATTTGCAGGCTGGTGTAGAAAATGCTTTGATTAACTTAATCTATGCCATTTCTACAATTGTATATATTCAATATACGGGTGGCGAAAACTCGGATTTTCAAACGACGGCAATATCTGCTGCCCTAGTACTATTTAGTTTTTTATCGAGTTTCTTTTTTCTACGAATGCGAGTAAATCAAGCATTAGAGCGAATAGTGGAAAAGCACGCAAGAAAAGTAGAGGGTATTTATATCAAACCCGATAACGAATTTACAAAAGGGATCTTTAAAAATTTAGGATTAAATACCCTCTTAATTGATAATTTTGTGTTGCATAAACCTTTAAAAATGTCTAATCGTGGATTGGAAAGATTAAGCATAGTTAGGACTAGTTTACTTATGGATTCAATAAAAGAGCAGGGAAATGCAGAATCATTAAGTGTATCAACTGCCATACAATCGATCCGCTATTCACAATATGAACAAAAATTAGCATCGTTAGGTATATTAGAATTGCAAGGTGTTCTGATTAGATTGGGTTCGCCGATGATCATGCTAATAGCAAAATCAGGTGTGCTATCACAGCTTCATTAAGGCAGTAAGTTTTCTATGAAACAAATTCAATACCTATTCTTAATTCTATTTATTACTTTGATTGTGGGGTGCGCCACAACTCCGCCATTTAAGGCATATCCTGGCATTTCTTTTCAAGAACTTGATTCATTGGCTGCAGATAATTTTTGTTTGTGGCAGTGTACTGGCCCAAAAAATAAATATAAAAGTGGCTTAGTTTATGTTCAGCAGTACGATAAAGGCTCAGATATTTATATTTACGAAACAGTCAGGCAATACCTTCGTCGTGCTAATGGATATCCCTTAGAGCCTAATGAAAATTACGTTGGTTACTTTTACTTTAGAAAGGGGTATCTGGTTTCTTCGCAAGAAATTAATCAATTAGAAGCTGAGTTTAGGTCTAAACAAGCAGTCGAAAGAGCTGCTCAAGAAAAGGCCAACCGAGAATACCAAGAAAAACAAAGAATTGAGGCTGAAAAAAAACGTCGTGAAGAGCAAGAACAAGAGCGAAAATATAAAGCAGAGCAAGATCGAAAAAAGAAAGAGTTTGAGCAATGCCTGAATAAGGATAGTGTAGGTATGTGCTGGTTGACTACATCTGGCTTCTATAGTGACAAAATGATCCCCTCATTTACAGTAAAAAATAACTTAAATTTTCCGATCAAGGATATTCAATTTAATTGTTATCAAATGGGTCCGAGTGGAACAAAGATTCAGTCAAATGACTTTACTATTTATCAAATATGGAATGTGGGCCAAAAAAGGGATGTGTCATTTTCTTTTTACAAACATAATCAACATGACTCATGGAATTGTTTGGTTTCTAATTGGAGTCGGTATTAATCTTTTGATATAACATTGGTGCTAATACAATATAGCTCTTTTTAGAAAGGAGTATATTTGAAGAGTAGTTATACTTTGAAAATTTGTTATCTAGGAAGATGCCCATGCGTAATAATTTGACTGCATTATTTTTATCCTTTTTATGTTTCTTTTCTATTGCCTTTGCTCAAACTAATAATTCAAATTACCCCAATCGTCCCATTACTTTAATTACCCCATTTCCTGCTGGTGGATCGACTGATTCTGTTGCAAGAACTATTGCTAAAAAGCTAAGTGAAGTTCTTAAAAAGCCAGTTATAGTGGAAAATCATCCGGGTGCTGGTGGTAATATTGGTTGCAATTTAGTAGCTAAGGCTACTTCTGATGGGTATACCATTTTAATTACCTCTACTAGTACGCACTCAATTGGGTATATTCTCAATAAGAATGTACCTTTTAGTTACGATGCAGATTTCACACCAATTATTCACGCAGCTACTGCGCCTAATATTCTTTTGGTGACTAAAACAATTCCCGGAAGTACGCTCAAGGAATTTATTACCTTTGCAAAAGCTAATCCTACAACCTTAAATTTCTCATCTGCAGGCACTGGCACTATTATGCATTTGACAGGAGAATCTTTTAAAGCTGAAGCCGATATAAAAATGACACATATCCCTTACAAAGGATCAAGCCTGTCAATTCCTGACTTAATATCAGGCAAAGTGCATGTTCTTTTTGATAGTATTGTTTCTGGCTTACCGCATGTGCAAGATGGAAAGCTTACTGCGCTAGCCGTGCTTAGTAAAAAGCGCTCTCCGTTATTACCTAATGTTCCGACTCTTCATGAAATTGGTAGTCCTTTTGGAGTGGGTGAGTTTGAATCTGAGAACTGGTGGGGTATTTATGGGCCTAAAAATCTTCCTCCAGAAATTACCAAAGTTCTTAATCAAGCTTTTAATACGACGCTTAAATCACAAGAAGTGATTGATAGTTTGGCTTTATTAGGAGCTGATGCTGGTGGAGGTACTGTTGCTCAGTTTAATGAGATGGTTAAAAAAGATCGAGCTCACTGGGCAAAAGTAATTCAAGAACAAAAAATTGTAATTGAGTAAAAATTGATTTGTTAGATTTATAGCAGATTAATTAGCTTGCATCAGTTGATTTAAAGTCTTTGTAGCTGAACTGCAATCTCCAAATTGTTCATTAGCCCAATTCTCATCATGATAAGTATTAAGATAGCGATCTCCGCTATCGCACAGTAAGCTTAATATTGAGCCGCGGATATTTTTTTGTTTAAGTTCATTAGCTAATTTAAGCATAGCAATAAAATTTGTTCCGGTCGATGGGCCAACTTTTCTTCCCAGAATGTTCGATAAAATTCGCATTGCTGCAATTGAATCCACGTCATTAACTCGAATCATTCGGTCAATGAGTGACGGAATAAAACTGGCTTCAGGACGTGGTCTACCGATTCCTTCAATACGCGAACCATTTGAACTAAGATTCGGATTATGAGTCTCGAAGTAATCTAAGAAAACAGAACCTTCAGGATCTGCAACGCAAATTTGTGATTCATGTCGCTGATATCTAATATAGCGTCCGATTGTTGCGCATGTCCCGCCTGTACCTGCCCCCATTACAATCCATTTCGGGATAGGGCTTCTTTCAAGTGACATTTGGGTATAAATACTTTGAGCAATATTGTTATTGCCACGCCAGTCGGTTGCTCGTTCTGCATAAGTAAACTGGTCCATGTAATGGCCTCCAGTTTGAATCGCTAATTCTTGAGCGCTTTTATACATTTCAATGGAGGAATCGACAAGATGGCAACGCCCTCCATAGAACTCAACTCGTTCGATTTTTTCAGAAGAAGTTGTTTTTGGCATAACAGCAATAAAAGGTAGGCCTATTAAACTCGCAAAATAAGCTTCACTAATAGCTGTTGACCCACTGGAGGCTTCTATGACTGTTTTGCCTTTACATAGCCAATTGTTACACAGGGCATATAAAAATAATGATCGTGCTAAACGATGTTTAAGACTTCCTGTGGGATGAGTCGATTCATCTTTTAAATACAGGTCTATACCATGTGCGGAATAGGTTGGTATTGGGAGGGGGATTAAGTGCGTATCAACGCTGCGACAAAAATCAGCTTCAATACGAAGGATAGCTTCGTGTAGCCAGTCTTTTTTAGTGGATGAGTCGGGCATAATAGTTATTCTTTAGATGAAATTCTTTTAAGTGCTTCAGTTTTTAAGAAAACACGATCAACCTTATTGGTGCTTGCTAATGGAAGTTCATTTAGAAACCATATCCAGCGAGGGTGTTGGTAAGCTGGTGCATGTGTTAAACAGTAAGTTTTTAGCTCATTGTCAGTTAGTTGTGCCAGCGGTCTTTTAACGACAAAAGCCACTGGCTTTTGTCCTTTAATATCATCATCTACTGCAATGACAATAGCTTGAGCAACGCTTGGATGGGTTTCGATTAAGCGTTCTACTTCTGCTGGATAGATATTTTCACCGCCGCAAACAAACATATCATCCGCACGACCAATAAAGAAATAGAAACCATGATCATCGCGTTTAAAAATATCGCCGGTACTATAAAATCCATCTGTGGTGAAGGGGTTTTTAATAGGCGGGTTACGCTCTTGTGCTTTGTGATACCCAAGCATGACGCCTGGGGATTTTATTTGAAGAACACCAGAATTCGATTCTTGACCCTCATTGGTTACAAGTCTAATACTTACATCAGGGTGGGCATATCCAGCACAAAGCGGAGGAAGCGCAAGTCCATCAGGATGGGGCCCAAACATAACGGGGCTTCCCTCGGTTGTTCCAAAAGCATTAATGACTTGAGTCTTTGGAAAATTTTGATGGATAGCTTCTAGTAAGCTAGGGGAAACAGGTGCTGAGCCCATTCTTAGAAATTCGACAGAAGATAAATCTACTTGTTGCATTAACTCTTTTTCTTGGAGCATCATTGCAATCATTGGAGGAACAGCTGTAAGCCATGTACAACGGTAAGTCTCAATCGCATTGATATATTGACGCGCATTAAATTGAGGCAACAGAACTGTAGTTGCATGTGCTAAGACATTGAGTAATGTCATAGCAAGGGCATTCATATGGTAGAGCGGTGCTGCAACAAGATAGCGATGATTTGACCAGTCATGATCACCTAGTCTTGTTTTGGCAACCCAAATATGACTAGCATGAGTCAGTCTGACACCTTTAGGCTTGCCTGTAGAACCAGAGGTGTACAGCAACATAGCTACTTCATTTGTATCGGGCTCAATGGCATGGTATGACCCGTGATTTAAGAATTGATTAAAAGAAATATCCGACATGTTATTGTCAGTATTAAATACAACGCGTGGTAATGTAGATGGAACCATTGATTCATTGTGCGCATCACAAAAGACCAATTGTGCGTCGGAGTCTTGAAGGACAAAATCGACCATTGCAGATGGAAATTTTGAATTAACTGGGACAGCAACTAATCCGGCCCGCATAATTCCAAAGTAGCTTGCTATATATTCAGCGCTATTTAAGGCAATTAATGCAACACGACTTCCCCGTTTTAGTGCAAAGCGTTCTAGACCCCTTGCTACCGCATTGGCTAATTGATCTAAGTCATTAAATGAGAACTCTCTAGGCTTGTTTTCTAAACCCAGATCAATTAAGGCGATTTTTTGGAGATCTTGATCACGTCGAAAAAGATCTCCAAGATTATTTAGCTTTAATTGTTCAAAAGAATTTTTAGGCATGTTCAACAGTTTGACCAATGAACTTTGTCATCATCCTAATCATTATTTTTTAAATTAAGCTTTTGGAGGAGGGGGTGGAGCTGTTGAATAAACACCACGGCCGCTTGCGCATAAGTTACCTTCAGCGTCATAGACCATTGCTTCAGCAACGCTAATTTGACTTCCAAATTTAATGACCTTACCTTTAGCAATTAAATTTCCAGGCATTGCGGCGCGGTGATAATCAACTCTCAGATCGATCGTTGGAACGCCGCGTCCTGTTTTAGATACCAAAGCCCAATCCGCAGTTAAATCGACTAAAGAAGCCAAGATGCCACCATGGGTATATTTTCGATCTGGATTGACAACCCATTCTTCACGCCATGTAGCTTGTATTTCGATCTCTCCTTCTTTAACAGAAAGAACTTTAATGCCTAACCATTGGTGAAAAGGGCCACGGGTTAGTTTAGCTTCAACTTCCGCCGCTGTAATGAGTTCAGTAGTCATTTTGTTTACCTTATATAAATAGGATGATGATTTAAAAAGTATATTGATGTATTAAGGAGTGATAACGACTTTACCGATCACTTCACGATCTTGGATTAAACGTAAACCTTCTGCAGCTTCTGATAGAGGAAGAACTTTATCAATCATTGGCTTCATTTCGCCTTTTGATATCATGTCCATTAGGGCAGTAAGGTTCTCAATATAGAAACTATTTGAGCCAATCACTTGCAACTCAAAGCTCCAGATATATCGTAAATCTTCTTTTGGGTCATGACCTGCTGTTGCGCCACAAACAAGAAGTTTGCCGCCACGTTTTAAGCAACGTAATGAAGGCACCCAAGTATCTCCACCGGTAAAATTAATCACTACATCAACGCCGCCTTCATGAGTTCTTCTCTGAGGTTTGCCGTATTTCTCAACAGCCCATTTAGAAAAATCAACGTCTTTATAGTTGATGACTTCATCAGCGCCAATTTCTTTAAGTTTGGCTAATTTATCTGCACTACTTGCGCATGCAATCACTTCTGCGCCTAACTGTTTTGCAAGAATGACGCAACCCGTGCCAACGCCACCTGAGGCGCCAAGGATTAAAACGCGATCACCTTTTTTTACGGTATTGTGAGTAATCAACATGCGGTGAGCTGTTCCGTAGGCTACTGGAAGGGATGCGGCTTCAACGAAACTAACTTTATCTGGCATGCTAATCAGTTGTTCAGCGCTAACAAGGCAGTACTCTGCCATTCCGCCGTCAAGCATTTCCCCCATGAGCCCTTTAGTTTTATTGAGGGGATTAACGAGAACCCGGTCACCAACTTTCCAACCCTCAACATTTGGACCAACTTCAGAAATTTCGCCTGCAAAATCGAGTCCAATAATCACTGGTAAGGGTACTTTTATTCCTGGCATACCTTTAACAGTAAAAACGTCATGATAGTTAAATGATGAGGCGCCAACTTTGATGATGACATGACCCTCTATGATTTTAGGCATAGGATGATCAGTGACATATTGTAGGTTTTCTAAACCGCCATGTTGGGACAGGACCAATGCTTTCATAGATATTTCTCCGGATTGTGATGATGAATGAGGGACATATTGTGGGTATATTGATTTATATTCACTATTTGGTTACAAATACAGTCTTGGTGTGTTGATTCTAGGACTTTTCTCTACTTTTGATTTCTGGAATTAAGTGTGTGTTTCTAAGTTAATATTGTATAGGTTTTGAGCGAGAATTTTTTATTAAACTTCTAGACATATTCGGCAATATTGGAATATTATACTATTATTATGAAGCTAGATAAAATAGATTTACATATACTAGAGGTATTACAGCAAGATAGTACTCTTGCTGTTTCTGTCATTTCTGAGAAAGTAGGCCTGTCTTCTACACCCTGTTGGCGCAGGATCCAAGCTCTTGAGAATGAAGGTTACATTCGTAAAAAAGTAGCTCTATTAGACCCTAAAATGTTAAATGTTGGGGTCACTGTTTTTGTCTCCATTAAAACAAGTGGGCATAATCAAGCTTGGTTAGATAAATTCCAATCTGCAGTCATGAAAATTTCCGAAGTAGTTGAGTTCTACCGAATGAGTGGTGATGTAGACTATTTACTTCGAGTTGTAGTTCCTGATATTGCTGGTTATGATGCTGTGTATAAAAAATTAATTACGATTGCAGATATCTTTGACATTAGTTCAAGTTTTGCAATGGAACAAATTAAATATACAACTGCGCTTCCCTTAAATTTTGTTTAATGATCTTAGCCCCACACTTGTGCAACTTAAAAAAATCAAATGAAAGTTAGGATTACATTCATGAATGTCGGATCACCACATCATGAAATGTTAAAGGAGCAATAAATATGAAAGATAGCCTAAGAAAATCGCTCATAAGAATTATCCCATTTATTTTTTTAGGACTTGGCATATATGCTATTCAGGTAGTTCAAGCTCAAAATCAAACTTACCCCAATAAACCCATTCGGATTATTGTTCCCTTTCCCCCTGGAGGGCAAGCTGATATGGTGGCTCGTTTACTAGCAGAGAAACTCACTGTGATGACTAAACAGCCTGCATTTGTAGAAAACAAAGTTGGAGCCAATGGTGTTATTGCGACGAGTTTTGTTATAAATTCTCCACCGGATGGGTACACACTCATGTTGTTACCATCTGGTGTAGTAGCAGCTGATAGTATGCAAGTTAAAGTTTCATATAACTTTGCTCAGGATTTATCAGGTGTCGCAGGATTAGCGAGTTATCCACTTGTTCTAGTATCTAACCCAACAACTAAATTGACTAAGGTCTCTCAATTAATTGCGCTTGCAAAAGAAAAACCTGAGGTATTAAATTATGCCTCTGGCGGAGCTGGAGGGGGCGCACATCTAGCTGCAGAGGCTTTTAAAATGGAGACTGGGACTAAAATTACGCATATCCCCTACAAGGGAACTGGCCCAGCGGTCACGGATACGCTTGGCGGACAAGTATCAATTATGTTTGCTTCTCTACCCTCTGTGATTCAATACATCAAAGCTGGAAAGCTAAATGCCTTGGCTGTGACCACTAAAGTCCGCACTCCAATGTTGCCAGATGTCCCAACTTTATCAGAAAGTGGCTTGCCAAATTTTGAGATTAATTCTTGGACAGGTGTTGTTGTTCCAAGTGCAACGCCTAAAGAGATAAAATCTTTTTTAAATAATGCGATCTCAAGTATTTTAAAAATGCCCGAATTTACAGACTCGATAAAATTAGAGGGTGGAAATCCGATGCCGATGAATGATAAACAGTTTAATGATTTTATTCATCTTGAATTAGTGAGATGGGCAAAAGTAGTAAAAGATTCTGGTGCAAAAATTGAATAACAAACGAGATATAAGAGAAAGAAAATTATGAATCAATCAGCGATCCCATTCACCGAAGATTTACGTCAATTTACAGAGCGGTTAAGAAAAGAAGGTGAACTGATTGATATGCATCAAGCGGTTGATATTAGGCATATTGCCACTCTGGTAGATCAATCTGATAAGGCCATTTTATTTCATAAGGTCATTGGATATGATATTCCTGTCCTATCAGGAATTGTCAGAACTCAAAAGCGCGCTGTGATGTCAGTGGGTTGTGAAACTTTTAGAGAGATAGAAGATAAACTACAAAAGGGAATCAGTAATCCTATAGCGCCTAACAGAGTTAACACATCTTCGACTGAAGAAATCATTTGGACAGGTGATGAAGTTGATTTATTTAAGTTGCCTATTCCGATGAGTTCTGTATACGACGGCGGTCCAATGATTACGGCTGGAGTTGTGATTGCTAAGGACCCAGAATATGGGATCAATACCGGTGTTTACCGCTTTATTGTTAAAGAGAAAAATTTAACGGGTATTGACATCGTCACTCCAAACAATATGCGTATGTTTGCGCAACGAGCTTATGAAGCAGGTCGTCCATGTCCAATCTCTATTTCTATTGGTACACATCCAATGGAAGTTTTAGGTGCTGGATTTAGAGCGCCTATTGGTGTTGACGAAATGGGTATTGCTGGAGGCATTCGTGGTTGTCCGGTTAATTTAGGTCAATGTAAGACTATTGATATGCCGTACATTGCAGATAGTGAAATTGTGTTAGAGGGGGAAATTTTACCTGTGGGTTGGACTCAACCTGAGGGAAGATTCGGAGAGTTCACTGGGCTCATGGGAGGTCTTCATTGGAATCCTGTGGTCAAAATAAAAGCGATTATGATGCGCAAAAATCCAATGTTTTATTTTTTGCACATGCCTTGGGAAAACACCTGGTTAGCTGCGCCAACTCGTTATCAATCTATTCGTCAGGCGCTTAAGACTGCTGGAATTCAAGTGAAAGATATTAACGTCACATTGGGTGGTAGGGCTTTTTGGCATGCTGTGATTTCGATTAAGAAACAAGCAGGTGAAGGTAAGAATGCTTTATTAGCTGCCTTATCTGTCATGGATCTTAAGCATATTGTTATTGTCGATGATGACATTGATGTATTTAACCCTACAGAAGTTGAGTGGGCTATTGCAACACGGGTACAGGGTGATCGTGATGTGATTGTCATACCAGGTGCAAGAGCTAAGCCATTAGATCCTAGCTTATACATCACTCACGGACAAGTTCCAACAGGGGCTAAAGTAGGGATTGATGCAACGATTGGGGAGGGTATTCCTAAAGAAAGATTTGAAAGAATTTCTTATGCCTATGCCGAGCGAGCTAAGATTGCTGATTATGAATCTGGTAAGGCTGATCCTATTGTGATTTCTCAACCTAATAGTGAAAAAGAGTTAGCTGACAAAATCATTGCGGCAATTGAAGTGACTCCAATTTATTATTCAGAATTGGCTGAAAAGTTTTCTGATTATGATTTTCCTACGATTGCAAGAACTTTTGGATTTTTACATTCTTCAGGAAAGCTTTGGCAAGATCCCCGCGGTAGACTGTGTTTAAAAGATTCAAAATTTGCAGCCAAGTTACCGACCTAATCATTGAAGCAGTAATTTTATATTGAGATTACTGCTTCTAATGCCCATCATAAATAAGAATAACTGAGTCTAACTAATGAAATTTGATTGGAATAACCCTTATCCGACTATTCGTATGCCCGTCATGGGACGAAATGTAGTTTCAACTTCTCATCCCTACGCCGCACAGGCCGGACTTAAAATTTTGCAACAAGGGGGCAATGCCATTGATGCAGCTATTGCAGCAGCAGCAGCTTTGATGATTGTTGAGCCAGTTTCTAATGGACTTGGGAGTGATTGTTTTGCGATTGTGTGGGACGGTAAAGAGTTACATGGCTTAAATGCATCTGGAGTAGCTCCTCAAGCTTGGAGTCCTGAATACTATGCAAAAAAATATGGTATGACTGCATCTGGGGTAGCTAATCGACCCATGCGGGGTTGGGATACTGTTACTGTACCTGGTGCGATTGCTGGTTGGGAAGCATTACATCAACGGTTCGGTTCATTAAGCCTTGGTGACATACTTCACCCTGCGATTGAAGTTGCAGAAAAAGGTTATGCTCTACAACCAATTTTGCAACATAAATGGGCGGCAGCGGCAAATGAATTAAAGGACTTTCCTGGGTATGCACAAGCTTTTTTACCCAATGGTAGAGCACCCTTAGTGGGTGAGCGCTTTTGTTTTCCTGCCGCAGCAAGAACACTAAAGATGCTGGTAAAAAATGGCTTTCGGGATTTTTATGAAGGTGAGATTGCTAAGGTGATTACCGACTATTCACAAGTTGGTGGCGGTGCAATGACAATCGGCGATCTAAAAAATTACCAATGTGACTGGGTCAAGACTATCTATCAGAAGATCAAAGGTTCTGATGGAAAGAATTATCAAATACATGAAATTCCACCGAGTGGACAGGGTATTGGTGCGTTAATTGCTTTAGGCATCTTAGAGAATTTTGATTTATCAAGTTTTCCAATTGATAGTGTAGAGAGTCAGCATATACAAATTGAAGCCATGAAATTGGCATTTGCAGATGTATATCAGTACGTTGCTGATCCGCGTTCAATGGTAGTTACACCAGAGCAAATGCTGAATTCAAATTATTTAGCTGAGCGTGCAAAGCTGATTGACCCATCTAAAGCAACGCACTTTGAGTGTGGAATGCCAGGCTCAGGCGGAACGGTATATTTATCGGTCGCTGATGAACAGGGAAGGATGGTCTCATTTATTCAAAGCAATTATATGGGGTTTGGTTCAGGGGTAGTTGTTCCTGACTGGGGTATTAGTTTACAAAATAGAGGGTATGGCTTCTCGATGGACCCTAAGTCAACCAACGTAGTGGCAGGTGGTAAGCGTCCATTTCATACGATTATTCCTGCTTTTTTGATGCGTGAAGAAGCTGGTGGAGTTGTTCCTCAAATGAGCTTTGGTGTCATGGGTGGTGATATGCAGCCTCAGGGACATTTACAAACCATTCTTAGAATGCTCAAGTATGGTCAGCAACCACAGGCAGCATGCGATGCTCCTCGTTGGAAGGTCAACAAAGATTTTACTTTAGATGTTGAGTCCAATTTAGATTCAAAAACTGTTGAAGGCTTAAAAAATAAAGGACATATTCTTAAAAAGATTGATGACCCTTATATGGATTTTGGATCTGGGCAGTTTATTTGGAGACTTTCAGACGATCTCCAAGACGGTTATGTTGCTGCTAGTGATAGTCGGCGAGATGGTTTGGCTGCAGCCTATTAGCTGCGGAGTATTAATCCAACTGCTTTAGGCGGCCCTCTTTAACGAGTTTTGCCCAGCGTGCTATATCAGCTTGAAACCACTTATCGAACTCGACTCCAGGACCTGGAAGAGGTGTTGCACCAACGGCTATTAAGCGTTCTTTCACTGCTGGACTTTTTAGGGCTTGAAGCACAGCTTGCTCTAATTTTTTAGCAATTGGTGCTGGGACATCAACTGGCGCAAAAAAACCAAACCAAGTACCAAATTCAAAGCCTGGATATCCTTGTTCAGAGATTGTTGGCACATCTGGTAGTAATTTTGAGCGTTGTGGAGAGGTAATTGCGATTGCTCGAACATTTCCACCTTGAACTTGAGGAAGTGAAGAACCCATGACATCAATTAAGGTGGTAATTCTTCCTGCAATTAAGTCAGGATAAACAGCCCCACTTCCCTTGTAGGGTACGTGGGTCATTTCAATACCACTGATGGATTTAATGAGTTCTCCGACCAAATGGCTACCGGTATTGTTTCCAGAGGATCCAAAGCTTGCTTGAACTTGATTGGACTTAACTGCTGCAATAAATTCAGGAAGTGTTTTATAAGGCGATTGGCTAGATACGAGCATGAGACTGGGGATAGAGCCCACGCCAGCGATCGCTTGAAGATCCTTTTTCGGATCAAAGTTAAGTTTTGTGAGGCTTGGGCTTGTTGCTAAACTAACAGAAGCAAACAAGAAAGAGTATCCATCTGGGCGTGCAATCTTGGCTATGTATTCAGCACCGATATTGCCACCTGCGCCTGGTTTAAGGCTAACGATTACGCTTTGTCCTAAGACTTTTCCCATCTCATCTGCAATCACCCGCCCAAGAACATCAGCTGATCCCCCAGCAGCATATGGGATAACCATTTCGATGGTGTGAGTGGGAAATTCCGCAGCATAGACTGGCTGTGAGCTGATAGAGATAAAGCCAATAAGGTTAGCCAGAATGATGATAGTGAGCTTGAATATTTTGTTCATATATAGATTCTATTGCAAATTGATTCTGTTTGTTAAACCGAATCACAAAGTTGGTGATTCAAAATAATCTCGCTATTTCCTGAGGCATGAGTGCCACTAAGTAACTGATTGTTAATGCTGACTTCAGAAATTTTGCTCAGGTGAAGGCTAGCATTCTCACGGATGATTAATTTGCAGTTAAGAAGTGTTAAGTGGTGCTCATGTTTATTTTTTAAAATATGAGTTGGAGTTAACTGTAATAGTTGAGAAAAAATGTCACTAGTTGTATTTAATTCATGGGTCTCTATGGTGATTTCTTTTAAATGATTCGTTGAATTAGGATGTTTAAGCACTGCATCGAACCATAAAAATTGAGGTGTGAGGTGTTCGCAGAAATAGATTCTGACTCCTGGAATTGGTTGATTGCTAAACCGTACGGTCTTAAATTGGGCTAATTCTATTTTGCCATTGACGAGAGCTGGGCGGGATAAATCTTGAACTGGATTTACTGAAAATCCGGTATTTTGAAGATCTTTAAAACATTGATCAGCATCGGTAGTCCTAAAGACTAGGGCGTCTAAGCCCATGGCTAAATCAGCAATTTCTTTTCGCTCAGGTATTGTGCCTTCTTCCCAACCTAAGATTTCAACATAAGCATTTGATTGCATAGCGAGTTGATTGCATGAACCTAGATTATGTTTGGCCATCGGGGTGAGATGAAACCCAAGGTTTTCAAGGTGTTTAGCCATTTTTGAAATTTTATCTCGCGCGATAATCACAAGATGATCGAATTCGTAAGGCATGATGTTTTCCAATAAACTGATGAGATATGAGTATATTAGACCTTTTTATTAATTCACCACATAGGATTCATGAGTTCATATCAATGTTAGAATTAATAACTACACTGAGATCTCTTAACCCAGTTGGACTAAGAGAATTAACCTTAAATGCTTGCTAAGATAAATCCAATATGAGTCAAAGTAATACTAATCAAAATTTAACTACTGAAGCACCAAAGCGTTTAATCGTAGGAATTAGTGGGGCCTCAGGGATTGTCTATGGAGTTAGTATTTTGAGAGCGTTGCAAGCTACCTCAATAGAAACTCATCTGGTCATGACTGAATCAGCGCGATTAACCTTAGCCTCGGAAATGGATCTGACTGTGAAGGACGTTGAAGCAATGGCGACTGAAGTTCATCACATTAAAAATATTGGAGCCACTATTGCATCAGGATCCTTTAAAACGATGGGCATGGTTGTTGCACCATGCTCTATTCGCTCTTTATCTGAAATTGCTTACGGAGCAACGACAAGTTTATTATCCAGAGCTGCCGATGTTGTTCTTAAAGAAAGACGCCGACTTGTTCTCATGGTCAGAGAAACACCATTGCATATTGGTCACTTGCGAACGATGGTGCAAGCAACTGAAAATGGAGCGATTATTATGCCTCCTGTCCCCGCTTTTTATGCCAACCCTAAAAGTTTAGAAGAAATGGTTGATCATTCTGTAGGTAGATGCCTAGACCTTTTTGAGATAGATGTGAATTTGACTAAGCGTTGGCAGGGTATTGGTGTTAAGTCGAGTGCTTCATAGACCTACTTTAATTGACTATCATGCAAAAAAATACTTTATTTATTTACTATAAACTTCTGCCAAGTCTTGGGAGTGAGACTAGAAAATCTCTAACCCAACTATTTGATGACGTCTTAAAGCATCATCCTGGAATTTCATTAGAGGTAATGAAAAGACCCGATTTGAACTCAGAGGGGCAAGAGACCTGGATGGAAATATACCGTCATAAAGACGGTATATCCGAAGCATTAATTCATGAAATTAATACTTGCGCGCAAAAGCATGGATTACCAATGCCACGCAAGTCAGAGTTTTTTATTCCACTCGATTAATTACAACTTACTTTAAAGCAGAGTAGCTAGTGGGTTTTAAAATAGAATTCTCAACATTTGAGACGAGTGTGCCGCTTTTTTCTGTTTCTGCTTTAGCTTCGATCCATTCTTTATCAGCATAAAAGGTATTCCATTTATGCTCGCGGTCAGCGAGGCTATCCCAAGCGAGCATATAGGTTAGTTTTTGACTACTTGTGCCGATGAGATCAGTCCAGAACCCTACTTGTTTAATCTGATGTTTATCCCATATTTTTAGAGTGACATCTTCAAATCGTTTGATGAGATCAGGAAGTCGTCCTGGCATTGCGTAATACACTCTTAATTCATAAATCATCATATCTCCTAAGTTATTGTTATTTTTTAAATCTTACACTAAGACTGAAAGAAGCTTGGTTAAATTGAAAAATTCAATTTAACCAAATTATCTTAATCACCATTCGAATGGCAACGCAAAAGGCAAAGATTGAAAAAATTTGTTGAGCTCTTGCTCCTGTTACTTTTTGCCCGAAAGCTTTTCCAATATAAAGTCCTAATAATGCTCCCGCAACAAAAAGGAGGGCAATTTCTAGATTTAAGTGACCTGTAAATCCTGACACGATAACGCTACCGCCAGAAATAATCGCTTGCATACCTAAGGAGGTCGCGATGATAGATTTCATGGGAAGATCTGTAAAGCGCTTTAATGCCGGCACAATAATAAAGCCACCTCCCACTCCAAGAAGGCCCGTTAAAAATCCTGCGAGTGCACCTGAACTAATTAATGCCCTTGCGCAAGGAATCGTCCAAATTAATTTGCCAACTTGTGGATCAAGTATGCATGGTGGTGGTTTACGAACAGGAATTGGATTACCCTTGAGTTCGGAGCGTGATTCAATAAAGAGCTTAAAGGAGACATAAAATAAAATCAGACTAAATAGAGCTAAAAGGGGCGTATTGGGTACTTGATGGCTAAGCCAAATCCCAAAAGGTGCCATGATGAGTCCCGAAAGTCCCATTAATGAAGCGGCTTTGTAACGGAGTATTTTTTTTCGCCACGCTAAAAATGCACCCACTGTGGCAACGATCGAAACAGCGACTAAGGAAATAGGGGAAGCCTCAGTCATATTGAGGTTAAGCCCAAATACAAGAAGAGGGACAGCAATAATGCCACCCCCAGCTCCGGTGAGTCCCATAATTAATCCAACAAAAATACCAAGACCAAAAGGGACAAAATAGGTGATATCCATAGTACATTGTAAAACAGGTCTCATTTAATCTTGGGATCACGAATTAAATCAATTTTTGTATATGATTGAGATATAACAAAGGGAGAAAAATATGAGACATATCTTTGCAGGAGTAATACTTGCAGTTTTAAGCATGACCGCACATACCACTGAACTCACTATTTTAAGCGCTGGAGCAATGCAACCAGGTATTGAAAAAGTAATTACTCAATTTGAGAAAAATACTCAGCATCACGTTAAAGTTCAGTTTGGGACGGGGCCGCAACTAGCAGAACGCCTCAGTTCAGGACAGTTGGCAGATATATTTGTGGCTCCTAATGGTCTTTTGGAGGATCAGATCAAAAAGAATATAGTTCAAAATGACACCAAGGTCTATATTGGTAAAGTGGGTGTAGGGGTGACTGTCAGAAATTCCTTAGCTAATCCTAATATGAGTAACGTTGAAAGTTTAAAAGACAATCTTTTACGTGCGCAGTCTATTGTCTATAACAAAGCTTCTACTGGAATTTACATAGAAAAATTAATAGAAAAGTTAGGTATTGCTGCTGAACTGAAAGATAAAACCACTCGTTATGATAATGGGGAAAAAGTATTGTTACATGTTATTGGTGGTAAAGGAAATGAAATTGGACTTGCTGCTATTACAGAGATTAAATTATATGAAGATAAGGGCTTAAAGTTAGTTGGACCATTACCAACTGAGGTTCAGAACTATACAAGTTACTCAGCTGGTTTGATGAATGTTAAAGACCAAACACAAGTCAGTGCGGCAGTAGCTAAAGAGTTTATGGAATATCTCAAATCAAAATCATCGCAAGCATTAATTAAAAGCGTTGGTATCGAATGAATAGAAGCTTAATCTGCTAACATGAGTGGCGATGGAAATATATACCTGCAATTATTAAAATATGAGATAAGAAAATGATCAAACTTTGGGGTCGTACAAGTAGTTTTAATGTTCAAAAGGTTCAGTGGGTCTTAGCTGAGTTAGGTTTAACAGAAGGTAAAGACTACGAACGAATTGATGCTGGTTTAGAGTACGGAATTAACAATACGCCTGAATTTTTAAAAATAAATCCCAATGGGCTCGTGCCTACGATAGATCATGATGGCTTTGTTTTATGGGAGTCTTCGACAGTGATTCGTTATCTCGTAGCCTATTTTGATCCTGAAGGAAAGATCTTCACGAATGACATTAAAAATAAGCATTCTTCGCAAAAATGGATGGATTGGCACGCTACCACCTTGTGGCCAATTCTGCGACATACTTTTGTGGGTTTGACTAGAACACCTGAGGCAAAACGAAATTATGAATTAATTCGAAAATCTTATGAAGATTCAAGCAAATTATTAAAAATGTTTGAAGATGCACTACATGGACAAGATTATTGTGGCGGGTCGAAATTTCATTTAGGTGATATGTGTTTGGCAGTCTGTGTGGCGCGCTGGAAATTGCTAGCGCAAGATTTTCCTCAGCATATTGGACCAAAACCTGACTATCCGCTTATCGATGCTTGGATGAAACGCCTTTTAAATAATACCAAATATCCTTTAGTTGCTGAGACAAAACTCATCATCATGGCATCCTAGATCAAGAGCAAAGTCCAGTGAGAGTATTTCCAAAAATTGGGCTTGTACTATTTATCTTTCTGCAAGCATGTAGTTTGACTAGCTATAAGTATCTTGCAGGTTATGAAACTATTTCTTATAGTGGAGGGTACTTAAGCTATCAAATTACTCCACAAAGTTGCGAGATTTTTTTAGATGGAAAAATTAATGAAGATTTGGAAGCTCAATTAAATAGACTTCTTAAAAAAGTAGAACTGAGTGATTGTCCAGCAAGGTGGCTGTTACTGAAATCCTCAGGTGGTGGTGTTACTTCTGCGATGCATATGGGACAGCAGCTCAGAGACAAAAATTTTAATACTCAAATTAAAAATGCTAAATGTGATTCAGCCTGTGGGTTATTATTTATTTCAGGAGCAAAAAGAATAATTTCTTCACAAGATATGAAGCATGAAGCTCAAATGGGGTTCCATCAGCTATCGGTTGAATACAGTCCGCACATTAAAGCCTGCATTAGTTATGAAAACGATGTTCTGTATTTAGCGATTAATGACTACACCACACGTATGCTCAACCAAAAAGCATCTCGGGAGTACTTTATCAAGATGGTTAAAACAGACTGTCAAGACATTAACAGGGTAGACTCTAAAGTCTTATTTAATCAAGGAATAGTGACTGGTTTTATGCGTTAATGACGTAGCCAATTTTTTCTCGAACAGCCTTAGATGTATTCCCTGTGAGAGTTTGGGCTAATAATTTTGCTAAAGCAGGTTGGGTAGAATGAGTGCATATTCCTAAGGTGTAGTCAGTTGCCAGTTCAAACTCTTTTGGCAAAAGTCCGATCAATGTGACACCAGGAGTAATGTTGATTTCAGTAGTTTGAGTGCCACCAAGAACTTTAGGGTCAGTAGATTTCCCCATTTCGGTCATTGCCGTGGCACCGTTGGGAAATGTTTTAAAACGCGATGCCAATTCTTGATCAAGGCCAAGGGCTTTCATTACATTCATAAAATGTATTCCAGCAGTAGATTTCACCATATCTGGAAAGTAAAGGGAGGAAGCTCCACGGAATGCAGATTTTAATTCTTCAGCATTACTCATTGCAGGTGCAGGCCTGCCAGTTGGTACAGCTAAGCCAGTTAATACTAGACCTAAGGATTGAGATGTTCCAGCTAACACATGTCCAGAAGTGATTAGTTCTTCAATCAATGTCTTTGTCAAAATAACGAGGTCACATGGTGCTCCATTCGTCAATTGATCACGCATAGCGCCCACGGCACTAAAAGTACCATTAATAACGCAACCATGTTGCTTTTCAAAATCCGCTTGAATTCCTTGTACAACACCTGCAGCTGCACCACCACTTAAAATACGAATTTCCACAATTAGTCCTTTAATAATTATTCAGGTTTAATACCGGCTGATTTAACAATAGTTGTCCATTTGTTCACATCAGCTTCCAAATACTTTGTAAATTCAG
Source organism: uncultured beta proteobacterium (assembly GCA_903821995.1). Lineage (GTDB taxonomy): Bacteria > Pseudomonadota > Gammaproteobacteria > Burkholderiales > Burkholderiaceae > Polynucleobacter. The sequence goes on from CAIJNI010000031.1 coordinate 55,377, forward strand.
TTGGAGACATCGTCATGGGTACTGCGCCTTGTTTAGCCCATAAACTTTTCACTTCAGGGTTACTCACAATTTTTTTAACTGAGTTATTGAGTAAATTAACAATTTCTGTTGGAGTTCCTTTAGGTGCCATTAGTCCAAGCCAAATGGTTGCTTCAAAACCGGGGACACCAGATTCGGCGACGGTTGGAACATTTGGCAAAATACTAGATCGAGCTTTACCGGTTGTGGCGATAGCCTTGACTTTATTTTCCTTTGCAAACTCAGACATGGTAGTCACCGCATCAAACATCATATCAACTTGAGATCCTAATAAGTCTGTTCGTGCGTTAGAACTCCCTTTGTAAGGAACGTGGACTATATCAACTCCCGCTAAGTGTTTAAATAGTTCACCAGCCATATGATAGGGAGTGCCGGTGCCGGAGGATGCGTAATTGAGTTTTCCCGGTTTAGCTTTAGCTAGGGCTAAAAGTTCTCCAAGGTTATTGGCTGGAACAGAGGGATTAATTGCGAGTACTAAATCAGAATAATTAATCGGGGCGATCCCCACGAAATCTTTCAGCAAAGAGAATGGTTTATTGGGCACTAAAGATTCATTCACAGTTTGTGTGTTTGACATCAATAACAGGGTGTAACCATCTGCTGGAGATTTTGCTGCGAAGTCTGTGCCGATGATGGATCCTGCTCCTGGTCGGTCCTCTACAACAAATGCTTGCTTTAATTCATCTTGCAGACGGATTGCAATAAATCTAGCGTAATTATCAGCAGGGCCACCGGCAGCAAAAGGGACAATAATTTTGACTGCTTTTGAAGGGTAGGATTGGGCTATTGAAGATTGCGAAACAAAGAGGCAAAAGATATTCAAAAATAAAGTAATAGACAGCAGAAAAAATGATCGATGTGTAGTTATCTTTAGCATAGAGTCTCCAGTAGCACATTATTAAATTGAGAATGCCTCTATTGTATCGAGGAATTTCTGATGATGTGGGATCTGCAGACTTGTGGGGGTGCCTATAAGCAAAGATAATGAAGGCAGGACCTTTGGGGTCCTGCGTCAAAAGACTTAATTCTTACGAGCAACCCAATAGATGGCGCCATTAGGACCATACTTTTCGGAATGAGGTGTCCCTGGATCCATTAAAAAAGTATCACCAACCTTTAGGTGGGCGATATCTTGACCCCGAGTCATCCACATTTCACCTTCAGTGACAAGAGCATATGCCGTAAAGGGATGAGTGTGCTCAGGGACTACAACATTAGCAGACCAAACGCGTTCAATCACTTCATCAAAACCAGTGCTGAGGGCTTGCGATTTAAATTCTTCTAGATTATTAAATGACATAGATATTTTCCTAGGAAATGATGGATTTAACTTTTTCAGGTAAAAAGGGAAGTTCGTATAAGCGGTTACCTACTGCATGAGCTAATGCATTAGCAATTGCTGCGGCTGCTGGGCCATTTGTTCCTTCACCCGATCCAAGAGATTTCTCAGTTGGACGATTGATGAGTTCTACCTCAACTACAGGCAACTCCTCAAATCTTAAAATAGGATATTCTGCCCATGATTCAGTTTTCATCTCATGCTGATCAAAGCGAATCGATTCATGCAGTGTCCAACTGACTGCTTGTATAAGTCCACCTTCTAACTGATTCTTCAATCCATCTGGGTTGATGATTAGTCCAGCATCTCCTGCGCAGAATAAATGTGTAACCCTGATTTTTCCAGTTTTAGGATCAATCAAGACGTCAGCTACAACAGCAACATAAACTGAAAGGTTTTTATATTTTGCAAACGATATGCCCCGACCAGATAATTGACCTGACTTTTTAGAACGTAATTTTTTAGGATCCCATTTTGCCATTTCTGCAACTTGAATTAACACATCCTTTGCGCGTTGATCCTCAAGATGATTCAAGCGAAATTGCAAAGGATCCTGACCTGCTACTTTAGCTAATTCATCCATCATTGACTCGAGAGCAAAGACGTTTCCAATTGCGCCAAGTGTTCGCAGTGCAGATATTCTGACAGGAACTTCTTGTAAAAGATGGTTGGTGATTTTTTGATTCGGAAAAACATATAGGGGTATTGCATTACGATGTGTTCCACCGGCAGGCAGGGGAACATTATTTACAGGTGATGGAGTATGGGGTTTTTCTAAATACCAACTTGCTAAAAGGTTATTGCCTGTTGCGTCTCCAGGTCTAGTGCTATGACTATTACTCCAAATTTCATGATTCCAATCAACAATTTTTCCATCTCGATCCAGGCTAGCCTTTATTTGGATAATCATGGCGCTGTTATAGGGTTCCCACTTGAATTCATCATCACGCATCCATTGCAATCGGATCGGGCGATTAGGTAAGGCTTTTGCAATGATTGCGGCGTCAAGTGCGACATCATCTGCCCCGTTGTGTCCGTACATACCAGAGCCTTCAGCATGGATACACACAATTTTTTCAGCTGGCATATTAAAGACCTTGATGAGATCTTTTTGTAATGGATAAACACCTTGGTTATGAGTCCACACTGTTAGTGTGTCGTCTTTCATCTGAGCAATGGCGCATGATGGACCAATTGATGCATGTGCAATAAATGGTTTTTTAAATTCAGCGCTGAGAGTTTTGATAGCGGGGTTGACGGTTGCTTTTTTCTCAGCGTGAATTGTATCTTCACTTTTGGCAGACTTCATCCGCTCATACCATGCATTCATTGATGTGGGTAAATCATTCTTTAATTCCCACTTTGCTAGTGTTGCACCAATATTTTTCGCGTTGATTGCTTGTTCTTCTCGCTCTGCTACGACAGCTAAGAAGCTACCATCTTGAATAACAGCGAGTACCCCGGGTAATGACTTAATTCGTGCAGCATCAAAACTTAAAAGCTTGGCACGAGGCCCAGCGGGACGTATGACACGTGCATGAACCATCCCTGCCATTTTGAAATCCTGAATATAAGCAACACCCCCAGATACTTTGGCGGGTATATCAATCCGTTGAATAGATTGCCCAATCACTTTGAGTCGGCTAGGGATTTTTGGAGAATGCTTTAAGTTTGCAGTTTGTCTTAACAAGTTAGGTTCAACTAATTGTCCATAGGAGACACTTTTGCCATTTGGTGCAGTAATCATGCCATTAACAATGCTTAAATCACTGATTGAGCTTCCAAGCTGGACTGCAGCTTTTTCAAGTAAGGTACCTCGTGCCTGAGCACAAGCATAGCGAAGAGCAATACCACCATATTCAATAGACTGACTACCCGATGTAACACCTTCATTTGGTGAAGTATTTGTTTGTGTTGGCATCATTTTGACGCGTTTAAAGTCGATATCTAGTTCATCGGCTACGATTTGTTGTAAGGCTGTGGTAATCCCTTGTCCAAATTCAACTTTCCCAGGATAGACCGTAACATTTCCAGTAGATTCGATATGTAACCAACTATCAATTTTTGGATTAGGTTTTAGGCTGCCTGGTAATTCCAAAGTACTTTGGGCTGGGATTAATGCTGCCCAAGAAAAGCCGACGACCAATCCGGTTGATGTTTTTAGAAAAGAGCGGCGTGCAGATGACTTGATGGGCGCATTCATGCGGATAACTCCTTTGCAGCTAATTGGATTGCTTTTAAAATTCGGGTATGGGTGCCGCAGCGACACAGGTTGTTATTTAGGGCTGTTTTAATCTGATCTAGACTTGGATTCTTATTTTTATCAAGGAGTGTTTTTGCGGTCATCATCATACCTGAGATGCAATAACCACATTGGACCGCTTGCTCCTTGATGAATGCGCGGTTTAAAGCATTTAAGACGCGGTCATTTTCGTATGATTCTAGGGTTGTAATGGAACCCTTGACTGATTCTAAAGGGGTGATACAAGACCGAACAGCTTTGCCATCAATTAAAACGGTACAAGAACCGCATTGACCTACGCCGCATCCATATTTTGCAGAGTTGATATCACAATCATTTCTTAGGACATATAAGAGCGGGGTCTTTTTTTCAGCATCGCTAGTGCGATTTTTCCCATTGACCATCAAATTTGTTGTCATTTTGTCTCCGCATTCTCAAAAGATTTAATTTTCTAAACATCATATTACTCTAATTACATCTATATTATTTATTCAAAGATTGTGATAGAGCTATATAAATATAGGGGTTTCTCTCTATAAAGTGGTGGACTTGGCTATGAAAGCGCCCCATGGCGCATAGCGACATATGTAAATCAATCAACTTATAATAGTGAAATAAATAGAACAATTAAATCAATAAGGTAAAGCACAATGTTAAAGATAGTAATGTTAGATGATTATGAAAAAGTATTTACATTTTTAAAGGATTTACCCGAATTTTGCGATCAAGCTCAATTTACGGTGTATCACGATCGTCTTAGAGGGCAAGCCCTCATAGACGCTACTAAAGAGGCTAATGTTCTTGTTTTGATGAGGGATAGGACACCCGTTAAAGCTGAGTTAATTGCCACGATGCAGTCATTAAAATATGTCATTTTTACAGGCAACCGCAACACTCAACTTGACTATCCTGCCTTAGTGCAGAGAAATATTCCAGTGAGTTTTACTAAATTTGGTCCTTCAAAAGACGCTACAGTTGAGCTCACTTGGGCTTTAATACTTGCCGCCTATAAGAGATTGCCTGAGCAAAGTCAATTGATCAAGAATAACCAGTGGCGTAATGAGAATTCTATTTTACCGATGCTTCACGGGACTCGTATTGGTTTGGTGGGGTTAGGTGAGATTGGTGGCAGAGTTGCTAAAGTTGCTCAGGCTTTTGGTATGGAAGTTGTCACTTGGAGTCCGCACATGACCGCTGAACGGGCGCAGGAGAAGGGCGTAAAATCTGTCAGTTTAGAAGAATTACTGGGGACTTCTCGAATTGTTAGTCTGCATCTTGTTCCAGGAGCTGAGACTCGTGGTTTGATCAATGCAGAGCGTTTAGCATTAATGCGCCAAGATGCCATTCTAGTCAATACATCACGTTCTGCGCTTGTCAAAACAGATGACCTTATCGTTGCTCTTCAGAAGGGGCATCCTGGGTTTGCTGCTTTAGATGTGTATGATGATGAACCTTTTGGCAAAGAGAATATTCTCAGTACTGTGCCTAACTTATTGATTACGCCACATTTAGGCTTTGTGGCCGAACCTGTATTTAATAACTTTAAATTAGGGGTTGTGGAGTGTCTAAAAGCGTATTTAGAAAAAAATGAAATTATTAACCCAGTAGAGTAGCCACTTTTAGAGGAGGTTCTTTGATTCTCCTTATAATTGATGTTCTATTGAATGCAGTCCCTTTTATAGATTTAACGAATCACACGATTTAACGAATAACACTTTAGGAGATTAATATGACTTTACGTTTAGGGGATGTAGCCCCAGACTTTGAACAAGATTCATCAATTGGCAAGCTTAAATTTTATGATTGGGCTGGAGATTCATGGGTTGTATTATTTTCACACCCAGCAGACTTTACGCCAGTTTGTACAACTGAACTGGGTTTAACTGCAAAGTTAAAGCCTGCTTTTGATAAGCGCAATGTTAAAGCAATTGCTTTATCAGTTGACCCTGCAGACAAGCATGTGTCATGGATTAAAGATATTGAAGAAACTCAGTCAACTGTAGTTGGTTTTCCGATTCTTGCTGATATGGATAAAAAGGTTTCAGCTTTGTATGACATGATTCACCCTAACCAGTCTGAAACCATGACTGTACGTTCATTATTTGTGATTGATCCAAAGAAAAAAGTTCGTCTAATGATTACTTATCCGATGAGTACAGGACGTAACTTTGATGAAGTATTACGTGTGCTTGACGCACTTCAATTAACGGACGCGCATACAGTGGCGACTCCTGGTAATTGGAAAGATGGAGATGACGTCATTATTCCTTTAACAGTTCAAGATCCTGAAGTTTTAAAACAGAAATATCCAAAAGGATTTAAATCACCTAAGCCGTATCTTAGAATTACGCCGCAACCTAATAAGTGATGAGCGATTTTCAATAAAAGACCTGCTTGCATTAAGGTGAGCAGGTCTTTTGTATTAATGAGGTCAAATTAGGCAAAATTACTTGATTAAACCCATGAAAAAAATAGTTTTTTTAGCTTTGCTGCAGGTTTTATTTGTTAGCGCTCAAAGTTTAAACACAGTCCCAGTAAAAGTTGCGGCTGCTTCAGATTTAAGGTTAGCTCTTGGGTCAATTGCTGACGATTATTTCCAATTAACTGGGCAAAAGGTACAAATAACGTATGGATCCTCAGGGAATTTTTATCGTCAAATCATGCAAGGTGGTCCATTTGACCTTTTGATGTCAGCCGACGAGAGCTATGTTCAAAAACTCAACGATCAGAAATTAACTCAGGGCCCAGGTCATCTGTATGCAAAGGGGCGGATTGTTTTATTTATCCCTCAAGGCGCGAAGATCAGTCTAGACCCTGAATTAAAGGATTTTAAATTAGCTTTACTTGATGGACGTATTCGTAAGGTTGCTATTGCCAATCCAGTATATGCACCTTACGGGAGAGTTGCACAGGAAATCCTCGAAAAAATCGGGGTGTGGGATAAAGTTCAATCGCAGCTAGTTTTGGGTGATAACGTTGCACAGGCCACTGAGTTTGCTATTTCAGGAAATGTTCAAGCAGGATTTATTCCCTTCTCAGCAACTTATAATGATTCAGTCAGAAAATCAGGTACCTGGGTAGTTATTCCAGAGTCTTTGCATTCGCCCATATTGCAGCGAATGGCTATTCTTAAAGGAGCTAATGCTGCTACACAAAGATTGTATGACTATCTTTTGCAGCCACAATCACAGCGTAAATTTCAGGATACTGGCTTTCAGTCGCCTTAGTTGATGATTGGATTAAACTAATCGAATCATGGATTGGCAAGCCTTTCAATTATCAATATCTTTAGCTCTGTGTTCGGTAGCGATCTTAATCCCGTTTGGGATTTTGCTTGGCCATTATTTGGCAAGATCGTATTCGTTATGGAATCAGTTATTAAAAGCAGTATTTGCATTGCCATTGGTATTACCTCCAACTGTAATGGGGTATTACTTGCTGGTGAGTATGGGCAGAGATAGTTGGTTAAGTCAGATTTATGTTTTTTTATTTCATGAGCCTCTAGCTTTTTCATTTCAAGGGATTTTATTAGGCAGTTTGATCTTTAACTTACCTTTTGCTTTTATTCCAATTCAACGTGCTTTAGAAGATATCCCAGAAGAGCTCAAAGATGCGGCACGTACGTGTGGACTATCGCATTGGCAGAGTTTATTTAAAATTGAGTTACCCCTGGCTTGGAAGGGTATTTTAAGTGCTGTCATTATGACATTTGCCCATACCTTAGGTGAATTTGGGGTCATTTTGATGGTGGGTGGCAATATACCTGGCCAGACTCGTACGCTGTCGATTGCTATTTATGACAAAGTCCAAGGTTTAGAAATGGGTAGTGCAGGATTGATGTCAATTTTCTTGGTACTTGTGGCATTTGGCACATTGTTACTGACTCAGTTATTAGCCACAACAAAAGATCAAAAGCCTAAGGCTTACTTGTAATGCTAAAAGTTCAGATTTCTCAGCAAGCACCTTTTCAGATGGATATGGAATTTGAATGTCTGCAAGGTGAATTACTTGCATTAGTCGGTCCTTCTGGGAGTGGTAAGACGAGCGCATTACGTGCTATTGCTGGACTGATCCCAATCAAAGAAGGCGCAATAAAGGTTGACTCTGAAGTTTGGTTAGATAGTGCTCATGATCTTAGTTTGCCAGCACATCTTAGAAGTGTTGGTATGGTATTTCAAAATTTCGCTCTTTTCCCGCATTTGACTGCGCTTGAAAATATTGGTTTAGCCCTGCCCAAAGGAGCTCTTACCAAGGATGCGCATGAGCTTTTGTTAGATATGCAATTAGAGGATTTGCAGGATAGATATCCTCATCAATTATCTGGGGGGCAGTGTCAACGCGTAGCTCTTGCTAGAGCATTTGCTAGAAAACCCAAAGTACTGTTACTGGATGAGGCATTTTCTGCGGTTGATTACCCAACCCGTATGAGTTTGTATGAAGAGCTCATTAAACTCAGACAGAGAATTTCAATTCCTATTGTGATGGTCACTCATGACTTAAGAGAAGCACGTTTGCTGAGTAATCGAATTTGTATATTAGATCAGGGCAAGACATTACAACAAGCAACTCCAGACCATATTTTTTCTAGTCCAAGAAATGCAAGGGTTGCTGCTCTTGTTGGATTACGAGATATTTATTCTGGGACTTTTTTTAAACTACCCGAGCATGGTGGAAGTCCTCATGCCCAAATGGCAAAAATTGTATGTGGACATGCATCGGATTCTATTGAACTAATGATTCACGATAAAGGACGCTTGCCTAATCAAACAGAAGTGAAATGGGTCATTGCTGGGCAATATGTTGCCTTGTCTAATGTGGCTTCTAATGAGCCAAATACTCTGTGTGGATCTATAGAAAGAATACTGCAACTGAGTGAAATTTCATCAGTCAAGGTTCGTCTACCTAGTCCGCTTCACCAAATGCATCTTGAATTATCAACTCGACATATACAAGAGCTTCACTTAGAAGTGGGAAATACTGTTTACTTAAAGCTAGATCCTGATGGGATTCACATCATGCCTGTTTACAGTGATCTCAAACATAAATACGCTCAAAAGCAAAAAAAAGAACAAGCACAGGTCATTGGTGCTGTCATTCTAGCTGCAGGGCAGGGGCTAAGATTGGGAGGGGTTCCAAAAGGTTTAATTGAAATTGATGGTTTAGCGCTGATTGTCCGCCAGATACAAGAGTTAAAGGCATCAGGAGTTGCGGAAATTTTTGTAGTCACGGGGTACTATCAAGAGCAGTTCTCTAAAATTCTAGAAAAATACCATGTTCATCTAATCCATAATGGATGTCCTGAGAGGGGGCAGGCTTCCTCTGTTCGGCTTGGATTAGAGTATGTTGCAAAGCATTCCTCGCATATTGAGGCACTGCTGATGGTTCTTAGTGATCAACCACTTTTAGAACTTGCAGATATCAGGCAACTCATCGAGCAATTTAAAACTCGGGAGTACGGACATTTTTTAATTCCTATCGTGAATGGTCATAGAGGTAATCCGGTTATGCTCTCTAAAATAGGACTAGGGCTCATTCTGGCAAAAAATAATGACAGTGTAGTGAGGACTTATATGGATGAGCATCCTGATGAGGTCGTGCAGTGGGAAACGAACAACCTTCATTTTACTTTTGATTTAGATACTCTAGAGAGTGTTCAGGAGTTCACTCAAATCAGTGGATTGGTTGTTAAAGTTCCTAATTCAGGCTAATAAGTTAAAAATGATCTTGTAAGTTTTTAATGGCCGAAACGTAATCGAGAGAATTAATAACTGCTCTGACTAATGCAACAGAGCCAACGCCTGTTTGTAATACATCATGAATCCTATCTTCACTAATTCCGCCAATTCCTACAAGGGGATAAGCTTCTAAAAGTTTTGCATATTGTCTTAATCGACCAATACCTTGAGCTGCAGTTTGCATTTGTTTTAGGGTGGTTGGATAAACAGCTCCGATAGCAATATAACTAGGACTATATTGATCTGCATTGATCATCTCAGCATACCCATGAGAGCTAATGCCTAGTCGGCAAGAGCTCTTACGAATTAAATCAAGATCAGCATTGACTAAATCTTCTTGTCCAAGATGAATACCATATGCTTGGTGTTTAATTGCGAGTTGCCAATGGTCATTGATAAATAACGAGATATCTTCATTCAGACAGGCCGATATAGAATCAACAATCTCTTTTTCAATCAGGTCAGCTTGAGTTGATTTAAATCGAAGTTGGATTGTCTTAACACCAGCTTGCGCTAATTTTTTGACCCACTGTGCATCTGGTGCTACGACATATAAGCCCAAGTCGTGGCGACAAGCAGCAAAATTGAGTTTGCCATGTCGTAAAGATAAGCCGAATAATTTAGGATCATTAGGCCAGTAACTTGGATTTAAATGATTTATATCCGAGGTATGCATAAGCCAGGCAAGAGCAATGCATTCCGCATCTTGGTCAATAAACCCCAATTCCCATGCAGCCTGTTTAACGATAAGATAGACTGCATTGTCCTGCGTCCATACAAGACACTCTGCGGATTCACGTTGCTCAATGAGTAAATCCTGATGAGAAGAAACTATTTCAGAAATTAGTTTGAGTTGATTGCTAGAAAATTTCATCGTTAACCTTATGGTATTTGATGCCAAAATGGGGTGCCTAATACAGGAGTACTCGGTTGGGCGCTCTCATGAGCAATCATGACGCCCGCCTTAAACGCGAGACGACCTGCTTGAATACCTTGAGAAAATGCTAAGGCCATTGAAACGGGATCTTGTGCAAGTGCAACTGCAGTATTTAATAGTACACCGTCAAACCCCCATTCCATGACTTGTGTTGCATGAGATGGCAGACCAATACCGGCATCAACAATCATCGGTACAGATAATCTCTCGCGAAGAATTTGTAACGCATAAGGATTGGTTGGGCCTTTGCCAGTGCCAATGGGGGCTGCCCAGGGCATCACAGCTTGACATCCTACATCGACTAGTTTTTTGCATAGCACTAAATCTTCAGTGCAGTAGGGGAGTACTTTAAATCCGTCTTTGATGAGTTTTGCCGCTGTGGGAACTAATTCGAGTACGTCGGGTTGGAGGGTGTAATCATCTCCAATGAGCTCTAATTTAATCCAGTCAGTCTCAAAAACTTCTCGTGCCATTTGCGCAACGGTAAAAACTTCTTCGGGACGGTGGCATCCAGCGGTGTTTGGAAGGACAGTTAGATTATATTTTTTTAATAGATCCCAAAAGCCACTTGAGATTTCATGAGGGTTAGCACCTTGTCGTCTTAATGAAGCGGTGACCATAGCGGGCTTGGCAACTTTCACTGCTTCTTCTAGGATAGCTGGTGATGGGTATCTTGATGTTCCAAGGAGGAGTCGACTTGAAAAAGACTCGCCATAAAGTATCAGTGGATCAGATGGTTGAATACTCATGATTAGCCGCCGGTCACTGGTGAGATGATTTCGATATGATCCTCTTCATGAAGTAAGGTGTTATCGTAATCATCTTTGGGTATGAATAGGTTATTTACTGCAATAGCAAATGGTTTCTTTGGCTGAATATCATTGAGTAATTCAACTAAATGGGTAGGGTGGCCAAGCTCCCGTACTTTTTGATTAATGTAGATGCGCATAGTCAATCTGGTGAACCGGAATATGAAATTGATCAGCTATCGTTTGAGAATCATGCACGATAAGTTCTAATGCGGCGTCCATCACTGCAGGTGAAATCATGAAACCATGTCGATATAGACCATTGATTTTTAAAACTTTGGAGGACATCCTCATGAGAGCGGGAAGATTATCGGGTAAGGTGGGTCGACACTGCGCTCGCGACTCTAAGATCCTGGCCTCAGCAAATCCTGAGTGGACGGTATAGGCAGCACTGAGTAACTCTAGAGTGGATCTGACGCTCACGGGAGATAAATCTTCAGACTCAATTTCTGTGGCGCCAATGACATATATCCCACCTGGTTTAGGGGCAATGTAGATTGGATAGCGTGGATGAATTAATCGAACAGGACGACTTAAATTCACCTCGGGAGCATGGATACGAATCACTTCACCGCGTACACCGCGTATTTCTTCCCAACTGGGTTTTGCGCCTAAGCCTCGGCAATCGACAACCCACTCATTTGCTGTAGTTATGAATTGAGAAATCTCTCGAGGGCTATTCCAATGATAATTAACGCCAAGCTTAACGGACTCATCAAGCAAAGAATTTAACAAACCACGATTATCTAATTGACCTTCTTCAGGAAGAAAGATGCCTTGAGCAAAGGATGTTCCTAAACTTGGTTCTAGGTCATGTAATCGTGAGTCTTCCACAAATTCGGGTTTAGGTAAGGATGGATGAAGGTCATGGATTGTTTTTAGTTGAGAGCCTAAGTGCTTTGCAACTGAGTGATCTTGTTGATGCCAAATCAGTAGAGTGCCATTTTGTTGAAAATAAACAGGCTTACTTAAAGTTTTTAAAATGTCAGGCCAGCGCTTAAGACTATATTGGCCCATTTCAACAACACATATTTCTGTGTTAACTGATTCAGCCAGTGGGGCAAGCATTGCAGCGGCGGCATAGGCAGCCGAATGATCAGATAAGGCCGAATGTTTATCAAAGACATGCACATTAAATCCTTCTTTGCGCAATACCAAAGCCATCATTCGGCCCATCAGACCGGCACCTAAAATGTTAACAATTTTAGTCATAGAAACTCAACATGGAGTCCTGTGAAAAATTTGCGTTACTGATAAATTTGACTGCCACGTTTACGAAACTCAATTGACTTCTCTTGCATACCCTCTTTTGCTTTTGGATCAAGGGTGGCTGCATAATCTCGAACCTCTTGAGTGATCTTCATGGAGCAAAATTTTGGTCCGCACATAGAGCAAAAATGGGCTATTTTTGCACCATCAGCCGGAAGTGTTGCGTCATGATATTCGCGAGCGCGTTCAGGGTCGAGGCCTAAGTTAAATTGATCTTCCCAGCGGAACTCGAAGCGTGCTTTTGAGAGTGCATTATCTCGGAGTTGAGCTCCAGGAAGTCCTTTAGCAAGGTCTGCACCATGGGCGGCAATTTTGTAAGTAATAATTCCTTCGCGGACATCTTCCTTATCTGGTAAACCCAGATGTTCTTTGGGGGTGACATAACAAAGCATCGCTGTGCCATACCAACCAATTTGAGCTGCTCCAACACCACTCGTGATGTGATCATATCCTGGGGCGATATCAGTAATTAGTGGTCCCAAGGTATAGAACGGTGCTTCGAGGCAATGCTTTAATTCCTCATGCATGTTTTCTTCAATACGTTGCATTGGGACGTGACCTGGACCTTCAATCATGACTTGCACATCATGTTGCCAAGCAATATGAGTGAGTTCTCCGAGTGTATGGAGTTCGCCAAACTGTGCTGCGTCATTAGAATCTGCAATGCATCCAGGGCGAAGTCCATCGCCTAAGCTGAAAGACACGTCATAAGCTTTCATGATTTCACAAATTTCATTAAAATTTGTATATAAGAAATTCTCTTTATGATGGGCTAAACACCATTTCGCCATGATTGAACCACCTCGCGACACAATACCTGTAATACGCTCTGCGGTTAATGGCACATAGCGAAGTAGTACGCCAGCATGAATCGTAAAGTAATCTACGCCTTGTTCTGCTTGTTCAATTAACGTATCTTTAAATATTTCCCAAGTGAGATCTTCAGCTTTGCCGCCGACTTTATCTAGGGCTTGATAAATAGGAACTGTCCCAATTGGGACGGGTGAATTTCTTAAAATCCATTCACGGGTTTCATGAATATGTTTTCCAGTTGATAAATCCATGATAGTGTCTGCACCCCAACGAATAGACCAAACCATTTTTTCAACTTCTTCGTTAATTGAAGAAGTGACTGCGGAGTTACCTAAGTTGCCATTAATTTTGACGCGGAAGTTTCGGCCAATGATCATGGGTTCTAATTCTGGGTGATTGATGTTTGCCGGAATAATAGCTCGTCCTGATGCAATTTCTTGCCTCACAAATTCAGGGGTCACTTCTTCGGGTAAGTTGGCGCCATAAGAATGGCCAGGGTGTTGCTTGAGTATTTGGTTATAGCGAGGGTCCTTACGCATGGCTTGTAAATTCAAGGATTCTCTCAGGGCGACAAATTCCATTTCAGGGGTGATGATGCCTTGGCGAGCGTAATGCATTTGAGACACATTTTTACCTTCTTTGGCGACTCGAGGTGGGGCAATATGAGCAAAGCGTAAATGCTTAGTTTCAGGATCACCAGCACGAGCAATTCCGTAAACAGAAGTTGGGCCGGTTAAAGGTTCTGTATCACCGCGCTCTTCGACCCAAGTCTTTCTTAAAGGAGGTAAGCCTTTTTCTAAATTAATTAAAATTTCAGGGTCACTATAGGGACCTGAAGTGTCATATACAGGAATAGGTGGATTAACAATGGTTTCACCTGTAGATGCTTTTGTTGGGGTTTGCTCAATGAGCCGGTAGGGGGCTCTAATATCTGGGCGAGAGCCGATTAAAAAAGTCTTGGTTGAAGCTGGGTAGGCAAATTTCTGTCCTAAATCACGCTCTAAGCTCTCAAGAGTAGGTAGATGATGCGGTTTTTTTTCTGTCGCTGTTGTCATGTGTCGGTCTCCAAAGGGTCATGGGACGAGACAATGGTGCTTGAAAACTCCCCACGCCAGCATTATCTGGTTCGGGTTAAGGGTATTTCTCAGCCAAAAGTTTCAGCACCCCTGTTTCATCCAACTCCTATTAAACCATATTTTCTGGGTAGGGGCATCAGGAGCTTATTTGATGAAATAAGCATAAAGGCATCACTTTATTTCTTTAGGCAGACCAGTTTGAAGACCTCATCTTGATAATCGCCATTAGGAAGTACATATTTCCAAGCTTGGTCACTTGTTTTATAGACAAGTGTGCCAGTGCCGTCAGGCTTTTCAAAAAGGTTGTGTGACAACGCTATAAACTTATTTTCACTGCAGGCATATTGTTGAAGTGATAGGACAGATTGGTAAGATTTTGCATTTTTAGTGGTTTGCACGACTCCCCAATTAGCCAATACCCAAACTTGAACATAAAGATCATTGCGTAATGTGCGAGTTGGATCGTAATAAACACTTTTGTCGTCATCTTCTTTGACGAGAATCCATTCTGCATTTGAGAAATGCGGGGTAAGCAGAGCTTATGCCAGTAGAAGGAGCTTGAGCAGGATTATTCGCATAATAAGTCTATAAAGTCATAAAAAAGAGTATCTTCTACGATTTTACGAGAGATCTTATCTCCAGGAACAACTTCTTTTAATACGCCTTTGCCGTCTGCTTTGTCATGAAGTCTAGTTTCAGAACGAATTTCTTCGTGAGTTTTACATTTAAATGTGGAAAAAACGACGGCTGAATTAAATGACTTATCTTGAAATTTTTGAGGTTTAAAGTAATTAAAAACCATCCAAACTCTAACATCGCCGGACAGCTTTACCACTGACTTTTTATCATACAACAACACGCCAGATTCGTTTTTATCAAACACAACCCATTCTGCGTGAGTGAGAGTGGTCATGCAAGTTAGAAACACAAGAAAGAAAGTTCGAAAAAATAATTTCATATGGCATCTACGTCGTTACAAGGGAATACTTTAACTTTACATCAAGCAAAAGAAAAATAGAATACTTTAATGGTTGGGCTCTTCAGTCACTCGCATCAAAAATCTCGAAGGTTTTAAAACATAGGGAGCAAGCCACATCCATATATATGAGGCTACTTGACAAAGTATCATAATTTTAAAAGCAAGGGTTAAGGCTTCTACCTTATCAAGACCATGTTCCATAAACTTGTCGATGAAAAAGCCAATGCCCCACTGAACAATAATTGCTCCTCCAAAAATAAGCATATTAAAAGAGGTGCTGGCTTTCCCGCTGATTGAACTTGGGAAAAATTGGCTAAATACTGATTGAGCCAAAATAAATGAAGTCGCAGCTAAGCTGAATAGTAAAAGAAAAAACGAGGAGTACTCTGGATCTAGGAATACCGCAAAGAATTCCATAGCAACAGATAAGCCACCTAAAATTCCTGCATAGGTAAAGGTAGAGATTCCTTTTTTATTAAGTATTCTAGGGATAAACATATTGGCGGCATAACCTACGAGTAATACCAGGTTAAGAGTAAACAGGTGGCTTGCCACGCTCGAATCACTTAACTGAAGCACATCTCGATACCATGTGCCTAGCCATAAGGTTTGGATAGCGTAAAATCCACCTTGGTTAAAGACTCCCATTGGAAGCATTTGTAAAAAATTACCACTTTTAATAATTGGGATGTATCCCTGAAGCCAAGCAAGTGGTTTGGTCGATTTTTCCTCTTCAGTTGAGCTTGAAGTTATTGGGTCTGTTGCCTTTGGTATACCAAAGCGGATACCTAGAACTGCAATCAATAAAAATATCACCAATACCCAAAAAATACCGCGCCACCCCATGATGGGTAGGGCCATTTGTACAGGTATTGTCATCAGCATTGCACCTGCTGTACCGCACATGAGCATTGCAGAGGCCAGCGGTCCTTGGTGTTCTGGTCTGAACCAGCGTCCATAATATGTAAAAGCACTCATTAAGCAGGCTGAAACTCCCATACCAATAAGACATCTGCCAAGTGTGAGAATCAAGATCTGATCTGCCATAGCGAAAATAACGGCCCCAACAACTGAAAATAAAAGCAAAAAGCTTTCGGATTTTCTGGACCCATATTGATCAAGCCAATGACCTAAAGGTATCTGCATCAAAAAGAAGCCAACAAAATAGGCTGCAGACATTGCACCTAGAGTGGAATTGCTAATATGTAACTCTGCAATTAAATCAGGTGCAATGATGGCGTTGATCGCTCGTATGCCATATGAAAGAAGGTAGGCCCAAGCAAAACAGATAAAAACTCTAATTCCCAGCCAACCTTGGATGGGGAATGCAATGATATGGGTTTTAGAATGTCTTGGCATAACTGTGATTTGATTTTACCTGAGGAAAAATTACAACCTATTTTGTGCTCTTGTTTAGTCAGTCCTTAGATCATGATACCCATGACTACGAATACTTCATTTACATAATCTCTCCTATAATTAGTTCAATCAATAACAAGTTCTTTGGAGATAAGATATGCCCATAGCAGAAATTCGTGGCGTTAAAATTAATTATGAAGTGATTGGAACACAGGGGCCCTATTTTGCTTTTGTGACTGGCGGTAGAAGAGGGTATGCCGAGTTTCACTCAATTGCACAGAAAATTGCAGCTGGTGGTTTTAGAGTTTTGTTGCATGATCGTCGAAATACAGGTGCCTCTTCAGTCTTAATCGCAGGTCAGGACGGCGAAGAAGAGATCTGGGCTGATGATCTGATTGCTCTTTTACAAAAACTCGATGCCTTACCTGCATTTATTGGAGGCACATCTTCAGGGGCTAGAATGTCTATGTTGACTTATTTCCGTCACCCTGAACATGTTAAAGCCTTGTTGCTGATGCGTATTACTGGTGGATCCTTTGCTGCAGGTCGTTTACCTAATATGTATTACGGGCAATTTATTAAAGCAGCGCAAACAGGTGGGATGAAAGCGGTATGTGATACAGAACAATATCAAGAAAGAATACAAGCCAATCCTGCAAATCAAGAATATTTAATGAATCTTGATCCAGCTGAATATATTCGCGTGATGCAACATTGGTTAGATATCTTTTTATCAGGTCCCACAACACCAGTGATGGGGGTAACAGAAGAAGCGATGAATCATATTCAAGTGCCAACCTTAATTATTCCTGGAAATGATCTGACGCATTCCAGTGCTAATGGTATAGCGGCAGCTAAATTAATTCCAGGCAGCGAATTAGTACAATTGCCGATTGAAGATCAAGATGTGCCTTTACTCATGTTCTCTGAGTGGGTTGATCAAGAGCCTTTGATCGCTAAATCTTGTATTGAATTTATGAAGCGTGTTGAACACGCTTAACGATAGAGGAGTCATTATGTTTGCAACGATTAATGAGACACAAATTTTTTACACTATTGATATGCCCGCAAAAAATCCCGAGAATGCACCTTGGGTTACTTTTATTACTGGTATTACCAATGACACTACGATGTGGGATGGACAAATTGGAGCATTAAAAGATCAATTTTGTATTTTGAGATTTGATTTGCCAGGTCAAGGAGAAAGTCAAGTCAGGCAGGGGGATTACTCTGTTGAGACCCTTGCTCAAGATACTTTGGGTTTACTAGACCATTTAAAAATTGCAAAAACAAATCTCGTTGCTTTGGGTCTTGGTAGTCCTATTGCGATGAGATTAGCCATTGATCATCCTGAGCGGGTGATTAGTTTGGCGCCATGTTGTTGTCGGGCCAAAATGGAGCCAGAATTTGCAGCGATGTGGCACAAATTAATGGAGTCAGTCAAGCAAAATGGGATTGCTTCGATTGTTGAGAATACAGCGCAAAGGTGGTTTTCAGAGGATTTTAAGGTGGCTTATCCAAAGGTCATTGATCGAGTTCGTCAAATGATCAGTAAGACAAGCGTTGAGGGTTATCTTGGTAATGTTAGTGCATTTCTTGGTACTAATTTAGACCATGAAGTTCATAAAATTAGTATTCCGACTATTTTTATTGGTGGTGCGGAGGATAAAGTTGGCGGTCCCGAGCATATTATGGCTGCTATTGCAGCTAAAGTAAAAAATTCAATTCATGCTCTTGTGCCTCATGCTGCGCATATTGCAAATTTACAAAATGAAGAAGGCTTTAATCAGATCCTAAAAGATTTTTTAGAAAAACAAAATAAAATAGTTTGAATGAAGGAGACAGTATCATGCGATATACAAATACATTTCGTAATTTAATTTTTTGGTGTTTAAGTTTTGTTTCGCTATCGGGGATTGCTCAAAATTTTCCGACTAAACCGATTCGAATCATCGAGCCAGCAGGCCCGGGGAGTGCAGTAGATGTATTTGCCCGGCAGATGGCTCCTGGGTTATCTGAATTACTAGGGCAACAGGTCATTATTGAAAACCGTCCTGGGGCAAATAGTTCGATTGGTGCTAGAGAGGTTGCTAGGTCTTTGCCAGATGGGTATAACTTACTCCATGGTAATGTGAATAATTCCTTGAACGACTTATTAACTCAAGACGAATGTTGTTTATTAAATAAAGCACTCCTCCCTGTGACGCGTTTGAATAGCTCACCACTAGTGATGGTTGTCAATCCGTCTGTACCTGCAAATAATTTAAAAGAATATATAGCGCTTGCCAAAAGCAAACCGAAATTTGTGAATGCTGCTTCTGGTGGTACTGGGTCGATTACTCAGTTGCTAGGTGAGTTAATTAAAAAGACGGCTGATATACAAGTTCAAGAGGTCCCTTATAAGGCAATTGGTGCAGAGCTTCCTGATTTATTGGCGGGGCACGTGATGACAGCTTTTCTTGCACCTGCTGTTGTCAAACAATATATCCTGACTGGAAAGTTAAGGGCCTTGGGAGTTGCAGGTTCTTCTCGATTGGTATTTTTACCCGATGTTCCCACTTTAGCTGAAGGGGGATTGGTTGGAGTTGAAGCTTATGGTTGGAATGGTCTTTTTGTACCTGCAGGGACACCCAAGGCTGTGATTAACAAATTACAGCTAGCTGTTTCACAGGTGTTGTCTTCAAAAGTGATTCAGGATGATGCAATTCTCCAGGGATATCGCACTGGTGGTGAGAGTTCTGATGAATTTGCTACTTTTGTGAGGGCTGAAGTCACTAAATGGGGGAAAGTCATTAAAGACGCCAACATTAAATTAGAATAATATCCACAAAAGAGATATGATTTACCGGTAGTTCAATATAAATTTAAATAAAGATGGGGACAATATGTTACTGAAAAGTAAGATAATTTTATGTGCTTTTGCATCCTATGCGATGCTTGGTCTTGTTAATCAAGGTGTACAAGCTCAAAGTCGAGACAGAAATCTTGAAGAAGTCAAAGAAGAGTCGCTCATTAGAGCTGAGCTAGGGGGATATCCTTTAGGTGGCCTTGATTTTCAAGATTCCAAAGATGCTCTGAGTAAGCTCACAAGCCGGGAACCAGATAACTGGGCTGCTGCTTGGAGCGGAGTCGCTGACAAATATATGGAACAAGCCAAAAAGGCGCCAGATATTAATACCGCAAGTGCCCTTTACAAAAAGGCGTGGAGGCTCTATTTTACTGCCCAGTGGCCAGCACCTACGTCTGCTGGTAAGCAGGTTGCTTATGACAAAGCTATCGATGCTTATCTCAAACACTCCCAAAATTTGGATCCCAAGCTACAGGTGGTCAAGATACCGTTTGAAGGTAAAGAGATTGTTGGCTATCTGCGAGTGCCAAATATAGGTAAAGGACCTTACCCGATTATTTTTGCTTTTAGCGGTTTGGATAGTCGCAAAGAAACAGTAGCTGATAGTTATGCTCAAATCCTTAAATATGGGGTTGCAATATTTGTCATGGACAGTCCTGGGACTGGTCAGGCTCCGATTAAAGCTAGTCCCACAGCTGAGCGCATGTTCTCTGCTGCCATAGACTATGTCACAAAACTTCCCGAGATCGATAAAACAAGAGTGATTGCATCTGGCGTTAGCTTTGGTGGGTATTGGGCTACTAAACTAGCAATTCTTGAAAAACATCGACTGCTTGGTTCTGTTGCACAGTCACCACCCATCGATAAAACATTTAGTGCTGAGTTTATTGATGGTCGGATTTTTACACGCGAATATTTATTTGATTACTTACCGGCTTCTTTATTTATCTACGAAGGTCTTAAGACAAAAGAAGATTTATTAAAATATGCTCCAAGTATGTCTCTTAGAACACAAGGGTTATTAGATAAACCTACAGCACCTATGTTGGTGATCGGTGGAGCAAAAGATAGTCAAGTTCTTTTAAGTGAATTACAGTTGTTGATGAGCTCTGGAGACGTTCCCAAAGAGTTTTGGCTCAATCCTATAGGGGGGCATTTGGGGCGAGAAGCCAAGGGTTGGACTGACCCAGTTATATTCTCAAAAGTAGTTATTCCATGGGAACTACGACTATTGGAACAAACGGGTTGGAAGTCACCCGCTAATAAATAAAAATTGTATTAAAACCCTTGTGGAGATAGATATGAAAAACTTTTTTTGTAATTGTCAGAATCATGATGTTGGTTCGATCGAATCAAGACGTGGCTTTTTAAGTGGGGCAGCAGTTCTTGGAGCTTCCACATTGCTCCCTAGTTTTTCTAGCTTAGCTGCAGACAAGCCGCATCGTATTGATATTCATCACCATGTTATTCCTCCTAGTTATGCGGCATTTCTAGATAGTAAGGGCATTAAAGGAACTCCGAAATGGACTGCACAAATGTCTCTCGAGGACATGGATAAAAATGGGATTGCAACTTCTATTGTGGCTCTGATGCAACCGGGTGCTTATTTTAAAGATATTGAAACAGATCGAAGATTGGCTCGTGAAGCGAATGAATATTCTGCGCAAATGGGCCGTGACTATCCTGGACGTTTTGGTTCTTTTGCAACCTTGCCTCTCATGGATACAGAGGGGAGTCTAAAAGAAATAGAGTATGCGTTTGACACCTTAAAAGCTGACGGTATTGGTCTCATGACCAGTTACGGAATGAAATACCTTGGGGATCAACAATTTTGGCCGATTTGGGAAGAATTAAATCGTCGCAAGGCTACAATTTATGTGCACCCATTACTTGCAGAATGCTGTAAGAATCCATTACCTTGGTTAGCGCCGTCTGCAATTGAGTTTGCGACAGACACAACAAGGACCATTGCCAGTATGTTGTTTGGCGGAGCCGCTCATAAATTCCCTGATATTAATTGGATCTGGTCACATAGTGGCGGGACTATGCCATTTCTGTGGAGTCGTTTTACGCGCCAAGAGTTTGACATGGGAGCTAAAGCTAAAGAAGTTTTACCCAATGGTGTGTTGGCTCAAGTAAGGCGTTTTTATTACGACACTGCGCAGGGGCATCATGAAGGTGCTATTTATGCTCTAAGGCAATTAATACCCACATCGCAAATATTATTTGGTAGTGATTTTCCTTACCGCAATGCCATTGATGTGGTTGATGGTTTAGCGGCACGGAATTTTACTAAGGCTGAATTATTTGCGATTGAACGAGGTAATGCGTTACGAATTATGCCTAAGTTAAAAACCAGTTAACCCAATATTTTCATGTCAAATAATTTAGAAGCAATACCATTCCCTATAGGATTTAAGGTTTTTGAATCTGCTTATCCAAACGTATTAGTCAATAAAGCTGATGGAATAACGACTGTAAAAGTAGAAGCAAGACAAATGGCTCATCATCAAAAAGAGGCCATCACAACAGAGGGAATTGAAGGCGATATTTGGCGTACTGCATCTGATGAAGGGGTACATCTTAAGGGGACAGACCTTGCCCCGTTCCCACTAGGCTATTTTAATGCGGGTTTGTAAGGTGATTTATTTCAATCCATGTTACTTCTTGCTAGTCAAAGAAATCTAGAAATTAGTGCTATTAAAATTAAACTGATTAATCACTATTGGCTCACAGGATCTTTTGTTTTAGGGACCGGTCACGGACATGCTGAGGCTCCAGATATCGATATAGAAATAGATAGTCTTGCACCTCAGAATGAGCTTAAAGAGTTAGTGAATGATGCCATTCGATTTTCACCTGCTATGGATTTTCTGAAACGTAAATTAAAAAATACGTTTGCAATTTATATTAATGGTCGACGTCGACAAGTTGTTGGTTTAAGAGATTCCGATGAAATGAATGCTGCTGATCCATTTTTGACGTATCCTAAAATGCCAATTCCTTGTTTGCCGAATCCTCCAATAGATCTGATTCAAAAGCTTCCAAGTAAAGTAGATGGTGAGCCAATGCTTGCTCCTCCAAGTACGAACACAAAAATTATGCGTGATATCTATGGAGTCGGAATCTGGCAAAAGGGTATGCCATTTGCTGAAATTGATACATGGTTAGGGTTGCCTGGCGCAAGTCACTTTAGTTTTAAAACTGCGGTTAATTCTGATCAGTCTTATCCAACAGGTCTTACTTTGATTGCGAGTGGAGTAACTTATTGCTTTATGACTCAATTATCTCGTTACATCGAAAATATGAAAATGCCCATCGATGGTATCCGTGTGTTTCAGACCAATCAGTTTGGGATAGAAGGCAATTTAGGACGATCCTTTGCGCTTGATACGCATTTATATCTTAATGGAACAGCTGATGATGAAACATGTACTAAGTTATTACAAATATCTGAGCGTACTTGTTATCTTCATGCAACTGCTATAGATACTTTAGAGCCAAAAGTGACCATTAAATTCCATCATTAAAATTCATCATCTAATAAAATAAACAAAAGGAAAATATGAGATATTTGGTTAAGACTTATCTGTTTGTATCTTTAGCATTACTGCAGTGTGTTATGTGTTATGCCCAAACGACAGCCTATCCTAATAGGCCCATAACAGTTGTCATTCCAATGGGTGCTGGCGGTACATCTGATACTTTGGGGCGTATGGTTGCTCCTGCGTTAAGTGAAATTTTAGGTCAGCCCGTTATTATCGAAAATCGTCCAGGAGTCAATGGTCTTATTGGAGAAGAATATTTCACTAAAGTCAAGCCAGATGGTTACACCATTATGCTGGGCTCGACATCAGCTTCAAATAACCTTTGGCTTCATAACTTAAGTTATGACCCTCGAAAAGCGTTTGTGCCTGTTTCTCTGATGACGACTTTACCTTTAGCTTTGATTGTTAATAATAAAACTGGTGCTAAATCAGTAAAAGAATTTATTGATTATGTTAAAAAATCTCCTGTTCCTATTAATTACGCCCATTGGGGAGATGGTAGTGTCTCTCATCTCAATTCCGAGTCTTTAAAAATTGAGGCTGGTATAAATATGAATGCGATTCCCTATAAGACGTCTCCACAAGTTCTCAATGACACCATTAGTGGGCAAGTTGAGGCCTCTTTTGTGGGGACCATTGTCGCAGCACAGCATATTAATGGCGGTAAAATTCAAGTGTTAGGAGTGACATCTTCTGCCCGGACGATGGTTCTGCCGCAAGTGCCTACGATGGCTGAAGCTGGATTTCCGAGAGTTGATATTGAGTCATGGTTTGGTATGTTTGTGTCTCAAGGTACCCCTGATAATATAAAAAATCAAATCAATCAGGCGCTTGTTAAGATTCTGCAACAAAATGAGATCAAGGCCAAGCTTGAAGCGCAAGGATTTCGGGTTATTGGAAATACTCCCGAGCAATTTAGTCAGTTTTATTTAAAAGATATTGAAAAGAACGGCAAAGTGATTAAAGCTTTAAACCTTGCTAAATAAGCTTATTCAAAAATACTTTGCATGACCTTATACAGTTCTTGTTGACCTTCAAATCCAATTCCTGGCCTATCTGATAAATTGATGGAGCCGTTTTCAAGAACGGCGTCATCAGCAAAACCTGCAAATATTCCAAAGACGCCAGGATAAGCTTCGCATCCTCCTAAGCCAAATCCAGCAACAATGGCTAATGTCATTTGATTGCCACCATGAGGGAATACAGAATGACGTCCCCATCCACGTGCTTTAATCATTTCTAAAGTGCGAGAGAACTGCACAATGCCATATGATTGGGGGACATCAATTTGAATAATGTCACGATCAGATCGTAACTTTCCAAACAAAATAAGATTATTGATATCTTGTGTAGAAAATAGATTTTCGCCAGTTGCTATTGGAGAATTATAGAATCCAGTGAGCTCATCGAGTAAAGCGTAGTCGAGAGGATCGGTAGGTTCTTCCATCCAGCGAAGGCCGTATGGTGCGAGTGCTTTGGCATACTTAAGCGAATTTTCACGATTCCACGCCGCATTTGCATCTACAGCGAGTGAGTTTGCTGAACCCATGGCTTTGATTGCTGCTTCAAGTCGGGCGATGTCTTCTTGCAAGGGGGCGCCTCCGACCTTGATTTTCATCATGTTATAGCCCTCATCTTGGCGAGACTTAATCTCATCCAATAATTCAGGAATCCCTTTACCAGGTGCGTACCAGCCACCACCTACATAGCAGGGGACCTTAGTTGGAATTTTGCCTTCATTAAAGCGATTAGCCAGACTGGCGTATAGCGGTAATCCTTCAATTTTAGCGACTGCGTCCCATAGTGCTACTTCGATAGTACCAATGGGTACTGAGCGCTCTGTATGTCCACCTGGTTTTTCGCGAATCATCATACAGGCGAGCACCTTAGCTGGATCAAAGTTGTCTCCGGCAGCGTTTAACAAAGAATCTGGATCTGCTTTTAAAACTCTTGGGATAAGACGCTTACGCATCGTATCGCCACAAGCATATCTTCCTGTCGAGTTAAAGGCATAACCCATGACAGGTTTACCATCGCGGATGACATCCGTTTTAATGGCTACGATTGATGTTGTCATTTCACTGAAGTCAAAAATTGAATTTCTGAGTGTTGACTTAATTGGAACGCTAATTTCTCGAATATCAACAATTTTCAAAGCTGTCTCCCCGTTAGATTTTTTATTTAAACAGATGATTAATATAATGACCATCATATCGTAATTGAGGCAAGATATAAAGTCCTGACAATGCTATGATTTGAAGAAGTTGGACAAATTCAAATAATTAAAGAGGCATGAAACCATGGCGAATCGTCGATATCTAAGTAGACGTATACAAAGCGTCTTTATTTGTTTAAGTTCTTTTCTTGGTATTTGCTTGCCACTCATCACGCATGCTGATGTTTGGCCTAATAAACCAATTACCATTGTGGTGCCATTTCCTGCCGGAGGTGCTACTGATGTATTAGCTAGGGCAGTTGCAACCCGTTTATCTCCAGCACTAGGTCAATCTGTTGTAATTGATTACAAGCCAGGTGCTGGTGCAACTCTGGGTGCAGCCATAGTAGCAAAAGCACCATCTGATGGTTACACCCTTATGATGGGTGCAGTGCATCACACCATAGCGACCAGTGTGTATAAAAATTTGAGCTATGACTTTCAAAAAGATTTTTCTCCAATTACAGTGGTTGCTTTTGTAACCATGTTGCAAACTGTTAATTCACAGTCTTCGATCATGAATCTGAAAGATTTTGTTAATCAAGCTAAGAAAGAACCAGGCCACTTCAGTTATGGCTCCAATGGCAATGGTACATCTCAACATTTAATTGGTACTCAGTTTCAAATCTTGACAGGAACAGAATTGCTACATGTGCCTTATAAAGGGAGTGCTCCCTTGACAACGGCTCTTCTAGGCGGAGAAATCGATACCTCCTTCGATTCTGTGACCACTTTGCAGCCTCATGTGAGGAGTGGTAAATTGCGTCCTTTAGCTGTGATCGGAGAAAAAAGATCGACACGGCTTCCAGACGTGCCTACATTTAAAGAAGCTGGATACCCGGGAATCAATGTGGGCACTTGGTTTGGACTTCTTGCGCCAAAAAATACCCCTAAAGAGATCATTAATCGTCTTAATCAAGAGCTTGTAAAAATAATACATTCCCCCGATTTTTTAAAGCAAATGGATGAATTAGGAATCGATGCTGTTGGAAACTCTCCGGAAGAGATGGTAATTCAAATTAAAGAAGAGACCGAACGATTTGGGCAATTGGTAAAAATTGGAAAGATTACTGTTAACTAAATTGGTTTTTAATAAAGATTGAGAGATAAAGAATGATAAATTTAAAACGTACGATATTTTTTGTTGTGATGATTTTTGGCGTAGGTATTCATCTTGTGGGGTTGGCTCAAACTTATCCTACCAAAACCATAAAGATTGTTGTGCCATTTGCTCCAGGTGGGCCTTCAGACATTATTGCTCGCATTTTGAGTCAAAAATTAAGTGAGAACTTAAATACTCCTGTTATTGTTGAAAACAAACCTGGTGCTGGTGCCAATATTGGCATGGTTCAAGTGGCTAGATCTGCTCCTGATGGCTACACACTTTTGCTAGTCAGTAGCTCTTTTGTCATTAACCCGTCTTTGTATGATAAGCCAGGATATGACGCACTGAAAGATTTTACGGCAGTAGCACTCCCTGTAACCTCGCCGAATATTTTGGTTGGTAATCCTGGATTTGCTGCTAAGAATGTAAAAGAACTATTAGAGTTAATTAAAGCTAATCCTGGTAAATATGATTACGCATCACCAGGGGCTGGTACGGGGCCACATTTGAGTATGGAGTTACTTAAATTAAAACTAGGACTAGATATTAAACACATTCCGTACAATGGTGGCGGTCCAGCACTTCAAGCGGTTCTTGGGAATCAAGTTCCTATTGGGTTTTCAGCGTTACCACCGGCAGTTCAACAAATTAAAGCTGGAAAGTTAATTGGTTTAGCCTTATCCAGTGCAGAACACTTTCCGCTCATGCCTGAAATTCCAACGCTGATTGATGCTGGGGTAAAAGATTTTGAGGGGGATACGATGCAATTTATTATGGCGCCTCAAGGCACGCCCTCAGACATTGTTAAAAAACTCAATACAGAAATAAGTAATATTGTTTCCACTAAAGAAATACAGGAAAAGCTATCGAGTATGGGTTACTTTATTTATACACATGATACAAAGAAGACGGACCAGATTATACGGTCCGAGTTAAATAAGTGGCAAAAAGTAGTTCAGGCTGGAAATATTAAACCTGACTAATAGGAGTCCCTATAATTTTCGATACAGTCCGAGGGATTTGACCAGTTCCTCATAATGAGCAAAATCAACTTTAAAAATTTCCGCATACTCTGCTTGGGTTTTTGTAGAGCCAAATAAACCTAGTCCAGGTAAGCGAGCTTGAAATTCAGGTTCTAGCATTGCTTGATTAAATAGGGCGTTTAATTTATTGGCGATGACTAATGGAGTCTTTGCGGGCGCTGCAAAACCATACCAACCACCAGCTTGAAATCCTGGGATAACTTCCGCAATAGCAGGCACATTGGGATACTGTTCAATGCGAGTTCGATGTGTGACAGCAGCGACTCGAATTTGATTGCCCTGGATAAATGGCAGAAGACCGGTATTACCATCGACGCCAGCCATAATTTCTCCAGCCGCTAAATCTGTCCCCATTTGAGTTGATCCCTTGTAAGGAACGTGTGTATAGGTAATGTTTGCTTTGCGTCTGAAATCTTCAAACCATAGATGAGGGAATCCTCCTTCACCATTGGTACCTACTGTTAACTTACCAGGATTTGCTTTAGACCATGAAATCAATCCTTGCAAATCGTTAAATGGAGTTTTAGTGCTAATGACGAGGACGTTGTAATTCCATGCTGTAACGGCAATAGGTACAAAGTCTTTGATTGGATCATAAGGGCAATCTTTGATTGTATTTGGTTGAACCATCAAGGTGCCACTTTGAACGCCTCCTAGTGTATAGCCATCTGGATTTGCTCTAGCGATGTTAAGCGTTCCAATACGACCAGCAGCACCAGCTGTATTTTCAATTGTGACAGTTTGACCAATGAGGGCGCTGAGCCTAGGTTGAAGAAGTCGAGCAATGACGTCGAGTGCATTTCCTGGAGGAAATGGAATAATTAACCGAATGGGTTTTGCAAGAGGCCAAGGGGTTTCTGAGAAGACTTCCGGAGCAGAAGCAAAAAGACCACCTGCTAAACTGGTTTTAATAAAATTACGTTTTGAAGTAGAAATTAGTTTGTTTGATTTCAACTTTTGCCCCTCATGAATTTGATGATGAATAGGTTAATTGATTAAAAACTAGCTTAATTGGGGTGCTCCAGGTTGTTTTAAAGGATGCGCTTTACCGATTGACTCAATCGCTAAGACCTGATCAACAATAGCAATCAAGGTTGGAGCTTGGGTTAGATCTGCTTTAAAAATTCTAGCGCCAACAACGTGAGATGCAAGTGCCAAATCGGCAAATGTTATTTGATCGCCAAGAGAAAATTTTCCAAAGAGTTTTTCATTCACCAGACGTTCTTCAATTGCTTGAGATCCCAAATTGAGCCAGTGTTGTGCCCACGCTGTTTGACTATTCTCATCTTGACCAAAGGTTTTACCTAAATAATTACGAACTCTAGGAACAACAAGTGGATGGGTATCAGCGATGGTGATTTGGGAGATAGAACGAACGTATGCTTGTTGATAGGGATCTTGTGGTAATAATGGGTTATTCGGCCATATTTGGTTAATATACTCAAGGATTGCGAGTGATTGGGTAATGTGTTTACCGTCATGATCTAAAAGAGGTATGACATGTTGTGGGTTAAGCTCATGGTAGCTTGCCGAGAATTGATCGCCCTTGGCGAGGTCAATAATTTTTTCTTCAAATGCTACACCTTTGTAGTTAAGCGCTGCTCTGACTCTAAATGCTGCTAATGAACGCCAAAAACCATATAGTGTGACTGCCATGATGTATCTCCATTATTTTTTATATATTGATATTAACGCATACTCACGTTAATACTAATAGGTATTTTCTTAAATTGTTTTAATCTTAACAACTTATTAAATAATTTTACATAACTAATGAAAACCGAGTTGATTTCCATTGCAACACCGACTACTCCTCTAGATGGATTGTGGTATCAACCAGATCATCAAGCTCCTAAGGGAGCTGTTTTACTATTTCATGGTAATACTATGAATTTTTACACGGGGGCATTGCGGTTCTTGCCTCCTTTATTAACTGACATGGGCTTTGCTTGCTTAGCCTTTAATCGTCGTGGTCATGATATCTTAGCCATCCGAAATAGCCGCGCTACTGAAGGAGCCGCTCATCAGACCATTGCAGAATCCATTGAAGATAACGAATTAGCTGCTCAATGGGTTGGTCTTAAAGGATTTACTCATCCTCTTGTGATTGGTCACAGTAACGGTGGCATGCTAGCCGTAGTCCATGTGGCCAATCATCCGCAAACACCAGCATTAGCTTTGTTATCTGCTCATGGGGGCGGTAAAGATATATTGAAGAATATGAGTATTGGTGGATTATTAGCTCAGGATCGGCTTGTGGAGTTTAGCTCTTTAGCTAGAGAAATGGTCAAGGATGGACGTGGCGAAGAACTTATGCTGTGTCCTGGTTGGTGGTATGTTATTACTGCTAAAACTTTTGTCAATTGGATTGATGACGTTCCTAATATTTTAGAATTAGCTCCCAATATTAAATGTCCCGTCTTATATATCCGAGGAGATCTAGAAAGGGCAGAGAGTTACCCTGCAGAAGAGTTTAAGAAGAGATCTTATGGGCCTACGACTATAAAAATTTTGACAGAATGTGATCATTTCTATAACCATAGAGAAGAGGCTGTGATAGAAAGTGTTAGAGATTGGTTAAAACAAGTTCATCATTAATTGCTTTAATTACTATTCAATAGATGTCGATTGCCTACAACTAAAGGAGACTTATGAATAACGATAGAAGAACGGTGGTTAAAGCCATCGGCGGACTCACAGCTTTGGGCTCAACTGGACTCATGGGGCTAGCACACGCTGATAATAATGCAATTCGTATAGGTTTAATGACGGTGAAGACGGGACCACTTGCTTCAGGTGGAATAGATATGGAACGAGCCTTGATGATGTATCTCAAAGAGAGAAACTACACATTAGCTGGACGTAAAGTAGAGCTTTTTGTTGCTGATAGTGCCGGTATTCCTGCAAATGCAAGAAGCAAAATTCAGGAAATGGTAGAGCGTAATAAAATCCATGTACTCATTGGACCTCTAGCAGCGAATGAGGCATTGGCTGTGGATGACTACATCCGTGCTCAGTCATTACCAACGCTATCAGTAGCCGCGGCTGAGGATATGACTCAACGTAAAGCCAATCCCTGGTTTGTTAGAGCAACCTCAACATCATCTCAATGTGCTCACCCGATGGCTGACTATTGTGCAAAGACCATGAAGTGGAAGAGAGTGGTACTGATTGCTGATGATTTAGCTTATGGTCACGAGATGGTTGCAGGATTTCAGCGGGTTTTTGAAGAAAATGGCGGCAAGGTCATTCAAAAGCTATTTCCACCACTGACAGTTCCTGATTATGGAAATTTTTTAGCGCAATTAAAAACCAATGTAGACGGAATCTTCTTGGGGTTTGCAGGATCAAATGGGTTTAGATTTTTAAGA
>CAIJNI010000032.1 GCA_903821995.1 uncultured beta proteobacterium
ATCCTTTGATGGAAGCTATTCTTGAGGCGGGTTTGCCATATATATCAGGGCCACAGTGGTTGGGTGAACAAGTGTTAGTGAATCATCATGTACTGGCCGTGGCAGGAACGCATGGCAAGACGACAACGACCGCAATGTTGACTTGGATCCTTGAAGCTAACCAATTGACTCCAAGTTATCTTGTTGGTGGTGTGCCAAATAATTTTGATGTCTCTGCGAGGTTAGGATCTAAAGCTAAGCATCTTGAGCGACCTTTGTTTGTGATTGAAGCCGATGAGTACGATACAGCGTTTTTTGACAAGCGCAGTAAGTTTGTTCATTACCACCCTAGGACTGCTATTTTAAATAATTTAGAGTATGACCATGCTGATATTTTTGAAAATTTAGCAGCCATCCAAAAACAGTTTCACCACTTAATTAGAACCGTTCCTGCTTCTGGAAAAATTATCGTCAATGGCCTTGAGGCGGCATTACAAGAAGTAATAGATATGGGCGTATGGTCGGGTACGGAAAAATTTGGACTAAGTCATGGCGCTAAACACCCGCTAGATTGGTCTTTTGATCCGCTACCTAATGATGACTTTAATGTGATTTACAAAGGTAAGGACCTAGCCCAGGTTAACTGGGATATCAACGCAAGTATTGCAGGACGACATAATCAAATGAATGCTTTAGCAGCAATAGCAGCAGCCCATCATGTTGGGGTATCTATAAAAGACGCTGCGGATGCACTAGGAAAATTTAAAAACGTGAAGCGGCGTCTAGAAATTATTGGGACAAGTCATGGCATTACGGTCTATGACGATTTTGCGCACCACCCCACAGCGATTACAACCACGATTGAAGGATTACGCCGACGTATTGGCTCAGCGCGTCTTATCGCGGTGTTAGAACCACGCTCTAATACGATGAAGCTTGGCGTCATGAAACAACAATTACCCGAAAGTTTAAAACTAGCAGATCAGATCTACGGATACGGTGCAACTGATGGTAAAGCAGCATTGGGGTGGGATTTAAAAGAGGCGCTTTTGCCCTTAGGCCAAAAAGCGCAAACCTTTGATGATTTGGATCAATTAGTTCAAGCGATTGTTGCCAATGCCAAAACAGGCGACCATATCTTAGTGATGAGTAATGGTGGCTTTGGCGGTGTTCATCACAAAATCCTTAAAGCTATCTCCTAATCATGCAATTTATATACGAAGAGGGCGGGGATATAAAGGCTGCCTTTGCAGTGGGTACGGGAAGTGTTCAACATGAAACTTGGCAGGCAGAAACTATTAGCGGTAAAAGGATAAAGCTTCGCACTAAAGATATTTGGTTAAGTTTCGCTTCGCCGAGTGCAGAGCTTGTTATGCAAGGAGCTAACACGATAAAGGAAGATATAGACATTAGTTTGTTGTGGGAATGTGCACCAGAAGAAGATTTTAAATTTGATGTGATTGCAGGGGAATACTTTGGGGACAAAGTATCGACTGAACAGCTTGTCGCACTTGCTATGGCGCTTCAAGCTGCCCCGATTTACTTTAGAAGGCGTGGTCGTGGCTGCTTTCAAAGAGCACCTGAAGAGCAGCTAAAAGCTGCAATAGCTTCTGTAGAGCGTAAGCGTATTGAACTTGAATCACAAGTTCAGTGGCAAGCGCAGCTGGAGCAAGGTGAACTACCATTGGAGTTTGTCGGTAATATCTCACAACTATTATGGAACCCTGACAAAAATGGCAACCTCTATAAGGCACTTGCAAATGCAAGTCATACAAGAGGTATTAGTCCGCAAGCACTTTTGCTAGAAGTTGGAGCGATTCCTTCAGCGCTAGAAATTCATCAAGGAAAATTTCTTAAAGAGCATTTTCCAAGAGGCGTGGGGTTTAGAACTCACCCACCAATTTTAAGTAGTACTTGGGATAATTTGGCGCTTTCAAATATTGAAGCTGTATCCATTGATGATGCCACGACGACTGAAATTGATGATGCTTTTTCAGTAACAGCGCTTCCAAATCAGTTATATCAAATCGGGGTTCATATTGCTGCGCCAGGCTTGGGCATTAAGCCCAGTGATGAGGTGGATCAAATCGCTTCTGAACGCATGTCAACGGTTTACTATCCGGGTGGAAAAATTACCATGCTTCCCGAGAGTGTTGTCAGTGTCTTTTCTTTAAATGAAGGCGAGATTAAGCCAGCACTTTCACTCTACGTCGTCGTTAATGAAGCAGGCGAAGTTCAAATGGGTGAGGGACTATCGCCACGTACAGTCATTGAAAAAATAAAGATTAAAAAAAATCTACGTTTACATGAAGTTGAACCTCTTGTGACTCAAGAGAAACTGGAGAGTCCAGAGCCTATAGAGGGGCTGGATTGGCAAAAAGAACTTGCCATTTTATGGAGTGGCGCCAAATGTCTTTTTGAAAAACGTCAAGAACTTCGAGTCTCCTTTGGACAGCGCAAAGAACATCTAGGCCCACCTGATTCCAGTAATTTACCAAGAGATTTTAATTTTGAGATTGTTGATCAAACGAATCAACGCATCACTCCCGATATCTTTTTAAAGAGTCCTGTGGATGATCGTTCTTGGTTAGTCAATATTACAACGCGACAGCGTGGTTCTGTAATAGATACTATCGTGGCGGAATGGATGATATTTTGTAATAAAACATGGGGTCAGCTTTTGGCCAACCATGAATTACCTGGAATCTTTCGAGTTCAACAAGGTTGGGGAGCGTTAAGAACTCGCATGCAAACCATGTCAGGTCTGCATGAAGGACTAGGCGTTGAAAATTATGCATGGTGCACTTCACCACTTCGACGTTACGCTGACCTTCTCAATCAGTGGCAATTAATCAGTTTTATACAGCAGGGAGTGATGGCTAAACTAGTAGCGCCATTTCCGGCAAAAGATACAAGGCTCATGAGTTTATGCGCTTCATTTGACACGACCTATAGTGCTTATAACGAATACCAAAATATTGTTGAGAAGTATTGGTGTTTAAGGTGGTTGTCTCAATTTCAAAACAATGAACAACAAAAGTTACCATGGCGCGGTTTGGTCAGAGTCATTAAAGAAGGGCAAGTTCGGGTCGAACTTGTACCATTAAGGTTATATGTAGCCGAGTTAGCCAGTCAGGCTCGGGGGAAGCAAGTAGAAGTCGATATTTTGAGCATTGATTTATTAACACTCACTGCTGAAGTACGAATCCATAAAGTAATTGATGCAATAGGCAGTGCAGACGAGGTTGAGATATTTGAAGAAGATCAACTTGAATCAGATCAAAATAACCCTGCGCTTGATCTTAGTAAAAAT
Organism: uncultured beta proteobacterium; assembly: GCA_903821995.1. Lineage (GTDB taxonomy): Bacteria > Pseudomonadota > Gammaproteobacteria > Burkholderiales > Burkholderiaceae > Polynucleobacter. The sequence continues at coordinate 3,293 of CAIJNI010000032.1, forward strand.
ATCGAAGAGATGTCTTCAGAATTGTCGAACGACGAAATCCTAAAAGAACTCGACCCTATTGCAACTATTGCAACTAAAGAGATCAATGAGACTGAAAAGGCTTCACCACCCACTCTTAGCCAGAGTTAAAAATGGCGCAGTCTATAACGATGCTTGACGCGAATGTACCTTTAAAAATGAATTTGTGGACAAAGTCATTTTTAATAGCACTGGCATTGTCAATTGGTGTTCATGTCGTGCTTTTATTCATGCGTAAAAATGAGGAGGACTTAAAAGAAAAACATACCAAAGCACCTATGTTGGTTGTGCTTGTGAATAGCAAATCAAACCTTGCCCCGCAAGCTCCAAAAAAGCTTGCACAATATGATTTAAATGGTGGCGGTCAAGAGGCTGATGCTATCGTTGCATCGGCTCTAGCAGAATCTAATCCACAAATATCACAGCGTTTAGAAAGTTTAGAAAAAGAGCAAACGCGACTCTTAGCCTTGCTAAGGAAAAAACAAGCTAATCCCCTTGACGCATCGATTGGGAAGAGTGAGCAAAGTTTGAAGGATCAAGACCCTCTTGAGGCGGAATTAGCAAAGCGATTGATCCGAGAAAGCCAGCGGCCGCGTAAGGCTATTTTTACATCAACAAGTGCTAAAGCAGTGGTTTATGCCGAGTACTATGATCTCATGAAAACTAAGGTTGAGAAATACGGAACGACCTACTTTCCCAGAAGAGATAATCAACCTCTCTATGGCAATCTTGTCATTATGGTGAGTGTGAATTCACTAGGAAAAATCATGGCAATTCCCCAAATTGAAAGATCCTCGGGTAACGCGGACTTAGATCGTCAGGCTATAGCCATTGTAAATGCGAGTGGTCCTTTTGGACCTTTTCCCAGCAAAATGGCTAGACAAATTGATGTGATTGATTGGATTGCAACTTTTGATTTTGTTCAAGGACAGGGAAACAAAATTCAATTAGAATTGAACATGACCAAAGATAAACCTTAATGAGCAACGAACTGTTTCAAATCGATCCACGCGAATATCCAGATTTAGACGTCTATGCAGTCATTGGCAATCCGATTGCTCATAGTCTCTCACCGGAAATTCATTCCCAATTTGCTACGCAAACTCAGCAAAAAATCCATTACGGCAAAATATTTTGTGAGTTGGGTGGGTTCAAACGAGTAGTTGAAGTTTTTTTCGCAAGGGGAGGTATGGGGCTAAATGTGACGGTTCCATTTAAATCTGAGGCCTTTAATTTATGTACTAAGTTGACAGATCGTGCATGGGCGGCTGGTGCGGTTAATGTGTTAACTAAGGTACAAGGGATTTACTGCGGCGATAACTCGGACGGTGTTGGGTTAGTTCGAGACTTAGAACAGGCCTCTTGCTCATTTTTGGCATCAAATATTTTGATTATTGGCGCTGGAGGTGCTGTGCAAGGAACGGTTTTACCGTTAATGGAGAAATTTCCTGCGCGCATTGTGATTGCAAACCGAACTTTAGAAAAAGCGCAAAAAGTTGTAGAGCGGTTTAATAACGAAGCCACCCGCCATCAAGTAGAAATCAAAGCTATCTCCATTGCTGACTTAACAAAAGAGAATCAAGCTTTTGATTTGATTATTAATTGCACGTCAAGTGGCCTTAATCATCAATCTCCCCTGACTGATGATTTAGCCAAGCACTTGGTGAACCTATCTCAACAAGAGAAAAAAGATACCCTTGTTTATGAAATGGTTTATGGAAAGATAACGCCATTTCTTGAACAATTTAATGCACTAGGATCTAGGACTAGAGATGGATTTGGTATGCTAGTTGAACAGGCAGCGGTTGCCTTTGAGAGCTGGATTTCAGTGGAAAAAGACCAAAAACTCGACACCTTTACTGTGCTGCAAGGTTTGCGGGAGAAATTTCAGAATTAAAAGCATCTCAAATGGATGTTTGCACTTAACCTATTTTGATTATTACGCTTTTAGTCTAACCAACCCTTACGCTTAAAGTAAGCCAGAGGAATGACTGTTGAGATAATCATCATTAGCAAAGCCATCGGATAACCAGCCAAGAATTTTAATTCAGGCATGACCTCGAAATTCATACCCCAAATACTTGCAAGGAGTGTTGGAGGCATTAGTGCAACGGAAACCACGGCAAAGATCTTAATGATTTTATTTTGATTGATATTAATAAAACCAACGGTTGCGTCCATTAAGAAGTTGATCTTATCGAATAAAAAAGCGGTATGGTTTTCTAGGGAATCGATATCTCGCAAAATAAGCCGAGCTTCTTCTTGCTGGACTGGAGAAAGTAGCTTACTGCGCATTAAAAAAGAAAGCGCTCGTCTTGTATCCATGACGTTTCTTCGAATGCGACCATTAACGTCTTCCTCTTTTGCAATTGTCTCAAGGACTTCTCCTGCAATTTGATCGGTAATCGAGTCTGATAAAACGCGTTTACCTGTATTTTCAAGGTTCTCGTAAACCTCTTCAAGCGAATCTGCTGAATATTCAGCATCTGTAGAGTACAAATCAAGCAGTACATCCTTAGCATTATTGACCGACCCAGGTCGAAGTCGTGCACGCATTCTCACCAGTCTAAATACAGGCAAGTCGACATCATGGATAGAGAACAGAATAGTGTTTGTGAGAACAAAAGCAACCCGGACGTTACGAGAATCATCGTCTTCATCCAGTAAAAAATCTGTACGAATGTGTAAGTGACCGTCATCAGCTTCAAAATATCGTGCAGAAGCCTCTAAATCGCCTAATTCTTCGAGTTCGGGCAAGCTGACTCCAAAAGCTTCTTTAATCCAACTGAGCTCTTCTTCGTCGGGTTCAACAACGTCAATCCAAATGGGGTCATGGAATTGAAGTAATTCATTGCGATCGTCGACTTGTTCTTGGGACAGACGCCCATTTCGTAGTACAAATAAATTAATCATATCGAATCAAGCCCCAAGAAAGAAACTAAACTATTATTTGTTGGAAGTTTATAGTATTTGCAAGAATAAACTTTTTTTAAATAACCTGTTGCCATTGTATTCTCTCAAAAGAACAATTTGCTAATGAACGATATCCCTTTTACTCACAAACTGTCCAAGCTTTCCAAACAACAAGATAGCTCGCTGTGTATTGGATTTGACCCAGACATTCTTAAATTGCCCGTGTCGATGAGGGGTAAGGCGGATGCGATTTTTGCATTCTGTAAAGAGATTGTTGATGCCACTGCGGATTTGGTCTGTGCGTATAAACCACAAATTGCCTATTTTTCAGCCAATCGTGCCGAGAATCAATTGGAACTATTAATCCAACATATTCATCGCAATCATCCTCAAATCCCGGTAATTCTTGATGCCAAACGAGGGGATATTGGCTCGACGGCCGAGCAATATGCTGTGGAGGCATTTGATAGATATCAAGCTGACGCTGTGACTGTAAATCCTTATATGGGTTTTGATTCAATAGAACCTTACTTAAAATATGCCAATAAAGGCGTCTTTGTTTTATGCCGTACTTCCAATCCGGGTGGCTCAGACTTGCAGTTTTTACCCCTGAAATCAGATACTCAAGTGCTAGGCAAAGATGAATTACTATTTGAACGAGTTGCAAGTTTAGCTGCAGGGGCCTGGAATCTGCATGGTCAATTAGGACTCGTTGTGGGGGCTACATTCCCCGAAGAAATTGCTCGTGTCAGACAGATTGTGGGGGCCAATATGCCTCTTTTAATCCCCGGAATTGGGGCTCAGGGTGGTGATATAGAAAAAACCATTCAGGCTGGAGGTGGCGAGCAATTGGTGATTAACTCCTCTAGACAAATACTTTATGCAAGTTCAGAAAGCGACTTTGCAGAGGCGGCTCGACGAGTCGCCATTCATACGCGTGATGCGATAAGGCAAGCCCAAAAAAACTTAAAAGATAAAGATTAAAAGGCGGCCTGAAGTTTTTTAAGTAGTTGCTCTAAGGAATACTGAAGTGCAAGAGTTCGAACAGCCATCCGAGTATCGTCATTTATTTTTGATTTGTTATTCAGTAAATTGACACCTTCGGCTTCGACGATTAATTCACCGTGTATTTTCCAGGCCCAACCGAAACAAACATAGCCTACCGGCTTCTCGATACTTCCGCCAGTCGGGCCTGCTACGCCAGTAATTGATAAAGAGACACTAGAACCGGAGGAGCGAAGTGCACCTAATGCCATTTCTTTAGCAACTGGAATACTAACAGCGCCACTGACTTGAATGAGATCCATCGGCACGCCTAAATCATGACGTTTAGATTCATTGCTATAGGTCACATAGCCTCGCTCGAACCAGTTGCTGGATCCCGAAATTTCGGTAAGAGCAGAACTCACCATTCCTCCTGTGCATGATTCAGCAGTGCATAAAGTGAGTTGATGTTGAATTAAAAATTGAGCAAGTTGAAGAGCTACAGGATTGTGTTGAGAGGACATAAATTTAAAAACCTAACCTAATAAAGAGTGCCATAACCAAGAGTGTAAAAAAAGCAGCTAATAAATCATCGACCATTACGCCAAGACCTCTGATCCAAATCATCCAATCTTGTTGATAATTTGAATGGGGTTGCCAATATTTGAAAAAAGAATCCACCCATCTAATTGGGCCAGGCTTGAGAATATCAAAAAAACGAAATAGACCAAAGGCAAGAAGTTGTTGCCACCATGAGCAAGGCAGAACGAACCATAAAATTAGCCAAAACGCTACAATCTCATCCCAAACCATACCTGAGTGATCTGGCTGATTAAGATCTGCCCCTGTTTTTCCACAAGCCCATGCGCCCAGGATAAAACTAATGCTTAGTATGATTGCTATTTTCCAATCCCCAAAGTCAGGGCCGAACTCTAGAAAGAGTAAGGCACTAGCCCAGGCCCACATTGTTCCGATGGTTCCGGGTGCGCGACGACTCAAACCACTCCCAAAACCAAAAGCGATCATTCGCCACGACTCCATTTTGAGCCATTGCCACGTAATTGAAGATTCAATTGTTGAAGGTTCTGAAATATTGGCTTGACTCATATCGATTTGAAGTGATCAAAGGATTGCAAATAGAGGGCAGATAATTCGGGGCTTAGGGTATGACCTTCGTGATCGATTAAAGTTTGAGTTGGTGAAATGAGTTGAGCTTGCGATGGCTTTAGGTTTTTAGATCTTGCGGTAACAATTCCAATCCGAGTGAGTGACAGGTTTAGCGTGCGGCTAATATTTTCTATCGCATGGCGATTATGCTCAGATGCTGTAAAGCATAGTTCGTAATCGTCACCACCTTTGAGCGTACACATTCTTCTGAGCTCATGTGAGACTTCCATGAGTTCAGCTGAAGACGGCACTTGATCAATCCAAATCGTAGCATCTAATTGTGAGGCTTTAAGAATATGATTCAGGTCGCCAAGAAGTCCGTCTGACACATCAATAGCGGCGTGGGCAATTCCTCGTAAACTTTGTCCAAGTTCGATGCGTGGGGTGGGAGTGTGCATGCGATGTGTGAGGTGTTCAATTGACATGGGTAACTGCCACTCACCTCGGATAGCACCCAAAACAAATCGAGCATCTCCAAGTACATTTGATACCCATATGTCATCATTTGGCTGGGCTAAATGACGACTCAATGATTGACCAGGGGGTATTTGACCAATAGCCGTAATGCTGATTGTTAAAGGCCCTGCAGTGGTATCGCCACCAATAAGGGGGCAAGCGTAACGATCTGCGATGAGATGCAGGCCTTTAGAAAACTCACTGAGCCACTGTTCATTGATTTCTGGCAAGGCAATTGACAAAGTAAAGCCAATAGGTGAAGCTCCCATGGCTGCCAAATCTGATAAATTGACCGCTAGAGATTTTTGTCCTAAGAAAAATGGATTTGCATTAGAAAAAAAATGTCGATTCTCAACGAGCATATCTGAGGTAACGGCTAAAGATTGATGATCTGGTGGGCTCGAAAGCAAAGCACAATCATCACCGATGCCTAATAAAACTCGTGAAATTTGCTCTGATTGGTGAATTTTAGGAGATTGTGAGTCTGACTCACGCATAAAAAAGCGGCGGATGAGATTAAACTCTCCAAGATGTATAGAATCTTCGTAGGTCATTCCTTATTGTAGGATATGTCAACAATTTAGGCGTAAAGTATTGGGAAGATACTTATAAATACTAGGGCATAAAACATGAGTCAAGATTCAAAACCACCATCATCTAATCAAGATAAAAACTTACGTCAAGCTGCTCTTGAGTACCACGAATTTCCTATTCCAGGAAAGATTGCAATTGCTTCAACCAAGCAGATGACCAATCAGCGAGATTTGGCGCTAGCCTATACTCCTGGGGTAGCGGCGGCATGCGAGGAGATTGTCAAGGACCCTGTAAACGCATTTCGCTACACATCACGCGGGAATTTAGTGGGCGTTGTGACGAATGGAAGTGCAGTGTTAGGACTTGGAAATATTGGTGCGTTAGCGAGTAAGCCGGTGATGGAAGGTAAGGCAGTACTTTTTAAAAAATTTGCTGGAATTGATGTCTTTGATATTGAAATTAACGAATCCGATCCAGAAAAGCTCGTCGAAATTATTGCTGCTTTAGAACCCACTTTTGGTGGGATCAATCTTGAGGATATTAAGGCTCCAGATTGTTTCTTAGTTGAGCGCAGGTTACGTGATCGCATGAAGATTCCGGTCTTTCATGATGATCAGCATGGCACCGCCATTGTGGTTGGCGCTGCGATGACAAACGGGTTAAAAATTGTCAACAAAGATATCAAAAAAGTAAAGTTAGTGACATCAGGGGCAGGCGCTGCAGCATTAGCGTGTTTAGATTTGCTTGTGGATTTAGGCATGCCTGTTGAAAATATTTGGGTGACTGATTTGGCGGGTGTGGTGTATGAGGGGCGTAAAGAACTCATGGATCCCGATAAGGATCACTACGCAAAAAAAACGGATGCGCGAACACTATCAGACGTGATGGATGGGGCTGATATTTTCCTGGGACTATCTGCTGGTGGGGTATTAAAACCAGAGATGGTTGCCAAAATGGCAAAAAATCCTATTATTTTTGCCTTAGCTAATCCTAATCCAGAGATTCGGCCTGAAGAGGTCAAGGCAATTCGTGACGACGCTGTGATGGCTACTGGTAGAACGGATTACCCCAATCAAGTCAATAACGTTTTATGTTTTCCGTTTATGTTTAGGGGTGCCCTTGATGTGGGTGCGACGACAATTACTCGTGAGATGGAGATTGCAGCGGTCAATGCGATAGCTGAACTTGCTCGGGTCGAGCAAAGTGATATTGTCACATCAGCCTACGGCAAGATGGATCAACCATTTGGTCCTGAATATTTAATTCCCAAACCCTTTGATCCGCGTTTAATTACGATTATTGCTCCGGCTGTCGCGAAAGCGGCTATGGACTCAGGTGTAGCGACGCGGCCAATTAAAGACTTCTCCGCCTATCAAGATCAATTGCAGCAATTTGTATATCACTCTGGCACGATGATGAAGCCTTTATTTGCAACTGCGAAAAAAATGCCTTTATCTCATAAGCGAATCGTATTTTGTGAAGGCGAAGATGAAAGAATTCTTCGTGCCATTCAAGTCTTGGTGGATGAAGGTATTGCTAACCCCATTCTGGTTGGTCGACCTTCGGTGATTGAACGTAGGATTGAAAAGTATGGACTTCGTTTAGAGCGAGATACAGATTATTCAATTACTGATCCTGAGCATGATGAGCGCTTTAAAGATTACTGGCAAACCTACTTATCACTCACAAGACGCCAAGGGGTAACTGAATCCTATGCGCGTTTAGAAGTTAGGCGACGCAATACACTGATTGGCGCCATGATGGTTAGAAAAGGTCAAGCGGATGGCATGATCTGCGGTGCGATTGGTGACCCCAAAGTTCATTTGCAATATATTGATACGGTGATTGGTCATGAACCAGGCGCGCATATGTATGCAGCCATGAATGCGCTTGTATTGCCAGAGCGCCAACTATTTATTGTTGACACACACATCAATTACGATCCAACAGCTGAAGAGTTAGCAGAGATTACTCGACTAGCAGCTGCAGAACTCAAGTCCTTGAGCATTATTCCTAAAATCGCCTTGTTGTCCCACTCTAATTTTGGTTCTAGCAATTCAGACTCAGCGCTAAAGATGCGTCAAACACTCGAAATTCTGCAACGTACTTGCCCCGAATTAGAAGTTGATGGTGAAATGCATGGGGATACTGCGTTAGATGCTGACCTGAGAAAAACCTTTATGCCGGACAGTTTGCTCAAAAGTGACGCTAACCTCTTAGTCATGCCCAATATTGATGCAGCTAATATCTCCTATAACCTATTAAAAGTGACTGTAGGGAATGGAGTTGCCATTGGCCCAATCTTGCTTGGGGCGGCTAAGCCGGTTCATATCCTGACCCCTTCTTGCACGGTCAGGCGGATTGTAAATGTGGCTACATTAGCTGTTGTAGGGGTTAAACCCTAGATTATCAATAACTTATGAAAAATTGACGCTTTAAAAAGACGTGAACGTCATAAAAAAGTAGCGAACACTAACTAATTTTTATTTTCTTTTAAAACAAAGACTTGTAATCTTTTTAACTCTAAGGCTATTGCTAAAATTTTAAGTAAAGTGTAATCTTATTAAATCATGATTACACATCTTCCAGAAAACTTAACGTCAGCTGGCTGGGAAGAAGATCAAAACAGTGATCACAGCCGGGTTTCCCTCAATAACCGTTCCGGTAACAGTATAGGTATGGATATGCCATCAAGCTCATCTTCAGCTGGTTACAATAATTCAATTTACACGAATGGAAATTTCATTCGTGACTTAAGTGCCATTCCACCGCGCAAAACTGCACCATCGTGGCGCGCTGCATTGGCCGTTCGTGAGGGTGGCCCTCCGGCAATGTTACGAAGTGTTAGACCTAATATTGTTCAATCGATTCGTGCGTTTAGAACAGAAGAATTGATGGAAGCTGCGAGTGAATTAGGGCAACATTTTGTGTATACGAATGCATCTCAAGCGTATACAAAAAGTGAAGTACTTGACTCAATTGCTAAGGCCTATCATTTCACAAAACAACAAGCTAAAAACTATGATCCGCTTTTGGATGCGCTAACTACTCTCATTGACAAATCAGGGCCGCAGCCAGGTTTTGTAGTTGTTTTAGAAGGCTTACCTTGCACATTGAAATTTGATAAAGATGCAAGAGAAACTCTCTTAGATGTGTTTAGAGATGCAGCCGAGTACTGGTCAGAAAGACGGGTTCCTTACCGCGTCTTTTACTCCTTCGCAAACTAATTAGAATCCGCCCCAAACGGCGTGTGCGGCTGACATTGCAACAATGCCAGCCGTTTCTGTTCTTAGGATCCGCTGACCTAATAGTGCTGGCGTAAAGCCACTGGCAATTGCAAGATTTTCTTCTGCTTGGCTTAATCCCCCTTCGGGTCCAATTAAAAGAATTAGTCCTTGCTTTGGAGCTCTTTTTAAGATGCTGACTAAATGAATTTGACCGGTTGGACTTAAGATGATCTTTAGAGAACCAGACTCAAGTTTTGTTAAGACTGCGTCGAGATTTTGTATTGAACTCATGATGGGAAGTACAGAGGGAAGTACCGAGCGCTCGCACTGCTCGCATGCTGAGATGACTAAATTTTCCCAGTGAGTTAGTCGTTTTTTTGCGCGGGCTTCATCTAATCGAACCACACTTCGTTCTGTTTGAATGGGAAGGATGTGAGTGACTCCAAGCTCAACGGATTTTTCGATGAGCCAGTCCATTTTGTCGCTACCAGCAAGTCCTTGTATTAAAACCAGTGGATAGTCAGACTCCTTGGACAAATCTTTTCGAACGTCTTTTAAATCAAGCCAGACACTTTTTTCTGAAGAACTAGGTGCAATTTGAGCGTTGGCAATCCAACCTTTGCCATTAAATACTTGAATATTTTCATCTGCTTGTATCCGACGGACTCTTAAATGATGACTTAAATCATCGGTCGCTTTGATTGGAGTTGTAAGAAAATCCTCGGGGAGATAAAAATGTGACATACCGAATGTTAAAATACTTTGATAACGAAGTCCTCAATTACTTTCAAATTTTAAGACATATTATGCCAACCCAACTTTCCCCAGAAAACCAGCAACGTATGGCCAGTGCAATTCGTGTACTTGCGATGGATGCAGTTCAACAAGCGAACTCTGGTCACCCTGGGATGCCTATGGGAATGGCAGACATCGCTGTAGCGCTATGGCATGACCACTTAAAACATCACCCCTCAAACCCAAAGTGGCTTAATCGCGATCGTTTTGTCCTCTCTAACGGTCACGGTTCCATGCTGCTTTACGCATTACTTCATTTAACCGGCTACGACTTGCCGATGTCAGAGTTAAAGCAATTTCGGCAGTTGCATAGCAAGACTGCAGGTCATCCTGAATACGGCATTACTCCCGGTGTAGAAACAACGACAGGACCATTAGGTCAAGGCATTACGAATGCTGTGGGTATGGCCTTAGCAGAAAAATTACTGGCAGAAGAGTTTAATCGGCCAGGCCATCAAGTGGTTGATCATTACACCTATGCGTTTTTAGGTGATGGTTGTTTGATGGAAGGTATTAGTCATGAAGCGTGTTCATTTGCTGGAACGCTTGGTCTTGGGAAATTAATTGCACTTTGGGATGACAACGGAATCTCAATTGATGGACGAGTTATATCTTGGTTTGCTGAAGATACGCCTAAACGATTTGAAGCTTATGGTTGGAATGTCATTCGAGATGTTGATGGACATCAGGCCAGTGAAGTTTCAACAGCGATTTCCTATGCAAAATCTATGAATAATGGCAAGCCGACTTTAATTGCTTGTAAAACGCGTATTGGTGAGGGAGCGCCCAATATGGCGGATTCAGATAAGGTACATGGTTCACCTCTAGGAGCTAATGAAATTGCAGCAACACGAGCAGCGCTTGGGTGGAGTTACCCCCCATTTGAAGTCCCACAAGATGTGTATCAGCTATGGGATGCAAAACAGACGGGGCAAGCCTTGGAACTTGAATGGCAAGCTCAGTGGAATCAATATGCAACAGCCTACCCTGAGTTAGCTCAAGAACTTTTGCGCCGGATGGATGGCGAACTTCCTGCGCTGTTTGAAGAAGCAGTCAAGAGCTTGATTGCCAGCACCATAGAAAAAAAAGAGACTATCGCCACGCGCAAGGCTAGTCAAAATGCCATTGAGGCATTGGCAACCGTTTTGCCAGAATTTTTAGGGGGTTCGGCTGATCTGACGGGTTCGAACTTAACGAACTGGAATAAATCGATACCGGTTCGTCATGGACAATGGGGCAATCATATCAATTATGGTGTACGAGAATTTGGCATGAGTGCCATCATGAATGGCATTACATTGCACGGCGGTTATATCCCTTTTGGTGGAACCTTCCTGACATTCTCAGACTATAGTCGCAATGCGCTCAGGATGGCAGCGCTCATGAGAATTAGGTCTATATATGTATTTACGCATGACTCGATTGGACTTGGAGAAGATGGCCCTACACATCAGTCAGTAGAGCATGTAGCCAGTTTGCGTTTAATCCCCAATATGGACGTATGGCGTCCTGCGGATACGACAGAATCAGCCGTTGCTTGGGCAATGGCATTACGCCGAAAAGATGGACCCTCTAGTTTGATTTTTAGTCGTCAGAATTGTCCGTATTCAGAGCGAAGTGCAGAGCAAATTAAACATATTGAAAAAGGTGCTTATGTCTTACTTGATGCACCTAAAGCAAAGGCTGTCATTCTAGCGACTGGATCTGAAGTAGGCATTGCGCTTGCGGCAGCGAAAGAATTAAAAGAAGCGGGTATTCCTGTGAGAGTGGTTTCGGTGCCGTCAACCACTACTTTTGACAAGCAGTCTGCTCAGTACAAATCTTCAGTTCTTCCAGAAAACTTACCGCGTGTTGCCATTGAAGCTGGGGTCACTGACTTTTGGTGGAAATACAGATGCGCTGCAGTTCACGGTGTAGATACATTTGGAGAGTCAGCACCTGCGGGGGTTTTATATGAGCATTTTGGGCTCACACCTGAGAGTTTAGCCAAAACAGTTAGAGCAGTGGCCAGGTAGTCTTACAAGATTAAAGAAGCATAATAGTTTAAGTAAGTAGATATATGTAAGTTGGAGAAAAAATGACGATTCGAGTTGCAATAAATGGTTATGGACGGATTGGCAGGATGGTGCTAAGGGCCATCTATGAAGAAAAAAAGACCAATTTACAAGTTGTGGCGATTAATGGCCTTGGTGGCATTGATGTGAACGCACACTTGACACAATATGATTCTGCTCACGGACGCTTTCCGGGAACGGTTGAAGTAGATGGGCATGATCTTATTGTTAACGGTGACAGAATCAGAATGTATTCAACTAGGAATCCCCTGGAAACCCCATGGGGAGATCATCAAGCCGATGTTGTATTAGAGTGCTCTGGCGCCTTTACGACAAAAGAAAAAGCCTTAGTGCATATTCGGCAAGGTGCAAAGAAAGTTCTTATTTCTGCGCCGGGTGGTGATGATGTAGATGCAACGATTGTTTATGGCGTCAATCATCAAGTTCTTAAACCCACCGATATTGTTGTCTCTAATGCGAGTTGTACAACGAATTGTCTAGCGCCACTGGTTAAGCCCTTACTAGAAAAAATTGGCATTGAATCTGGCCTTATGACAACGATTCACTCCTACACCAATGATCAAGTACTCACGGATGTTTATCACAAAGATATGAGGCGTGCGCGCTCTGCGACGATGAGCTTAATACCCACAAAAACTGGAGCAGCAAAAGCGGTGGGTCTTGTATTGCCAGCTTTACTGGGTAAATTTGATGGCTTTGCCATGCGTGTACCCACGATTAATGTCTCTGTGGTTGATTTGACTTTTAGTGCATCGCGTGTCACGAGTGTAGAAGAAGTAAATCAAATTTTAAAAGACGCTAGTGAACATGAATTAAAGGGTATTTTAGGTTTTAATACACTCCCACTCGTCTCTGTGGACTTTAACCACAATCCTTGTCCAAGTATTTTTGACAGCACGCAAACTCGAGTTTCAAAGGACGGTAAGTTGGTCAAAGTACTATCTTGGTACGATAACGAATGGGGATACAGTTGTCAGATGCTTGCAGCAACGCAGGCTTTAATGGATGTGAAATAGTAAGTTAATGAGGTAAAGTAATGTGAGTGTCACATTACTTTGCGCTCAGACCTAGGGATAAATCAAACTGATTTATTAAGTTTCTTGTACTTACAGTTCTTTTTCGTACAAGATCCATACATTGCTAAGGCATGCTCCTCGAGTATAAATCCTAGTTTATTTGCGATTTCGTGTTGTCTGGCTTCAATGGCTGCGTCAACAAACTCTTCAACATGACCGCAGTCTAGGCAAACGAGATGGTCATGGTGAACCCCTTCATTAAGCTCAAAAATCGCCTTACCTTCAGCTTTTCCAGATTCAAAATGATTACGCAGCAGAATTCCAGCTTGTTCAAATTGCGTCAAAACGCGGTAGACGGTTGCCAAACC